>CAXUHG010000011.1:4273-75542 GCA_964250805.1 uncultured Ktedonobacteraceae bacterium | reverse complement strand
ACCTCCAACACCGCTAACAACGGTGGCATTTCTGCTACCGGCCTCAGTGGTCCCGTTGGAGTTGCTGTCGATAGTGCTGGAGATGTCGCGGTTGCGGATGCGACGAATAACCGGGTTCTCTATTATGCGGCAGGTAGTACCACAGCAACACGTGTCTATGGGCAAGGTGGCAGCTTTACCACTGCCACCACCGGAGTTACCAATTCTTCAAGCTTCGACAACCAAGCGGCCTATGTCTCTTTTGATAGCAGTGGAGACCTCTATGCGAGCGATTTCACGGGAAACCGCATCCTCAAATTTCAGACAGCCCTTATGGTCTCGACGCAACCATCCAGCAGCGTTATCGTCAACAACACCTTCACTGTCACCTTTGGACTCTACGATGTCGGCTCCGGTTCAGCCTACTCGGATATGACTGGCTCTGCGACAGTTGCCATCAAAGCAGGCACAGGTGCGGCGGGAGCTACTCTTGGGGGAACGACAACCGTCACTGCTAGTGGAGGCTATGCCACTTTTTCTACACTCACTCTCGATACGGTAGGCAACAACTATGTGTTAACAGGAAGTACAACAAGTTACGGTACAGCAAATACGAACAGCTTTAATGCTGTTGGAGTGCTTACCGAGACGGTTTCCTCGTCAACAAGTACTTGGTCCGTTGCCCTTACTGGCAGGGATCAGACAAAAACCTATACCCTACCTGCTGTAAGCGTGGTTGATTCCACCGCCACTGGCAATGGCTGGCATCTGACTATCACCTCCACCCAGTTCACCACAAGTGGTGGTACAGTCCATACCTTAGCGGCAACCGCCTCGTCGATCACTTCCGTAAACGCCGTCTGCGCCAGTGGCAACTGTACCATGCCCACAACGAACGTGAGCTATCCTATGACCATACCCGCTGCCTCCACCGCTCCAACTGCCATCTCATTCTATAATGCAACAGCTACTACTGGAAAGGGGCAATTCACAGTTACGCCAACGGTCAGCGTCGCCATTCCTGGCAACGCTTACAGCGGCACCTATACCAGTACCATGACAATCGCAATTATTAGTGGACCATAACCTCATATATCTAAAGCTCATGTATGCGTACTACACGGACCCTTCGCCCACTTGATGAGCCAGTTCAATCGCTTGTTCTAGCGCAAGAGCTTCTCCAGCACGCCATGCATCCTCCCAACTTTGTTCGTCTACCTGTGAGCGAATATGCTGAAACACGGTTTGAACCATAGGATGAGTTCTTGCCCAAGGTGTCAAACCGATGGTCTCCATCAAGCCATCGGTTGCACCCTGCAACGTGGCGGCGTGAAGACTTGCGGTCGCAAGGTCTGGCTTTCCTCTCATACCGACGGCAATGGCTAACCACCCCATTCCTGTCGCAATATATTGTTTGTGTCCGAGTTCACGACATAAGTCGATACTTCGTAGGAGACAAACAATCGACTCTGCATAGTTGCTTTCCAGAATCAACATGCCCCCTTGGTCTTTCAACAAATCCGCAACGGCACTTTTGTCACCAACTTGCTCGAATAACTCGGTACTTTGCTGATAATAAGACTGCATCCGCACAAACTCGAAGGTAAATCCAGCAGTTGCGCCAAGATAACATAGTAATTGGGCACGCAACCATAACTCGTCCGTTTCCGCAAGGGCGTGTAAGCCTTCCCCGTAGAAACGCGTTGCCCCTTCATAATCGCTCATCACATGAGCAGGCCAGCCGCGATGAAGCAATGCAGTTGCTAACCCACTTGGATCATCCAGTTGTCGCCAGAGAGCAATGCTTTGTTCGGCTAATTCAATCGCTTTCGCCTGCTCATCTTGCAAACACAGCAAACGTGAAGTCTCGCTCAACGCCTTTGCTCGCGCCGCAAGCAGTGCCTCCTCGCCGTTCGCCTTCCAGGGTATTGCTATCGCGGCGTATAGCCATTCGCGCCCCTCTATAAGATATCCCTGCCATTCCAGGGAGTGACGCAGTGCCGAAGCTAGGCGTAAACATAGCTCAAGAGCAGATCTATCCGTCCAAGGTGCTACCTGCCGCGATAATGTCTTGCTACCAGCAACATCCCAATGCTCTCCATCTTCTCCGTATTTAAGCGACGGTAGTGCATTCACACTCATACCCGCTCTCGCTCGTTGCAACAACCAGGTCAGTGCCGCGCGAAAATTATCATGGTCAGCAACCAACCGCTTTAGCCACATAAGCTGCTGTGGACCTCTCAAGCCTAGCTCAGCAGTCTCCGCTATTTTGAGAAAATAGCAGGCATGCCAGTCACGCCAACACTCCGCCTCTTGCCGCGCCGTCAATTGTTCCAGTGCATATTCGCGCAACGTTTCCAACATCGAAAAACGCAGTTGCTCGTCTCCACTCTGGTAACGCACAAGGAGACTGTTGTCCACTAGCTGCTCGATGATATCAAGCATAACATTCGAGTCAGCTATTGCTCGTTGCATCATCGCCTCTGCTGCCTCTAGCGACCATCCTCCACTGAATATCCCCAGTCGAGAAAACCACGTCTGCTCGCTGAAAGAGAGCAAATTATAACTCCATGCAATCGTGTTACGTAGCGTCTGTTGTCTACCGGAGAGATTTTTCGCGCCACCCGTCAGAATAGAAAGAGGTGCGTTCGAGAGCTTCTCTAAGAGCAAGGCGGGAGAGAGTACGCGCACACGTGCGGCGGCAAGTTCCAGTGCTAGCGGTAAACCATCGACTTTAGCGCAAATCTGAACAAGAGTCGCTTTGTTCTCATCGGTTAATTCAAAGTCGTTCACAACCGCCTGTGCTCGCTCAACGAAAAGCTGAATGGCTTCATAATGCACAAGTTCCGTCGTCTTCAAGACGACATTAGGTCGGGGAATGTCCAAAGGCGGCACGCCGAGAATATGCTCGCCGTATATATGCAAGCGAGTGCGGCTCGTTACCAGTACTTTCAACCCTGGGGCTGCCGCTAACAGTTCATCTACTGTATTCGCCGCCTCCCTTACGTGTTCAAAATTATCAAGTACCAGGAGCAGGAGTTTGTTACGTAAATATGTACATAAAGTTTGTAGAGGCGATACAGCAGGAGCTGTCTGAATATCCAATGCCTGGATAATGCTCATTGACACCTGTGCAGGACTACTTATTCCCGCAAGGGGCACAAACCATACACCCTGCTCGAACGTCCCAACAAGCTCACGGGCTATATGCTGCGCAAGAAATGTTTTACCACTACCGCCCGAACCTACAAGTGTCACAAGACGCACATCACCGCGTCCAAATAGTTGTCGTAGCCGCTTCACCGCCCACTCTCGTCCAATGAAACGTGTGGTCGGTGCGGGCAGATTATCTTGAAAAGTTTGTGTAGAAATAGGAGAGCCGTTGCTCACATGGGAGGCTGAAGACTTCGCGTTCAGCTGATTGAGTGGAGGTGAGTGCCATTCTTTTTCATCAAACAGATTCGGTCCCACTTCTGCCAGTGCCAGCAGTTGGAAAGCTTCATCCTGAGTCGTGATTGCATGCCAGCGCGTCAACTCGATCAGAATACTGCGCACTTCCAGATGAGTCAAATGCGCATTGCCATTCCCATTCAATTTGCGACTCAGCACCTTTGGATGTAAACCTATTTTCTCGGCAAGTTCTTTTTGCGTATATCCACTGAAACGAAGCAATACCTGTAGGCTATTACTAAATGCGCTTCCGCTTAGACGTGTTTCTTTATCCACGTTCCTTCCTTTCAAATAGCACTGCGTCCCTCTCCATACTGAGTAGATAGCGAATAGACTTTGGGTTACTACAAGTGGTGCAAAACGAAACTCTTACAAGTATACTGACATTCAAACAGCAAATCAAGAGAAGAAGGAAATAGGACTACCTATGTGTATGCTTCAAATTCACACACGCTGCGATGACAAATTTATTGAAGTATCGCCAGACGAAAAAGAGAACGCCGAACTTTTCGTAGAAGATTTGGCGAGTCATGTTCTGCTCGACCTCTTTGGAGAGGTAACTATAGATGACGTGACAATTAAGTTTTCTTCGGACCACAGCAAGTCTATGCGCTACTGTGCAATTTCAATCTATGCTCAATGCCCATGTCAGAGTCCGCGCTCACGCGAATATATGAAGAGCGAGGTCGAACATAACATAACATCTATTTTACGAGAACTTTTTGTTACAGTCCAGGTCGATGACGTAGTGCTTCGCCCATCCCAAAGAGAGTGCGAATGCGAGGCTGCACTGCTGTAAATGTTCCGCTATTAGACGTAAGAAGCAGGCTCAAGGAGGAACGCATGGTAAGGAAAATATACGTCAAGCAATCCGTCGTCATCGACTTGCCCACTAGAGACATTTTTACCTACATGAGTAATCTTGAAAATCTGTGTAAGTGGTCGGGTATAGTTACCTCTGTCAAAACTACCTCGCCCAGCGCGATATGTATCGGGACGAGAGTACACAGTACGCTTCGGCTACTAGGAAAATGGTCTGAGATGACGTTTGAGGTTGTAGAGTACGAACTCTGCCGCTATATAACCCTGAAAAGTATTTCTAGTGTCGCTCCCTGCCTTGTTTACTATGAATTTCTGCCACTCGAAAACGGAGGCACCGCTATTACCCAGGACACTACGATTACCATAATAGGAGGGTTTACGGGCATGGCGGAGCGGGTAGTCGTAAACGCTATTCAACGCCACCTGGAACACGACCTGTTGACACTAAAAGATGTGCTGGAAACCAGCGATGTGGCGCAGGATTACAAGAACACAGTGTATACCAACAAATAATGTGGAGAGGGAAGAACAAATAATGAGAATTGGACTGTTAGAAGACAATCCGACACTCGTCGAACTGATACGTACTGCACTTGAAATGACCGGACATAGCGTCTGTTCGCATACGTGGGGCAAATCACTCTTAGAGGCTATTTTTGAAGGACACGATAAACACGAGTCCTCCCTACCCTACGACTTGCTTATCGTTGATCTTAACCTTCCAGGGGAACTTTCAGGCCAGGATGTAATCAGCGCAATCTATCACCTGCTATCTCCTGAAGTCCTCCCAATCATTGTTGTGTCGGCGGGAGGACTACACGAACTCGATCAACTTCATAAACACTTTCCAACACTCCCAATTGTTCGTAAACCATTTACTCTACAAACATTACTACAGAACATTTCCCTGCTAGGCCCAAGAGGGAAAGCACAAGTGCTATAGCACAAGCAATCCTAAAAAACTACAGAATGAGATGTTGTGAGATTGAGGAAAGGAAAAATGAGGAGAGACTGAAAACGCAACAAGAATGCTCTCTCCTCCCTTACACTAAAATATCGCTATACTCACCTACGATCTTTTGCACCTCGCGCAGACGATGCTCTGCCTGCTCAACATTCTCTAGGGCTTGCGCCAGAATACGAGCTTCGAGTGATGGATATGTCTCTGCTATCTCTGGGTCGATAGCTCCACCAATCAGTTCCAAGGCGCGACTCAACTTGTTCTCCACCATTGCTGCTGACATGTTTGTGATACCCCTTTATACTTTCGGAACTTCCTGTCAATTGCGAAAACACAATCTCAGTGCAGAGTATTCCACTCGAAAACTGCACACTTCTCACTTCGCCTTTCTAATGTCTATTACGTCCAGTGACGAAGTTTTGTTACAAAGAAAGACACCTCTTTCTGAAGCTGTTCTTCGTTCAGTTTCAACTGCGTTTATAATACACCAGATGTACAAAAACTTCAAAACGGGTAGACCACTTTTCCTATCCAATTCGTTTGACGACAAAGAGACGTTTTCCTTATAGTGGATTAAGAACATAAAAAATCGCTTAGAAGACATACTGCTGTGCTTTTATTTATTGACTTCCCTGAGTTACACATGGTAAGGTTAATGTAGACACATGAAAATTGTATATAAACAAGACGATAATCGCTTTTCAGGCATGTTTTCGCTGAAACAGTGTAGGCCATCTGTTGGCTACACTGTGTTTACAGAAAGAAGGAAAGATTATGGCAGACTATGCAACGCATCATGCCTCGGTAGCGGTAAACGCTCCCGTGCATCAAGTGTATACATTGTTCACACACTTCAACGACTTCCCTAAGTTTATGAGCTTTGTCAAAGAAGTAACTTACTATGATGACCAGCGCAGTCACTGGGTGGCTGATGTCGTTGGCAGACAAGAGTGGGATGCCGTCAATGAAAACTGGATTCCCGATCAGCAGATTGGTTGGCGTTCAACCAGCGGCGTCGAGAACTTCGGTAAGGTAACGTTCCAACCCATCAACTCAAATCAGACGCAGGTCGATGTGTTCATCAACTACAATCCTCCTGCAGGTGTACTAGGCGACATCGGCGAAAACCTCGGCGTAGGTGGACGCTTCGAGAAGTCACTACAGACCGACCTCACTCACTTCGCACGCATGGTAGACGAGGCCCCTCAGGGTGCGCTCGACCCCAATTCGTCAAACTACCTGTTTCACGGCGATAGTGCTGCGGCAAAAGGCACTACAACTGGTCGTCAAAACGAGACTATGTATGATGATCCCAACACAAGCCAGCGTAGCACAGGCGCAGCTACTACCGATAGACCTATCACCGATAGCGACATCACTGGCACAACAAACCAGGACCTTGCTGCTAACGAGACCGATATTCCAACCATCGGTGGGCAACCTGGTCCTGCAAATATCAACAGTCAAGATATGCCCAACTACTAAGGCCAAGTCTAACACTGGTTTTCCTGCACTGGCACGGCGAAATATCGCCGTGCCAGTGCATGTTTGTGTCGCTATTACAATTCATCAATGTTGATGCGACGGTTTAGGTAGGGACCGATTTATCAAGTCCTGTGAGCAATCGACCGCCGGCGAGGACTTGATAATGCAGATTGCCGAATAAATCGAAGAGTTGAGAAATCTGTGAGAACATCTTGCATCCCCTTCTCAATCTTTGGTGAGAGAGGAATTTCTCTTCGATTTATTTGTAAATGTGCATAATCGGTCCCTACCTAAACTATCGTAGAAAAACGTCTTAGTATACAGAGATAACTAGCTAGCAAGGACTTACATGTGGCAGAAAACGAACAATCTCAAGAAGTTGAGAAGCATATCACTGAACTAACTGACATCCTCGACAAAGATATCGAAACCATCGTAGCGATGCGTATGCATGCAGAGAGCAGGGTTGGGCGACATCAACGTTTTATCGAGAAAGCTACAAACACTCTAGGACGACCACAATCATTTTATCTCATCCTCCTACTCGTCTTACTGTGGATTTTGATTAGTACCTTTCACACCTACATTGGCTTATCTGTATTCGATCCACCACCGTTTTACTGGCTTCAAGGAATTATTGGTCTCAGTGCCTTACTTATGACAACATCCGTGCTTATTACCCAAAACAGGCAAATGAAGATGACGGAGCAGCGTCGTCACCTCGATTTGCAAATCAATCTGCTTACAGAGCGTAAGGTGAGCAAGCTTATCAGCATGCTCGAAGACCTGCGTAACGATATTCCAACAGTGGAAAGTCGCTCCGATCCAGAGGCGCAAGCCATGAAAGAGGCGATTGATCCCCATACGGCTCTGACTAATCTTAACAAGACGCTTACAGAGGCGGGGAAAGAATACGAGATCGAGGTAGATTGATAAGAGTGTACATTAGAGACGGCTTAGAGTTCTACACTTCCCCTACGGAAGTGGCATTGAGGGTTGACTTCCAGAAAATTGCATGGTATGCTTTACCCATCTCCAAACGATGGAGTGCAATCCAGGGAAATGAAAAAGACTCTGGCACAGGGCAAATGCCTTGCACGGTAATCCGAAAGGAGTCCCTTATGCGGTTAATCATGAAGAAACCAGTTAGGTTACTCGGAGTAGTATTTCAGATTGACTAGTAGTGCCCGTAGATGCGGGCGCGTCAACCCTCTGAACGTCTGATCATATTCAAGAATTGACAATGCAACAAAAAGCGTCCTATGGACGGCGCAACGTCTGAGAGCCACATACGCTCCGAATTGGCAGAAGAACTCAGAGGATATTCTACTGAACACTATCGTTCTTTCTGACTTTGGTTAGAATTAGATATGTGAACAGGAGACGTGAGAAGATGAATGAAACGAGAGCTAGGTGAATACCTAGCTCTCACTAATTACAGAGACAAACAGAGAGGCTGTTCTCGCACCTTGCGAGAACAGCCTCTCTGTTTGTCTCTTTGACACTTCTTGACAATGTGTTATCGGATAATGTACTCTATAGGAGAAGAAATGAGAATAATTCTCATTATTAGGGTACGCTAATATGCAAAAAGAGAAACTTAACACAAATGGGCAAGCGGTGCTGGATGTGGTGCGTTCGGTGGATACGCACCCAACGGCTTTGGAGATATACGAAAGAGTGAAGCGGGTGCGCCCTCGCATTGGTCTGGCGAGCGTGTACCGCATTTTAGGGCATCTGGTTGAACAGGGGTATATCAAAGAGATAAGTTACGGCGATGCGAGTTCACGCTATGATGGTCGCACAAAGCGGCACGATCATGGCATCTGTACGGTCTGTGGCGCACTGCTTGATTTACCAACTGATGTTGACCTCTCGCAACAGACGTTACAAAATGCGGCTCATGCAGCGGGGATTGAGCTAGATACTCACGAGGTACGCATTTATGGACGCTGTGCTACGTGTCAGGCGAGTGGCCTTATCAATACTAGACAAGGATAACCTGCACAAATAACAACGGAAGGATTTTGAGAGTATGTCATTAGAGCAAGAGCCAAAAGTAGAGCAACCGAGTAGCATTGAGAATCACGCTGTTCAACAGACAGAAGATAAAACTCAAGAGCAAAGAGAATTGGCAGAAACCCCTAGTACGACTAGAGAACAGCTTGTCGAAATAGTCAAGGGACTAACTTCAAGAAACACGAACGATAAGGCCGCTCACAACTTCCTGCTACGCGTCGTACAGCCAGGTCTGGCGGGCTTGATGGATGGATCGGTCTCAACACTCGCACCAATTTTCGCAACGGCCTTTGTCACGCACATAGCGTTCTCTACGTTTCTTGTCGGTATGGCGTCTGCCACTGGTGCAGGTATCAGTATGGCTTTCTCAGAGGCATTGTCAGACGATGGTGAATTGACGGGACGTGGTAGTCCAGTTATTCGTGGGGGCATCACAGGTCTAATGACCTTTTTTGGTGGTGCCTTGCACACACTCCCTTTCCTTATCCCTACTGTGAGTATCGCGCTGTACGTTGCCTATGTTGTCGTCGCATTTGAGCTTATCATCATTTCAGCTATCCGACATCGTTACTTTGGTACAAGCTGGTGGCTTTCGATTTTACAGGTCGTCGGAGGTGGTGTCCTAGTGTTCGCGGCTGCCCTTATCTTCGGTCACGCTTAATAAGCAGAATAGAAAGAGAGCATCCTATGTAGCGTCTAGTCGCTACATAGGATGCTCTCTTTCTATTCTGCTTATTCATCCAGAGATAAGATCGCCATAAATGCCTCTTGCGGTATCTCGACGTTGCCCACCATCTTCATACGCTTCTTACCCTCTTTTTGCTTCTCCAGCAATTTGCGTTTACGCGAGATGTCACCACCATAACACTTGGCAAGCACATCCTTACGCATGGCTCGCACGGTTTCGCGGGCGATAATCTTAGAGCCAATCGCCGCCTGAATCGGCACCTCGAACAGTTGTCTGGGGATAAGTCCGCGCAACTTCTCAACTAGTGCCCTTCCCTGATGATACGCCTTATCGCGGTGGATAATTAACGACAGAGCATCGACGGGATGTCCATTGACAAGAATATCCAGCTTTACCAGATCGGAACCTAGATAGCTGCCAAAGCTATAGTCGAGCGAGGCATAGCCCTGTGTACGCGATTTGAGCTGATCGTAGAAGTCGATAATTAGTTCAGCCAGCGGCATGTTATAGGTCACGAGAACCCGCGTCGCCTCGATGTACTTCATCTCTTTGAAAATACCACGATGCGAGATTACGAGTTCCATAATGGCACCAATATAACTCGCTGGTGCAAACACAGAGATATCCATCATCGGCTCTTCGATATCTTCAATCTCGTTCGGCGGCGGCATCTCGGACGGATTATCAACCTCAACGGTATCACCATTCGTTTTTAGGACGTGATACTCCACGCTCGGTGCCGTTGCTAGAATATCCAGGTTGTACTCGCGCTCGATACGCTCCTGAATAATCTCCATATGCAGCAGACCTAGAAAGCCACAACGGAAGCCGAAGCCTAGCGCATTCGAGGTCTCCGGCTCGTAGAACAGCGAGGCATCGTTGAGGAGCAAGCGATCAAGAGCTTCACGTAGGAGCGGATATTCGTTACCCTCGACCGGATAAATACCCGCGAAGACCATTGGCTTCGCGGGTTTGTAACCGGGGAGCATCTCGACACTACCTAATGCGCTGGGAACAGTCACGGTATCGCCGACACGACAATCTTTGACGTTTTTGAAGCCCGTCGCGATATAGCCCACTTCACCCGTTGTCAGTCCTCCCACCGCTGTAAGACGTGGATGAAAGTAGCCGGCTTCGAGAATGTCAGTGGAACTACCAACTGCCATCATTGAGACACGTTCATCTGTATGGAGTTGACCGTCAACAACACGTAGGTAAGCAATAACGCCTTTGTATGCATCGTAGTGTGAGTCAAAGACCAGCGCACGTAGCGGTTTATCTGGATCGCCCTTTGGTGGTGGCATCTGCTTCACGACGGCTTCAAGGATGTCTTGCGTCCCAATACCCTCTTTCGCCGAGGCCAGGATGCACTCCTCTTTCGGTATCCCAATTACCTCTTCGACCTCTTGCATCACGCGTTCAGGCTCGGCACTCGGTAAATCAATTTTGTTGATGACCGGAATGATATTGAGGTCAGCTTCGAGAGCAAGATACAAGTTCGCCAGCGTCTGCGCCTCAATACCCTGCGTTGCGTCGATCACCAGTAGCGCACCTTCGCAAGCGGCGAGGCTACGGGAGACCTCATAGGTAAAGTCTACGTGTCCAGGGGTGTCGATCAAATTGAGTTCATATTCCTCGCCATCAAGGGCCGTATAGCGCATACGCACCGCCTGTGCCTTGATGGTAATACCTTTTTCGCGCTCTAAATCCATCTGGTCGAGCGTCTGCTCCTGGAGTTCGCGTTTCGAGACCGTGCCAGTATATTCTAGCAAGCGGTCAGCAAGTGTTGACTTGCCGTGATCAATGTGGGCGACGATACAAAAATTCCTGATATGTGCTTGATCCGTCATGCAATGATGCCTCCGCACAACACTTCATCACCATCCGCACCGCCATAAAACACGGCTGCCTGTCCAGGGGTGATAGCTCGCTGTGGATTTTTTAGTGTGACCTCCGCGCGGTTTCCCTCGATAGGAGTCACCAGCGCGGGCTGTTCAGCGGCTTTGTAGCGCACTCGTACAAACGCCTCAAAGGGTGCTGTCGGCGTCTCTCCGCTGAGATAGTGCATAGTGCCGACAATGAATGTTTGCTTCTCCAGCGCAGCGGCTGGCCCAACCGTGATCGCGTTCTGCTCGGCGTCGATCTTGAGAACGTGCAACGCTTCTTGCGAGGTGAGTCCTAGCCCTTTGCGCTGCCCAATCGTGTAGTAGGCTAAACCGCGATGCCGCCCCAGCACTCTTCCCTGCTGATCGATAATCGCCCCAGGCTTGGGCAGAGTAATCAGCGGAGTGTTACTGGTAGCCACGCCTGCTCCAACAAGCTCTGGCTCATAATCGCCCTGCTTGACTGCATAACGGTCAATGAAGCCGCGATAATCGTTTTGCGCGACGAAACATATCTCTTGGCTCTCGGCTTTTGTCGCAACCGTCATACCGCGTTCCGCCGCCATTGCTCGCACCTGTGGCTTGGTATAGCCGCCAAGGGGAAAACAGGCATGCGCGAGCTGATGTTGGTTGAGAACATGTAGCACGTAGGACTGGTCTTTATCCGGGTCTACACCTCGCCGTAAACGTCGCTTGCCCGTTACAGGAGAGTCGTCTACCTGCACATAATGACCTGTCGCAAGATAGTCGGCGTCAAGCGCAAGAGCGCGGTTGAGCAGCACGGTAAAGCGAATATGACGATTGCAGTTCAGGCACGGATTCGGCGTGCGCCCTGCGACGTAATCTTCATAGAAGGTGTCAACGATTTTATGCTTGAACTCGTCCTCGACATTGACAAGATAGAATGGAATATCGAGCATACGCGCCACACGACGCGCATCATCAACCGCTTCGAGCGAGCAGCATTTGTTCTGTACCACGCGCTCAACGCCATCGTCCTCCGCCTCGATCACTCCTGGCTCAGACCAGAGGCGTAGCATAATTCCGATGACTTCGTGACCTTGCTCTTTCAAAAGTGCAGCAGCGACAGAGCTATCCACGCCACCGCTCATTGCGACGACTATTCGTGCCATGATGTTTTCCTGTTTCGTGTTGAGAAAATGTTTATACTAGATAAAGGGGTAGGGACCGATTTATCGCGTCCTCGTCGGCAATCGAGATGCTGGCAGGACGTGATAAGTCGGTCCCTACAGGCGTATCTTCTTCATTTGCATTACTATGCTTATAATTCTAAAAAAGGACTAGCCGTTCTTGGAGCTAGCCTCTTGCCATCGCAGTTATTATAAGTCTTTGCGGTACATATAGTGCCCTTCCATGCCACGCTAAGAGTAGCATAGGAGGCCGTTTTTGTCAAATTGCCAAGTGGTACCCACTCGACGAGGCTACACGTTTCGTGTATAATAGCGGCGATGACCTTTTTTTCATTCGCGGATAGTGGCTCTAAGTATTTAGAAGAACTCGTAAATGTGCCTTATTCGGATCGTGTATTATTTGACATAATCGTGCTATAACAACGGTACGTACTAAGAATGTAGAGACGCTCGAAAAGCCGAAATGTGTTTCGTGGCTGTCGGGCAGGGAGTAGCAAACATGCCTAAGAAATCAACGCCTGCACGCAGCGGAGTGCAGCGCACTAAGCTAAAGACACAAAAAAGTTTTGAATTGGTTCGCCCCATCTCTCAAGTTCAGGAGTTGGAGGACGAAGAGATCGTTTCCTCACCTGAAGAGACAACTTTCGAGACAAGCGCAACCACAGTAGAAGCTCAGTCTTCTTCCGACCTCGATGCGTTACCAACGGTTCCTAAGAAGCGAGTTCGTTCCAGCAGTGTTGCTACAGAGGTCGCACCTACAAAGCCTGCTTCTGCAAAGGAAACAAGAAGAGTTGTAGAGCAACCCGTAGTGGCTGAGCCAAAAGAGGTGGTAGAGACTCCTGTAGCAGTCGTACCAAAGAGTAGCGCGGCGACCCGACTAGCGGCAAACAAGACCCCGCAACGCACAAAGCGCAGCAATGTGACACTTATCACGGCGGAACACTACTCCTACGTGCGCAGAGACCTCGTTTTCATTGCGGTACTCGCTGCTATTATGTTCGCGGCAATCATTATTCTCTACTTCACAGGAATAGCGGCATAAAACATTTTGTGGGTTTGATGATGCAGATTGCAACGGACGCCCACAAGGGGCTACCCTACTATACACGGCGTGTTCCGCACGCAAGAGCGTCATATAGTAGGGTAGCCCCTTGTGGGCGTCCGTTGGTACTTACCGTGTTATTTCGTTCATTTCCATTATGGCAAAACCTCAAGAAGCACTGCCGTCCAGCGGTCAGTGCTTCTTGAGGTTTTGGTTCTACGCGGTCTGCGTACAGTAGGGGCCTGATTTATCACGCCCTTCTTCATAACGCCCTTCTTTTTACGAACAAAAATGGGAATGCCCGATTTAGTGTACCAACGGGCTAGTACCAAGCCCAGTAGGAACTCCATGTCGGTGAATAGAAGGAATGGTGACGCCTAGAACGCGCTGCATCGCCATTGTGTGGCAGCAATCGCCCCAGTCATCGAAGAAGCGGCAGGTACAGGTCCACTCGCCATCGTCAAATTTTGTGGTGTGTACATCATTCTCACCCTGAAATTTCGCTTCAAAGTGGGTAAATTGAATACGCTCTGGTTCCTCTGCATATCTCTTGGCTTTTGCGATTTTGCTGATCATACTTGAGTTCATGTGCTATCTCCTTGAAAATCTAGCAACCACTCCGCGCCCACGTTGACTTCGTGTTCTATACGCTTCAGTGGCGTAGCCTACTGCTCTATGCCCTATTGCACAAATGTAGGCATCCGTCGTATCGCACTCTAAGAATGTACTGCGCGGTTCCCCCCTCATAAATAAGGCACGCAGGATGTAAGGAAGTGTCTCCTTTCAAGATACTGTGATTCGACGACCTCTACCAACGGTAAGGTCCTGGCCCAAGGAAGGAAAAAAATCAATGAGCCCGAAAACCAGTGCGTGAATAAGAATGATGTTGCACTTTGATAAAAAAAAACACCAGGAACATACTGTCCCTAGTGTGAGTCTACGCGCCAAATTTCACCAAGACGATTCGTGCCAATCGCAGCGACGATGCTGAAAGCATTTTCAATGTGACTGAACACATACGCATTCCAATCCTCATCCGGCAACTACCCGGATGCCTGTTGCCTAACAAACCAAAAACTACGTTGTCATGATAGGTAGGGTGATACATGTGTCTTGCTAATGAACAGAATTATACCATAGAGAGGACGAAAAGTCTACCCTTTGGGATAGGAGTTTTCCATAATTTCTGTAACATACGTTATATAAGTCAAAATAATGATGAGATAAATCAAGAAAATGACAAGCCATTTTCTTGATTTATCTCATCATTATTTTGACTTATGAGAACATTTCAATCATACTTGGCTCATCCACCAAATCGTCATACACCTCATTCACACTCTTAGCGACGCTCTGCCAGCTAAAATGCGAGACGGAGCGGCGTGCTTCAGCTTGCAAACGCGCCTGAATATCTGGATTACGGAGAATGGCATCCAGCCGCTCCGCGAAGAAGCCAGGACAACGTGGCACCAGATAGCCATTTTCATCGTTACGCACAATCGTCATCAAGCCTCCTGCTCGCGTAGCAACAACGGGCGTACCGCATGCCAGCGATTCGACGGCAACGAGACCAAAGCTTTCATGATACGATGGCACCACCGTTACATCCGCCGCGCTATATAATTGTGGCAATACCTCTTGGAGTTGCGCACCCAGGAAGCGCACACGCGGCTCTATGCCAAGCTCCGTCGCAAGAATTTGCAAGTTTTGTACATCTTTATCACCACTCAAGGCTCCACCAACAATCACAATTTGTGCATCTTGCTCCATCAGTGCCGCCGCCCGTAACAAAACGTCGGGTCCCTTAAACGGATCAAGCCGTCCAGCGAAGAGTACGACAGGGCGTTGCGGATTCAGCCCGAACCGTTCTCGCATCAACCGACGGTCATGAGGTACGAATAATTCGAGATCGACGCCACAAGGAATAACTTGAATACGGCTCGCACTCACACCACAATAGCGCATCATTTGTGTGCGCTCTTCAGCAGTCGCGGCGATTACACAATCAACCGATTGCAGCAGCGTTTGTTCCATATCCAGCCGTTGCAGTGACTCTTGCTCATCAGGATTAGCCAGTCCTTCCTTGCTGACTGCCTGAGCGGAGCTAGAACGAAGTTCGTTGGCAGTCTGAATAGCAAGTTGTTTGAGGCGAGCAAGAGTGTGAAACATCATAACGTGAGGAATGTTCCAGCGTCGCGCAAGTTGTGCGCCCACAACGCCTGAAAGCCAGTAATGGCTATGCAGAATACCATAGGTACGCGCCTCTCTATGAGCAAATGTCGCTACTGAAGAGGCAAAAGAAGACATGTATGGATACAGGCTATTTTTATGAATGGTTTCTGGCGGGCCTGCTTCAATAGAAATCACGCGCACTCGCGGCGCGATTTGTACAATGGAAGGTGTGAATTCGTCTGTTCTACGAGTAAAGATATCAACGGTATGACCTTCATGGCCTAGTTCGGTTGCCAATGCATGAATGTATACATTCATGCCTCCTGCATCTTTTGTACGTCCAGGGCTAGCGAGTGGAGACGTGTGAATGCTAAGCATGGCTATGGTATGAGACATGGATAGAATGCTCCTCTTTCTTCCGAGTTGTTAGCAATGTTCAGCATAGATGCGGGGCCAGCGTCCATCGCCGACACGTGTATTCGGTCCCAACATAGCGGATACCTCCTTTCTTAATATTACCAATCTCATTATAGAGAACATTACAAGAAGAATTTCTATTTCTTTATTCAGCTTAGGGCTGCTGTGCAGAACGTGTACGCAGGTCGTTCACCGCCTCGAACATCTCTTGCGCCCCAATGCCAGAGCCTTGCGAGATGTCTTTCAGGCAATCGATGCGCAGTTGAAGAGCCTTGTTGAACTCCTGCGGCGTCACTCCCACATACGATGCCAGTTCGTCGAGAATTGACTGGTCGGCATGCTCAAAGGTATCATCGTACTTGTTCCAGAGCGAGAGCGGCACAGGCACAATCTCATCGGGCTTGTTCGAGGCTGCCACAGGTCGCACAAAATGAGTCGAGAACCAGCGACGGCGCGGTGGATAGGCACGTCCGACAAGCCCTATATTGATAATGAGGCCGAGGCGTCGCACGTCCTCTGGCACGAGGTGGAGGTCGTTGCTATACATGTTCATCACATCGTCAATCGTATCGGCATGGACACTCGTCGCCACATGGTACCCTTTGCCTGGCAGCGTCAGGTAGCGGCGGGCAATACGTCCCCACATATAAATGGGAAGATGATCGCTCACCTCGTTGCATAGCGCATACGTTGTCGCAGGGTCAATTTCTGGAATACGGGTAAACGCAAAATTTTCGTACATGCCGGACATATAAACCAAGGCAGTGCCTTCGGGCAGAAATTGCAGCAAGGCATTGAGCGTCGTCGTTTTGCCTACTCCTGGCTGAGGGTCGGTTGGACCTGCAACCGTGAGTGAGGCACCCGACTCTAGTAAAAGCCAGACGAGACCAGCAGTTTCCGCATCGACACTTTGTAGAGCAATGATTTGCGCCACCGAAAGCGGGCGTCGTGACTCGTAATGCCAGTAATAGCGTTCATAGGGGTCATGTGGGTCAAACATACCGTCGTTCCCTTTCATATGAATAAGGAAGAATTCAAGGTTCTTCCTACGTATCTATTCTTTTTGCTCGCCCTGTTCCTCGGTAGGCGTGGGTTTCTTTAGAATTTCGGGTGTTGGAGCTTTGAGCCAGCCGGGATGAGGACTCCAGCTAATGGCGACTACCTGCGGTGATTGCTCGTTCTCTAATTCCACAAGGCTGACGGAGGCGTTATCAATGTGGATACTGCCAGCTTTCGCTACATCCAGTCCCGAATAATGCGCGATGAGCAGCTTTACCACGTCAGCATGCGCCACAAAAACGGGATACGGACCAATGTCTTCCCGCTTCCGCCAACGTTCGACCGCAGCCAGTACGCGCTGTTGCACCTGTGGAAACGTCTCGACGCCTTCGGGTGCCTTCAAAGGATCGCGCACATACTCTTTCCACGCAGGATCGTTTTTGGCGATCTCTTCGATGACCTGCCCTGCCCACTTGCCAATATTCGTATCCATCAGGTCCGGCTCTAGCTGGATCGGGATGTCGCGGCCTTTAGCAATGAATTCAGCGGTATCGAGGGCGCGTTCGAGAGGACTACTGACGATGGCACTAACGGGCAGCACGGTGAGTGCCTCGGCAAGTCGCGCTGCTTGCTGCCGCCCATTATCATTGAGCGCGACGCCTTCAAGCTGACCTGGAAGACGATGCTCGACATTCCAGATCGTTTGCCCATGACGCACGATGAGCAACGTTTGTTTCATATCTGTTTGTGTAACCCCATATAATAGGCGACGCCAGAGACCTTTACGCCAGCGTAAGAAGCGTACTTCTACGACACAGTAGAGAGTCAAAATGTGTAGCCAGCCGCTCATGAAGCCGCGAATGGCCTTCAAGCGTTTTCTTACGTGACTATAGATACTTCCTCGGTGGCGAGTGGTCTGCTACTCCTACGCACACGACTCAAACATACACTCGCCACGAGTCGATGCTTCTGGAGTCTGGTGAAATCATAATCAATTGCTCTACATTGTATCAGGATAGACGCTAGCGACGCAACCTTATGGGTAGTAGTCCACCAACCTTCAATTAGACCCCTACTTTTACTCATCAAATCAAGATTGGTGGACTAGTAGGGATTACGCGGAAAAATAATAGTAGAGTAGCAAGATAAACAGTAGCAACGCAACACAGGCAATTACGGCATCGACCATGTTCATTTCCCTATTCCGTTTCAGGGAAGGTGGAATATAGGTCACGCCACTACGCAGTGAACGCGCAATAGCTCGATGATGCATAGGAAATGGTACCTGTGGCGTCGGCAACAAAGCCGTTTCACTCTCTTCTGTATTGAGTATCAAGGAAGAGCCTCTTAATGGCTCGGTGTGCGGCGGTGCTGTAATAAATTGGGATTGCACTCTTCTTGGCGTTTGCTGAAATTGTCGCGTTTCCTCTCCAGGTAATGGGGTTATTGGCAATGACGAAAGTTGGGGTAAACGTAACATTGGGGGCATAAAACGTTCCGAAGGCGACTCGCGAGTAAAATCTGGCTGCTCGTATTTCATAACTGATCCTCCTACATCCACATATCAACATATTTATACTTACAGTATATACGAGGCTCCAAACTTCCAAAAAAACAGGTCTGCACTAAGTTAAGTGCAGACCTGTTTTTTTGGAAGTTTGGAGCGTTACACTCTTCGACGGGACGGAACATTTATGTCGAATGAGCTAGAGCTAGTTGCTAATTGCGAACTGCTATTGTTCGCAGTAGCCTTGGGCATCGACTGAGCAATCTGCTGGATAGTCGAGTCACTACATACACTCCCTGGTTGGTTATTGGTAATTAAACAGATCGAAGCAGTCAAGTAGTTGGCAGTCGCCATAATCTGCTTCGATGCCTCCGAGTCGGTGCTTGAAAGCGAGGCTGCAATATCTTTCTGCGACATGCCCGCAAGTATGCTGGGATCAAAGGTAGGGCCGGGAACAACATACTGGTTGCCCACGTCAATGAATGGGAAACCAGCCGACTGTGTGTACGGCGGTCCATTGTACGTGTCGATAATTTTCTGCTGGTCTGGCGTCAACTTTTGTAGCGGTTGCCCCTGCCCATCCTCTGCCTCTAACGACACAAAGTCAACGTAGTTACTGCTATAACTACTCTGGTAAAATGAAAAGGTTGCCGTGTTTGGATCTACGTCGCTACTAGATGAGCTAATTTCCGGCAACTTTGTGAATGTTCCAAAACGGCTGAGAGCCACAGTGATGCCCCAACGCTGAGCTGCGCAATATGGGCAAAATTCCGCACCATAGTACAGAAACTCTGGCTTGCCTGTAGGTCCCATCAGAATTGGCTGTTTCTGTTTGACTGCCTGAAAATTATTTTTTACATCCGCAGTGCCTACTTGCGAGAGAAGCGTGGGATTGACGCTCGTTACTTGCTTCAACACACTTGAGTCTGTTGTACCTGCTGTCACAGCACTGCCTTGCTGTCGCGCAATAAAGATAAAGAATACAACAACCACAGCAAGTACGACGAGAACGCTCCCGATATACCACCAGGGATTGATGCCACGTCGCGTGGTGCGACGTTTGCGCGTTTTCGACTGCTGCTGCCTCTGTGTATTTTGACTATCTCGCTGCTGCCGCTGCTGACGCATCTGCTCGCGACGGTGAGCTGCGGAACGATCCTTTTCGTTTGCCATATTTTTGACACCTTCTTGTTTTGCTAATGACCGGAGACCATTGTAACATAGATAACAGCGATACGCACTATCTTTTTCAATTACACGAATAACTATAGCAAAATTGTCCTTGACAAAGCCACATGGATAGAGTACAATCGCAACGTTGGTATAAACGTGTGAAGGCACACTGTAGCCACAAGCCTCGTTCGTCTAGCGGCCTTGGACGCCGCCCTTTCAAGGCGGAGATCACGGGTTCGAATCCCGTACGAGGTACTATTTTTCAAAGAAGTCTGGCATTACTCTTATTTGGTGTGTCAGGCTTCTTTTGTTTCGTCGTAATCACAATTGCAATCATCATGCTACGATTTTCGTAGGGACCAGATTTATCGCGTCCGAGGCGCAATTCATTGCGCGAAATTCTTGTTGATACTATATACAGACATATTGCAATCTCTCGCGTGATAAATCACGCGAACGGACGCGATAAATCTGGTCCCTACGAAACATTCTCATATCGTGGTCGATAATTGGCCTTACAAAGGAGGATGTAACAATGATCAGCGTAGAAGAGGCTCTTGCACGCATCCTGGCGCAAATTTCTCCATTAGAGAGCATCGAAACACTCCTTACATCTGCACAAGGACTGGTGCTAGCACAAGATATTGTTGTACATGAAGACATGCCTCCCTTTGCGAACTCGGCGATGGACGGCTTTGCACTACGCAGTCAGGATAGTCGCTCAAACAATGGGCAGTCGGCACATCTACGTATAAGTGGCACAGTCGCGGCGGGCTATGTCGCCGACCGCGCCCTGCAAGAGGGCGAGGCTATACGTATCATGACGGGTGCGCCTGTCCCTCCTGGTGCTGATGCGGTTATCCAGGTTGAATTGACCTCCAATGATGGAACCTGGGTAGAGGTACAACAAGAGGTCGCGCAAGGCAACAATATTCGTCCAGCGGGCGAAGATATGCATGCGGGACAAGTCGTTATTCAGCGCGGCACCGAAATCGGACCGTGGGAAATCGGTATCCTGGCGACGCTTGGGTATGCGCATGTCTCTGTCATTCGTCGTCCACGCGTAGCAATTCTCGCCACTGGCGACGAGCTTATCGACATCGACGCGCCACTCTCTCCTGGCAAGATTCGCAATAGCAACAGCTACCTACTAGAGGCAATGCTGCGACGTGCAGGTATAGAAGCGACGCGTCTCGGTGTGGCACAAGACACAGTAGAAAGTTTACGCGAGAAATTCCGCGAGGCCACGACCTACGACCTCATCTTGACCTCTGGCGGCGTCTCCGTCGGCGATTTCGATCTTGTGAAGGATATTATGACGGAACAAGGCAACATCGACTTCTGGCGTATCAACATGCGACCCGGCAAGCCCGTTGCCTTCGGCTCCGTCGGCAACGTGCCCCTGTTAGGACTCCCCGGCAATCCCGTTTCTAGCGCGGTCACGTTTGAACTCTTCGGCTATCCCATACTACGCAAAATGCAAGGCCACACACGACTATTCAAACCACAGGTCAACGTAGTTGTTGAAGACGACATACAAGATCGCGTTATGCGTCGCCACTACGTCCGAGCGCATGTCGAGTGGCACGATGACCACTTCGCTGCCCACACAACCGGCAATCAAGGCTCCAACATCACGACCTCTCTACTACAAGCCAACGCTTTTTTAATTGTGCCAGAGGGCGGCGTTACCGTGAAAGCTGGTGATACGATAAAGGCGATGATGCTGGATTGGCCCGAAGTATAATTCGTCAAAGGATCATAATCCTACCATGAAGGTCGCAAGCGGTAAGACACAATATCACTATTCGAGGCACGTATGAGATGGCTGAGGTCTGTACACAATATATTCATATGTTCATCGCCTAAAACCTCAGACCAACGTCTCTCTAATGTTGCAAAAATAGTTTCCACCGCCTGAATACAATCCCAGCCTTTTTGAGTCAATATCACGAGCTTGCCACGCTTATCAGTTGGATGCGGCTTTCTTACAACATAGCCATGTTCCTCAAGATAGTCAATCATCTGACTTGCCGCTTGCTTCGTAACTCCTAAATGTTCGGCTAACTCATTTCCAGTCGTTCCATTTGGCGCAAATAACTGGAAAGCAAAACCATGCGCCGGTCGGATATCACCATAGCCCACTTTGGCAAGCTCTGTCTGAAGCTCCTCAACAAGGATACTCCAAGTCGTCGCTATTAATGTAATAAGCCTATATGAAGGAGATATTTCAGACACAACACGCCTTCCTCTTATATCATTTCCTTGAATCAACATCATTGTACAATATATAATAGTCAACATGCTTGACTATCTAATCTATCCAGTGTATACTAATCATATGGTCAAGCATATTGACCATATGAAAGTCGATTTCGTACCGTTGAGTACATTCAAGGAGAATAACTATGTCTATTGTACGAAAAGCTGATGCTCCCACATTTACTGTAGAAGGTTTTCATTTCACAGGCTTGACGGCACCAAGTCGTGGTGCAACCGAGTTATGTACCTGGCAATTGGAAGTCGAGCCAAATGCCAAAGCTGCTCTCCATTGGCTCGATCATGAAGAAGTTTTTGTGTTACTCGATGGCTCGATAACGGTATCGGTTGCGAGTGAGAATTTTGAACTTCACGCGGGAGATGCAATAAACGTTCCTGCACGATCACTACTTCAAGTAGCCGGTGGAGATACAATAGCGCATGCAATTGTTTGCCTACCAGTAGAAACGCATGCAACAATGGCTGATGGGCACGAGATAGGTACGCCACCCTGGGCAAAGTAAGCTCGCAACACTCCTACATCCGTGACAGGCGGTAGCGTAGTTTATCGCGCGACATACCTAGCAATGCCGCCGCCTGCACCTGGTTTCCACCCGAAAGTTCGAGGGCTTCACGAATAAAGGTATTTTCGATGCCGCTCAAAAACGCGATCAGGTCGATTCCCTCAGTGGGTAGATGCAACTGTTGCCGTAGCTCTTGTAAACGCTCACTTGCACTTGTTCCTGCAAGACGCACGTTTTCGGGGAGGTCTTGTGGGCAAATCTCAACCCCATCGCAGAGAATACTACTATGTTGCAACACACCAAAAAGTTCGCGTACATTTCCAGGCCAGTCGTAACGTTCTAGTAGCGCAAGAGCATCCTCGCTTATCTTCAATGGCTGTCCGTCCGCGCTATGGATGGTGCTATTCTTCTGCAGGTAGTGTTCGACAAGTAGCGGAATATCTTCGCGCCGCTCGCGCAAAGCTGGTAGGCGAATCGTGATAACCTGTAAACGATAAAAGAGGTCGTCACGGAAGATTTTTTGTGCAACCGCCGTTTTCAGGTCGAGGTTTGTCGCAGAAATGACGCGCAAATCGACATGCAGTTCTTTTGTGCCCCCAATGCGGCGAAAGCTGCGCGTTTCCAGAAAGCGCAGCAACTTAGCCTGTAACGCGAATGGCATGGCACCAATTTCGTCGAGGAACAGCGTTCCACCGTCGGCACGTAAGACGTAGCCATCGCGCGACGCCTTTGCATCGGTAAAAGCCCCCGCCTCGACGCCAAAGAGTTCCGTTTCGAGTAGCGTATCTGGAATAGCAGCACAGTTGATGGGACTAAACTGATGAGAAGCTCGACGGCTCAGCAGATGAATAGCGCGAGCCGCAACCTCTTTACCCGTTCCGCTTTCTCCCTGTAGCAAAACAGTCGTGTCGGGATAGTGCGCAACCTGCCGAATGGTATCCTGTGTACTGCGCATGACAACACTGTTCCCAATAAGCATCTGCTCGATGCTTGCCTCGTCTCGTGACGACGCGCGAGAGAGCGATACACTCCGTCCCATTCCACACTCCTCCAGAAAAACACAGTCCTCTCTTTGTTTCTGTGCTATCTCTACTATTTATCACTCACTGATGCGTAAATACCACTAGCACCAAACCCATTGGGTTGCAATGGCTGTAGCGGCTGCATGGACGCGACCCAGCCTTGTCCCGGCACAAATTTCGCACCGTTGCCACCGTTGCCCCACTGCGACTGCGTCTCAAGTGTTGGCGAGAATTGCGGTCCTGGTGTAGATGATGGCTGAGAATTACCCCACGGAGTCTGCATCGCGGCGGCTTGCCCCGGCGTTACCATGCCATGAGCCAGACCAGAATTCTCGATCTCACGTGAGGCTGGCGACATCTCTTGCGGAGCTACGGATTGTGGTGGCAACACATGAATAATGTGTTCGGCAACAAGTTGACCTGCGAGCGTAAGTACCTTCGTTCGCTCTAAATGAAGAGTGGTACACAGGTCCTGTAACGTTGTGTGCCCATCAGCCCTTGCCAGTAATTGCCACTGCTCAGGTGTTATCTGCACTGGTTGATCGTGCGGCTCCACAAGACTTGCAGGTACCAATACCATATCGGGGCGCATAAATGAAGTGTCTACCTGTTTCGCGGGCGGTGCTGGAAGCGTTGTTACAGGAACTTGTGGCAATACTGGAGATTGTGGCGAGGGGGGAACGATAGGACCAGTGGTAATAGCACCTTCAAAAGATGGCAATAAAGCACTGGCAGAAATATACGGAGGAGTCGATTGTAGAACATCTTGCGCCGCTTCTCCAAAGAACTGCGAAGAATCGACTAGTGTAGGTGACTGAGAGGCATCACGAATTGCAGGAATCGACTCTGGCGTATTTGCGGCTGGGATTTGTTCCTGTAAAGCACTTTGGACAACTGGACTGGATACCACAACCGGAGGCGTATGTACAGAGGCAAGAAGCGTAGAAATTGCAAGTGAGACAAGAAGTCGTTCCGCTGGTGGTGCTGAGTCTTCCTCGAAATATATATCACCGCTTGTCCAGGCTAAAACTGCACGAATAATTTCCTCTGTTTTTTGCGCGGTCCATGTCCGCAGTTCTTCGCGTTTCACAAATCCCAGGTCCATCAGCATCAATGCAATACGCGTTTCACTGGGCACAGCAGCGCCAAGCGCAAGCATTGTTTTCTGCAACATCTGTGCAGAAATTACGCCATCCTGTAGAAGTCGCTCGCCTAACGTTGCGTCGGTTCGGATAGGTCCCGTACACAACAATTTTCCTTCACGGCAATAAAACTCAACCCACTGCGTATCTTGTTTGATCACAAGCAGTCCGGTCTTCGTAAATACCTCTATACGCTCTAAGACGTTAGCTATGTTCAGCTTTCCAAGTATACCTATACGTGACACAATACTTCACCGTCCATCCAAAAACGCATAATAGCTCTTCAAGAAGCAAGAAATAAATTGAGTACATATTACGCGCTTTTTATTGAATTCCCCAGGTTGAAGTCTGGGTAACACCGATACTTCTTTCCCCCCAAATACTGTGTAGAAGCATCTGTAAAAAAGCAAAAGAGGCTTTGAAGCCTCTTTCCTTACGGAGAGAGGGGGATTCGAACTCCCGGGGCTGTTAACCCAACTGTTTTCAAGACAGTCGCAATAGACCACTCTGCCATCTCTCCATGACTCTTTTTACTATAACATAGTCTCTTCAAATTTGGAAGGGGGGAATGACAAAATGGCTATCGAAAAACGTTTATCTACTTTTGGGGCGCAGACAACAAAGAGCTTCCCATGTACGGACGCAGTACCTTTGGAATAATCACAGAGCCATCGGCTTGTTGATATGTCTCTAAAAGAGCCGCCATTGTGCGCCCAACGGCAAGGCCAGAGGCATTCAGCGTATGTGCCAGTTCGGAGTGCGTGCCCTCGCTACGGTATTTGATGTTGGCACGTCGCGCCTGAAATGTCTCACAATTGCTAATCGAAGAGACCTCGGCATACTCTTTCTGCCCCGGCATCCATACCTCGATGTCAAACGTCTTTGCCGCAGCGAAGGGCAAATCAGCAGTACACAGTGTCGTCACGCGATACGGCAGGTCGAGCCGCTGCAGAATCGTTTCGGCATGTCCCACCATCTGGTCAAGGACATCATAGGAGAACTCTGGTTGCACGATCTGGAAAAGCTCAACCTTGTTAAATTGATGCAACCGCATCAAGCCGCGCGTCTGTCGTGAGGCTGAGCCAGCTTCGCGCCTATATGCCGTTGTCCACGCGACCTGACGCAGTGGCAACTCATCAAACGCAAAAGTAGTATCGCTCTGCATACCAACTAACGGCACCTCGGCAGTAGGATTAAGATAGAGTTCATCCGCCGCACATGCATACACCTGATCCTCAAATTTAGGAAATTGGCCTGCTGCCTGCATCACCGGACGCTTCACAAGGTGCGGTGGCATAACCTCTGTGTAGCCATGCTCACGCGTATGCACGTCGAGCATAAACGAAATGAGAGCACGCTCGAGCCGTGCGCCCGCTCCTTTCAAAGTGACGAAACGACTACCTGCGACCTTGACACCGCTCTCGCTATCGAGAATGCCTAAACGTTCACCAATATCCCAGTGCGGCAATAACTCAAAATGGGCGACAGATGGATTTCCCCAGCGCACTATCTCACGATTCTCGCTCTCGTCGTTCCCCTCCTGCACGCTCTCATGCGGAATGTTTGGTAAGCTGAGCAGAAGTGGGTGCAAGCGAGAGGAGATATCCGACATCTGCAATTCGAGTGTGCGCACCTCCTGCGTCGTCGCCTTGACCTGCCGACTCAATGCCGCTCTCTGCTCGACCGGGGCGGTTCGGGCCGCCTCTTTCTGGTCCTTCAACACAACATACAGCCCATCGCATCGTGTCGCAAGGCCACGCCGCGACTCAGCGAGACGTAATAACTCATCTATTGATTGAGAGTCGCGTCGCAGCCGCAATGTCTTCCGTACTTTTTCAGGATGTTGTCGCACAAAATCAAGACTTAGCATAGTGGCCTCAGTATAGCATACGGTCGCTGACTTGGTATATGATGATGGGACTTACATATAAAACGACGTTGTTTTTATAACAGGGATTGTCTCACATGCAACCGATTTTTCGTAGGGACCAGATGTATCGCGTCCGCTGCGTGATTTATCACGCGAGATCAGATTGAGATGGCTTGTATACACGGTTCAACAAGAATCTCGCTCAATGAATTGCGCCCTCGGACGCGATACATCTGGTCCCTACGAAAACCGTTGAATATTGAGATGGCTTGTATACACGGCTCAACAAGAATCTTGCTCAATGAATTGAGCAAAGGACGCGATACATCTGGTCCCTACGAATTTTGTTGAGTAAGGAAAGATAACTATGCCGCACATATCCTTCACCACCAACCCAACAGTCTCGTCCAAAGCTATCTGTGACTTACGTGAAGCAGTTGGATGGGAGCGGCAAGAAGAGGACTACCCCGCCGCACTACAAAACTATTGGGCAACAGTGGGAAGCTTCGACGCTACAGGTACATTGCTTGCATGGTGCGCCATTCTCAGCGACGGTGTGCGTCACGCAGTGCTACTCGACGTGATGGTGCATCCTTCTCTGCAACGACAGGGCATCGGCAAAGCATTAGTAGGGAAAGCAATCACGCATATACAAGAGCATGGAATTTCAATCATTCATGTTGACTTTGAACCGGAGATTACGGTATTTTATGAACGTTGCGGTTTCCGCGTCGGTCTTGGTGGTATTTATGATAATACAAAAACAGATAAAGACATATTTAAGGTATTTCAATAGCCACATACTGAAACTTCTCTTTCTTCCGCAACGTACCATATCTTGTAACCCTATAAAAGTAGGCATAAGGATGAGAGAAGACAGCAATTCAATGGCAAAAATCACGCTAATTGTAGAAGATGACACCTCTATTGGCGAAGTACTCGTCTACGCGATTTCACAGTCAACGCCATATACGGCTATGACTGTCCCCGACGGTTTCTCAGCCTTAGAAATCACAAAAGGGGTCAGACCCGATCTCTTCATTTTAGATTATCAACTGCCCCACATGACAGGTATCGAACTGTATGACCGCCTACAATGTACTCAAGATATGAAAGGCATCCCCACCATTATCATGAGCGCGAACTTGCCAGAGGCCGCTATCAAGCAGCGTAATCTCGTCGGCATCAAAAAACCCTTTGAACTGGACGAATTGCTCGACACCATCGAAAAGATGATTGCATAAATCTCACCCTCCCTAACCATTGCATATTAGGTAGAAATATTGTACAATCTAATGTGTTTGCAGGGCTAAGATTGATAGGCATTGAGAAACGTATGTGTAGGGGCCATAATTCATCACGCCCTCGCGCCAATAGACAACGTTTACGACCATTGAGAGACGGAATCAATGGGGCGTAATGAATTATGGCCCCTACGACATGGTACACAAGATGATTACAGTTGTAAAGCAAAACCCTTTGGGCGAGGTCAAGATACGTTACTCCGGCGAGGTCATACAACAGCTCGCGCATGGAGTCGTTATTCAAGCCACCTGGACGCTTCCAGCGCGGGACCTCGGCTACACCGTTTTTGAGCCAGGAGACCAGTTTACAGAGTACTACTACACAAATCGCTGGTTCAATATTTTCGAGATTCAGCGTGTCGATGGAACTCGAAGAGGCTGGTACTGCAATGTTGCCGCGCCAGCGCACATACACGACGATGTAATCGAGCAGATTGATCTACTCCTGGACGTATGGGTACATCCCTATGGTGAGCCACTTCTCCTGGATGAGGACGAGTTCGCTGCTGATACCACGCTCACAGAGGAGCAACGGGTCGGCGCACAACAGGGGTTGCAAGCTCTGTTACAACTACTTACAGCGCGACAAGAAATGTTTTCAAGTGTCGAAATTACTTGAACCAACAAAAAGTGTGTGCTGAAAAGCACTGTGAGGAGCCACATTACGTCTCCAGAAGGACATATCTTGATGGAAAGAAGGGACGCCAGGCTATTCCAGCAGAACGCCGCAATTGATGAAGGCTGGAACATCGTCGAGCTTGAGTCTCACAGGCAATTTCGCCGACAGGTCAACGAGCTAATTTCACTCACTCATACTACAGGCATTACCACAAGCGAGCTACAACAACGGCTGGCCTCTCATAGCGACCGCTACGGTCCCCGTTTCTCCACACAACTCGTTCGTTCGCTGCATCGTGAGAACGCGCAAGAACGGCAGTCCATCGTCAGCCTCTTGACACTGCTGAACGACCCAAATACCATTCCCCAGCTACAACACATCGCGCACAACAAACGCATACCACGCTCAATACGCCTCTCCGCATCACTCGCCCTCGCAGGCATGGGCGCGACACTAGAGGTTACAGAAGAGCAGAAGAGCGTGCGAATATACGCCATCAGCTAGAAAATACAGAAAGGCTCGCATATCCCAAATAAAGACGCAATGACTCATCTTCTATGTAATATGATCATTGCGCCTTCGTTCTTCTGGGGTAGCATCTCTGATAAATGGCTCGGCCTTTCCCGAAGGAATGGACTGCACAAGGCGAAACAGTGTCTGTCTCGTCATAGCATCAGTCTTACGATGTCGCCCATCTGCAGACTTCATGGGAAGTTCGATGATCTGTGCAAGGGTCTCTTGTGCTCCCTCACCTTGCATACGATTACGCATCGTGTTCCAGTATTTACTGGGATTGGCTGCTTCTGTGAGAAAGCCTACGACATCGACCACACTCCAATATTCCTGTCCTTCATGCATGACTCGACGAATGCGCTCTATTCCTTCTAAAGGAGTAAGTGCCCGTTTTTCCTCTTCTTTAGACATAGTACAGCTATCCTTTGCAGTAGCAACTTTCCACAAAATGTGGAAAGTTGTATCCTTTTGTTCTGTGAAGACTTCCCTCCACTACATAGCCAAACAAGTAAATCACCTTTAGTTATAAAAACAAATCCGCCAATTCTTTAATCTGCGGCTCATCAGGCCACTTTTTCCTTCCCTCTTTATACACATGTATCGCCTCTTCGCGTCGCTTCTGGCTCCCTAACTCTTTTGCTCCCTGTACTCCCATTGTCAGATAATGACAAAATTCATCACGTTCGGATAAAGCAAGTGACGCCTCTGCCTGATGGTTAATGATTTCAACACGGATACGCTCCGGCATGACTCCCTTCGTTTGACCACTCTCAACACGAGAGAAAATCTTTTGTGCTTGAAGAGCATATGTGTTGGAACTATCACGAGAATGCTGTGCTAGAGCAATATTTGCCTGTCCACTGTGTAAAATAAGAGACGAAGGGTTAAAATCGGCATATAAGAAACTCGAATCGGTTTCAGGATGTTCAGGATAGATTTCTTGAGCTAGAGCTATAGAGCGCAACGCCTCTTGCTCTTGTCTTTGTTGTGCGTAGGCTACAGACGATTCGCTATAAAGTTTCGCCAGGAGTAAAGGGGTAATGTTACTTTCGTCAATTAAAGCTTTTTGATATATCTGAATTGCTTTTGCCGGATTTTGACTGTAGGAAAAAGTACGAGCGAACGACCCAAGTGCGGCAGACTGCAAATTCACATCTTCCGCTATTTTGCCATAAGATGCAGCTTTTTGACAGTAAATTTCGCGTGCATGCAGATCATTTTTGTGAAGTGCAAGTATTCCATACAGCCTATATACTTGCGTTAAAAGACTTGCCGCCACCTTCCAGTGAGAAGATTGTTGTACCAACGAATGTAAACTCGGTAGATAGGTCGAAAGAACTTGCTCTATGAGCATAAGCTGGTTCCCACGCATGAGATGCCAGCACGCTGTCACACTTGCGGTACATTGAATCAGGAACTCTTCGCGCTCAACATTGCTCATCGTTCTATCTTGTTTTGCAGGAGAATCTAAAGCAGCTTCAACGGCACGAAGCATATCATACATTGGTGCTGTCACAATGAGACCAGTCGTCCCTAGCACTTGCTGCAGCATTTGACGACGTAAAGTATCCATTTCGTAGCTTCCTGGTTCTAGCATCAAGAGTGCTGTATCGTCTCTTACAAGCGACGCAGGAGTTTCTCTACTCTCATGCCTTTCAAGAGACAAAGGTGAATGTACGGGTTCTGCTGTCAATTCATGAATTGGGCATTTGAGATAACGAGCTAGTTTTCTCAAGCTCTCCCTCGGCACAGGTCGTCTACACGTCGTGTAATCGGTGAGGGTACGATGAGGAATACTGACTGCATCAGCAACCTCTTGAATGGTATAGCCTTTTTGCTTGATAACATCCTTCACACGGTTGGGATAGGGACTTTCCTCGGCCTTTTTCGTCATGCCGCCACCTCTTTACATCACGTAGTATGCTCGCTTCTTGTATGCAAAACGCTCAACTCACCGCAAGTATACCATATTTCAGCCTAAGGACTAGGAAGAAATCACGACTGCAATCATAAGGTTTTGTCGATACTCTCAATTTTGAGCAGAATATGGCTTAAAAGTTGCTCTAAATCTGCCAATAAATAGCACTTTCCCTTCATAATTCAGCGTAAAAGCTACCTATATTTTTGTAATAGAGCGGCTATTGTTAAGCTAATTGGATGTAGAGGGTATGTATGATTGCGAAGGAGCAAAACAAAGCCCACTACTTTTTCGATGGAAGGAAGATACTTTTTGTGAACGACGACAGAGACAATGACCAAATCACCATGCCCTTTCCCCTGATTCGCAGATTCCTCCCCACACCGCAACAAATCCGCGAACACTTCAAACTCAGCTACTTCGAGCTAGCACGCGAGGCGGGCGTCAATCCCTCTATTGTGTATTGGATAGAGAACGATATCGCCGTCTATCCAATGGAGGCTCAGGTGGTGCTTTCAGCACTCTCCAAGCACACTCACGGGAAGTATACCTACACCTTCAACAACGTGCGCGGCATTCGTTTTCAGCGTGTGCTTCGTCATAATGCAACACGTATCAGAAGGTGGTGAGGGCGATGTTACGCTGGCGATTGAAAGAGGTAATGGCAGAGAAGCAGCTTGATATTACGGAGGTGGCGAGACGTTCAGGCGTCTCTCGCCACACCCTCACCAAAATCTACCGAAACCCACTACATGTCGGAAAGCTCTCGACACTTGAGCGGTTAGCGAGTGGGTTGGACGTTCCCCATAATGTTCTTATCGAGAAGATTATCAAACAATGACTTTATTGCTATGCAATAGAGTCATTATATCTTCGCTCTTCCGGTGTACTATAGCGAATACTAGCGTGGTCTTCATCGCGTACCCAACGCCATAGCCACACCTCAAGCACCCACGGCAGCCTCAAAAGGACATATACATCATCGCGCTCTACCGGAGCCACAAGAAACATCTGCCCATCAGTGTCTACACATGCCTCTTGCACATAACCAAGATCACAGATTGAAAGCAGATATTGAGCGTTCCAGCATCTCCGGATCGACAATCCACCCCTCAACCGCATCACAACCAGACGGAATACCATAACCAGCATCGCGTTGTGTATACGCCCACGCCGCCTGAATTGCACACAACACGGCGTCCAGTTCGTCGCCCATTGGCTCCTGTATCAGCCTATCCGCCATTGTAACAGATAGCTCAAGTTTGACGTTATATGCCTCTTGCAGTTTTGGCGAACGGATACCCTCGACGATATGTTGACGTGCGGCTCGCTGCTCCGCCGTTTGCTTCTTGCGTTCGTCACTTTTATAGCTCGTCTTGCCGATGAAGCGTTGCGCGACGAGGGCGGGATAGCCTTCTAGTGCAATCCTGTTTGTGGTGTTGGGGCGACAGGGGAGAATGCTTATTCCCGCATGCAGGAGGCGTGGCGTACCTTGAAAAAACATCTTGCCAACGGGGACGCGATGCAGCATCATGGGACTACGCGCATTCGCTAATCTATCGGTGACGCGTGTATGCTGCTTGTCGCCTGCTGGTCTACTGGCTTGATATCGTGTCAGCGTCTCCTCAAATGAGAGCTTGCCCATCGCTGAGACATGCTGTACATAGCCTTCCCATGTTAGAGGCCAGTTGAGGTTTTCTAGTAGTTTGCGTGGTTGCCCAAAGGGGAAATCGAAGGCGGCTATCCAGGGACCATCCTGCTGAAGAAATTGCTCGAACTGCGCAAAACTTGTATATGCTTGCGTCTCTTCGACGCGTAGTATCGACGCGGAGAGTTTACATACAGCACAGGTAATAGGCTTCCGTGGACTCGGCGCACTGGTGAAATCGAGGCCAAGAATACGCACGACTACAGTTGCGCCATCACGTTTTTGCTGATGGTACGTAGCGTTGCGAAGACGCCGCGCCCATCGGAGGCGACCGCCTCGAAGCTGGGGACGCGCCGCCGATTGAGGTAGCGTTCAAGCACATGCGTTGGTAGAGCGTTCGGCATATCGCGCTTATTCCACTGCATGACATAGGGAAAATTGCCCATGTCCTTTCCAATACGACGCATATTCATCTCAAGCTCAGAGATGCTCTGCACATTCTCCTCGAACTTCTCTGCCTGCGAATCAACGACGAAGACGATACCATCGGCACCATTCAATACAGCGAGGCGTGTGCGCTCATAGAGAATCTGACCGGGGACGGTATACAGGTGGAAGCGCGTGCGAAAGCCGTGTACCGTGCCGAGATCGAGCGGCAAAAAGTCGAAGAACAGAGTGCGCTCAGTCTCGGTTGCAATCGAGAGCATATCTCCACGCGCTGATGGATTTATGCTCTTAAAGACATATTGTAAGTTCGTTGTCTTGCCACAATAACCGATACCGTAATACACGATCTTGCAATGTATCTCATGACTGGCAATATTGATGAGTGCCATAGGTGATGAGTCCCTTTAATCTCGGAAGAGCAGGTCGATAGTATCCTCGACAGATGAGCGAAATTCCACATTGATGACCGACGACTTTTTACGCGTTGTATCGCTGCGCACACGCTCTAGTACGCGCCCAAGTTCGTCGGATGCTTTTTTAGAGAGCACTTTTACAAGGCCAATATGAGTTAGCCTATCAAAAATAATAACCAGTAGCCATTGTTCTTCAATCATTGAAGTATAAATATTTTCCTGGACACCCTGCTGAAAAATATTGCGAAAATCCTTTTCGTCGAGCAGTTTTGCCACTTCGCGTGAGGACGAGAAGACGCCCGCCAGCAACGCACCTAGCGTTGTCGCGTTACGCCGCATACCCGCGCCTTGAGTCGCCACCACTTGTCCACTCTTGTCAATGAGTAGAGCCGAAGTCGCGTTAGTATCGTTCATCAACTTTGCCAGGACATTTGAGATCATAGCAAGTTCTTTATCTGAAACGACAAGGTTCGTCAGTTGCTCCATGAACACGTCACCCTCCCTGAGTCTCCACTTAACACTCGGTCTATAGTAATAATATAAGTATACATGTCCGTGCCTACTCGCATTCTCAGCATATATTACTATGCTATATCAAGTGCTTCGAGAATTTCGTTTCGACTCGCCTTTACCAGATGCCGCACACGACTGAGATTGGAGGCATTGTCGAGAAGAGTCACGATCAGGGCAAATTCACCGAGAGGATCAACACTCACAAGGCCATGTTCATACTCGACCAGCACCCCGACCACATTGCCGCGTGCAAGTTCCTGGCCCAGAGACTCAGCCGTGCCGAGACCTGATGTCATGATGGCACCCATCGCCTCCATGTTCTCCTTGCCGTCGCGGGTCATGCCTTCAATCATCAGACCATCGCGCCCCACCAGGATCGCCTGACGCACGCCTGCAATCGACAGGAAACGGCTCAGCGTCTGCTTTAGATCAACCATTTTTTCCTCCACTGCCAACACAGTGCTTATGTGAGTTTATCCTTCGCTTTAGTACACAAGTACAACGTACCTCATTTTAAGTGATAGCTGATACAAGACGCAACTTCATGGTACCTCTAGGCTAATAGCAAAGCTTTTTGTCCGCGTCTCTTGGCGAATTGTGTACCCACCGACCACGTTTGCTATCAATGTATATCTCCCTCAATTCCTGCTCACATGGTCAATCGCTCACAGGGCGTAATGAATTATTTGCCCCTACATTGCGTCCTTATGGTACAATCACTATATCCTAACAATACGATAACACCTATGCAAAGACTCACAACAAATCAACCGAACTATGCTAAACTTTTAGTGGAACAGCAAGCCGTATTGACCGCACTTGTACAAAATCAGTATCGAAACGGTCCTATACAACTGCGGCAAATCGCGGAATACACCTTCGAGGATCGCGGTATCTACCACGTCACCTTCGAGAATGGGCAATCCTACGTTTTGCGTGCCTTTCGCTACGATGTGAAAGACGACTTGCTTGGACAGGTTACACTATTCGACTACCTGGAACAACAAGACTATCCCGCGCCGCGCCTGCTCCCCACACATTCAGGTGCATCTATAGCAACCTATGAAAATTGGATGGCAGTGCTTGTTTCTTATGTAGACGGTACATTGCTAGATTTTTCGCCACATAACTTAAAACAACTTGGCTCAAGGCTCGGTATACTCCATGCCCTTTCCGAACATATACAATCGGAAGCTCCACAAATACCCGACTCACGCCTACATCCACGCCAGATACTACTACAATCTCTTCCTAACGAAACATTCGCCAACACGCTTCCCCAAGAACTATCCGTCCTCTATAAAGCTGCAAAATCAACTATCGCAGTCCTAAAACAAGCTTCATCTCTTCCCGTCACACTTGTACACGGCGACTGTTGGCCCCATAATTCCGTGCTTACAACCGATGAGCAAGTAACACTGATCGACTGGGATTGCGCCGGACTCGGACCCGCCATTCTCGACCTCGGCTATCTACTACTCATGTGTCACCTGGGAAAACCACAATTGCCGAAAATGTATGCCGACTCTGCATGCATCACAGCCGTTGTGCAGGGCTATTGTCAGCAACGCCGTCCTACTCACGAAGAACTACAGGTACTACGAGAGGCTGTTCATTTCGAGACAGCACGCCGCGTCATTGCATATGATATGCCCTCCCACATTCCCGACAACTGGCAAGAAGATATTCGCCTACAAAAAGAACTGGCACACTTTGCAGTCAGTGACGAGATTGCGGAGATTGCGCTTCGCTGCTTCGATATTTATTGACAAAACAATGTAATATAATGTTCACACAACCTACTTCGTAGGGACCAGATGTATCGCGTCCGTTGCTCAATTTATTGAGCGAAATCTTGACGAACTTGGTATACAAGACTTACTAGACATGATCTCGCGTGATAAATCACTCAACGGACGCCGTAAACGTAGTCCCTACGAATTATTTTCCCATAACAAACAACTATATGATATATAGAACACCATATTAACCTTCGCTAGAGTAGGGTGAGGCATTCTATGCAAATCAGTGAACCAGCCGAATACAGTATCCTGGGCTTACTCAAAAGCCGACCTATGTACGGTTATGAAATGTTTCAACAATTCGAGAGCGGTGCATTAGGGCAAATCATACGTCTTGAGATGAGCCAGATGTATGCATTTCTCAAGAAGCTCGAAAAATTGGGCTATATCGAGACGACGCTAGAGGCGCAGGGGTCGCGCCCCCCGCGTAAAATCCACTCGCTCACATCGGCTGGCGACAATGTACTACAGGAATGGCTCACGCAACCTGTCGAAAAGCCGCGTGACATTCGTCTCATCTTCCTGCTCAAACTCTACTTTACACAAAAGTTTCTGCCGCAACAGATGAGCAATCTCATTGAGCAAGAGATTGTAGCATGTGAGCAATTCCTTACACACCTGGAAACAAAACGCCTTTCCACCGTCGTAGCGGAAGATGAAGCATTCTTCGACGCCATCGTTCTACGTAGCCGCGTCCACCAGACGCATGCCCTCCTGGAATGGCTACGCGAGTTACAAAAGGAATTGGTCGCATTATCTCCTCTACCTTCATAGGGACCACGTTTACGGCGTCCGTCTGTGTGATTTATCACGCGAGATTCTGCATGAAACGTCTTGTAAACAGCATTTATCATGATCTCGCTCAATAAATTGAGCAAACGGATGCGATACATCTAGTCCCTACGAATCATTTTGTCACACAAAAAAGGACACAAGCCATGTCAGTCGCAGTAATTCTTCTAGCAGCAGGACGCTCAAGTCGCATGCAAGAGGGACGTCACAAACTACTCTTACCACTCGGCGACCACCCTGTCCTCGTACACGTCGTCGAGAGCATCCTTGCATCACAGGCATCCCCCCTTGTCCTCGTGCTTGGCTATCAGACAGAACAGCTACGAACCATCCTCACTCCCTATACAAAACAGGTTGTACTCGTAGAAAATCCCGACTATGCACAGGGTATGAGTACCTCTTTACGTAAGGGTATAGCAACCCTGCTCGCACTGCCACAGCAACCCGATGGCGCACTAATCATGCTCGGCGACCAACCGCTTATGACACTCTCCATCATAAACGCCGTAATCGAGACACACCACACAACGCATAAACGTATCATCACCCCCTACTACAACGGCAAACGTGGCAACCCAACCTTCTTCGCCGCCAACCTCTTCCCCGAACTCTTGAAGATGACAGGCGACGAAGGCGGGCGCAAGGTCATCGAGCGACATCCCGATGATGTCGCAAAATTAGCATTGACCGATAGCACCGCAAACTACGACGTGGATACGTGGGAGACGTATCAAGAGGTTGTTAAATTGTGGAAGGAGAGACAGAAAATCGTTTAACTATATTGCTTCCAGAGCTTCTTTGGAGTGTGCTTATGCAGCGAATGACTCTAGTGTCAAACGTGCATAAGTCTCATCAGGAGCAAGCATAATCTGTTTTGCCAGTACTCGCAATACATTTTTGTCTTCAAGCTGAATCACTTTCTCTTTTGCAACCTCTAAGAGCATAGGAAAACGGACTTCTACAACATCCAGAACCATTCGCTGTAGTTCCTGTTGTATCCCTTGTTGTATTCTCTGTTGTATTACGCCTTGTATTTCCTTTTGCAACTCTACATCACCATCGAGTAAACTATCGTATGATTTCATTTTTGCCTCCACTATTTGCTTGTCTGGTTCGCTTAACGTTTTTGACCGTCGCAGAATTGTCCTAAATCTAAGTAGGTGTCGTGTTAGGTGTGGCTGTGGATAACGTTGCTCAATTGCCGTTATTGCTTGCAAGAGCATTGCTATCGTGACATCCTTCATAGCAGGTAGCAATGTGTACATACTTATCACGCCTCTACGAAAACAGTACTCAGCGTCTTCCAGCCATAGTCGCAGTATTTGATGCTTAAACGATATCTCTGTTCCCGTTCCACTTGCCATCTCTAATATTGGCTCTGAAACGTTGGTCTCAAAAGGATACATTACCATCGAGATAATCGGCATTCTGTATCTACCTAATAGTTCTGAAAAATAGAGCAACATTCGGTAGTTCATATCCGAATCACGATCTGTTTGCAATTCCAAATTGAGAATACGAGGCTCGCCGTTATATTTGATAAGGTACACTAAGTCCGCGCGTAAGTTCATACGGTTCAATTCTGTATTTTCGACTGTGACAAGTTCTGCTCCTGGCAATAGTTCAGGAAGCATTTCTGCCGCATGGTCCTCCATCAACGCTTTCAACGCACGATCATATATTTGCTCCATGCTTACTATGCCCCTCAACCTGTATTTGTAAAAATAATAACATGCATCTGCTCCAGTTACAAGCTTTGTTTGCCAGTGGTTTGACTTGACATTTTCCATCTATGAAGACATACTGAAAGCAACCAATGATAATTGTCTGAGGTGTATTTTGTGTTTCCAAAAATACATAGACTCGCTCAGAAGGAGATAAACCATGCTTGATGTATTGCCTGATATAGAGAAATGGCGTTCGCGTGGTGAACGCATCGCGCTTGCCACCGTCGTCTCGATGGCTGGCTCCGCTCCACGTAGACCTGGGGCGAAGCTTGCGGTTAGTGAAAGTGGCGAACTTGCGGGTTCGGTGAGTGGTGGTTGCGTCGAGCCAGCCGTAGTGCAGGCGGCACAGGAAGTGATCGAGGATGGTAAGCCGCAGATGCTCGAATTTGGCATCACAGAAGAACAGAACATCGAGCAGATTGGCCTTGCCTGTGGTGGCACCATTTCCGTCTTCGTCGAGCGTCTGGATTGGTGAACACGTTATCGTTATACGATTTGTACACAGGAGTACAGTAGGAGTCATTCGTGAGCGGACTCTACGAAATAGTCAAAGAACATCTTCTCAAAGAACAGGGCGTCGCGGTGGCAACGGTGGTACGAGGACATGCACACGTTGGCGCGAAACTGTTGGTCTTACCCGACAAAACAACACAGGGAACGCTTGGGGTGCCCACTCTCGACGCGCTTGCACAGACAGATGCCGAATACGCCCTCTGGCAAGGTGGGGCAACCACGCACACCTACACACTTAACGAGACAGAATTCTACGATGTGTTTATAGAAGGCTTTCCTCCGCCGCCATCGTTGATTATCGTTGGTGCAGGCCATATCGCCATCCCCCTGACCACCTTCGCCAAAACGCTGAACTATCATGTCATCGTCATCGACGCACGCGCCGCCTTCGCCACACGCGAACGCTTCCCACACGCCGACGACCTGATCGTCGAATGGCCCGACGAGACGTTGGAGCGCATGAACCTGAACCGCTCGACCTCCATAGCCGTCTTGACACACGACCCGAAATTCGACGAGCCGACGCTTAAAGTTGTGCTACAACGCGAAGTAGGCTATATCGGAGCCATCGGAAGCCGCAAAACAAATCAAGAGCGTGCCGAACGACTCAAAAAACAAGGTTTGACGGAAGAGCAGGTGCGGCGCATTCACGGACCCATCGGCCTCAATCTCGGCGGCAACAGCCCCGAAGAAATCGCCCTTGCGATCATGGCTGAAATTGTCGCCACGCGCTACAATAAAATAATAAGGTAAAGAATATGAGTAACGCATCCGTTTATAGTGACATTCAAGATTCATTGCGTCATGGTGAACGCGTTGTAATCGCTACCGTTGTCAAAACCATCGGCTCGGCTCCTTGTGGCGTCGGGGCCAAACTTGTCGTGCATGCCAATGGACATGTCAACGGCGAAATCGCAGGTACGCAAACAGACGAAAGAGTGACACGCGAAGCTCTTCAAGCCCTCAATGATGGACGCTCACAAATTGTACACATCCATATGGACGCTGATAAGGACGGAGCCGTTGGCAGTTGTGGCGCAACGCTGGAAATCTTCCTCGAAGTGCTACGTCCCGAACCCCGCCTTATCATTGTTGGAGCAGGCTATGTCGCACAAGCTCTGGCACGCCTCTCGTTGCATCTTGATTACGAAATTATCGTTGTGGAGAATCGCCGCGATTTCGTCAATCCGCAGACCTTTGGCGACAAGGTACAGCTTGTCTTCGGCGATATTCCTCAGATGTTGCGCGAACTGGAACCGGACGAGTCCAGTCGCATTGTCATAGTCACGCGGGGTCATACGCTCGACAAAGATGCCCTACACGCAGCACTGGAGAGCATGGCAACCTATATAGGCATGATTGGCAGTCCCAGCAAGGTCAAGAACATCTTCAAAACGCTGCGGAAAGAGGGCGTATCACGCGAAAGACTCGCGCAAGTACATGCACCAATCGGTTTAGACCTCGGCGCGGAGACGCCTGACGAAATCGCCCTGAGCATTGCCGCCGAAATGCTGATGCTGCGTAAGAAAGGAACAGGTGTTTCGCTTAATACACTTCATTCTCTATTAGAAGAGGAGACGCTCGTTCATTCCTAGATACATTGACACGGCAATATTTGACATTGTAACCATTATTATGCTAGGATTTTCTCAGCCTGGATGTAGATGGAAAGGAGGAAATGCAATTCGTCTCCAGCGTTTTAACCTCGAACTGAAAAAACAGTCTTTTCGCGTCGCTCTCTTCCCTCACCTGCATTGTGACAGAAGCAGAGGCGCGATTTAGCCAAGATGGAGGTCCATCAGTGATGATGAAGCGCACAATCACAGTGACCGTCAACGGTCAAAAACACTCATCAGAAATTGAACCACGCACACTACTTGCACACTATTTGCGTGATACATTGGATATGACGGGAACGCATATTGGCTGCAACACATCTCAATGCGGTGCCTGCGTAGTCATGCTCAACGGGCAAGCCGTGAAATCTTGTACCGTCCTCGCGGTACAAGCTGACGGCGACGAAGTTACCACCATCGAAGGTCTCGCCAACGGCGACACCCTCCACCCCATTCAAGAAGGCTTCTGGGAGAAGCACGGCCTTCAATGCGGCTACTGCACTCCCGGTATGATTATGGCCTCCTACCAGTTGCTCAAAAATAACCCTAATCCGAGCGAAGAAGAGATTCGCAAGGGTCTTGAAGGCAACATCTGCCGCTGCACCGGCTATCAGAACATCGTGCGTGCCGTTCAGTACGCCGCTGAACAGATGCGTACCAGTGCAGCCGAGCCAGTAGCAGCCAACGACTAATTCATTACCTGCAAGGACGCAAGACAACTTATCATTCGTCATTTCGTTTCTCACAGTTGAGAAAGGGCTTGCACACTCATGGGCATTGCAGCAACACTTGGTACTCCCGTCAAAAGACGCGAAGACCCACGCCTGATTACCGGACAGGCTACCTACGTAGACGATATGAAGATGCTCAATATGCTTCATATGTCGATTCTTCGTAGTCCCTACGGTCACGCACGCATTCATAGCATCGACACGGAGGCAGCACGCAATTCTCCCGGCGTCGTCGCGGTTTATACAGCCGAAGACCTCAAGGGTAAGGTCGGCAACGTTCCGGTAGCTGTCCCCTTACCTCCTTTTATTGACAAAGGTATGGGACGACGCGGACCGTTAGCAGAAGGCAAGGTACGCTTCTATGGTGATCCAATCGCCGTCGTTATCGCCGACAACAAGTACACGGCACGCGACGCCGTTGACCTGATCGATGTTGACTACGAGCCACTTCCAGCCGCCATTGACCTTGAGAAGGCGATGCAGCCGGATGCTCCCATCCTGTACGAGGAATATGGCACCAACGTTGCCCTTCCCATTCACCCACCAACCGACGATATCGACAAAGTGTTCGCGGATACTGTCGCAAACGGCGGTAAGATCGTCAAAGGCCGTTTTGTCAACCAACGTGTGGCACCTTCTGCGATGGAGACACGCGGTGTCATCGCAGAATATCGTAAATCGGACAAGATGCTCAACGTATGGAGTTCTTCACAGATTCCGCATCTGCTACGCAATTATCTTGCGGAACAGGTACACCTGCCACAACATCAGGTACACGTTGTCGTGCCAGAGGTTGGCGGTGGTTTTGGTTGTAAGCTGAACATTTATCCAGAAGAGGCTCTTGCGGCATTTGCCTCCATGCAGACGGGTAAGCCCGTCAAGTGGATCGAGGATCGTAGCGAAGCGTTCGCCGCTACCATTCACGGACGCGACCAAATCAACTATGTCGAGGCGGCCACCGATATGAACGGCAAGATTCATGGCTTCAAAGTGCATGTGATCTCCGACCTCGGCTCCTACCTCCAATTCTTCACCGACGTTATCGCCATTGCCTTCACTCTGCCAATGGTAGACGGCTGCTACGATATCCCCGTGACCTATGCCGCCTGTGATATCGTCTTCACCAACAAGGCACCAACCGATGCCTATCGTGGTGCTGGTCGTCCAGAGGCAACGTTCCTAATTGAGCGCACAATGGACCTTGTGGCGAACGAACTAGGTAAGGACCCGACCGAGATACGTCTCGTCAACTTCGTCAAGCCTGAGTCGTTCCCATACAAAGCCTCGGCTGGCCCTGTCTACGACACAGGAAGCTACGCAACAGCTCTTGAAAAGGCAATGGACCTTATAGACTACAAGAAGCTGCGCCAGGAACAGAAGCAGCAACGCACAGATAATAAACTATTGGGCATTGGCGTCTCCTCCTATGTCGAAATCTGCGGCCTCGGTCCAAAGGGCACGCTACCGTTCGGTGGCTTCGAGGGTGCGCGTATGCGCGTCGAGCAAACCGGCACCGTCACGGTCTATACAGGCATCTCGCCACATGGACAGGGACAGGAAACCTCGTTTGCGCAACTTGTTGGCGACGAGTTCGGTATTCCAATGGAGAACGTCATCATCATGCATGGTGATACCGACTCCACACCGGAGGGACGTGGCACCTATGGCAGCCGAGGCACCTCTGTCGGCGGTTCTGCCGTCTTCAATGCAGCACAACGCTTGAAAGAGAAGATGAAACAGATCGCTGCTCACATGCTAGAGGCAAGCCCGGAAGACGTGACGCTGGAAGGTGGCGACTTCTCGGTTGCAGGCTCACCACAAAAGTCTGTCACCTTCAACGCCGTTGCCGCCGCTGCCAACACATCCAACACACTCGCCCCCGGTGTTGAGCCAGGACTTGAGACAACAGCCTTCTTCGAGCCGGATTCCTGTACTTTCCCCTTTGGCACACATATCTGTGTCGTTGAGGTTGACAAGGACACCGGCGAAACTGAAATTGTGCGCTACATCGCAGTTGACGACTGCGGACGCCAGTTGAACCCACTGTTGGTACAAGGCCAGGTTCACGGCGGTATCGCACAAGGTGTCGGTCAAGCCATATACGAGGGCGTTGTCTACAGCGAAGATGGGCAGTTGCTCACGGCTTCGTTCATGGACTATGCCATGCCTATTGCGCCAGAGTTTCCACAGTTGGAGCTTGACCATACAGTGACACCTACAACCGTCAACCCACTTGGTGTCAAGGGCGTTGGTGAGGCTGGCACTATTGGCTCGACGCCCGCAATTGCCGCCGCTGTCGCTGATGCCCTCGGTGTGCGACATATCGACATGCCCATGCATCCCGAAAAATTGTGGAAGATTATTCATCAGCAATAACAACCACATTCCGTAGGGACCAGATTTATCGCGTCCGAGGGCGTGATTTATCACGCGAAATCCTTGTCGGCCTGCCTACAAGCGTGGAGAACCCTATCTCATGCGATGAATCGCACACGGACGCCGTAAACGTGGTCCCTACGAAATCTGATGAAGAGGAGAAACACTATGTCAGTTCCTGCAGCCTTTGACTATCATCCAGCAAAGACGGTGGATGAAGCCATCGCGCTTTTACAACAATATGGCGACGACGCAAAGGTGTTGGCTGGCGGTCATAGTCTCGTGCCAACCATGAAACTGCGCCTGTCACAGCCCGAACATCTCGTAGATATCGGCAAAATCGCTGAACTCTCCTACATCCGCGAGGAGAACGGATTTGTCGCCGTTGGTGCCATGACAACTTATACTCAAGTCGCCAAGTCCGAACTCTTACGCACGCATTTCGCCCTGCTCACCGACGCTGCCTCAGTCATCGGCGATCAGCAGGTTCGCAATCGTGGTACGCTTGGTGGCAGCATTGCGCACTCGGACCCCGCTGGTGATATGCCTGCTATCGTCCTTGCACTCAATGCCGAGATCGTCGCACAGAGCGCAAACGGCAAACGCACCATTGCCGCCGATGATTTCTTCGTCGATACCTTCACAACAGCACTCGAAGCGGGCGAACTCCTCACCGAAATTCGCTTCGCCATTCCCTCCGCACGTACTGGCACCTCGTATATGAAGCTCGAAAACAAGGCTTCACACTATGCGGTTACGGGTTGTGCGGCGGTTATAACCGTTGACAGTGATGGCACTTGTAGCGCGGCTCGCGTCACAATTACCGGTGCGGGTACTAAAGTTACGCGTGCCAGTGCAACCGAGGCGGCTCTCGTCGGCAAAAAAATCGACGAGGCTGTTGCTGCCGAAGCCGCTACCCACGCCGCCGAAGGTCTCACGCTCATCGAAGACATTCACGGCTCACAAAATTATCGCAGTCAGATGACCGTTGTCATGGCAAGACGCGCCATCTTGAAAGCGATTGAGCGAGCATAAATTCCTAGATGGGTCATAATTTCATTCCGTGCTTGCCGCACATGTGTGGCAAGCACGGAATGAAATTATGACCCATCTCTATAACAGAAGGACAATACAAACATGGAATTTTCAGGCACGCAAACCATAGGTGTTCCAATAGACAAGGTATGGACCTTTCTTGTGGATGTACGGCAGGTCGCAGCTTGCGCCCCCGGTTTCCAGAGCCTTGAAGATGTAGGCGAAGAGCATTGGAAGGCGGTCATCTCTGTTGGTCTCGGTCCCGTCAAAGCAAAGTTCAATCTGGATGTGACACGACCCGAAATGCACGAGCCAGACCGTATGGTCGTCAAAGGACGTGGCAAAGCCCCTGGTAGCGCGGTTGAGCTAGCCGGCACCATGAAGCTTGCAACCGTCAACGAAAACGAGACAAGCATGGATTGGGACGCCAACGTCGTCGTCAGCGGCACCCTCGCCAGCATCGGCGGACGCCTCATGAACAGTACCGCCGAAAAGCTAACCGAGCAGTTCTTCACCTGCCTCAAATCGAAACTGATGGCAGAGGATGGGGCAAACGCATAAACAAGCTTTCGGGAAAAGCAGGGAGTCCCATCTCTACCCCCTTGCTTTTTCCCATCTTTTCATGTATATATTGTACAGGGAAGTCTCTCCTCGCAAGCATTCTCAACACCATCGGTAACGATGGTAATCACGGTAATAATAGTAATGATTTCTTCCAAGTCCCTCTATTCAACTCCTCTCCCACATTCTCAACATATGGAAAGAACAACAATGTATACTGACAAACACACAAAAATAGCGTCAGCATACTATTTGGAGGTATACAAATGGATACCTTGTTGAAAACCGCCCTATGGCAGCAGTTCGGCGCGACTATCGCCATGCTCGACAACGCCCTACTCGCCTGTCCCGACACACATTGGCATGGACGCCTCTGGAGCTACTCCTCCGACCCCGTTCTGCCACCACAAGCCGTAGAATTTTGGTATATTGCCTATCACACCCTCTTCTGGCTCGATTTGTATCTCACAGGCTCAGTTGAAGACTTCGCTCCCCCTGCTCCCTTCACCCTCTCTGAACTTGATCCAGAGGGTGTTCTTCCCGAACGCCCTTATACAAGGGATGAGTTACACGCCTATCTGGTGTATCTACGTCAGAAGTGTCAGACAACAATTGCGAACTTGACAGACGAAAAGGCGCAGCAACAGGTCGCCTTCCTCTGGACTGAGGGGAAGCCGGTGAGCTTTTTAGAGCTACTCCTATACAGCATGCGCCATGTACAGGAACATGGCGCACAATTGAATATGTTTCTTGGACAGAACGCCATTAATGTAATCTCCGATTGGGTTCCTCGTGCAAAAGGCCAATGAAATTTCGTAGGGACCAGATTTATCGCGTCCGTTGCGCAATTCATTGCGCGAGATCATGATGGTTCTTGTCTGTACACTGTTGCATGGCTGATCTCGCGTGATCAATCACGCAACGGACGCGATAAATCGAGTCCCTACGAAATTTCATTAGTTACTGTGCATCTTTCTATCGCTCTTGTGTGAAAGAGGTTCCGATAGGATTCCCGTTTAGTGCCACCTCTGGCGAGGAAAAGACTTCCGCGTTTGTTGAGTGTTTCCACTTCACAGTTCCAGTGGCAGCATCAAGTGCGTAGAGGTTGGCATCCTGCGTTCCTATGTAGACGATGCCATTGGCTACAGCAGGAGAGGAGTCAACATATGACTCGAACGCGTAAAACTTCCAGACAACTGCGCCTGTAGTCGCATTAAACGCATACGCATAAAAATCATTTGATCCAACATAGACAATGCCGTTGACTACAGCAGGTGATGAGATGATCCAGTTACCAGTAGTAGCTTTCCAAACTTGTGTACCCGTACTTGCATTTAGAGCATACAAATTGTTGTCTTCTGAGCCAACATAGACGATGCCATTAGCAACCGTAGGAGACGACTCAACACTACTTCCTGTTATAAAGCTCCACACCTTAGCACCAGTTGTCGCATTCAGTGCGTACACATTAGCATCATCTGAGCCGATGTAGACGGTACCATTGACTACAGCAGGCGATGACTCAATGCTAGACTTCGCCGCAAAGCTCCACACCTTAGCACCAGTTGCAGCATTCAATGCATATACATTGTTGTCATCTGAGCCGATGTAGACGGTACCATTGACTACAGCAGGCGATGACTCCACCGTACTACCGGTAAGGAACTTCCAGGCGATAGCACCTGTCTTTGCATTCAACGCATACACATTATCATCCTGTGCGCCAAAGTAGACAAGCCCATTACTCACCGCTGGTGCAGAGAAAACAACACTGCCAATAGTAGTCTTCCACAACAGCTTTCCTGTAGTAGCATTAAATGCATAGAAAAAGCCTGTGCTAGAGCCAATATAGGCAACATTGTTTACGATAGTTGGCGATGGATACTGAACTCCACTTTGCTGTTCCGTCCAATGCGCCTTGCCAGAGAGCGCATTGAGATTGAGAAAACCATTCTCCGACCCTACATAGACGGAGGGAGTGGAAGTTTTATCTTTCGATGTTACATCTTGCCCCGCTACTAGGGTAGGCTGCTGTGTACTTGTGGAATGACTCAAAAGAGCTTTCAGGACATGGGTATGTAAGCGCGGAGTAGGGGCAGCAGCATGACCATGACCTGGTATCTGGACTAGCCCCACGAACAACGCGCAAACAAGTAGGAGTGTACCTAGACCGGCAAACACTAGACTCCTACGCGAGTAGGATAAGACATTCATGAATATAGCCTCACTTCTTATAAAAGCATGGAACTCATCCACGCTCTGCATTTTCTAGGCAACGCTTGCCGCGTCGGTCGATGTAACGGTCTTTGCAAGCAATGGTAGGAGATTTGCAACGTTAGGTGTTCCCCAACCAGTTGTAGCATCCCATCCTTTTTGTGCGCTGAAGCCAACCACGCGATCTCCAGTGTTTCCATTGTACTCATTCAGGAAGTCAAAGGTATTGCTACCAGAGACGATATCATGAAATGTACTGTGATATGCCGAACTCTTAGCAATCTTGTAGAGAGCTACATTGAGAAAACCTAAATTATGACCCGCTAGCTGATCAGCGAGTGCAGCCAATCCTGCCCATTCGGGTGAACTCGCACTTGTACCACCTGTGCGGAGGATCTCAGTAACACCTGGATTTTTAGCATCACATGAGCTGCAAACAACAAGTACGCCACCGTTGTTGGGGTCTGCGTCGAGCGAAACATCAGGTACAGCACGCTGTGTTCCAATAGCAGCGATTCCATTCTGGTACGATGGCTTTGCAAAGAGTGCGCTGTAACCACCAGTTGTTGTTGTGTTAGTAAAAAGTGGAAGAGTGAAATCTGACTGATTCCACGTCGTTTCGTCATGATATCTACCTTGACTATCAAGGAAAAGAGAGGTTCCTCCAACAGAGGTCACTAATGGATCATCTCCAGGAGCATTAATACCTTGTCCGATAATCGCCCCATTTTGACCTAGCGAACAATTTACATTTGCGGCACCAAGATCGCCAGAGGATGCGAATACAGTGATGCCTTTGCTTGCTGCTTCCTCAAACACTTGATGTAACTGTGGTACATAAGGATCGCAAGTCTCAGGCTCCTGAATGCTCTGCGAAATGATATCTCCAAGATCGTTATCGACAGCATATTTTGTTGCGGCGTAGGTATCTGCATAGGCATATGACGGAGCAAGAACGAGTTTGATAGCCGCGTTTGGTGCTAATGCATGCGACCATTCTACGTCGAGAGCAGTTTCGCCATCATCATCAGCATTATCCTTCCCAAGACCAAATGGCGCGACAACGCTCAACGTTGGATCAGGCAAACCGAAGTATTGATCGAAAAGGTGTAGGTCCGATGCAAGTGTTGGACCTTGAGATACATCAATGATGACAATAGTACGCCCACTACCGGTAATATGTTTTGCTAGGAGCGGTTGTACGTTGTACGCCTTGTAAAAATCGTTAGGTGATAGGCAACGCCCAACGGCAGTTGGCAGTTCGCAAGGAAATGTAGCCGTCTGGCTGAACGCTCCTAGTACTTCGCGGGGTGGATTTGGGGCAAAGGCTCCTGTCGGTTTTGGGACAGTAGTAACACCAGCGGCATGAGCATGAGCGTAGTAAAAACTTCCCGCTACAATGCTAAGTAGGGTCAACACGACTGCAACGCCACTGATGAGACGGGGTGTACGTCGAAGAATACTCACAAGACATCTCTCCTTAATTGTTAAACAACATTATATGGTGACAATCAACATAAAAGAACTATAGTTCTTTCCAAGAAAGACGCCGATAAGAACAAAAAACACCCGTAAGTAGTTAAAATTGGCTATGGCAGAGTTGAGATGGTAAGAATCACTAGTTGTGGCACAGCATCTACGTGCTTGCGACAAACGACGGGGGCGCATCATTCTTGCTCGTTCCCCAATTTGTCGCATCTCTTCCCAATGTAAATGCTAACGTAGTATCCTGCTTGAACGTATTCAACGGCAACCACAAACTTGTTGAGGCGTGCGTGTTTACAAGCAGTTGTTGCACATATGGTGTCGCATCCGAAGCGGTAGGAGCGGTGATAGAAAGCGTGTGCCCATTCCCCAGATGAACCTTGATATCCGAGAAGAGCGGACTCCCAATCACAAAGCCTCCTACAGCGGGTATTTCGGGGTATAGGCCAAGAGCGGAAAAGATATACCATGATGACATTGCTCCGCCATCATCATTACCGGGCAAGCCATCGGGGGCGTTGCGGAAGAGTTGCGTCTGAATTGCTCGCACGACTCGTTGTGTATGCGACGGTGTGCCAGCGAAGTCATATTCCCACGGCACTTCAAAGCTTGGTTCGTTACCCATAAAAGCATACACGCTATTCGGTCCAGCGTTAAGTTGAGTAAAGAAGTTATCCAGACGCTTCACAACAACAGCATTCCCACCCATTCTAGCGAAAAGCGTGTGTAGATTGAAGGGAACCAACCAGCTATATTGTGCAGCGTCGCCTTCCGTAAAGCCTCTGTCGCTTGTAGGTACGACTCGCGTAGGCCACATACCAGTACTGGTACGAGGCTGTATGAAGCCCTTTGCAGTATCAAAGACATTCTGCCAGTTGTCGGAACGCTGGCGATAAGTACTAGCTAATTCAGCATTTCCTAGTGATTGCGCGAACTGCGAAATACCAAAATCATCAATGCTGTATTCCTCAGTAATCGCCGCCGAATTTCCTGTCGTACCCGATGCAACATAACCTAATGAAAGATAGTCATTGAGTCCTTCGCGGATATTTGCTTGCCCATTATTCATAGCATCGAGTGCGGCCTTTGTATCGAAGTTAGTAGCACCAAATGCATAGGCTTGAGCAATGAGAATAGAGCCACCGTCGCCAGTCATGCCGTGCGAGTCCACGTTCGTCTGCTCCCAGCGCGGCAGGTGTCCATCTCCCTGCTCAGCGTCATTCACCAACGATTGCGCGATATCACTTGCCTCCGCTGGGAACAGCAACGCACGCAACTGTATCAGCGAACGATATTGATCCCACGCCGCGATATTCTCGTACTGTGCATGCCCCTCGCTCACTTCATGCACACGCCCATCGAAACCAAGATATTGACCATTGCTATCATTGAAGATGTTGGGATGTAACAATGTATGGTACAAAGCCGTGTAAAATACGCTCTTCTCATTATCGCTACCACCGCTCACCTCGATACCCTTCAATCGCGCATTCCACGCTTCATCAGCCGCGATACGTTGTGCGGTAAAATCAGGATTGTCGCTTTCGCTACTGTTCATCTCGGCATTCGCAACACTCACATAAGAGATACCCACTCTTACATGCACTACGCTTCGGTGCGTTGTGTTGAACGTCACAAAAGCTCCTGCATGCGGACTCGTGCTACGAGTAGACAGGGGTGCAAGGCTACTTTCGCTCCACGTTCCAAAATTACTAAATGCAGAATCAAAGTATGCCGCGAAATATACCGTGTACTTGTTGTTACCACAACCAACTTTGCTGGTAGCCGCCCCCGTCACCTCGCTCTTACTTTCATCAATTTGCACACTCGAATACGTCGTACCATTGATGCTCCCACCAGCATTTATCAGCATCGTCGCATCGTGTGTCGCTGGATAGGTGATTTGACCATAGCCCGTATGAGGCGAGACCGTCAGTTCTACCTTCACATGCGAAGTATCAAGATAGACACCATAATAGCCGGGATGCGCCTGTTCATTGCTATGCGAGAATCGCGAGTAGTAGTTAGAAGGATAAGTATATGGTGATGATGTAACCGTTCCCACATAAGGCATAAAAGGAATATCCTGATACGCCTGACAGCCGCGCCCACTAAAGTGTGTAAGGCTAAACCCTTGAATTGTAGTATCAGGATAATAATAGCCTCCTGGCAGATTCGAGAGTGTATCAGGACTCCACTGCACCATTCCCAGTGGATATGTTGCCCCCGGAAAGGTGTCGCCGCTATCTCCACTGAACCCAAAGTGCGACCCACCATTAGCCGTACCAATGAAAGGATTGACATAGCGTGTCAAAGCCGAGATAGGGAGATTATCTCTCTTTGTAGCAGGCGCGTTCGGTCCATCACATGCTGTAACACTGAGCATGAGCAGCATGAGAATGTGTAGGGACCATAATTTATTACACCCTCGCCATCGTCTGAACAGCCCGTTTTTCATGAGTTCAGGTCTCTTCTTTACCTTATTTTTGTGTATCAATATATACTAAGCTATACCATTATGACAATAAAGACAGGAAAGTGTGTCCGAAAGTACGGGTTTGTCTACCACTCACTGTACGTGCTATAGTGAGATACAACAAATATACAGCTACCCCTTACACAAAGGATAAACCATATGAGCATGAATTACGAACACGCTGAAGTCAAGAACAACGAGGCCGAGCAGCGTTACGAGATACGCATCGACGATCAGCTCGCCGAATTGAAGTATGAGCGCAACGGAGACCAAATTATCCTTGTTCATACCGGTGTTCCTCCTGCATTAGAAGGTCACGGACTTGCTAACAAATTGACCCAGACTGCTCTCGAAGACGCACAAGCCGCAAAGCTTACCGTCGTGCCACAATGCCCGTTTGTAGCACAATACATTCGTGAACATCACGAGTATCTACCGCTCCTCTCACCTTCGGAGCAGACACGCGTTCTACAAGCATAAAGCACTTTCTCTCAAAGAAGCGAGACAACATGAGCAACTCTCAAAAAAATCGTATCGCCATCGTTGGCGCAGGTATCGCTGGCCTCAACGCCGCCCTCACATTACAGGATGCAGGTCTCTCATGCACACTTTATGAAGCATCCGATCATATCGGTGGAAGGATGCACTCCGACTCTACTACATGGGGTGATGGCATGGTCAGCGAATGGTGCGGCGAATTCATCGACAACGACCACACCGCATTACGCGCTCTAGTCCACCGTTTCGGCCTCAAACTAGTTGATTTGCACGTAAAAACGCCCGACGATGCCCATAACATCAGGTACTACTTTACCCGCTTTTATCAGGATGATGAACTGGCACAGGATTTTCAGAAGATATCTCCTATCCTGCAACAGCAGTACTCTGAGGTAGGTTTTCCAACTACCCATATGAACTTTACTGAGACCGCCTATAAACTCGATAACATGAGCGTCTACGATTGGATTGCACGCTACGTAGAAGGTGGGCATGACACGCCGTTGGGTCACATGCTGAACGGTGGCTGCACAGGCTTTTACGGATCGGATACGCATAAACAAAGTGCCCTCAATCTCATCTATATGTTCGCCTCACGAGACGATGAAGACGACGAAGAAGCAACAATAGCAAGCTCGCTACAGGGTAGCTCGAAAATCGTAGGCGGCAATCAACGTCTACCACTGTCTATTGCTGCTACCTTGCCCGAAAGCACCATTCGGCTCAACTCCACCCTTACTGCTATCAAGAAAAATAGCGATAATATAATCACGCTCTCCTTCACCACGCCAGCAGGCTCCAGTGATGTCACCTACGACTCCGTTTTGCTTACACTGCCATTTAGCACACTACGCCATGTCAATTATCAACAAGCTGGCTTCGATTCATTGAAGCAGCAGGCTATCGAGCAACTTGGCTACGGCACAATCTCGAAACTCATGCTACAATTCGACACACGTTACTGGTATCAAAACGGCCCGTTGCCCCATCCGTTTGACGGCTTCGCTATGACAGACCTCCCCATCCAAGTACTTTGGGACACATCGCTTGGACAGACAGGAGAACATGGTTTGCTCGTCGATTATACAGGTGGCAAATACGGTGCAGCCTATACACCGTCCACCGCTTATTCTACTACCGCCAACTCTGAACAAGTTCAAAGCTATGCCCAGAACTGCCTAGAGCAATTGGAGCAACTCTTCCCTGGCATCAGCAAACACTATACAGGAAAGGCGGCCTTGAGCTACCCCACGGGCGATCCACACTTGCTTGGCAGCTACTCATGTTGGCACGTTGGACAATACACGCGCTTTAGCGGCTACGAGAAAGTGCGACAGGGACCGATCCACTTCGCAGGCGAACACTGCTCTATAGAGTGGCAAGGGTACATGGAGGGTGCCGCAATCGAAGGCAAACGAGCGGCACAAGAAATCATTAAAGACTATAAGAAGGAAGAGGATAAAACAGGCATATGACAAACACTGATACCCTCGCTCATCTCGAACCAGAGGCACGCATCGACGCACTCCTAGAAGCAATGACACACAATGAAAAGGCATTGTTGTTGGCAGGAGCAAGCATATGGACGACACACGCTATCGAACGCCTGGGTATTCCCTCAATCAAGGTTAGCGACGGACCGAATGGTGCGCGTGGTGGCGAGGGCTTCGTAGGTGGTCATGTCACCTCGGCCTGTTTTCCCGTTGGCATCGCTCTCGCTTCCACATGGAACCCCAACTTGATAGAGCAGATAGGACAGGCACTCGGCGAGGAGGCTCAGAGCAAGGGGGCACAGATGCTCCTGGCTCCAACCGTCAATATGCACCGCTCACCGCTCAATGGGCGCAACTTCGAGTGTTATTCGGAAGACCCTTATCTTGCTGCTCGTATCGCGGTGGCCTATATTAAGGGCGTACAAAGCAAAAACGTCGGTGCCACCGTCAAGCATTTTGTCTGTAACGACTCCGAGTTCGAGCGCAATTCGATTAGCTCCGATGTTGGCGAACGAGCATTGCGCGAAATCTACCTGCCCCCATTCCAGGCCACCATACAAGAGGCCAAGACATGGGGTGTGATGGCCTCGTATAACAAAGTAAATGGCGTCTTTGCTAGCGAGAACGCGACGACTCTACGTAGCATCCTCAAAGACGAATGGGGCTTCGATGGTATCGTAATGTCCGATTGGTTCGGCACCAAAAGCACCGCTCCCTCAATCAACAATGGCCTCGATTTAGAGATGCCTGGACCTGCAATCTGGCGCATTCAGCAACAAGTAACGCTGCTCATAGAAGAGGGCGTCGTCGAAATGCAAGCGGTCGATGAAGCAATACGCCGCCTACTACGTCTCTACATACGCGTTGGCGCGTTCGAGCATCCCGAACCACAACCAGAGCAATCTATCGACAATCCAATCCATCGCGCTCTTATCCGCTCCACCGCCGCCGAAAGTATCGTCCTACTCAAAAACGAGGGCAACATTCTCCCCTTGAACCTTGATAGCTTGAAAACTATCGCCATTCTTGGCCCTAACGCAAAGACGGCTCAAATTATGGGCGGAGGCAGTGCCCAGGTCAACGCGCACTACGCGGTAACACCATATGATGGTATCGCCGCGCAGGTCGGCGACAAAGCGCAAATTGGTTACGAAATTGGCTGCACAAATCACAACATGTTGCCACGGCTCGATACTACCCTTCTCTCTAGGGGGAATGGGCAAACACAAAACTTTACGCTCACTTACTATAACAGCTTCGATCTTTCTGGAGAGTCGATCTATCAAGACACAACCAATACAGCAGAGCAAATGTGGATGGGAACCGTTGCCCCTGATGTAGAGAAAGAGAAGTTTTCAACAAGACTCACGGGAAAACTCACGCCTCAAGAGGGTGGTACACATAGCTTTAGCCTATCCAGTGCTGGCTTGAGCCGTCTCTTTATAGATGGACAACCCGTCCTCGATAACTGGACACAGCAAACTCCTGGCGAGACCTACTTTGGCATGGGTAGCACCGAAGTAATAGCTCCCGTAGAGATGGTTGCAGGTCAGACCTATGACTTGACGGTTGAGTATAGCAGTCAAGGCGCACCACCAGTAATCGGCTTTCGCGTAGGCTATCTTCCACCAATTGCCACCAACTCGATTGAACGGGCGGCGGCTCTGGCTGCTAAATCGGATGTGGTACTCCTCTTCGTCGGATTAAATGGCGATTGGGAGAGCGAAGGCCATGATCGAGCTAACATGGATTTAGTCGGCAAACAGGCCGAGTTGATCGAACGTGTCGCAGCCGCCAATCCTAAAACCGTCGTTGTCCTCCAAACTGGCTCGCCTGTCACCATGCCCTGGCTCGATAAAGTCGCGGGCGTTATCGAGGCATGGTACCCCGGTCAAGAGTGCGGCAACTCAATTGCCGATATCCTCTTCGGTAGCGTCAACCCCTCCGGCAAGCTTTCCCAAACCTTCCCACAAAGGCTAGAGGACAATCCCGCCTACATCAACTACCCTGGCGAAAACGGACACGTCTCCTATGGCGAAGGCATCTTCATAGGCTATCGCTACTATGAGAAAAAACGAATTGAGCCGCTCTTCCCCTTCGGCTTCGGCCTCTCCTACACTAGCTTTGGTTATAACAACCTTCGTCTAAGCACAAACACCATCACACCCGACGAAGGCGTCACTGTCAGCATCGACATCACAAACACAGGCCAGCGTGCAGGGCAAGAAGTCGTACAGGTCTACGTACACGATGTCGCCGCCTCGGTCTTGCGCCCAATCAAAGAGCTAAAAGGCTTTGTGAAGGTCGCTCTTGACCCAGGAGAAACGAAAACAGTCTCATTAACGCTTGACCGCACCGCCTTCGCCTACTGGGACGACGGACAACATGCATGGGTTGCAGAAGCAGGGAATTTTGAGATTCTTGTGGGTAATTCATCGCAAGATATTCGGGCAAAGGCGATGTTGCAGGTTACGGAAACAGTTGTCTTTGGTAAGGCAATTTCGTAGGGACTCGATGTATCGCGTCCGAGATTTGATAGATGAAGCGGAAATATAGCCGATTTATCGGCTTCGGACGCGATACATCGAGTCCCTACGAAATTGCTCCACTCATACTAGTTCCAATTAAAGATACATGTCACGTTATAAAGACTTGACTTTTGGAAGGACGCACTATACAATAGTTATTGTTCGATTAGTAATTTTTGTAGAAGAGAGTGGAACATGGCCCGTACAAGCACTGATTTAAAACAGGTTATTCTGACTCAAGCAAGTAAGTTGTTCATAGAACAGGGCTATGCCGCCACATCCATTAAGCAAATCGCTCAGGCTGCTAACTGTACAACTGCCTCACTCTACTACTACTACCAGGAAGGCAAACCGCAAATTCTGCGCGAGGTCACTCAGTCATACGCGCAAGACCTTTTTGCTGCATTTGAGACTAGTAAGGGGGCCGATACGCTCGAAGATTTCTTACAAAGGCTGGGGCAGGCCGTTGCGAGTATCGCACCAGAGATACAGCGGCGGATCAGCTGGCTAGAACTTGAAGCTCCGCATCTTGCTCAGGAGGTCAAAAGGGCTATTGACCAACAAGCCAAAGTCATTCACACAAATATTGCGATTGAGATGACCCGCTTTCTTCGTGACAAGACAAAGGCTGCACCTATCGCTTGGCTCATCTTCTGTGCGTACTTTGGCTATGAGCAATTGTTCTTTCAGTTAGGGGGACTTGAGCAGAATCGACCATTGAGCATTGCTGAATTCGCTCACAGCCTAGCTGACATCATCGAACATGAAAATTAAGCATTCTTTTTTACGTATAACTTACTAATTGATTTGTAATTTTAAGCTTCAGGAATTTAGGAGGCTGTTTTGTTTGTGAAAGATCAGGATCGCTATCCATCTACTGCACACAGGCATTACTGGCGGAAACTTTTCCATACAAAGCCGCAGTGGTTGTTAAATAGACATAACAATGCCTCTGAAATTCCTTCATTACGAGTTCACCCTCAAATATGGAAGGCATTGCAAGTCGTTATACAGCACCCACGACTATGGTTTTTTGGCTGTCTAATAGTCTTCACGCGTGGTAGCAGCATTATCAGCTTCAATTCGCTGGATGTTACGCTATTCTCCGGCGTATTCGGTTTGCTTGCAGTGGCATTGGCAGCACTTGGGAAAGTCGAAGTAATAAGTGACGTGCAAAACGGAGGTAAACTACAACGTGGCAAGCCTAGGCACATACTCAAAGCAATTGGTAGTATCTTCTTGCTACGCGTGCTAATTCCTAATCCGCAACTTGTGTTGCCAATAATCCTTCCTTTCCTCCTCAAGAGTACGTCATCGATACAATTGACGGTCCGGTATCCAATACTCGTGCTGATTGCACTCGTATTATCCGTTCCATTAAGTATAATTGGTGCTGCATATGCATTTGCAGAAGTTATTATTGTGACGCACAGAATCAACATTCTACAAGGGTTCAACGCGGGCTTTCAATTCCTAAACAATCATGCGCGTCAGGGTATAGTCTTGGGATATCTCCTACTGGCTACGAGTGTCCTTGGACTACCACTCACGTTCAAATTTGTAGGACTCAGTAATGCGCTGATGACAACATTACATGTGAGTAGAAACACATCCACAAATATTTCTTCCAATCTCATTGTCTTCTTATTGACGGCAATTCTTTGGTTTTGTAACGGTATAGTCGAAGTGTGGGCAACGGTTCTAGGAACACAACTCTATGATGGACTACGATACGCGAGTGTTGATGGAGACTAGAATAATCACGTTGCATACTATCAATCGCTTCCACACAACCTTCTGTTGAAGCCACTGCATCTAACAGAAAATATGTGGATAATTAGGCACATAGGAGCAGATACTCATGGACTCACAACAACAAACCGACAGCGTAGTAACGCATCAGACCACATGCATCATCGTTGGTGGTGGTCCGGCTGGTATGGTACTGGCACTTCTTCTAGCACGCGCTGGAGTCGAGGTGATGGTACTCGAGCTTCATCAGGACTTTGATCGCGATTTTCGTGGTGATTCACTGCATCCCTCAGCACTTGAACTCGTGGACGAACTTGGTTTGATGAAACAGTTGGAAGCGTTGCCGCATATTAATACGACACACATTCCCATAAAAACCAAGGACGCCAATTTCAGTGTGCTCGATCATCGCTACGTTGATAGCCGCTTCAAATACCTCATGTTTGTGCGACAATCAAGCTTTCTCGAACTACTGAAAGCTGAAGCGGCACGCTATCCAACCTTTCACATTCTCATGGGTGCAGGTGTGCGAGAGTTACTTGTGGAGGGCGATGTGGTACAGGGGGTACGGTACACATATCAAGGTACAATGCATGAGATGCGTGCAGCACTTACTATTGGCACGGACGGTCGGCATTCTATGGTTCGCAAGTTGTCTGGTCTCAAGAATGGAGCGGTGTATCCTATGTCCTCAGACTGGCTTTGGTTCCGTTTACCTTATCAGCCGGGTGATCCAACCGAATCGCATGCGCGGGTAAGTGGTGAGCAAGTCGTGGGCCTGTTGCGCCGTGAGGATCACTGGCAAGTGTCGTATAACTTTCCTAAGGGAACGTATCCTCAGCTCAAAGCAGCTGGCTTACCGGCGTTTCGGAGTATGCTTGCAACGGTGTTACCAGAATTTACGACACGCCTCGACCACGACTTTACCGATTGGCGACAAGGAGCAGTACTCTCGATTGAGGTAACTCGTCTCGCGCGTTGGTATCGTCCTGGTCTGCTCCTTATTGGTGATGCTGCTCACGTTATGTCACCAGCATTTGGCGTTGGCATCAACTATGCGATTCAAGATGCAGTAGCAGCTGCGAATTTGCTTGCTCCTCATCTCCTCACTTTCCAGCAATACGGTACGCCTATTCCTGAACGCGCCTTGCGTGCCGTGCAACGTCGGCGCTTCCTGCCGACATTCATCGTGCAAACCTTGCAAAATCTTGCATCTGGCGAGGGCAAAAAGCAGGAGAAGGAAGAGAAATCCTCTAACTCACAAGTGCCAGTGGTAATAAGCCATGTGCTGGGTGCCCCTGGTATACGCAACCTTCTTGCTCATATTATGGGCGTTGGGCTATGGCGTGAGCGGATACGTATCGCGCTTCCAGAAATGCCACAGCAACTATCGGCGGCAAGTTCTACACCTATTCCTACTCCCTTAGAGTGACTCACACACGACGATGAGCAGATACTCACGTTGTTTGTGTGAGGTTGCGAGGTAACTGCAATGATGGCGGCAAGAGAAACAGCGCCTTTTACCACTCTCCGCACAATACTCCTGCTTTGTTGCCATCATTGCGTTTTTTGTCTATACAATCGTTTCGTCTTAAACTCGGTCTAGCGGTTGGTGTGGTGCTGGCGGCAACTCGACGCAAACACTATCGTTTGGTCGCACCTCGCCGCCAGCTAGTACAATGCCCATAATTCCAGCCTTGCGTATAAGCTTGCCATGCTCATCGCGCCCTAGCACCGCTGTTAGCAGACCTGATTGGAACTGATTTATCTGGTTACAAGGATTACGCAAACCCGTCACTTCAACCACCGCCAAATCGCCAATGTGTAAGCGCGTGCCAGTTGGAAGGGCAAGCAGATTGATACCACGCGTCGTGATATTCTCTCCCATCTGCCCCGCCGACACCTGGAAGCCCATAGATTGCAACTCTCCAAATAACTCGGCATGAATCAGGTGTACCTGACGCAGATTGGGTTGAGTCGGATCAATCGCCACTCGTGAGCGGTGCTGAACTGTCTTGCCAAGATGTGCGTCGCCCTCGACCCCTAGCCCTTCCAGCAGACGTATACTCTCCTGCTTCTGCTTGCTAAATCTATGGATTGCGTCGCAGCTTACCGCTAGTACTACACCATCGCTGAATATCATTTTATCCTTCATTGATGTATTGTATATGCTTTATGGGAAGAGGGCAACCGCGCACGAGAGATTTCGTAGGGACCGGATTTATCGCGTCCGTGTGGAATTTATCACGCGAGATCACGTCTGTTACGTCTTAAATATATGGTTGATTAAGACCTCGCTCAATAAATTGAGCCTCGGACGCGATAAATCTGGTCCCTACGAAATATTATTGTATCGTCATACGAAACATCACCATATCACCATTGGTAGAGTGTTATTGGCGCAAAAGATGAACCACAACTTCCAGCTCCGTATACCTCTCTCTCAACAAGCTCGCAAGTGTCCGTATACCCCATAGCTCGCCAACCGTGTGTCCGACTATAGCGACGGTCATACCGGTTTCGCTTACTGCCCTTCGTGCTGGTTGGCGAAACTGGCCCGTGATATACAGGTCTACAGCTTGCTCAGCCGCCTCCCGAATAAGAATATCGGTCATCGCGCCCACCAGTGCGACACGGCTTACGGTCTCTCTATAGTGTCTCTCAATGGTTGGAACAATGCCAAATGTCTCTCCTAAATGCTCAATAAAGGTGTTCATCGGCATAGAAGTTATATTGCCAATCATTCCCAGTGGTAGACCGTCCTTGTAGGCAAAGGGAGTGAGGTTCGTCATTTGTAAAACATCTGCGAGGCGACGATTAAGGCCAAACGTCAATTTAAGATCAAAGGCAAGGTGATACGCCAGTATGCCTATCTCTTCCGGCAGTGCTTGTATATCCAGTTTCCACGGACGATGCAGAAAGAGGGCATCCAAATGTTCCTGCTGTACCCATGTCTCAATTCCTGTCCAGGGTTCAATTGCAAGGCCAATCCGTTTTACAGGACGTGATGAAGGACGATAGATGCCATTTTGATCGTTGGGGATATCTGCACTACCAAGATAGCTATTGAGGTAATCGGCAATTGCTGCGAGGGTAAGAGTCATTGTTTATTTCTCCATGTCAGGCTCTTTGTATTTAGTTCTCGTAGATATTCGTCTCCATATCGCTCGATGTCTTTTGCGATAGCAATGGCTTGTTGCAGTTGTGCCTCTGAGAGTTGCTTGTATGCAGGTCGCTCTTTTACAACGTTATACCAGCATGTCTGAAAAAGATTGTCCAGCACGATACGTTGAAAGCAATGCCCATAGGACACAACCCACTTATTTTGCAGCGCAAGCTGGGGCAAAACGTCCTTCGTGTAGTGCAAGTATTCCTCTTGCAATGTCTGTATAGTATCCACCAAGATACTTCCTTCCCTATCTCTTTTACTTGCCTGTCTGATATACTTTAGTACAAAAGATTGACTTCGTGCTTTTCACGTTCTCACAGAGGAGAGGAAAAAAGAATGACTACCGAACAGATACCAGAGTTGGACAATTTTTTCGCAACCATCCAGGACCCCTATCCCACGTACACCTATTTGCAGGAACACGATCCCGTTCATTGGAATCCTATGTTTAACTGTTTCACGCTTGTCAAATTCGACGATGTGAACATGGTCTTTGGCGATGCACGCCGCTTCGCCTCTGATATCTGGTCTGAGGTGCCGGAGCGTCTCGGCTTCACAGGCGATGACGAGTCCAGCAAGTATCTTAGCGAGATTATTCCTTTCCTCGCCTATAACTTACAGGGTATGGACCCCCCCGGTCATACGCGCCAGCGCACTCTGATGACGAAGACGTTCACGCCGCGTATGTTAGAGTCTTTCCGCCCCTCGGTACAACGTCTTGTTGATGAATTGATAGATGCACGCATGGCAACGGGTAATATGGATTTGGTGGCTGACCTTGCCTATCCACTACCTTCTAACGTTATCCTGGAATTGTTGGGTATTCCGAGAAGTGGTCGCCCCTACATCAAAGCCAGTTCAGACGCCATCAATGAATTCGTCAATACGCTCTTGTTCTCTGGCGGCTCGAACTGGCAGAAACTCGCCGGTATCTTCGCCGATGTCAAAACCTACATTAAGAGTTTAATTGCGGAACGTCGCAAGCATCCAACCGAAGACCTGCTTACAAAGATGGCCCAGGCCGAGGAAAATGGCGATATGTTGAGTGAAGACGAAATCGTGATTGCGGCAAACTTTCTGCTTTTCGCAGGTCATGAAACAACCGCAAACCTCATCGGCGTCGGCATGTATTACCTGATGCAAAATCCTGAACAAATGGCGCAGTTACGCGCCAATCCCGCTCAGATGCCAGCAGCAGTTGAGGAACTATTACGCTATGTGAGTCCAGTTCATACGCTTGCTCGTAAATCGTTACAAGAGGTGACAATTCGCGGTGTCACGGTACCGGAGGGCAGCAGTATCAACCTGCTGATTGGAGCCGCCAATCGCGATCCCGATAAGTTTCCCAACCCGGAGCAACTCAACATCGACCGTCCGCCAACGCGCACGCTCGGCTTCGGCTATGGCATTCACTTCTGTATCGGTGCCGCCCTTGCACGTATGGAAAGTCAAGTTGCATTCGAGACTCTTCTCCGTCGCCTCCCCAACATCCATATGACGGTGGATACGCCAGAGTTTCGGCCTAACTACGCCCTACGCGGCCTCACGTCGTTACCTGTTGCATTTGACTCGGTGTCATAATAGAACAAAACAGAGTGCCTTCTGCCGACGCGTCGGCAGAAGACACTCTGTTTTGTTCTATTTTTCTTATCGTCCCTGATAGCCGGAGCCTTTGTGATCGCGAAGAACGCCTTCTACCTCTTGATCGCGCCCGTCGGGACGAACAACCACAACGGCACTCCCCTTCGCGAAGGCATCGGTGTAATATTGGAACTCCTCCTGGCTGACTCCCATGTTCTGGAGCATCGTTTGCAGGTCGCTGTTCGACTCATCTTGCCGCTCATCAGGGAAAATAAGCATATCCTTGATGCTGGTAAGGAAGTTCTCATTGGTGTACTGCTTGGAGTATCTAATCTGGTCGCTGGTGAAACCCTTATCGTGCAGGTCCTCTACCGCCTGCTCCGCATCATCGGTGCTATCAAAGGTCGCCATTGCGATACTTTCATGTGTTGGATTGTTCGCCATGTCTTTTCTCCTATGCTGTCAATTTAAGGGACAAACCTTGTACGGTTTTCCTCTACCATTGATACGTTTCGCAAAAAGCAAACGTGTCAATAACTCTCAACTACGTTATTGCGTGACCGCAACTACTCCGTCCATTGTACCCACATACACCCTATTACCTGCAAGAGTGGGAGTAGCGAAACGCGATACTGTTGCTCCTACCGAGACACTAGCGCGTACATTTCCAGTGGCACTATCAAGGGCGTAAAGCGTTCCCGCTTGGCTCATATTGTATACCGTGTGGCCTCCTACAACAGGCGAACAAGATATTTGACTCGGTGCCTTCCAACCAAACGTAATCTTTCCCTGTGCGTCGATGAAAATTTGGCGTACACCATCAGTACAGGCAACAAAGATTTGTGAGTCTACTGCCGCCGAGCCACCAAAAGCACCACAGACCGCCTTTGCTTGTACTTGACCACCAACGCCACCGAGCGCGTTTGCATGCAGGGTATAGCCTTGACCCGACTTGCCCGCACTGAAGACAAAGCCGTTCGGCAGGAGCAACGGACCCGTTGAGCCAAGGTCTACATCATGTGCATTCTCATACTGCCAATCGCTCGGCGCAAAGGCGTCTTCTAGTTGCAATGTTGGCGAGAGGCGTAGGATAGAGTCGCTATGATCCCATGCCCCCTGTGTCGTCTCGCCATTACCAACCGAGACAAACACATTGCCCGCCTTGTCTATGGCAGGTCCCGAAGGTGCCCAGATACCACCTTCACGCGGCGTCGGCACTTCAAAAGAGTACAAGGGTCCATTGCCATCGGTCTGACTCGCAACCACCCAACCGTGATAATCACTACAGTCGCCCGCGAGTCCTCCATATGCAACATACACTTTATTGTTAGCAAGCGCGAGAGCCGCACGTTGTTGATGCGCGACGTTATCAATACCCTTTGGGTCGGCAATGCGCCGCACCTTCACCTGACCATTCTTCACATCGAGACCAACCAGTATATGCGCTGGTCCAGTAATCTCAGCAACAGCAAAAACCAGGCCCGTTACGGGATCATATACAGGCGTTCCGGTGATACCGAGTGGAAAGATATCTCCACAAGGTAAATCCGATTGCGGCACAGGCGTACCAACATTAGTATGCCACAACACCTGTCCCGTAGTGGCATCTAACGAATAGAGCGTATCGTTCTCGGTTGCGACAAGAACGTGCCCATTTACAAGAAGTGGTTCGCCGTACACTGCTCCATCAAGCTTCACATGCCACGCCAGATTGAGCTTTTGGGGGTCTGGTGTATTCGCAATGTAGCCCGCACGTGTGTTATCGTGATGATACGTCGTCCAGTCCGTGTCACTATTTGAAACGATCTTCGTCGATGTAGGGCTTGGCGTCAGAGCCAACGGCGTCACCTGCGCAGACTGCGAACCAGAGGATGAGCTACAGCCCGCCAGAATGATCAGCATACCCACCATACTCAACCACATTACGTGAGGAAATTTAAAATAACTCTTACGCGAAGAGGATTTATACTTTTTTGTTCGCATTCACACACTCCATTCACATTTCTCAGATAAATAGTTGTGCTTTCCGTTCTGTACCTTCCCCATTGTACAAGTGTAATGGACCAGAGGCAAATTCAATGGGACTAATAGATTACTTCAAAACACAGAATTGAACTGGATTGGGCGAACGCCCAATCCAGTTCAATTCTGTGTTTTGAAGCAATTATTGTTTGCTACTCTTATCTATCGCATCGTATTCCTCTTGCGTCAACTTCAAAGTCGCACCCAGTGCGTTCTCTTCGAGGTGTTGTACAGAGGATGTGCCCGGAATTGGGAGCATCGTGCTTGAACGCTGTAAGAGCCATGCAAGAGCAATTTGGCTCGGCTTTGCCTTACGCTGTTCGGCGATGCGGTCTAATGGACTACCCGAACGTGCAAGGTCTCCCGTTGACAGAGGATTCCAGGGAATGAAACCGATGCCTTGACGCGCACACACGTCGATCATCTCTTCGCTCTGCTGCTCATTCATCTGCTCAGATTTACGATTCGATAGGTTGTAGTGATTCTGCACGGTGACAATCGGCACAATCTTCTGCGCTGTTGCCAGTTGCTCAACCGTTACATTGGACAGACCAACGTGGCGAATCTTGCCCTCTTGCTGCATCTTCGCAATCGTGCCGACCGAGTCCTCGAACGGCACCTTGGGGTCTGGACGGTGAAATTGATAGATGTCGATGGTATCAAGGCGTAAGCGTTTGAGACTACTCTCTAACGCCTCTTGTAGATGTTTCGGGCTACCGTCGGGAGGCCACTGTCCAGGACCAGTGCGTAACAATCCCCCTTTAGTCGCAATCACCAACCCTTTAGGATAGGGATAGAGAGCCTCGGCAATCAACTCTTCACTTACCTCTGGCCCATAGGAATCGGCGGTATCGATCAAATTGATGCCCAGTTCAAGGGCGCGATGCAGAACCGCGATAGCCTCTTGCTTGTTCGCTGGTGGTCCCCAGATGCCATCACCTGTGAGACGCATAGACCCAAAACCAAGACGATATACGTTTAAGTCGCCACCAATCGTAAGCTTGCCACTCGCCTCCGCTGGTCGCTCTGTCGTATGTTGCATGATTGTTTCCTCTTTCCATGATACTTGTGTATGGTTATATACAAGTACACGAAAGAGAGAGGAGTTAGGTGTCGCACTTGGTGCTATTAGAGCAAGATCACAAGTTGGAAACTTCACCTAACACTGAAAATACAAGACCAACAAATTCGTCGTAACGCTCCTTCTCTTTGATTACTTCTGTCAAATTGAAAAAGTTGTCAATCGTCTTATCGCTAGCAATGCGTTCCCTTGCTTCTGGCGTGATACAGCTTGCAATCAAAATTGTTTTTGCATCAGGAGAGCCTTTACGAGCTTTCTTAAAAGACTTTTTTGCCGCGCCATATCGCTCTAATGCCCCTGCCGGATCAGTGCCACCCTTGACCTCTATTACTCCCCAGGGAAGGCCGTTCTTACCTATAAGTGTGATATCAGGTTCACTCGAAAACAATATCGAAGTTTGATTGCTCAGTAGGATGCCTCTATACTTGCCAATATTGCTTGTCTGTTCTTCAAAATTTTCTTGGTCATAGTAATCCATCCCCGTACCTACGCCAACACGATGCATGAATGCAACCAATAAATTCCGTTTTACCGCTTCTTTGACCAGCAGTCGCTGTACAACCTTCTCGGCCTCATCTCCAATTGCATTGCGCCATGCACCATCAATCTGCGAGCCAGTCGAAGTAAGCAACAACGCATTTAGCTCTTCGCTGTTAAAATTCTCGATAGAGCTATCAATGATGAGCGTGATATGCTCATTAAACAAGCGAGCCAAAGTAAAAACGTCTTGAGTCGGGATGGAGACAGCATTATTCTGTCTCTCTTCGTACCTTTTGATGTCTATCTGTACAAGATAACTTATTGACTTTTGTGGTAAAGCAGCGATATTTCTGTAGTAGTACGTAAGCGAAGAAAATTCTTGAAGTAACCGAGGATGACAAAACACCTGTACTGGCTTCAATTCTTCATGCTCACTAATATACTTGAAGGCATCCTCTCCAATACCCCAATCAGCGCGTTCGTCCCAGTTGTACAGTTCTTGTGTTCGAGATAGATGAGCAATTTGCGACGGTAAGGCTAGTACATCGTATTCTTTGATTTTGCGATAGAAGAAGGTTGATCGCAAGCGATAGTTTATTTGATGTGCCTCAGCTAATAACTTATCCTGTGTTCGTGCCATAATAACATCTTTCTCCCATACGTATACGCACTTACGCAACTCTGTACGCCCATGACTTCCCATCTGCTGACTACTATTTCCCTTGCCTCGCCCAAGAGTCCATATCTGTTTGATGGTCAAGCCAAAGGACTCTGCCATAGCCGAAAGGATAAGGTCAACGGGAACTTCTTCGCCAGCGTACTGCACATTATCATTCACCATGATAATAGTTCCACCTGGTTTAAGGGTACGAGCAAGTTCATAGACAACAAAACACATCTCATAAAAGTAATTGCGTACTAGTGATGCAATGCCAGCGTTGTTTAAAACACCTTCGGCTTGATAGTTGTCTAAGATAGTAAGCACCTCTTGCAAAGCTTCTTGTCTATAGAAAACACTTTCGATGTTCTGAAAATCAACTTCTCTTCCCATCGCTCTATAGAGATTGTATAAGTAGTCTTGTTTGCCTTTATTTTCTACGGTACAAGAAAGCATATCCTGGCGAAGCTGCTTCACCTCTTTTTCATTACAACCCAAATACACTAGTTCAAGCGCATAAGTACGAGTATAGTCATAACGATTTGCATAAGGTGGCGATGTCAAAACTACGTCGATAGAGTTGCTATCTATAGTAGGAAGCATATCGAGACAAGAACCTTTATAAAGTTCTGGCATCATATGAGGAATATTCGTTTCAAATCCTTCTACTGGCTCATCTTCAAAGAGCACTGGTTGTGTATGTTGTCTTTCAAGGTCACGAACCATCTGCTTTAACTTTATTTGAATTACCTCTTGAAATGGATATATTCTGCCTTTATTAAAAGGCTTTTTTCCTTGAGAACGTCCTGAACGAGCGTCCCAGCGTAGATATTGACCATCTTTACGTGTATAGCTCATTTCTTCGAGAATACACATTGCTGCATAGACAAGCAAAGTACGAATATTTTCATCTTGAATATATTGCTGACAATAGGAAATATAACCAACAAGTTGCCTCTCCTCTGTTTCAGGAAAGGCTCCATTTGTAATAGGAATATGATGTAATGCATAGTTTGGTTCGTAGTAATCAGCAAAATTAATCTTTATAATCTCTGTCACAACAGTACTAAACTGATTTACGTCAACTTGCTCTGCAACAAATCGGGCATGTGTTGCATAGACACCTACTGGTAGTAACTCTATTCCTTTAGTTTGCCAACCTCTAGCACTTGCTGCAAACAGAGCTGAACCTGCTCCCGAAAATGGATCGAGTAATACACCTTGTTCGTGATTCTCTAAAATATGCTTAATAGCATAGTCAACAAAGGGTTCAGAAAACCCTTCTTTGTATCTGAACCAACCATAAAAAGGCAACTCTTTGTTTGCCTGATTGCTTACTAGAGAGCGGTCTAATGCTGTATTCGTTAAAATCCTCAACTCAAATTTCTTAAAAAGTTTTTCTCTCTCTATTGAGGGCGGACGCAATTGAGTAGAGGGTGTTAGCTGTGTAGAATCAGCAATGTTAGCGTAATCAATTACAGTAGGGTCAATGCTATCAGCTAGACTATCTGCAGAAGTAGCATCGTGAGCAACCACGAAAGTATCAGAGAAGATACCTTCTGACAGATATCCATGAACATTGGTAGCACTAGCCTTATGTTTAGTCATATTTCCGCCCTAGAAAATACGTTTTTGGTTTCCTTACGAACTCAATTATTAGGCCACCATTGTACGTGTTGTCAAACATATTTTCAATAGGTCTATTGTTCGGTCTTCATTGAAAAAGCTCCGCCAACCTTTTCACGGGAGTCTCATTTCTCCATTTACTTTGCATCTGCACGTATGTTTCACACACCTCGTTATAGCGCAAATCAGAACCTAGTTTGAGTGCCGCCAATAGTGCCTGCTCGACATAAGTGCAACTCTGCTCTAAATCGTTCAATGCTACAGAGGTAAGTGCTTGACGACTGAGCAGTTCCACACGTTGAGGAACGAGGTTTGTTGGAATATTTTTGTCAATGGAAGCAAAAGATTCCCATGCTTTTTCCGGCTGACCTAAATGCAGATACATCAATCCTTCAAAGTTGACACGCGTGAAATGACTAAAGTGCGTGTATGAAAAATGTAGGTCGTCTTCTGGATATTCGGGAAAAGTATCTTGCGCCAATCTCTGCAATCGCTCGGCCTCTGACTTTTGACCAAGACGAGCCTGAACCTCCGCTAGACCGATATACGCCTGTCCCAAAAGAAGCGGCGAAGCATGACTACCAACCTCTATAGCCTCCTGATACTTTTGCATCGTCTGTATTGGTCGCTTCAAGGTGAAAAAGAGATTGCCTTGTCGCACTAATGCCGCAACACGCAAATTTGGCTCGTCAGCAATCTCCGCATACTGCAACGCTTGCTTTGCATGCGCCTGTGCCACACTAAAATCTTGATGTTGTAAAGCTAGAAGATACCCTAACTGATGCGCCTGCGAAGCAAGGCTAGCGGATTGTGCCTGATAACGCGAATCCGGTTGACTTATTGTTGTGAGTTTTGCAAGGTACTCAGGCAAGATTTTCCCGACATCGACAAGACCGCCCTTGAAGTAAAGCTGCCAAGCAGATAACATATTCACAGAACGTAAGGAGAGAATATCATTATTACTCGAAGGTCCAGTATCATCCTCTTGTTCGAGCCGCGTTTTACTACTTTCCCTAAAAGCTTGCTTATACCGTCGAATAAAAGGTATTCCAGACTCTTTCACTTTGATAATGAAATTTCTAGCGTGTGTTGTAGTTGATATTTCCGTAAAGCCGTGTTTCAGTATCCGTATTCCATCCGGCGTGTCACTTCTTGCTGCAAGAGTGTCAATGATAATCCCTCTTTTACCAAAGTCTATAAGCACATTCATCATTTCTGCTATTAGCCGAGCACCGTAAGAACGTTTTTCATAGTGACTCACTTCTGGAATAATACCTGCCGCCATTAGGTAAATGTGCAGAGGTTTACCAGGGGTAAAATCTTCGATCTCATCAGCATTTATTTCCTGTGAATAGTCCTCTCCACTCAAAATCTTTTCTATCTTTTCAATTTTTAGAGGCATTATAAGAGCATATCCAATAACTTGTTCTTCAGATTTAAGCACATAAAAAAGCTCTTGATTCTTAACAAACCAACTTAGACGCCTTGCTTCTGTTACCTCTGGATTTTCTCTCAAACCAAAAAGCATTCTTGTAATCTCTACCGTAGCCTTAATATCCTCTTTTTTGGCCTTGCTAAACATACAAGAAATCTTTTTTGGCGCGGACATAAATACCTGCCTCGCACGTACTAGTTGCTCGACATCAGCATGCCTATACACGCCTTGTTTTTTACCAGGCGGTGTTTCAGGTCTGAGAGTACCATTACGAATAAAAGTGTTAAGTTCTCCTTGCGTGATACCTAATTTTTCTTTCACCTCTTTTGCAGTATAATACTGTCCCCCAACTTTAATACGTGGCATGAGATATCCTTTCAACTGGCTTGCTTCCTTCAATTATACGAAACTTTCACAAAAATCGCAACTTTACGAATCTTTCTTTGCCCCTTGACTTTTTTGTAACTCAACTGGTATATTGTATTCGTAAAGTTGATAACTTTGATAATTTTAGCCACTTTCGGCAGCTTCATAGGTGTCTGTTAAGTTCTTAGCATATTTAGAAGGGAAGGATACAAAAGAAAATGTTTTACGAACAAGATACACAACCGCTTCCAATCATACCGCAATTTCACGTTACAGGAGAGACTTCACAAGCGTACTACCGAAGACTCAAAGCTCTCTCTGACACAACAGGAGTTCGCTTCCTCTTTGTCTACCTTGCGGACCAGAAGCTGAAACATGGTAAGGTTCGCTCTCGCTCCCCACGAGTCCACCGATTTTGATGCATGGTATATCAATTTTGATTCACAGTATTTCGTAGGGACCAGATTTATCGCGTCCGTCCGCTCAATTCATTGAGCGAGATTCTTGTCAACCAAGTATACAAACCATACCATACATGATCTCGCGTGATAAATCACGCAAACGGACGCGATAAATCTGGTCCCTACGAACAATCGTGAGACACGAACAATCGTGAGACATGAAAAATCATGAGATACGAACAATCGTGAGATATAGAGAGGAATCTACTAGATGGTAAACGAGATAGCAGAAGAGAGCCTTTTTCTACGCCTCTGGCAACAACACAAGATAACATTCACTTTGCAAACATCATTAAGCGGCTTCGAGCGTTTGCATGTTTGGGCAACCGTAAACAAAGACGACACATCCGACAAAGAGATCGAGGAATTGCTACGTTTTTTTCATCAAATTGCTGGTATCCCTTTTACATTTCTCCATCAACAAGGCAAACGTGTATATACAGAGCAAAAGGGTACTCTGCAAATCGGCGAAAAAACATTGTGGTTGCTCGATATGGGCTGGAAAATTTTTCCAATCTATAGCGTTTCTGAGGATGAAGCGGAGTACATAGCCCAGGTTATGGAACGGGCACAGACACGATTACGCCAATCACTATACCCGTATCCACAGGGTAACGGGCAATATCCAGGTACCATCCTCGTCATCAGCTACACCACAGAGCGAAATTCCAGAGATACTCTGCTACCTATCAATGGCGTTCTTCCACATTCTGAAATTTCAAGCTTGTAAAAAAGCCGGAAATTTGATACATTATAGGGGATTTGGATATACAGAATGCAGGGAGACCGCAAGGGTCTCCCCTACATTTCACCGACCCCCAAAAAGTTTGGGGGGCCCGTTGGGGGTGGCC
>CAXUHG010000011.1:0-4263 GCA_964250805.1 uncultured Ktedonobacteraceae bacterium | reverse complement strand
CCGGGGCCCCCCTAAAACACCCCCCCCAATCACGTGTGGGGGCCCGGTGTTGCGGTCTCCCTGCTCCATTTGGAGGAAACATATGGTCGTTGAGGCACAGAAGGAAAACTTGAGCTTTCAGGCAGAGGTGACACAACTGCTTGATTTGATGATTCACTCTCTCTATAGCAATAAGGATATATTTTTGCGCGAACTGATCTCGAATGCGTCGGACGCAATTGACCATCTGCGCTTCGATATGCTGTCAGATCAAGCACTCGCCGAGAATGATACCGACCTGAACATTCATATCAGCTACGACAAGGATGCACGCACCGTTACCGTTGCGGATAACGGTATTGGTATGACGCGTGAAGAGGTAATCGAGCATATCGGCACCATCGCAAAGTCGGGTACACGCGAGTTCTTTCAATCGCTCACAGGCGACCAGAAGAAGGATGCGAACCTGATCGGACAATTCGGCGTTGGCTTCTACTCATCCTTCGTTGTTGCCGATAGAGTGACACTGACGACGAGACGCGCTGGCATGACGCCCGAAAACGGTGTGCGTTGGGAGTCGGATGGGCGCGGTAGCTATACGCTTGAGAATATCGAGCATGCTGGACGCGGCACAGAAGTCACATTGCATCTCCGTGAGGACGAAGATGAGTTCTTGAACGGCTCACGGTTGCGCTCCATCATTCGCGCCTACTCCGATCACATCACTATTCCCATTTTGATGCAAAGCGAGGATGAGGAAAAGAAGGGCGAAGAGGAGCGCGTCAATCAGGCTTCGGCACTGTGGGCACGTCCCAAGAGCGAGATTAGCGCGGAAGACTACAACGAATTCTACAAGCATATCACTCATGACTTCGAGGACCCGCTCGCCTACGTGCATAGCCGTATGGAGGGCAACTATGAGTACACGCTCCTACTCTACATTCCTGCACGGGCACCGTTCGACCTGTGGAGCCGCGAGCGACATCATGGTGTCAAGCTCTATGTGCGACGCGTTTTTATCATGGACGACGCCGAGAAGTTGATGCCCAGCTACCTGCGCTTTGTGCGTGGCATCGTTGACTCTAGCGATCTGCCACTGAACGTATCGCGCGAAATTTTGCAGCAAAACAAGATACTCGACACCATTCGCTCGAACGCAACGAAAAAAGTGTTGGGTCTGCTCGCCGACCTCGCGCAAAACGAGCCGGAGAAGTACAGCACGTTCTGGAAAGAGTTCGGACGCGCCTTCAAAGAGGGTATTCCCGAAGACTCCACTAACAGAGATGCCATTGCAAAGCTGCTACGTTTCTCCTCGACGCTCACCTCATCGGAAACTCAGGATGTCTCGTTCCAGGACTATGTGAGCCGCATGAAAGAGGGGCAGGACAAGATTTACTATATTACCGCCGAGACCTTCGCGGCGGCTAAGGAAAGCCCACTACTCGAAATCTTCAAGAAAAAGGATATCGAGGTGCTGCTGCTCTCCGATCCAGTTGACTACGTACTTGGAAGTGAGCTATTCGAGTACGAGGGCAAGGCACTGCAATCCATCTCGAAGGGCGAGATCGACCTGAGCAAGATGGAGGATCAGCAGGAGAAAGAGGAACAGGAGAAGGCGGCATCCGAGGCACAAGGACTCACCGAACGGCTCAAAAACGTATTGAGCGACAAGGTGAAGGATGTCCGTGTCACATCGCGCCTGACAACCTCGCCCGCGTGTCTGGTTGTCGGTGAGTATGATATCGACCCCAACCTGCAACGCTTGCTCAAGTCTGTCGGTCAAAGCATACCAAACACGAAGCCGATTATGGAAATCAACCCAACTCACCCCATTGTACTCAAGCTCAAAGAGGTGCAGGATGGGCAACGCTTCAGCGATTGGGCGTTTGTGCTGTTCGACCAATCCGTCCTGAGTGCAGGCGAACAACTTGAAGACCCGGTGCGCTTCGTCAACAGGCTAAATGATTTACTGGCACAATTATCCTGATAAGCACGAAATGAAGAATAGCCTCCTGTCGCTGTACAGCGACAGGAGGCTATTCTTCATTTCGTGCAGGTCGCTTACATTCATGTTGTGGACTAAAAAAGCAATCCAGAATGCTTCTGAGAGCGTAGGAATAAGCGAATAGGATTTCACACTATCTCTCTAAGGAGTTCTTATGCCGCCCACAGCATCCATCCTAGCGAAAGCACGCGAGGGTATTTCATCGCCTCGCGCCTTTATGAAAAAACTTTTTTTACCAATACTGCTTCTTCTCGGCATCGTCATATTTCTTTGTGCAGCGATTGGCCCCCTGAACGCCCTACGCGCACAATCCGATAATATAACGGTTGCGCGTACCAGCGCTACTGTCGATGAAAGCTGTAGCAACGCCTATTATTCACACGATGGCAACCCGTTTCAGCTTTGCCCTGGCCCTTTCCCAGGTGGTGGTAACTGTGTGTGGTGGGCATGGGAACAATGGCACCTGCTGGGCTACGACCTACCTCTAAATTGGGGCAACGCTGCCGATTGGATTGTCGATGCCGAGCGTTCAGGTCTATCCGTTGGCAAAGAGCCACGCGTCGGCTCTATTGCTGTATTTCCACGCGCCGACGGTGTTTGGGCATATGGCACACCTGGACACGTTGCCTTTGTTACATCGGTCAATAACGATGCTGGTACATTCAACGTCACCTATCAGAACTATGGCGATCCCAAGCCTATGTACATCGGTCTTGACTATCCCGTTGCTGAGATCAACGCCGCACGCTTTCAACGTAACGAGTTGCGCTTCATCTACTTCCCCACAACCATCGATCCAACCCGTTTTGCTCAACTCCCTGGTTTACATGGAAACTACATTGACGGAATTATAGCCGCGAATCAGCAAATGCGAGATACTGCTGGAGCAAGCAATCCAAAAGTGAGCCTCAACGGGAACGGTTCTACAGAGCAAGAATTCAACGCCGACTTTACGGGCAATGGTACGAGCGACCTTCTGCTCTACAATCGTAAGCAAGGTAGTTTAAGCATACTGTCACTGACAACACAAAAGAGCACCACTCCAAAGAGAACTGAACAGGGATATGCTCAATATGCACCTGTGTTAACGCCACAGGCAAAGAGAGTAAAGCTTTCGGATAGCGAGACTTCGACGACAGGTTGGGGAAGCGATCTGGATGTTCGAGTGGGAAATTTTGCGGGTACGAAACAATCCAACATCTTGCTTTATGATCGTAGTAGCGGCACGATACAGATACTCACGTTGACACCTCAACTCAAGATTCAAAAGCACGTTTCACTCGCGGGTTGGGGACCGAATTGGGAACTATATACAGGTCGTTTCGATGGACAGCGTACAGGGCTATTTCTGTACAATCGCTCCTCAACTACCAATACATCCCTCACAAACAATGCACAAACGGGTACTGCGTTGCAACGATGGCAGATGACAGGTCGTACCGCCAACGCCGCTATACTGGATTTCAACGCCGACCTGAGCATACGTCATATGCAGCAATATACGCAGTGGCACGACTCATGGGAAGTTTACGTTGGACGCTACAAGAATACAAACCAGGATGGCGTCTTCCTGTATGATCGTAACATTGGCGAGGCTCGCATCATGGACTTTAATGCGAGCATGGTGATCAACGACTATCAAGAGCTACATAATCTCAAAGGAAACTGGCAGGTGTTCAGCGGCGACTTCAATGGATCGGGACGCGCTCAAGTTATGCTCTACGATCCAAGCAAGGGCACGAGTTCCTTCCTCGTACTAGGCTCAGACCTTTCGCTGGTCAAGCGGCAGAACTATACAGGGTGGACGCAAAACGGAGTGCTATACGTTGGTCACTTTGGGATGGACCGCCTGAACGTGATGTTGTACGACCCACAGGCTGGCACCAGTACATTTATTGCCTTCAACGACAAGCTCAAGATACAGACGAAGCATACCGTTCATAGCTGGGGCAAGAACTATCAAATTCTCGTTGGCTCCTTCGTGGATCGCTCACTGTGTATCGCCAACGGCAACTGTAGCAAGGGTGATGACATTCTTGTATTGAACCGCAAAACGGGTCAGATACAGCAGTACATCTTTAGCTTCGGTCGCCAGTATCAAGTTATCAACAACACAGCACGGCCTTTCACGCGTGGCTCTAGCCAAGCATACAAGACCATCGATACCACAACCTTCAAAGTTGTTGGCACCTTCAACACTTCCATCAAAACCGAAGAACTTTATTAACACAAAAAGACTGCTCAGGCTGATGTCGCAGCGCGACATCAGCCTGAGCAGT
>CAXUHG010000010.1:70891-75875 GCA_964250805.1 uncultured Ktedonobacteraceae bacterium | reverse complement strand
AATGGAAGGTCTATGCGCGTTCGCGCATAGACCTTCCATTCCACCAATTATTATCATAATTCTTCGTCATCCGCTGTCTCTTCGCTGAGTTCTTCCCATAAGGCTTTAACCGTGTGTGTTGTGACACTAAAGCCGAAGCCACGCCGTTGCAGGAAGGAGCCGAGCCGCGTGCGGAACGTTTTGTAGTCCATGTCGGGTAGGCGTAGTAGTGAGGCAGCCTTTTTGCGACCTGCGATCAGGGCGCGTTCCTCGTCCTGCTCATCGTTCACAAGCTCATCCACAACCTCACGGTCAACGCCCTTCATGCGTAGCTCTTGTTTGAGAACGTTGGAGCCGCGCGGATTGAACTGCTCGCGTGACTCGATCCAGAACGAGGCGAAGGCGCGATCATTGACGAAATCGAGCCGATCCAGTCTTTCCAGTACCGTGTCAATGAGTTCGGGCGGCGTCTCTTTCTTTTTAAGATAGCGGCGCACCTCTTCACGGCTACGTGGACGGAACGAGAGAAAGTTCAGGGCGCGGTCAACCGCTTGTTGTAGAGCCTCTTCGCTCCGCAACTGCACAAGCTGCTCGGCAGTGAGCGTTTGCCCAACCTTGAGACCCATCTGTAACACAAGCAGAGCATTAACGCCCAGCAAAAAACGGTTATCGACAAAGATGCTCACACGCTCCTTGTCGGTTGTTTGTGTTTGGAGTGAGGTGATACGCATGGGGATATTGTACCACTCCATATGATATAATTTCCTACATACCCTCACGCGTTGAGGGAAAGGTGCTATGCGAGAGGAGTGGGCGGGGGTTGTCCGTCCTGTAGCTATGTTTCGTAAAATTTTGATTGCAAATCGTGGCGAGATCGCGCTACGTGTTATTCGCGCCTGTCGTGAGATGGGCATTCTCAGCGTTATCGCTCATTCGGAGGCAGACCGCGACTCGTTGCCTGTACGCATGGCGGATGAGCGCATCTGTATCGGACCGGGACCGAGCAGTAAAAGTTATCTCAATATACCCAATATTATCAGTGCCGCCCTTATTTCTAATGCCGAGGCTATTCACCCTGGCTATGGCTTCCTATCGGAGAATACAAGCTTTGCCGAGATATGCGCTGATGTCAATATAACCTTTATTGGACCATCGGCGGCGGTGATGTCGGTAATGGGCGACAAGGTGTCGGCTCGACAGGCGATGGCGAAGGCTGGTCTACCAATGCTGCCGGGAACGCCTGTGTTGCGTACCGTTGCCGAGGCACAGGATGCCGCGAAGGAGATTGGCTATCCGCTAATGCTCAAGGCCGTTGCGGGCGGTGGGGGGCGCGGCATTCGTCTGGTGAGACGTGCCGACGAGCTAGAGCGCGTCTTTACGCTCGCACAGAACGAGGTGCGCGAAGCATTCCGCGACGATGGCATCTATTTTGAACGCTATCTGGAACGCGCACGGCACATCGAGATTCAGGTGCTGGTCGATAATCACGGCAATGGCGTGCATCTTGGTGAGCGCAACTGTTCGTGTCAGCGCCGTAACCAGAAAGTGGTGGAAGAGTCGCCAAGTCCGCTTTTACCGCGAAAGGTACGCGATGATATTGGTATGAAGGCGATACGCGCGGTGCAAAAAGTTGGCTATCGTAATGCAGGCACATTAGAGTTTCTTGTAGATGAGCAGAACCGTTTCTACTTCATGGAGATGAACACGCGTCTACAGGTCGAGCATCCCGTAACGGAGTTGGTAACGGCACTTGATCTTGTGAAGGAGCAGATACGCATCGCGTTCGGTATGCGCATGCAACTCAAGCAAGATGCGGTTCAATTTAAGGGGCATGCCATCGAGTGTCGCATCACGGCAGAGGATGCCGACAACGATTTTCGCCCACAAACGGGGACAGTCGAACGCTACCTGCCACCAGGAGGGCCAGGAGTACGCGTCGATAGCCACCTGTTCGCGGGCTACGAGGTGCCGCCACACTACGACTCGTTACTGTCGAAACTGATTGTCTGGGCCGATACACGCGACGAGGCTATTGCACGGATGCAACGCGCACTCGATGAATATGTGATTGAAGGACTTACCACCACAATCCCGTTCCATCAACGCCTGCTGAAACATCCCGTCTTCCTCAGCGGCGAAACTTACACGCGGTTCATTCAGGAGGAGTCGGCGTCGCTGGGGATATGATACTTGCGCGAATGTTGCACAACGTGATGCGGCAAGGGCAAACAATTAAAATAAAACGAACATTGGTGGATGGTGGCGGAAGGGAAAGCGGACGGAAGTGGATGGGAGCAGACGGAAGCCCACAAGGGGCTTCCCTACTATACTATACGCGCTTCGCGCGTCCACACGGTGTATAGTAGGGCACGACCCTTTTGGTCGTCCGTTCTTTCCCTCAATTCATATGCATAATACACAAGAAGGAGATACAATATGTCGCGTGTCGTTGTAACGGGAATTGGGCTTGTGACCTCAGTAGGAAACGATCTGACGTCGTCGTGGGAGGCGTTATGTCAGGGCAAATCGGGTGTGGGTGAGATTACAGCCTATGATACCAGCAATTTTCGTGTGCATTTCGCGGGTCAGATCAAAGATTTTGATGCCGCGCCCTATGTGGATCGCAAAGAGTTACGGCGTAACGACCCTTATGAGTTGCTTGCCATTGCTACCAGCAAGCAGGCACTCGCACAGGCGAAGCTTGAAATTACGGATGAGAACGCCGACGATATCGGTGTGTACATAGGTAGCGGCATCGGTGGGCTGGTAACGCTGCACGACCAGTTTCGCGTACTACACGACAAGGGTCCAGACCGCATCAGCCCCTTCTTCATCAACATGATGATTATCGACGGTGCCCCTGGTATCGTCTCCATTTTGACGGGTGCGCGCGGTCCCAACTGGGCGGCGGTCTCCGCCTGTGCCACCAGTGGTAACACGATTGGCGAGGCGTGGGAGACGATTCGGCGTGGCGATGCCAAGGCGATGATCGCGGGCGGTGCTGAAAAAGCCGTGACGCCAATAGCGATGGCAGCCTTTGACAATATGCACGCCCTATCACGGCGCAACGACGACCCACAGGGTGCGAGTCGTCCGTTCGATGCCACGCGTGACGGTTTTGTGATGGGTGAAGGCTCGGCAATGCTGATCCTTGAAGACCTGGAATTCGCGAAGGCACGCGGCGCGACCATCCTTGCTGAGATGGTAGGTTATGGCTCTACAGGCGATGCGCACCACGTTACCGAACCTGCTCCTGGTGGCTCTGGTCTTGTACGAGCGATTCGCCGCGCCATCCAGAAGTCAGGACTACAACCTGAGCAGATCGACTACTATAACGCACACGCGACCTCGACACCCTATAATGATCGTAGCGAGACACAAGCCATCAAAACTGTTTTTGGCGACTATGCACACAAACTACAAATCAGCGGCACCAAGTCGATGATTGGTCATACATTGGGGGCGGCTGGCGCGGTTGGCGCGGTCGTCTCTATTCAATCCATTCTCACAGGAGTCATTCCGCCAACCATCAACCTGCATCATCCCGACCCTGAGTGTGACCTCGACTACGTGCCAAACGAGGCAAGACACGCCAAAGTTGATGTTGCTGCCTGCACCTCGATGGGCTTTGGTGGACACAATACCTGTTTGATCTTCAAACGCTATACCGAATAATATTAAAACACCCCTATTCGTAGGGACCAGATGTATCGCGTCCGCCGCGTGATTTATCACGCGAGATCATATCCGAAATGTCTTGTATACACGGTTTAACAAGAATCTCGCTCAATGAATTGAGCAACGGACGCGATACATCTGGTCCCTACGAAATGTTGTATGTTGTAAACAAGGTAGAATTTCGTATGGATGTAGAAAAGACATCGTGGCTAGCGCGGGTCGAGGAGTTGATTTCCGTACTCGAAGGCAGCACGATTAGCGAACTGGAATTGACCGAGGCGGGAACTGAACTGGTCATTCGGCGTAACCCCGGCATGGTGATGGTGTCCTCCGCGCCAACACAGCAAGTGGTCGGTGCGATGCAAAACGGGCAGACAAGCGTGGTGGCTCAACCTCCCGTTGCAAGCACTCCTCCAGCCAAAGTTGACAAGAGCGTTGGCGTTGCCGCACCACTAACGGGTGTTTATTATGCAGCGGCCTCACCAACCACGCCACCCTTTGTCGGAATAGGAGATATCGTGCATGTTGGGCAGGTGGTTGCGCTCATTGAGGCCATGAAGGTCTTCAATGAGATTCAGGCCGATGTGTCTGGACGTGTTGTAGCTATGACCGCCACCAGTGGCGATGTCGTGCAAAAAGGCGATGTGCTGGTACGCATCGAACCGCTGTAGCACAAAGTGTCTTCCTGTATAAGCATTGTATTACAACTACAATGTGATAGAATGCTGATACAGGAAGACACTTTCACATTCCCTTTTGCTCTGCTCAAGTGTCAGGCCAATGTAGGTCGCATTGAATACCTCTGCTCCGTCTTCTATGCGTGCAATGGTGCAACGTAAAGAGAACCATCTGCGCGGAAAAAAGGGAGAAGACAAGGGAAGATTCATGCAGAAGTTGACACTCGTGGTTTTGCCGCAGACCTACGCCGTTTGCCGTCTCGATCCCAACGGCCCTATTCCCAACTGGGCCTTGATAGGCGATGATTTCATTTCACTGACTCGTACTCGCTCAGAACTTTCCGTTGTGTGCTTACAAGAAAACGTGCCGATTGACGGTGTGTTGGCTGAACGCGGCTGGCGTTGTATGAAGGTTGAAGGCAAATTCGACTTTTCGGTATCGGGTCTCCATATTTTGCTTGCCAACCCGCTTGCGGAGTCGAGCATTAGCGTCCTCGCCATTGCAACCTACGAGACCGATCACGTTCTGGTTAAAGAGAACGATCTTGAGCGCACCGTTCAGGTGCTGGTACGTGCAGGACATGAGGTAAAAAGATAGGAGTTGTGGGGGGGGGGGGTGGGGGGGGTTTTGTTGGGGGAGGAGCGAAGAG
>CAXUHG010000010.1:64500-70881 GCA_964250805.1 uncultured Ktedonobacteraceae bacterium | reverse complement strand
CTACTCAAATACATGTGGTCGTCGCGTGCCAACCAGCCCCTCTTCACAGCCCCCCCCAACAACTCCTATCTTTTTACGGAAATTGCCTTCTGTACAGATCAGCGTAATGACCATTACGTGTCAGCAACTCGTCATGAGTCCCGCTTTCGATGATGCGCCCATTATCGAGGACCAGCACACGGGTCGCATCACGAATGGTTGAGAGGCGGTGGGCGATGATAAAGGCGGTGCGCCCCTTCAAGAGACGTTTGAGGGCTTCTTGAATAAGCTGCTCCGTTTGCGTGTCAATACTTGATGTCGCCTCATCAAGCAAAAGAATAGGGGTGTCGGCGAGAATAGTGCGTGCGAAGGCAAGTAATTGTCGCTGACCTTGACTGAGACCACTGCCGCGCTCACCTAACTTTGTTTGGTAGCCCTCTGGTAATGAGGCTATGAACTCGTGAACGCTGACAGTTTTCGCCGCTGCCTCAACTTCTGCATCGGTAGCGTCGAGGCGACCATAGCGGATATTGTCGGCAACAGTCCCCGAAAAGAGAAAGGTGTCCTGCTGCACAATACCCACCTGTGTACGCAAGCTCGCAAGCGTTACGTTGTGGATATCGTGCCCATCAATCAACACTTTTCCTGTTGTTGGATCGTAGAAGCGCGGCAGCAGGTTGACGAGCGTCGATTTACCAGCACCCGTTTCACCGACAAGTGCGATGGTCTCTCCCGCTTGCACGTCAATATTGATATCGTGCAGCACAAACTCCGGCTGCTCCGCATTCGCATTGTAGGCAAAGTTGACTTGCTCATAAATGACGTGTCCCACCACTTTTGGCAATGGCTGTGCCCCCGGCGTATCCTGCTGCTCGACTGGTTCATCGACAAGCTCGAAGATACGTTCCGCACCTGCTAATGCACCTTGCGCCTGTGTATAGATGCTACTGATAATCTGAATGGGACGAAAAAACTGCTGCACATAAATAAAGAAGGCCACGACTGTCCCCACTGGAATCGAGCCGCGAATAGCCAGCCAGCCACCGAAGCCTGCAACAATCGCCGTAGCGAGCGTGCTGACGACATCAATCGTTGGTGTGAAGGCCGAGGTGATGGCAACTGCATGAATATTGACATCGCGGTTCACGGCGTTGTGTTCCGCGAAATGTTCGATGTTGGCATCGGTTCGATTGAATGCCTGCGCCACACGTACACCGACTAACTCCTCCTCCAATTCGGACGAGACAACACCAATGACCGAACGCGTATCACGAAACGCCTTACGTGAACGTTGTGCAAAGATAATCGTGATCCAGATCATGAGCGGAATGGTGATAAAGCTTACCAGCGCAAGTGGTACATTGAGGATAACCATCGCCACCAGAATACCTACGAGCGAGAAGACGCTACCAATAACCTGTGTAACGCCCTGACTGAGCAACTGGTTGATAACCTGAATATCGTTCACTAGCCGTGACATCAGGTCGCCTGCCTTGTTTTGATCGAAAAATGCCAGCGAGAGCTTTTGCACCTTGTCGAAAATTTGCACGCGCAAACTGGATAGAAAGCGTTGCCCGATGCGCCCAATGAGCGAAGTCTGCCCAAACTGTGACGCAAAGCCGACGACATAGACACCAAGTAAAAGCAACATAATCTGCGCAAGCCCCGCACCATTTTTGCCAGTGATATACACATCAATCGCGCGTCCAATCAAAGCCGGTCCAACCGCCTGTGTGATTGCTGAAAGCACCACCAGCACAAACGCTCCCACCAATTGTGTGCGAAACGGCGCGAAATAGCTCAAGAGGCGAAGTAGCGCCGCACCCGTGTTGACGCGCTCTTTATCTACCGCGTTGTCCTGCGGGGAACCATAAAAATGTGCCTTATCTTCGGTTGCGATTTGTTGGCTCATTGGTGTACGTCCTTTAATGTTTGACGAATGTGCAAAAAACGATATTTTGTAGGGACCGATTTATCGCGTCCGAGGCGTGATTTATCACGCGAGTACCTTTTCCTCCGTTAAGCTGAAACGACAAGGTTTCGCGCAATTCATTGCGCCTGGACGCGATAAATCGGTTCCTACGAAATATTCTCGCCTTGATAATCATGCTCCCACAGCAGCCAATTGTTCGTTATTCATCAACTGTGATTCAAGCAGTTCGTTGTACAGGCCACTGGTCTTCTCTAGCTCTTCGTTCGTGCCCTGCGCCACAAGTTTGCCGCCGTCGATCAGTAAAATCAGGTCTGCGTTGCGAACCGTGCTAATGCGTTGTGCGATGATGAATGATGTTCGCCCCTTTAGCAGGTGTTGCAAAGCCTGTTGAATCTGGTATTCGGTCTCAGCATCGACCGCCGAGGTACTATCGTCGAGGATGAGTAGGGCGGGATCGAGCAAGAGCGCACGCGCAATGGCGATACGCTGCTTCTGTCCGCCGCTGAGTCCCACGCCGCGCTCACCGACGAGCGTATCGTAGCCAGTGGGAAAGCCTATGATAAAGTTGTGCGCCTGTGCCGCTTGTGCCGCCGCCTCAACCTCTGCCTGTGTCGCACTGGGACGACCATAGGCGATATTGTCACGAATGGTGCCGCTAAACAGGTTCGTCTCCTGCAGAACAATGCCGATTTGTGAGCGCAAACTTGCGAGCTTGACCGAGCGTACATCGTGTTCGTCAACCAACACGCTCCCATCGCTCACGTCGTAGAAGCGCGGAATGAGATTGATAATGCTCGATTTACCCGAACCTGTTCGTCCCAGGATTGCAACCGTTTGCCCTGGTTGAACTGAAAACGAGATATCGTCGAGCGTCACCGTCTCGCTGCCAGCGTAGCGGAACTTCACATGGTCAAAGCGCACATTGCCCTTTAAGGGGAGCAATGTTATAGCGTCGGGTGCGTCTTTGACCTCGATGGGTGCATCAACAACCTCGAAGACGCGATGAGCGGATGCACCCGCCTGTGTAATTGAGGTGAGAGTACTACCGAGAATGAAGACGGGCATCAAGAGAAAGCTGAGGTAGCTATTGAAGGCTACCAATGTGCCAATGCTCATACTGCCACCAATGACCTGTGTACCTCCAAACCAGATGACGGCAAGAGTACCGAGATTCGAGATAAAAAAGATAAGCGGAAAGGCGAACGAGGAGCTACGGACAATGCCGATGTTTTCCTGGAGCAAATCATCATTGGCGGCAAGATAGCGTTTCTGCTCGTATGGCTCACGCACAAAGGCTTTGACGACGCGCACACCCGCGAGGTTTTCCTGCAAAATAGTGTTGAGGTTGCCCAGCTTTTGTTGCACAACGCGAAAGTGCGGCCCCACGCGTGTTAGGAAGACAAAGAACACAGCGAAAATAAGCGGAATCATAAGCAGTGCTAATAAAGCCAGACGCCAGTTAGAAATCAATAGAATCGTGGCACTACCTATCAGCATCACGACGGCGTTCAGCAGTTGTAAGACACCAGCACCCGTAAAAGCGCGCACCGTATCGACATCGCTTGTGACACGTGTCATGAGTTGACCCGTCTGCGCTTTATCATGATAGCTAAAGCTGAGGCGTTCAAGCTGAGAGAAGATCGCGTTACGCATATCGTAGGCCGCGCTCTGACTAGCTTTCTCGCTCCAATAGCCCTGTCCGAAGGTGGCGAGGTCGCGCACGACGGCAACCGCGAGCAGACCAAGCGATGTGTAGATAATCACGCTCAAATTTTTCGCGCTGATGCCCTGGTCGATAACGATACGTAGAATTTGAGGACTAACGAGGTTGGCTGCGGTTACAAGAAGTAGGCATAGAAATGCACCTGTCGTTGTCAACCAATATTTGCGTAAATACCCTAATGCTCGCCAGAGATCGCCCATTGTGGCTCCCTTCGCTCGCTGCCCAATGCTGATAAAGCCAACATCGGGTGTTTCGTGTCATGCAGACATTCTACACGAAGCAGCGAGCAAAGTGCTAGGGGTTATAGAATATTCAGAACAAACAAGAAGCGGAGGCATGCCTCCGCTTCTTGTTTGTTCTGAATGTAAGACTACATCATGCCGCCCATGCCGCCCATTCCACCCATGCCAGCGGGCATCGCGGGGGCCGCTCCAGCCTCTTCTGGGGCATCGGTGATGAGGGTGTCGGTGGTGAGAACCATGCCGGCGATGCTGGAAGCGTTCTGCAGTGCGGAACGTGTCACCTTCGCTGGATCGACGATACCAGCATCGAACATATCGACGTACTCGCCTGTCAAGGCGTTGAAGCCGATGCCGTTCTTGCTGTTGCGAACCTGAGCAACTGTAACGCCACCATCGCGCCCAGCGTTAAGGGCGATCTGACGCAGTGGCTCCTCAAGAGCGCGGCGCAGAATGTTGACGCCGGTGGTTTCTTCACCAGCGGCAACGTGTACGTTGTCGAGAGCCGAGATTGCCGCAACCAGTACGGAGCCGCCACCGGGGACGATACCCTCTTCGATGGCTGCGCGTGTGGCCGAGAGTGCATCCTCTACGCGGTGTTTCTTCTCTTTCATCTCAACTTCGGTCGCTGCCCCAACCTTGATGACGCCAACGCCACCTGCGAGCTTCGCCAGACGCTCCTGAAGCTTCTCACGGTCATAGTCGCTGGTGGTCTCGTTGATCTGTGCGCGAATCTGGCGCACGCGAGCCTGAATGTCTTCCTCAGTGCCAGCACCCTCAACGATGGTGGTGTTGTCCTTGTTCGCGCTCACCGTGCGAGCCTGACCGAGGTCTTGCAGGCTGGTGTTCTCAAGCTTGAGACCCTTCTTCTCGGTGATAACGGTGGCACCTGTGAGGACCGCGATATCTTCGAGCATGGCCTCGCGGCGATCACCAAAGCCAGGAGCCTTGATTGCGAGAACGTTGAAGGCACCACGCAACTTGTTGACCACGAGGGTCGCAAGTGCCTCACCATCGACATCTTCCGCGATGATGACGAAGTTCTTGTTGCCAGCCTGTAGCACACGCTCAAGAATCGGCAGAATGTCGGCAACCGCGCTGATCTTCTTGTCGGTAATCAGAATGTAAGGGCTGCCAAGATCGGCCTCAGTGTTCTCCTGGTTCGTCGCCATATAAGGCGAGATGAAGCCGCGATCAAACTGCATACCCTCGGTATACTCTTTCTCCATCTCGATGCTGCGGCCTTCTTCGACCGTAATCACGCCATCCTTGCCAACCTTCTCCATCACCTCGGCGATCAGGTCGCCAATCTGAGAGTCGGCAGCAGAGATCGAGGCGACCTGAGCAATCTGCTCACGGGTCTCGACGGGCTTGCTCATTGACTGAATCTGAGCGAGAACTGCTTCGACGCCAGCCTCAAGACCACGACGTAGAATCATTGGATTCGCGCCAGCGGCGAGGTTTTTCAAGCCTTCGGTGACGATGGCCTGTGCCAACACAGTTGCGGTCGTCGTGCCATCACCAGCGACATCGTTGGTCTTGGTGGCAACCTCTTTCAAAAGTTGCGCTCCCATGTTCTCAAATGGATCGGGCAGGTCTATGTCACGCGCGATGGTGACACCATCGTTGGTGATGGTTGGGGCACCAAACTTCTTGTCCAGTACAACGTTACGGCCTTTAGGTCCAAGTGTGACCTTAACGGTATCCGCAAGCGCGTCAATACCCTTCTTCAGAGACTGTCGCGCCTCATCATTGAATTGCAATCGTTTTGCCACGATGTATTCTCCTATTAAAACAAATTTCGCTTATCGTAGATGCTGTGTACAGGGAGACCGCAAGGGTCTCCCCACATATTGTGTTTCCCTACGTGTAGGGGAGACCCTTGCGGTCTCCCTGTACACTAGATTTGTCGCTATTCGACGATACCCATGATATCGCTCTCGCGGAGAATGAGATAATCTTCTCCGTCGATCTTAACCTCGGTACCTGCGTACTTGGCGAACAGCACACGCTGTCCCGCCTGTACCTCAAGCGTGCTACGCTTGCCGTTGTCGAGGACCTTGCCAGGACCGACCGCTAGCACCTCGCCCTCCTGGGGCTTCTCTTTGGCGGTATCCGGTAGAACGATGCCGCTCTTAGTTGTGGTCTCGCGCTCCGATGCCTTCACGACCAGACGGTCGCCCATTGGACGGATTTTTACGCTTACTGTTGACATACGATGTTCCTCCCTGTCTATAATTTTGTGTATCTTCAAGAAGGTAGACAGTTTACCTTAATGGTAAATATTTAGCACTCTCGTCGTGAGAGTGCGAACACTGTTATAATACAACATCATTGGGAGAGATGCAAGAGGAAAATTTTAGAAATCGTATTTATTCATCAGGCGTGCTGATGGAGAAACGGACGGACGCCCACAAGGGGCGAGTCCCTACTATATCGAACGCGCGAAGCGCGCACGTCGTGTATAGTAGGGTAGCCCCCATATGCGTTAACTTTAGACCAAAAAG
>CAXUHG010000010.1:27232-64490 GCA_964250805.1 uncultured Ktedonobacteraceae bacterium | reverse complement strand
CGCTAGCAGACCGCAAGGTCTGCTAGCGTTTTGCATTGAACGAACCTCTATATGTAGGGGAGACCCTTGCGGTCTCCCTGCTTTGATGGGGTAGAATAGGGATAGCTGATTCCTCATTCAAAAGAGACGAGGAGAAAGAAATTTGATGGCTAACATCAGCAATGAAGACCTTTTCAATTATTTGATGACGGAAGCTGGACATCCGTTCTCTGGCTGGGACTTTTCATATATTACAGGTACGGAAAGAATGATTGAGGCTCCTTTGTCGTGGAGCTATACGGCTAGAGTTATCTGGGCTAAATATAATATACAATCTATGTTAGATATGGGAACGGGTGGCGGCGAGAGATTAGCAGGACTTCAACCTTTGCCTACACAAACGTGGGCAACCGAAGGCTACGTCCCGAATATCCCAATTGCCAGGCAGAGGCTTGAGCCACTGGGTGTGAAGGTCGTTGATATTAGCGAAGACAACCAACATCTGCCCTTTGAGGATGGACAGTTTGATTTGATTATCAATCGGCATGAGTATTATGCACCTCGTGAGGTATTGCGTATTCTGAAACCTGGGCACCAATTTATCACGCAGCAAGTCGGTGGCGAGAATTTAGCTGACCTCAATACGCTTTTTGATGCAGGAGAATATCCTTATCATGGCTCGACTCTTGAACGTGCTGTTAAAGAGATGCAAGAGGCTGGAGGGCACATTGTCGAGCAAAAAGAGGAACGACCTATAACTCGTTTTTTCGATGTCGGTGCCATCGTTTATTATCTCAAAGCAATTCCCTGGCAAATTCCCGACTTTTCTATTGAAAAATACTTCGAGAAGTTGATAGCAATACACAATAGAATTCAGGAACAAGGCTATATTGATGTCCATCATCATCGTTTCTTTATTGTAGTACAATATAGGAATAGCTGATTTTGTATTCAAAAAAGATGAGGAGATAAAAATACTATGCTCACACAATATATTAAGGCTGCGATGCACAAGGCAAGGTACGAGATTTTATTGTCGGATAACTCGTTCTATGGAGAGATACCAGATTTTGATGGCGTGTATGCAAACGCGGAAACGCTTGAGGATTGTCGTGAGGAATTGGAAGAGGTGCTGGAGGAGTGGATTTTGTTGCGCGTTTCTCAACATTTACCACTTCCAACTGTTGATGGGCTGGAATTGACGATTGCTGTAGGGGTCTAATTCATTACACCCTCGTCACCGTTGATCATAGTGGCAGGAATTGAAGGACATATACAATTGTTGGGAACAGGATCGATGGGGACGAGGGTGTGATGAATCAGACCCCTACTCTCTACCTCATCTCCCCTATCATTACATACTGAGGACGTAGATATCAGACCCGTACAAATGAAAAAATAGCAACATTGACCTTCCATGCTCGTAAATTATACAGGAACAGAGTTTTTTAATATATCTGTACTTTATGCGTCATAGTAGGTGGAGAAGCAAAAATGCATGAGAGAGCCATGCTATTCTGCACCGAACTAATCGCGGTAAGAGACTTCCAAATTGGTAGATATGAGAGAACAACACGGTCCCCTGAAAGAACAACGTGCCTTCGGTGGCAACGGGCAACGGGCGAGCAGAGAACAACGCTTCTTTGGTAACTACGAGCTGGTGCGCCGCATCGACGAAGGAGGCATGGGCGAGGTCTATCTTGCACGTCAGCGTAGCGCGTTCGGGCGCGAAGTGGCGGTGAAGATTATTCGTGCTGACCTGATACATGATATCACCGTGCGGAAACGCTTTCTACGTGAGGCCGAGGTGAGTGCCCATCTGAAGCATGAGCATATTCTGTCGCTGGTCGAGTTTGGCGAGGATCAGGGACGCCTCTTTCTCGTGACTCCTTATATCGACGGTGGCACATTGGCGCAACGCTTGCAGAGCGGACCCATGTCGCTTGCCGAAGTGCATCTTCTCTTCTCCGCCCTTGTGCGTGCCGTTTCCTATATTCATAAACGTGGCGTGATACATCGTGACTTGAAGCCTGGCAATGTTCTGCTCGATAAAGAAGAGGGCGGCGAGCAGGTGTATGTGCGCCTCATCGACTTTGGTATTGCCTCGATTCAGGGCATGGCGACGGCAGAGCCAGAGCTAACGCAGTCGGGCAAAGAGGTCGGCACTATCGAGTATATGGCACCGGAACGGCTCAATGGCGTTGCAGCACCCAGCAACGATATCTACTCTCTCGGCATTATTCTCTATCAAATGCTCACAGGTCACTTACCCGGTGAGGGGAATCCTGTACAGTTGCCGTCGCCGATGGCCTACGTCGTCAATCACTGTACCGCCCGTCAACTAGATGAGCGTTTCCCGAATGCTGATGAGCTACTACGTGTCTTCGAGCAGGCATATAAAGCTGTTGTTACTCCCAAAGTTGCTCCACCAACTACCACCTTTGATAGTGAGAGCGACGAAACGCCTCGCGGTGTTACAGGTTCCCAGCCAATTGTACAGAGCAAGGAAGAGGTTGTTGGGATGGCGGCGATGGCAAGGCCAGTAAGCAACTTTAGAGGCGAAGACTATAACGCACCTACATCTCTTGTCGATCCCGCTTATTTGCCGAACTCCCAGCGGTCAAGCGCAACAAGAGCGGGCGTTACTGGTCCCGTTGCCCGTAGACCAAAGCGACAGGGGCGTAAAAAAGGCTCAATCTTCGCCTTCCTCTCGTTCGCCATTCTCGCGCTTATCGCCATCATCTGCCTTGTGGGATATTATGCCTTTGTCGGTGCAATTACGGCAACCGTGACGATCAGCCCACAGGTGCATTCTCTAACCAAAGTGCTAACCATATCTGCGAAGCCAACAGTACACAGCATTGATGCAGGAACGGCGTCTATTCCCGCCTCTGTTCTCAATAGTACGCAGTCGGGGAGCCAGCAGAGTAACACGACGGGCAAACAGTGCATCCTAGGTATCTTCGACTGCAAAAGAGTAGTAGCATTCGCCGATGTTGACCCGCTTGCAGTGCAATTGCGCCAATCCCTCCGCACCCAGATTACCGCTGACTTGACGAAACAGGCACGAGCCGACAATGCGACAACCGTTGGTGCTATAAACTTCGTCGATGGTGATCCGACACCAACGCCAGACGTAGGCTCAGTGAGCGACACTGTGACGGTAACGATGAAGGAGCAGGGTGCCATCGAGTACTTCAAGGGGTCGGATGTACAAAGTCTGGCACGCACTCTTTTAACGCAGCAAGCACAGCGACAGTTTGGCAGTGGCTACATATTGCTCAATTCCGCCACGCAAATTGGTCAACCCGCAATGCAAAGCGTAGATAATAATGGCGTCGTGACAATGCAAATCGCTGTCGGTGGCGTCGTGGAATACAACATCTCCTCAGCGCAAACAAACGATATCCTCAACCACATCAAAGGCACAAAGGCAAAAACTACGCAAACCTACCTCATGCAGCAAGCGGGTATCAACCCCGATAGTGTCACAGTTTCCGTCAGCTACAGCGATACTCTGCCCTCCGATACGCACCAGATCAAACTAGTCCAAAACTCGCCTGCGGCTATACCGAGCGTGCGGTTGCCGCCTGTGAAGGCGGCGTTGACGCCGACATTATAGGGGCGTAACAAGGTACGCTTTCTATGCTTGTGTTTCATCGTTCGCGTAGTGGACGGAAAAAGGCTCTCACGTCTTGCGCGAGCAGTTCGGGTTCTTCCCAAGAAGGGGGATATGAACCATGCGAAAAAACATGCTAAGGATTTTCAGAGAAACTAAAGAATAGAAAAGATGCCAGCGAAGTAAAAAATGCAATTTTGGGATCCCATATCAATCTGGGAGAAACGTCCTTAGCATATGTTTCTCCCAGATTGATATGGTGATCCCTCTATGGGGCGACCATATCAATCTGGGAGAAACATACGCTAACGACCATGGCAACTTTGTTTTACTCAGACTCGCTCATATTGAACATCCTTAATCTTTTTCGAGGAGGACGAGGAGCAAGCCACCAATCATAGAGAGGTTTTTCAAGAATTGACCTCGTTGCATTGCACGAGCTTGTGGTGTTGTCTCTTGCCAGAAAGGATGCCCGACGAACGTGGTAGGGACAAGTGACCCTATCAATCCAAGGGCGGCAAGTTTCGGCAAGAACCCAACAGCTAATGCGATCCCCCCAACAACCATTGCTGCACCATTGAAGATGACAGCTTGTCTTGGAGCCGGAATACCGGCCTGATCTACCATGGTAACCCGCGCCCCCGGTTCTGCAAACGCACCATATCCATTTATAATAAATATACCTGCTACCAGTGAATGACCGAGTGTCTTCATACGTGACATAGTCTTCTTTCTCCTTGTTATTGTAGAATAAAAAAGCAACAATTTTTGTTTTCCGCTGTCTCATCAAACTCACGATCACAGAGACCTGAGATGTGCAAATTTCGTTTCGAGAGGTGTCCGAGGTTCGCCCCGTTGTCTAGGGAGTCATGTCGTCGTGTTCCTTCAGGCACGCCACTCAGCGGGGCGCTCCGGGCTTGTAGCGGCGAGTGCCTTTCGGACGCCTTCGCTGTCCAGCTCTGAGTGACCACTCACCGGCGTCCCCATTTGCATCTGCCAGGAATCGTCCAGACCACCAGCATCGACCGCATCGAAGCCGAGTTGATTTATCAATTTGATCACGACAGTCTTTGCCGAAGCGTCATCGCCGGCCACTGGCAGCGCGGTTCGGCCAGGAGTCCCACTGGGTTTGCCGAGCGTCAGCAGGTGTCTGGCAAAGATGGTATTGAATGCCTTGACCACTGGGTGACCGAGGTGAGCTTCGGTCCATCGGCTCTCGGTCATGCCGTTCTCGATCTCCTCGATCTTGCCATCGCGCTGTTTTGGTTGGTAGTTGCTGGTATCGACGACCACCACGCCTGCGGGAAGAACATCAAGGACTCCGCTGGGCAGGCTCGGAATGTTCTTCAGGGGGATGGACACGATGACCATATCGACGTCTTGAGCGATCTCAGTAATGGGTACTGGTACGGCACCAGTCTCGGCTGCCAATTTTTCCAGACTCTCTGGGCCTCTCGAGTTGGCAACCAGAACGGTGTGCCCAAGGGCTGTGAGACGACGGGTCAACGTGCCGCCAATGTTGCCGGCACCAACGATTCCAATCTTCAAAGTATGCTCCTTTCTTACCGCTCTTCGCGAAGAGCTGAGCGATCCCGTGTGTTTTCTTGGTTGAGAGGCGTGCGTTTTGTGTTTCCGCAACCACTGTGATAAAGTATAGAAGAGAGATTACCTTCTGACAAGTACTAACTTTTTTGTAAGTATCATTTAGGCATGAAGCGCTCGAAAAAAGGCTCATGGAGGGTGTTTGTGAGGACCGCTCTTTGCCAGTGCTTCCGAGGAAGGGAGAAGGGTACCCGGCACTGTTCTCTATGGAGGTCCTCACCATTTGAGAAGGGAGAAGGAGTTACCAGGTATGAAGAAGACACACTATTCCTGTGGTCTTGATGTCGTTCTCGAACTGATCGAGGGCAAGTGGAAGTTTCTCGTCCTGTGGCGACTCGCCAGTGGACCCAAGCGGTTCGGCGAGTTGCGAAGGCTCGTTGGGGGAGTCAGCGAGAAGATGCTCATCCAGGAGCTGAAAGAGATGGTGGCGGACAACATCGCGATTCGGCAGGACTTCAAAGAAGTTCCCCCGAAAGTAGTCTACTCGCTCACCGAAAGTGGAATGGCCCTCGCCGAGGCCTGCAAGCCACTATGCACGTTGGGAACAGAGATTGCGAACCGAGAGGGATTGACCATAGGGTCATTCGAGTTGAGTATGGGCTAACAGTACGTAAAACCACTCTAAGAGCTTGTAGACATGATAACGTTCGTTATCGCATATACAATTTGGCACGTCATACACTGCATATCACCTATACAGTTCATATAGGTCTTGTGGGAATAAAGAGGTTAAGACAATCCCAAAATTTCTTATCGTTGTTTTCCGGTCCATTAATACTCAGACCCCAATAAGATGCAGATGTACCGGAAATCACCCTATCGCTGCCAAATGGTCGCTGAAATAGTGCGAACGTTCAAAGGAGTGACGAGTTACTATGTCCGGCGTAGCGATGAGAAAATGACAGGCTTCGGCTGGCACCGAGACTTCTTCGAGCGCATCATTCGTGACGCTGGAGAGCTAGACGCCGCACATACATAGTAAACAATCCTGCGAAGTGGCAAGAGGATAAATTGCATCCCCAATCAGGCTGGAAGCTGGACTAGAGCAGGTTTTGCTGCTACGTGGCTCAACTTCTCTGCATCCTGCTGGCTGATCTATTGCTGAGAGGGTGTGATGAAATCAGACCCGTGGCTCAAGCCCTTAACGAGATCGGTGGGGGACGTAGAAATAGTGTATGGGTCTGATTTCATCACACCCTCTCAGCCATTGATCATTTTTCATCCATTGGGAACGTTCCTCAATCCTCTTCATCATTGTCAACCGCTCGCAGGCGTAATAAATTAAAGCCCCTACAAATCGTCAATTCCTGCTACATTTACAGGATTGAACTCTGTAGGGACTATAATTCATTACGCCCTCGTCCTCATTGATCTCGTCTTGCTATTTTTGAACCTTTTCTCAACATTCATCACCAATAGAAGATTTCTACATATAAATTACTTGCGATCCTCTGACAGACCCCACACGCCCTTTAGACATATCTACCCCCACTTTGGTAGGGGTCAATACGACCTGTTTCAATTCCTGTTTGAACCAAATCATGCGCGTCCCTCTTCTGAAGCCATGCGAGGCACTCCGCTCAAATGGTCCGTTCCTGTGTGCCTCGCGGCTGAGCTTAAATGATATATTGCGTGTCTTTTATTGAGAATTATACCATACTGAATTTGAGGATATATTCGTTAGGATAGAGCAGACGTACCAATTGGTGCGTCTGTTCTATCCTATATCTTGTAACCTTGCAGTTATTGCGTAGGGACCAGATGTATCGCGTCCGCTGGCTCAATTTATTGAGCGAGATTCTTGCGAACCATCTCTCATGCATGATCTCATGTGATAAATCACGCGGACGGACGGGATACATCTGGTCCCTACGAAAACTCTAATTCCCGCTCTTCACCCGTGCGAGAATAGAGAACAGGCCACCTATGACGGGACGCGCCTGGAAACCACTCTGCGTATCGCTGAGAGTGTCGTACCAGTCCGTGAACGGGACGCGCGAACTGGTGGTGTTGGCGAATGCATAGAGCGAGTCTACAAAGAATTGGCGTAAGTTGGGATCGGTGGTTGAGGCCGCTGTCCACATCTCCCAGTCGGCTTTGGTGTAGGTATGACGATTATCGAGTGGAATACCGTACTGGTTTTCCTTGCCGCTATACCATGCCGCCTCTTCCTGTAGTACCGATGTCGGAATGAGGTTCAGGCCGAGCAGTTTGTCAGGGAAGGCATTGTATTTCAGGCTCCATGTACCGTCTTGATCGTAGGCAAGTTTCAGGTGCTGGTTTGAGGAGTCCTGCGATTTCGTGACCCATTGACTAATCAAACTACTCGCCTGCCCAGAGTAGTATTGAGCGTCTCCGCTGTTGCCCGCGAAATTGGCGACCTGCCCCATCGCGCCAACACCTAGAATGCCTTTCAGAGCAAGGTTTGAGCTATGAGCAATAAAGCCCGTGAAGTCGTCGGTCTGGTTCTGATTCGCTGGATCGAGCGTGTTGGCTACGAGGTAATCAGCCCACTGCTTGAGAATTTTGTAGTGTGCGTTCGCATAAGCGTTCGCGTCGCTAGCACTTGCCTGATGCAGATAGGCTGCTGTCATAATCAGCATGTTTGCCGACTCTTCGATAGGCATATCCTCCTCGTTGCCATCGTTGTGTCCAGTGGCGTTGGGGTAGGACGAGCCGAGGTCGTGAACAGCGAACGTTTTAGGCCAACCGCCGCTCTCTGAGTAGGCAATAATGGGATCGAGCAACAGACGAACCAGGTATGGGTTGGTGTAGTAGAAAACAGGTATACCAGGATATACTACGTCAACCGTGGAGACGTTGCCATCGCTGCTGATCTCTTTGAGGAACAGCCAGGGCGTATTGGTCGTGCCAACCAGTTCTACACCACCGAATGCTTGCCGTAAAGCGAGCGAACAGAGGGCGGCGTAGTTCACGCCGTTGGCTTGCGTCGCCGCCGCTGTGATACTATCATCCAGCGCATTTGCGCGGTTGAGTGCTGCTCCTGCATCGTCGTAGGCAAAGGCGAGCATGGCCTCCCAGCTTGACCAGTAGGATTGCCAGAGCGAAGGTACGCTGTTGCCTAGATAGCTCACGGCTGGTTCGCGCACATGCCCCAGCACAAACACGGCTGGGCTATTCGCCTGTCCACCGATAGAGCCAAGATCGTAGCTAAAGGCGAAGACAGGCCAGTGATCATTGATGGCACGTGGCTTGTTGCCATCGACACTATTGTTAAGCGTGCCTTGACTGACGGCTAATGAGCGCACGTCGGTATCGGCACCAATTTGCGAAGAGACGTTCGACTGGCTATTAGTAGCCCAGACAGCCGTGCCCCAGGAGGGATAGTCGTTGGTTTCAGCGAGCGTCTGCGGTGAGTTAGGTGTGACGGAGAGAGCAGTCAGGTTGCCGTTTGAGTGCCCCACCTGTTCGCTGTTCCAGGTAACGAGGGTGGTATCAGTGCCATGCGCCCATTCCGCTGAAATGTCGAAGTAGAGTTGAACGGTGTGGTTGTTGCCATCGTTGCTCTGCGCCTGTGCGAAGATATAGCCGAATGGTATCGAGAGACGCTGCAAGTCCGTTGCCTCGACGGGTGATAGGAAGTTGACGTTGAGCGTCACGCCGCCGCCTTGAAAGGTGTAGCGCGATTGCGTCGGCGTAATCTCAAGCTGTGTCTGTGTCATATTTTGCGTCGTACCAATATTACCAGGGGCACCTAAGAAGATGTAAGCGTTGCCATCAATGCGTGCGATGCCAGTGATAGCCTTGACGCTGCCAGTCCAGAAGGTGGACCATGTACCAGGGGCAACATCGGAAGTTTGCCATGTACTTACATACGGGCTACGTACAATTAAGGGCACGGCGGGCGGACGAACGGGAGTGATTGCTGGTGCGGCATCATAGATACTGCTCACGTCTGAATCACTGAGAGCGCGATTGTAGACGCGTACATCGTCGATCTTGCCAGGCCAGAAGTCAACTGGTCCGCCTCCCCATTTGGCTCTACCGATAACGGTCTCACCTGTAGCATTCCATGCAGCGGGTACCGATTGCGTAGCCACCAACGCGCCATTCACATAGAGCTTGCTTGTATTGGCACCAGCGTCATGCACACCGACGAGATGATACCAGACGTTGGTAAGTGGTCGAAAAGGTGAGGTTGCGCGAATAGTGCCGCTAGAGGTAGAGTCGGCACCGACGAGGCTAAAGGCAAATTTGCCACCATCGGCACCTGCTGTTGGATTGGTATACTGCAAGAAGAAACCACTCACGTTGGCACCATCCTGGCTCACAGCGGTTGCCCAGTTGCCATCATTCGTGAGCTGCACCCATGCGGCAACGGAGTAGCTACCTCCTGTGTTGAGAACGTTTTTGTTCGTGTCAACAGTGGTACCCTTGCCGTCGAAGTGGAGAGATGCCTTGACCTTGCCAACAGTCCTTGTTGGTCCACCATTTAGAGTAGCGTTATTGTTATTGCCCGAAGAGTCGTTGGCGTTGGTACCATTTGCTTCGTCGAAGCCCCAATAGCCTGCGAGTCCTGCCGTAACATCTTGCGCAGCCGCTAGCGCGACACCTTGCTGCGTCAATAGAGCCTCAATAGCTCCCATTGATAAGCCTAACGCACCTGCAAACTTGATAAAATCGCGCCGCCCCATAGTCCCCAGTGCCGATAACGGCGACGCCTGTTGCTCCTTCATAAGATAAGCCTCCTTTGGCATATTAAAAAAAGGGCGCATAAGCTCCAAAGTCATAACACTCAGCAATGAATTGAACCCACACGTTCAATTCGTATTATGACTAATTGATTATGTAAAGTATAAGATATACTATCCCAAAAAGTCAATGTTTTGAGAGGCACAATAGAATAATGTGTTCCAAATTAGCTCAAAACGTCATCCCCGCCCTTTCTATTAATTTGCTTTAATTAGGAAGTATGCAAAGCGAAGGGATGCTCCTTATGCTTAAATAGGAGAAAAGGACATAGGAAAAGACGAAGGAATTAGAAATCATGCCTTGAGAGTTATATGATATAGTGTAGGAAATCTAGTTCCTACCAAAAGGGAAATAAGAAAGACTGGACAGGCGTAGGGGCCTGATTTATCACGCCCACAGACGAGCGCAGCAATTTCCGTTCCCCATATGGAGTTGGTAGATACGCCATTATGCCCAGAACAGATTTTTTAAAGGAGTAACAATGAACGACAACAACGACAAGAGCAGTAGTGATCAATACGCAGGTGCTTCTCATGCAGAAGTAGATATGAACGCCTTTAACGATTTCAACCGAAGACTTAGCGAGGAATTTCGTGCTAATGGAGGTAAGATCAAGAGCGGTCAATTCGCTAATATGCCCTTGCTTCTGCTGAACACGATTGGAGCGAAGAGCAAGCAGCCACGCACAAATCCGCTTGCATATGCGAAAGATGGCGATAACTACCTCATCATTGCATCAAAAGGTGGTGCGCCTACTAATCCCGACTGGTACTACAACGTGGTCGCAAATCCCAATGTTACAGTTGAGGTTGGATCAGAGCGTTTCCAGGCCCAGGCAATAGTTCCCGAAGGGGAGGAGCGTGACCGCCTGTTCAACCAGGTGGCGACACAGATGCCCAACTTCGCTGAGTATCAGCGCAATACGACGCGGCGCATTCCTGTGGTCGTGCTGAAACGCGTTGGGTAGAGAGCGATAAACATTCCTGATCCACTTGTCTATCTTACAGAAGACGAGGTTATCCGATTTAACGAAAGCGTTACTGGACAAAAGGGGCTGCTGCGTGACAGAGCAGCCCTCGAAGGTGCATTCATGAAATCGCAGAAAAAGGTAGATAAGAAACCTGTGCCTCAACAAGAGCCGCAGAATAATAAGTCGCAACAAGAAGTCCGAGTTAGAGAAGATGTATTGCGTATTGCAGAGGAAGTGATCCGCGATTTTCAAAAAGACTTAGACTACCTAAAGGACAAGTAACAGTCTCGCAATCTTGATTCATTGGCTTTCCGTAGGGACCAGATGTATCGCGTCCGTTGCTCAATTTATTGAGCGAAATCTTGATGAACCTTGAATACAAGCCGTATCGGATCTGATCTCGCGCGATAATCGCACGCCGGACGCGATACATCTGGTCCCTACAATTACACCCCCAGCCGATCAATAATTGCCAGCGTCACTACCAAAAAGATGCTCAAGCTCACAATAGCGATGATGGGGTCGAGCAGGGGACCGCTGATGAGGATGCCACGTAGTCGTAGACGCTGGAAGATATTGGGTAGAGCAAGGCCACATAGGGCGGCAATGAGCAGTGTGAAGCCGAAGCCGAGACCGAGGCCGAGGCTGAGCAGGATGTTCTGGAACAGGAACAGCGTGAGGATAACAACGAGCAGGCTGGCAAGCACACCGCCAAAGGTGCTGAGTTGTAGTTCACGTCCAATGCTCTGCCACAGGTCTCTGCCATGAAATGCCCGTAGACGCCAGCCCGCGACGCCGAGTGCTTGGGATCCCATGCGACCACTCGTCATGAGTAGCATTGGCACTAGACAGAATACTCCATTGAGCGCGATATGTGAATGCATGGCGAGAGCAATGTTTGCGATTGACACGAGAGCAACGTTGTTGCGTAGAAGCGAGCCAAAGACCTGTGTTAGCACAAGTGCTAGAATAAAGCCTGCAATAACGTTGACGCCAAGCCACGAGAAGCGGTTGATAGCGGTACGCCACGAGAATTTCTCTTCATCCTCAGACTCCTGCACATCGGCACCGGCAATATCGGAAATGTCCTCAGCCTGCTCTTCATGCAACACGTCGATCACATCATCAACGGTAATCAAGCCCAGCAGATGATTCTCCTCATCGACAACGGGAATGCCGAGCAGGTCGTATTTCGAGATGCGACGCGCAACCTCTTCCTGGTCGATATTGGCCTGAACTTTAATGACATCGGCATCCATCAGGTCGCCCATGCTCTTTCCCGGCTCTGCCGTGACCAATTGACGCAACGAAACTACGCCCAGCAGGTGACGCTCCGCATCTACGATGTAGAGATAGTACACCATCTCAAGGTGTTCCGAGTGAGTGCGCATATAGGCCAAGGCTTCCTCGACGGTTGTATCTCGTGGCAGGGCAAGTACCTCGGTTGTCATGATGCCGCCCGCCGTCTCCGCACCGTAGCGCAACAGGTCGCGGATCGGTTTAGATTCGTTGGCTGGCATGAGGTTCAGGAGCCGCTCGGCATCAGCAGGCGACATCTCAGCGAGAATGTCGGCGGCATCGTCTGGTGCCATACGTTCGAGTAGGTCCGAAGCACGTTCGGGGGCGATCTCACCCAGTAACTCAGATTGTCGAGGATATTCGATTTCGTTCAATGTGTCGGCGGCGGTCTCAGTGTCGAGGCTACCCAGGAAGGCTCCCGCATCCTCTACATCTAGCTGTTCCAGGATATCAGCGATATCGGCGGGATGCAGTTCTGCAAGTTTGTTGTGACTAACATTCAGTTGTACCTGTGGCACAACCCCACTGTTAGCAACCGTGCTAGTTCGTGTCCCTGTACCAGCTCCAACAGCCGCCAGCTCGTCCGTTTGACCGCTTGTGCCTGCACGTACCATCTGAATCGGCTCGACGTAGTTCCATGTGATGGTGCGCTCTGAAAGTTGCAAGCGCATCACACGGCTCAACGCATCAACGGGTGCCTCCATGCCGAGGCGACGCAACAGGGCACTAAAGCCGATATCGACGCCTACCAGACGCGCCGTTTTCTTGATTTGTGCCAGTTTGAGATCGTTGATTTTGACGACACGAAACCCTTGCGTATCCACAATCTGCTTATCCAGCAGGTCGCGTCGCAATAATAGTTCATCCGTTCTTGGCGTGTAGGAGACAATCTGGCTCTGTGGAACAGTCAAATGGACACGGACATCCTCTATCGTCTGCACCTGTGACCAGGGAATAATCGTATCGTGCGTGCCTGTGCCCAATACAGGATGTACAATTATGGCTGTGACTACGGGAAACGTCTCTTTCAACTCGACGCAGACATCGCGCACCACGCCCACGCGTCGATTCTCGCTATCATATACGCTCTCTCGGAGCAATGCACTCAAAAAGATCATACTCTCACCACCTTCTCTTGAGATTGAGTTATGCCAATAGACATACGAAAACACATGCGTACATCATCTTTTTGGATTCTTCGCCACCAAAGACGGCAAGGAATACAGAAAGGTGATGTATGGTCTTCGTTTGAAATCAAATGCTGTTAAGGGCACAACGAAGCGTTGGCCCATACAGACAACTTGGAAGAAAACACTGGCAGGTGGGAGTTCTTACTCGACATCTTCCACACTCAGGGGGAGAGATGGATACTCATCGAGTAAGGCGGTGCGATCAGACCGAGGGGCTAATCAGACAGGAGAGCCTGTTTCGATGAGGAGTAGAACAATCCCGCAGTAGGCACATATTTGTGTCCACGCGTACAAGCTGAGACACACAGCACCTACTATGACTAGGGCCAGCGTCCATGTCCTTTACCTCCTTAGCCCAGCACTTATAGCTCTTGTTACTAAATGCATCGTCAATGATACATATGGGGAAGATTCTTATGAGCCTTCCCGCTTCACACGCTTTTGTAAGTGTGGGGATAACAAAAAAACGTTCTAGGAAAAGTATAGCACGGAAGGGTGCGATTCAGCAAATTTAATGGGACTAAATACAATGTCATGGTCCTGCTTTGCAAAGCAGAACCATGACAAGGCAATGAGTTACGTCTCAGGAGTTTTCTGTCAGCCACTGGAACGCTTCATTGCTAGCGATATTGTCTTGCTACTTTCCTTTTACCAGTGGGCAGCATGTCAGGAGGGAAAGAAGCCTCAATCCATGAAATCCTCGGTAAGATAAATCGCATTCTGGCTCTTATCGACAAGAACTGAAATGCCAATCCAATGATATACAGGACTAATGATCGCTGCATGATGCCCTACGTTTGCTGGCTCTGCCATCATCGCGTTATGCACAACCATCACATGGTCCCAGTCAGACCCAGAACTTCCACCAGCCATGCCCACATTTTCAGAACAGGTCGTAAAGGTGGCACCTTCGTTTTGGAGCCGCACGCACACATAGGGTTCACCGGGAAGCTGATGACTAATTGTCTCTGCATCAAGTTGTTTCAGTGTGTGTTTATAGGCCGCTCTCGTGATATTTTCATCGAGTTTATATGCTGGACGACCAACAGCAGCGCGGTCTTTATTAATTTGAGCAAAGAGGCTCAAAGACAACTGTTTCTCTTCAGTTGTCATACCTGTCGTGCTACCAAAACTGCCAGGCTGAGGCGCGGCGGTCGGAGTAGGCGTAAGGCCAGGGGGTGCAGGGGTAGGCGTAGGCTCACCAGGGGTAGGCGTAGGTCCAGGAGGTGTCGAGACACCTGACGACGAGAAGGCAGCGATTCCATTTGGAGTGCCCAATCCCGTTGGTCCATCATACCCTGGTCCCGCGTTGCATAGATAACTTGCGCTACAACTGCTCGCATTGCTGCCACTAGTGATATCATAGAGATTTTTCGGATGAGCATAGAGAGAGGAGGCAGCATTGCTATTCTGAGTACCGTTTGCCAACGCATATACTCCAGCAATTAAGGGAGCAGATGCACTAGTTCCACCATAGACACCCCAGCCACCAACATAGACCGCGACACCGGTGCGAGGATCTGCTACTGCTGAGACATCGTTCTCCGCTCGTTTGGCACACCCTGTATCTTTCTGCCAGCTGGGCTTTGGCTCTCTTACGCTACAGCCACTGCCAGTACCTGACCATGCAGTCTCATTCCATCCTCGTGTACTATTATCTTTCTGCAGGCTTGTTCCACCAACAGCGACCACGCTGTTGTAGACTGCAGGAGCTTGCGCGCCGTAGCCACTATCACCACTACTGGCTGTAAAAATGATGCCTGGGTGTCTGAAGTGAGTGTCATAGCCAGTCGAGGAGCCGCCACCATAACTATTGCTGACAATTTTAGCACCTAGTTTAACGGCTTCATCAACCGCTAGTCCCATATTTGTGGTACTTGAATCATCAGCTTCTACCAGAAGTATGTGACAATTCGGACAGGCAGCACTCACCATATCCATATCAAGAGCCATCTCTGTTGACCAGCCACTGCTAGCCTGGGGATAGTTCGTACCCCCATTTTGATTGACTTTGCGGAAGCACCCGTTCGCGGCGGTACAGGCTGAAAGACCATACTGCTTGCGATAAACGCCTAGATCGCTTTCCGCATTAGGATAATCATAAGCATCGACGATTGCGACTGTCTGACCCTTGCCTGCCGTACTTGAGGGAAGCTTATAAGCCGCCTGCAAATCGACGGGTGCCAATCCATTAGGTGAACCAGCAAAATTAGCATACAGGCCACCGCTCACTTTATTAGGAGTATCAACTTTAATAGCCATACACCTGACGAAACCAGGCGAGGCTGTTCCACATACATCATGCTGACGGAACGACGTGTTTGCTTGTTGAGCAGAAGCATTGTGCAAATAATCGGTTACACCAATGACACTGCTAATAATGATAGCGACGAATGCCATTGTGCAAATAATTGGGATGGTATATTTTCTCAAAAAATTGACCTCTTTCTTGTAAAGACTATCATTCACGCTTTTCTTTCTTGCCTTGCTCGTTTCCCTTGCATGAAAGTGTTGCGAATGATAGAAGATATGGAAGTGGTTCAACAATCTTCCCGCACTATGAAAGTGAACCGTTAGCTCATATCTTTGCATGTAGAAATATTCTACTCAGGTATGTTAATCAAAGTGTGTCATGCTGTATAGAGGCGAAGCACGGTGACGTGTAAAAGTACTACAGGTATATTAAATTTCTTAACCTAAGAAGATAATAACGGAAGGCTGGCATGGATGAATACGCTGCAAGAATTTGTGCCTTCTGACCTGTTGGGGCGCGTCGTCAGCATTGACATACTGGTCTCTTCCGGCCTACTTCCAATTGGGTACGGATTGGCTGGTATCACGGCTGACCGATTCGGAGCATCAGTAGTGTTTGTGCTGAGTGGAGCAATCTCTGCTATCGTGATTGCGCTGGGATTGCTGCATCCTGCGGTGAGAAAGATGGATTAGGAGGGTTTACATTTCAATCCCGTACATCCCTATACACTCTCTCATATTCGTCCAGCATCCTCGTGAGCGAGAAGTTGTTTGCGATGTGAGTGCGACACTGTTTGCGCGATAGCGTGTGTAACTTGTCAACATATGTAGCCGCACTTGTGCGATTCCCAGGTGTGACGAGGAAGCCTGTTTCGTTGTGGCGGATAATTTCGGAGACAGCACCGCGCTGGTAGGCTATGACAGGTGTGCCCGTTGCCATTGCCTCGACGGGTGTTAGGCCGAAGGGTTCGTCCCATTCGATGGGGAAGAGGAGGCCAAGCGAGGAACTCATCACTTGCCACAGGGCTGAACGCTCTAACTGTCCCAGTACCGTGATACGGTCTCCTGAGTCTTGTAAGAGGGGTAGAATGCAATCTTGATAATATGTAGAGTCGTAGATGCCCCCCGCTATTAGGAGATGACGGTGCGCCCGTTGTGCGATGTCGATAGCAGCCTCGACACCTTTTTCGGGCGTGATACGTCCTGCGAAGAGGAGCGGCGCATTGGGTGCGACTCGCTCATTGAAGGGGATGGCGTCGAGGTCGAGGCCGTTGTAGATGATTGAGTCGAACGGCGTGTAGGAGGCATAGGTTGCAGCACAGGCATGCGAGACGGTGAGTAGCGTCAAGGGATGCCCTTGTTGATGCAGAACGCGTAGTGCTTCGTTGATTTCTGGCGAGACGGCTGGTAGGTGAATGGTGTGCAGAACTGGTATGCTCTGAACTAATGCGCTACAAGTGTAGGCGGGCCAGTCGAATGCGTGTGCATGAAGAAGGTCGAACTCGGAGGAGCGTTGGCGTAGGCGTAGGAAGAGGTCAAGAAAAATGTTGCCTTGCGCGAAGAAGCCTGTATCGGTGGGTCGCTCCTGTGTTGGCTCTGAGAAGCTTGCCGGTCGCACGCTTTCGGGTACAGCAATCTGCTCGATAGTTATGCCTGGAACAAACGAGCCAGCGCGTGCGAACAGCGTAACGGAATGTCCGCGCTGCTGTAGTCCCCGTGCAAGATCGGCGAGCATAGCCTGTGCGCCACCAGGGTAGGGTTGTGCAATGGGCGTCACGAGTGGCGCGACAAGGGCGATTCGCACAGTCTACGCCTCGCCTCTATACACGGCGATATTGTTCTCGGTCTCGTGTAGCGTCACCTCGTAGAGCAAGCCTTCGGGAAAACCTTGTGCGAGTCGCTCCCAGAACTTGATCGCCAGCATCTCGGCGGTTGGAATGACGCCCTCAAGCCAGGGCACGTCATAGTTGAGGTGCTTGTGATCGACCCAGTTAATGACCTGCTCATTCGTGATACGTTTCATCTCGGTCAGGTTGAGAACCATGCCAGTACGCGAGTCTACGTTGCCCTTGACCGTGACCTCAAGCACATAATTGTGTCCATGTCCATTAGGGTTCGCGCATTTATCGTAAATGGCATAGTTTTCGGCTTCCGAAAGTTCGTTGCTCCAGAGTCGGTGCGAGGCACTAAAGGTTGTGCGTCGTGTTAGATAAACCATGATTTTTCCTGTATTGGAATCATTATGCGTTCGTGAATAATTCGATATTGCTGCCACTGAACATTCTGCCAGAGTCGTCGGCGAGAAAGAGCAATATTTCCGCTAGCTCGTCGGGCGTCATTCCTGCTTTGAGACTTGGATTCGCTTGCCGTAACATCTCGGTATCAATGGCACCAGGGCTAACCGCGCTCACACGGATATTGTGCGGCTTGCCTTCAACCGCAAGAATCTCTGTTAGGCTCGCAATGCCTGCTTTAGAGACGTTGTATGCGCTCAAGCCGGGGAACTTTTCAACGCCTTTTACACCGGAAAGCGATGAGATTGTGAGAATGACGCCACCCTGCTTCTGCTCAATCATGCTACGAAACGCCTCACGGCAGCACAGAAAGGTGCCACGAAGATTGACCGCAATCACCTCGTCCCACGTCGCCGTATTCATCTCGGCAAACGGCTTCACTGCAACGATGCCAGCACAATTCACCAGGATATCGACACGCCCATAGCGCGTTCGCACTAGCTCAAATAGTGCCAGCACATCCTCTTCACGCGCCACATCGCCCGCAAGCGCAACAGCCTTCCCCCCACTTGCAGTAATCTCCCCGACCACCTCATCAAGTTGTCCAGCCGTGCGGCTCATAAGTGCAACTCTCGCCCCTGCATGCGCGAAAAGTAGCGCGGTTGCGCGACCAACGCCGCGTCCCGCGCCCGTGATGATAGCGACACGATTTTGTATGCTCATATGTATTGCTTCTCCTCGTTGTATTTCCTATTATAACACTCTTCCCCGCTAGGATGAATGAACAGTTGAGGTGACATGATGCCACCTCAACTGTTCATTCATCCTAGTTTTTTGAAGCTCTGAGTTGCTGAACACCCTTTTCCTCTGCTATAATACACACTGCAATATAACTGATATTACTACGAACAGAAATATATTCTCGCCTTTGTTCATCCACATGTGTACGAAAAATAGTCAGGGTAGGATCGTGAGTATTATTGATTTACAAATTTTCCTGGAGGGTGCATGAACGCTTCTACCGTTTTGTCGGGTTCGCTTTCAGAATTCGGGCTGGTCGAGGTGTTACAGGTAGTGGAATTAGGCGGTATGACGGGTGCCATCCAATTGCGGCAAGAGAGTGGGCGCACGGGCATTATCTATTGTAGCGAGGGCAAGGTGGCGAACTGCTCCGAGTTCGATCCTGGCGCGTTAATGCTGGGCGATGTCCTACAACAGTTGGGCATGGCAACTCATCCTCAAATTGAGGCCGCCTCGACACAGCAACAATCGGATATCGTGGGCAAGCGCATTGGTGAGCGGCTCGTGGCGATGCGCGTTATCAGTGACAAACAGCTACGTGAGGCATTGCGTACAAAAGCACTGTGGACGGCACGCGAGCTAGCGATGTGGCAACAGGGCAGCTATGAGTTTATTGCCAGCCCTGATATACAGAAATTGCTGCCCTATAACGATGCACCACTTGATATCGAGGTGATGCGTGCAACGATGGAGATGGTCCGCTACACAGACGAATGGGACACGATGGGTGCTGCCTTGCCACTCGGTATGCGAACCGTCCTGCAACTCGCCCCCTCGATTGTACAGCCTCTAAATCTTCACCGTAGCACCCTCGAACTGCTGATGCACATCAACACGCAACGCCGTGTTCGCCGCATTGCTAGTGCCGTGCGTCGCCCCGAACTGGACGTTGCACACGAGCTTACACAACTTGTACAGCAAAGACTCGTCAACGTTATCGGGCAAGACATGGCGTTCTACGGCAATACTGGTAGTAACCGCAAGGTTCGTCTACCCGAACCAGCCGAGAAGCTGCGCCTGGAGAATTTTCAGTTGCTTGATCTTATCAGTCGTATGGAGCAGGAATGGGATAAACAGCATACGCCTACCGAACAATTGCCGACGCTAGTACGCTTTGTAAACTGGACGATGGATGCATTGATTGACGCCTACCGTGTCAACAAAACCGAACTAGACCCCGACATGCTCAAACGCTTGCTTATGAACGAGAATCTGATGTACATGGGAACTTATGAGTTTCGGGTTGAGCAAAACAACATCGACGTTGATGATTTTACTCGGCTCTGTGATGCCGTTCTCAATGACCGCATGCAAGATGCCACTGACTTTTACGATGAGGCATCTTCTGTACTACAGCGTATGTTGCGCACGCTGTTTGCCACTATTAACGCACGCGTCGTGGACCCACGCGAACGCCTGGAAAATCAAGAGGTGTGGGAGGCTATGTTCGAGCAATTCGCGCTCACACGTACCGCAATATCCTAAATAAAAAACAGGTAGATAGCGGAACACGCATGTTCCGCTATCTACCTGTTTTTTATTTAGAGGGATATGAGACGAAGACGCTTTTGATTTCGCTGAACTCTTCGACGGCTCCGTCGCCGAGTTCTCTATGTCCGTTGCCACTTGCCTTCATGCCGCCAAATGGCAGATGTATCTCTGAGCCTGTGGTAGCAGCGTTGATATAGACAAGTCCTGATTCGATCTCTCTAATGGCCCGAAACGTCAAGCGACTGCTCTCCGTAAAGATACCAGTGGACAAACCGTACTCTGTCTCGTTCGCTACCTGTACCGCCTCGTCAAAGGAGTTCACAGGTATAATGGAGACGAAGGGACCGAAGACCTCTTCGCGTGCGATACGCATATTCGGCGTCACATTGGTAAAGACGGTTGGTTGATAGAACGCACCATCGCTGTACTCGTTTTCTCTCAATGGAGAGCCGCCCGTTACGAGTTGCGCCCCCTCCTGCTTGCCGATTTCGGTGTATTCATGGACAGCCTTTACACGGCCTTTGTTGACCAGTGGCCCCATCTCAACGTTTGCGTCAAGACCATCGCCAATGCGTAGTTTCTCGGCTGCCGTGACAAGCCGTTCCGTGAATGCCTTCTGCACCGATTTCTGTACAATCACACGGCTCGTCGCGGTACAACGCTGTCCTGTTGTACCAAAAGCCGCCCCTGTAATGCCAGCTACTGCCAGATCGAGGTCGGCATCTTCCAATACAATCACCGCGTTCTTGCCACCGAGTTCGAGCGTACAACGGCGCAAATCGCGTCCGCAAATCTCAGCAACATGTCGTCCAACTTCGGTTGAGCCAGTGAGCGAGATCATGTTGACACGCTTGTGGCTAGCCAGAGCATCACCTAACGTGCCTCCCGGTCCGGTGATGACGTTCAACACGCCAGCCGGAAGCCCAGCCTCATGCAGAATTTCAGCCAGCTTGATAGAGAGCAACGGCGTATCGCTTGCAGGCTTCAGAACTACAGCGTTGCCAGCGAGAAGGGCTGGAAAAGTCTTCCAGGCGGGAATGGCGATAGGAAAGTTCCAGGGTGTGATAATGCCAACGATGCCTAGTGGATGACGCACGGTCATACAGAACTTATTTGGAAACGCTGAGGGTAGCGTCGCGCCCTCGGCACGCCGACCCTCGCCCGCGATAAATTTCGCAACGTCGATGGCGATCTGCACGTCGCCGCGTGTCTCCTTGAGTACCTTGCCCATCTCGCGCGTCATCAACACAGCAAGTTCTTCCTTGCGCTGCTCTAATAAAAGGGCGGTGCGGAGCAAGACTTCACCGCGTTCGGGTGCGGGTATTGCAGCCCAGCCGCGTTGCGCTCTGCTCGCGGACTCGATAGCATCTTCGAGATCGGCGGGCGTTGATTTTTGAAAATGCCCGATGACCTCGCTTGTTCGCGCTGGATTAGTATCGTCAAAGGTCTCACTGGCTCTAGCATTGCGCCATTGACCGTCGATAAAATTCTGATGCGTTGGGGTAGATGAAGACATGCACAAACTCCTCGTTGCGTGGATAAGATCGTCGTTGACCTGCTCTTAGTTGTGGCACCTGTCAGACGAAAATAAAAACTCGACAGAGACAGTATATCACGCATACCTGGATTAAAAATATTCTGTCCGATTTTCCCAACCACACTCGGTTGGGAAAATAGGACAGAATATTTTTAATATGTATATTGACTCATGCCTTTTCTATGTTGATGAAAGGTCGCGGCGAAGGCACGCATGCTTTGCTCTATCGCTTGCAGTTCTTTGGGCGCGTTGGAGTGTTGGCGAATCTCCGCGCAGTAGTTCGCGGTCTCCAGGAACCGTTCGTATAAGAAACGCCACGCGGCATAACGATGGGGAAGCATGTAGCCTGTACGATAAATTTCAAAGCTTGCTCCAGCCATCTTACCGGGTGCGTTTTTGCCTACGGGGAGCGTTGTAAGCAGTTCGCCGAGTGGTTTGAGCAACTGGAACATTCCATTGACGGCAACATCACTCAATGCCTTGAGTTCTTCCTCAGTCTCGCCACGATAGATGTACATGCGAATGAGCGTCTGTAACACGAGCTCGTAGGAGACGTTGAACAGATTGGCGATATCAGCGGTCAGTTCCTCGGTAACAATAATTACTTCGTCGATATCACTGGGCTGGTTCAGGAAGGCGGCAACAACAGAACGTGCTGGTTCAAAATCTGGCTGTTGTTGCTTTATTGCGTGATATTCTTGCCAAACGCTCAGAAACTTGCCGTAATGCGCATTCTGCCAATCACCACGTGCGCCTTCGCCCTGCTCGACGATAGTCTCGATGGCTTGCATCGCGGATGCAAGATTGGTGACGGGAAGCAGTTCAGGCCATCCGAAATATTCTTGTGTCATCTGTGCCTGTGGCGGACCAATGAAAACGCGTTCCTCGCCATACTTTTCCACCATGTGCCGAATGCCTTGCTCGATTCCTCGATACAAGTGCCCAACGGTGGCAAAATTCTGTGCTTCGGGGGCAATATCGTCTAAACGCATCGGCGGATTGGGTACACCGACCCCCTCGAAACCTTCCGCGTCTTTCCGGTTCAAGCCTTCGGGTCTTTCCAGGAAAAGAAAATGTTGTAACGCTCGCTCACCAAAGGGTAGTAGCGCGACCTGCACTCCTGGTGGAAAGTACTTCGCCTCCTGTGGAAAATTTGGGCGATTAAAATAAGGGATGGTGCCGAGAGCGACCAGCAGGTTGTTAACCAGTGCCAAGTGTAGCATCTCTTGCGATGCCACATTCAAAACAATGCCTTCCCAACGCTTGATAGCGTCGAGCTGGTCCTGCGTGATACCTTCGCTCGTACTGCGTTTGAGACTGAAGGTGGCAAATAAATACTCGCACATCAACATATGTTCGAGTTGTGCAGCTTCGGATAGCAGGAAAAACAGTTCTTCACGATTCTCGACAACGATGGGATTTTCTGATGTCATAAATGATCTCCCTATTAAAAGATATGCTAGAATGCGAAGGCATGCCTTCGCATTCTAGCATATCTTTTATCTTGATATTTAGACAGACTCAACCTGAGGACCATCGGTAGTTTGTGTCGGTGGTACTTCGGGAGTTGGCTGTTGCTGTGGCGTGGAGGTTGACGGAGCAGGTTCCGCATAATCGCCCTCCTGCGCTGGACGCTTGAAGACGTAGTATGCCGAGTTCGAGGTCAGTGGCTGGACACTTACCAGTTCCCAACCGTCGCGGCCCAGGCCGTTCATGTAGCGGCGTGCGAATGTGCTACGGCGCTCATTTCCAATCAAGGTTTCAAGTCCCTCGCTGGAGATGCGTCCACGGTAGTCAATATAGACAACTTTATAGGCCCACTGAGCCATGATGATTGCTCCTTCCTTCTCGTAGCGACTCGCCGCGGTAGGCGGCGAGAAAAAGGGGGAGATTGGGGCACTGCCCCAAACCCCAGTCAAGGGTTGCACCCCTTGCATCCCTGCTTTTGTTTCTGGTGGTTCCTGCTGAGGGAGAACCTTCAACGCCATATCCGATGGCGTTGCCTGCAAACAACCTGTTCTTGGTGTGTCATGTCATCGCGCCTCGCTCGCGGGAAAACGTTTCACAGTCGGTTTGCTTGTACAAACGACCAGTTCCACACTGGGTTCCACAGTCAATGTGTCGCCAATCGTAGGTTCTCTACCAGCAGGTTCCTCTGCACATTGCTAGTATAGCCTCGATTGTGCTGGAGTGCGCCGCCAGTTCCACCAGTTTCTCTAGCGGTATGAACTATCTGGAAAGCACCTGTCTATTCTTACAGGTACTAAAGGTCGTATTTCTCGTCAATCTTGATGGACACATCAAGATTGACGAGAAATACGACTTATTATCATAGCAGAGCTGATGTTTTTGTAGGAGTCACGGTGGGAGTAATTGTGGGCGTTGGACTCGTGGTGATGTTTATGGTTGGCGTTGGGCTAAGGGCAACAGGAGCAATCGTGAGATTGATGGTCACTGTCACGGCTGGCCCATATGATGGCGTGATGAGGACAGTCGCGGAATAGGATGGATTTGTGAGTCCTGCGGTATGTACGCTGAAGGTAAGCGTCGAGGACACGTTGGACTCATCGCTCCCGCTCGTGCTATCGAGCGTCACCCAGCTATCGGAAGGCGTTCCAGCGGTCCACGTCAAAGTAGCACCACCGCTATTGGTGATAGTGAGCGTTTGCGCGTTCGGGTCCGTTCCTGCTGTTGTAGAATAGTTCAGGGTCGAAGTGTTCAACTGCATGGAAGGAGGAGTGACGCTGATGGTGATTGGTATAGTAGTTGGGCTACCCGCAACGACCGCACCTGTCGCGGCATCAGTGGCTGTCAACGTTACTGATGCCGAATAGTTTCCACTTACCACTCCTGCTGCATTGGTCACTATAACGTTTGTCGCGTCGCTGCCCCCCGCTGCAAGCGTACCAGAAGTAGATGAGAGGCCAACAAATGCGGGGGCACCGCTCAATGTCGCAGACCAGTTCAGAGCTGTCCCACCTGTGTTTGCAATATCGACAGGTTGCGAGCTTAGGCCATTGGTGCCATGTATCATTGCTGCACCAACACTTGCTGAGAGCGCGGGCGTAGCTGCTACCGTCACTCCCACGCCAACTTTTTGTGGACTCCCCACAATTGTTACACCCCCATTGCTCGCGTCAAAAGCGATTGAGCCATTATATGGAGAACTCTCTGCCGACAGTCCAGCACCAAGCACTGTTGCGGTAAATGTCGCGCTACCACCAGAGGGAATAGCTGCTGATGTAGGACTGACACTCAGCCAGCCAGTAGCATTCGGAGTAACAGTTACATTTCCGTTACACGTGCCACTGATAGATATTGAGAACTTCTGTGACGGAGGAGACTGTCCAGCTTCTGTACTAAAGTTTAAGGCGTTGGCAGATGGTGTTCCCAACGTACATGCGGGCTGCACCAGAAAGTTCACAGGTATTTGAATAGGTGCGCCAATAGCTTGATTGGTTACGCTATCGCTTGCTGCGAGCGTCACGGAGGAGCTATAGGGAATTGGCTTGAGTCCAGTAAGTGAGACGCGCACACTACTGCTTGCTGGCGTTGTTGGAGTGACCACACCCGTCGGAGTTGCGGACAACCATGGAGCATCAGATGTAACGCTCCATGCAACTGGATGCGCACAGGCACCACTTGCTGTAATGGTCAATGACTGTGGGGCAGGATCGGCTTGTCCTGAGATGCCACTAAAGGAAAGTGGTCCCTGTGTAGCCGAAACCGCGCAAGCCGCCTGCACGTCAAAGTTTATCTGTATCATCTTAGGGCTACCAACGGCTGTATGTCCCGCACCATCTGTTCCCGAAATTGTTATAGTACCACTATAGGGATACGGCAAGAGACCATTGAGTTGTGCCGTGACCGACAATGACACCGATTGATGCGAAGCAAGACTTCCACTTGGAGATGAAATGTTCAACCAGTTGCCACCCGTTGGAGCGACAAACGACGCTTGCCAGTTGAGCGTACCCCCTGTGGAATTTGTGATAACAATGTTCTGCGGCGGCGGATTCCCTTGACCGGCAACTCCGTTATACGTAAGCGCATTTGTAGAAACGTTTATGACTGGATCCGTTGGCTGCCCCAATGTGAAGGTCACTGGAACGGTATCAGTGCCGGCTGTTGTGGTGAATACAATTGAGCTATTGTATACGCCCGGCTTCAAACCGACGGCATTGATGTTCACAGTCGGGTTTGTTGGTGTTGTGCCGCTGTTCGTATTCAGTTGGAGCCATTGTGCGTCTGTTGTGGCACTCCATGCCAGCGTTTTAGTACAACCCTGCGAGACGCTCACATTTATATTCTGGTTGCTTGGTGCAGCCTGTCCATAAGCACTTGCGAAGGATAACATGGCTGGTGCAACCTGTAGTACACACTGTGGGTTGATGGTAATTGTTACCGTAATGCTCTGCGGACTATCTTTTACCTGACCTTGACCTCTAAAGGTAATTACACCGCTATACGTCCCCGGCAATAATGTGCTTGTGTTGATGCCAACGCGAACAGCTTGTGTCGTTCCTACAGGCGTCGAGGTCATGAGGCCACCTGTAGACAATGGAGCCTTTTGAATTACGCCCGACCGAGGTGAGACGGAGAGCCACGAAGCGTTTGTTGTCGTGTTCCAAGGTAACGCACGCACACCGAGGTTGCTTACAATAACCGTTTGGGACGGTAGCGGACTACCTCCATCCGTCGCGGTAAAGGCAAGTACAGCGGGACTTACATCAAGTACAGCATCTTGTCCTGCGTTCAGCGGTACTACGCTCATCTTCACGCTTATACTACCATTACCCGCATCAGATAGAAAATTCAGATGAGCAGTATAGGCGCCGATTTTTAATTGTGAGCGATCTACAGCAACCGTTACCGGCGCCTTTGCAATATCGGCAATCATTCCCTGTTTAGGCGTAATTTGCAGCCAGGGTTGATCGGTACTGCCTTGCCATGTAATCTGTCCGCCCCCCATGTTGCTTAGAGTAATTTGTCGAGTTGAATGAGTTGCGAAATCTCCTGCTCCCATATCGAGAGTGCTGGCGGAAATATTGAGATGGGCGGGTCGTAATGCAGTATTATATCCAGTAACGAAAATTGGGAAACGCGCGGTCTTGTGAAGTAATGCATCCTCTGCATTCACTGTATGTATACCAGACTGCCAAACAGCAGAAATTGTAATGGTATCGGTAAAGTTACCTTTGCTGTCCGCACTAATGCGAGTGAGATAGCGTGTATCGACGATAGGAATTGTCGCGTCACGGCTCAGGGCAATGCTTCCGTCTGGGCTAAAATTACTGCCATGTAGTGTCAGAGTTCCTCCTGGCGCAACGCTGCTAGAAGATGCCTGTAGCGTTGGTTCATGAGGGCTGGCAGAGACGTTCAAGAAGTTCCGCCCAACCGTGAAAAAGATGCCGAATACAACGATAAGCAGCAGAATACCCGCCGCGAAGAGACGCGCCCAGAGCAGAGGCGTAAGCTGTACTCTTTGTTTTTGCGACGTTTTTTGTGAAGGTAAGGGTTTCAACACAACTGGATAAACCTGTGAAGGGCGTGGTGGAAAGAGGGCATCCTCCGGCTCATTGGGCGCATCCAGCTCTTTGTGCCATGTCAGATGATGTTCCGCCTCATCTACTACTTCTTGCGTCAGAAGTTCATCCTGGAGATAATCCTGGTTTTCAGCGTAATATTCTTCCAATGAAGACGAAGCTTGCAAAGACGCGGGGGGATCATCCTCAGCGTGTTGTCCCGCCTTCACAGGCAGCGATTTGGGCGCAGGAATTGACTTCCCACAGGAAGTACAAAAGTGAGATGTTTCAGGCACCGCTTTTTCGCAATGTGGGCAACGAGTACTATTCAAAGTAATGGCCCCCTCCGACAATATGCTTCTCTACACTGCGGAAATCAAAATAACTTTGTGTGTGAAAAGAGTATACTCTATTCAATTCTGTAAATATAAGTGTACGGGACAAATGGCTAGCTGTCAATCGTACAAGCTATATCATCCTGTTTCATTTTACGCTTTCCAAGAAATGTTACATGTCGAAGTGCGGGTCTGCGTCCTTTAGAGGGAACAAGGAGACCGCAAGGGTCTCCCCTACACGTTCATGCTCCTCTATCTATATGTAGGGGAGACCCTTGCGGTCTCCTTGTATGTTCATTAGCACCACCTCAAAGGATGGAGAGCCGATTTGACAACTGCCCTCTTCGACTTATATGCTGATATGAACCTTTCCTCAATAGCTAAACGTAGAAAAGCGTTGTTTCGATGGCATGACTTGTTTCAATAGAAAGTAAGAGGAAGTTGCATGATTGAGCCACGTAGCTCTTTCGTCGATACCGATGCTATATGTTTACATTACCTCGAATGGGACCCACAGGGAAGTTGCTCCGAAGAGCAGGAAGAAACAGCACCGAGCCGTGATGAAATACCCATAGTGCTATTGCATGGTTTGGGTGCGACGGCTGATACCTGGTGCTTAGTAGCCCAAGACTTATGTCATGAACATCTTGTTATAGCTTTTGATTTGCGGGGACACGGGAAAAGCACGAAACCGACAGATGGCTACGATTTGACGACGGTAGCCGAGGATGTAATACAGGGTATGGCTACTCTCGGTCTCGGTCAGGTTGCGCTTGTCGGGCATGGTTGGGGAGCGCGTGTCGCGCTCGTAATGGCGGCACAACATCCTGCGCTGGTGAGCCACCTTATCCTCGTCGATTGCCCCCATGTGGAGCCGCGTCATTGGCCCGGCATGACGCGAGACCGTTTCATTCGCGAAACCGATGTCAAGCAGATGTACGTGACGCGTTCGACCTTTATAGAAACCATGCATCAAGAAATGCACTCTTTCTGGTCGGCAGAGGTAGAGGCCGTGCTGCTCAAAACGGTACAGGAATTTCCTGATGGTCACCTTGAAGAGTTGCTTTCCCCAGACAATCAGCGGCACATTCGTGAGTCGTTGTGGGAGGACCGTGCCCTATCGTATTACAGCAAACTGGCATGTCCCGTTCTACTCATTCCAGCGGCGGCTGAACCTAAGGCCGAAGAGGAGTTTCCAGAGCGGCTTGAGCATAGCGATGAGTTTTCTGCCGCGAAGGGCTACATGGCGGCTCAGGTTGCGGAGATTATTCCGCGTTGCTCCGTGCTATGGATGCCCAATACAACACACGATATACAGTTACAACATCCACGTCTTCTAGCGCAGGCGATTACGCGATTTATGGCCTGAAGAAGACAAGAGAAGGATCTTTGGATATGACAACGATACTCTACATGAATGGCAACATCTATACAATGGATGCTGTGCAGCCCCACGCGCAAGCAATGGCAATTGATGATGCTAGCGGACGCATCCTTGCGGTTGGCGTGAACGACGAGGTACGTCGCGTGGGTGGTCAGCATACTCATGTTGTGGACCTAAAGGGCAAAACGGTACTTCCTGGCTTTATCGATGCACACATTCATCTATTGCACACCGCGCATAGCCAGAACCAGATCGATGCACGCGAGGCCACAAGTGAAGACGCTGTGGCGGAACTGGTACGGCAACGTGCCACACAAACACCGCTGGGGCAGTGGATACAGGGTGGGCAGTGGGATAGAAACCTGTGGTCTAATCCTCGCTTTCCCACAAAGGCTTCGCTCGATACTGCCGCGCCAGATCATCCCGTTGCGCTTTCAAGTAAAGATGGTCACTTGTTGTGGGTAAACTCGCTCGCACTTCAACGCGCTGGTATCGCTGATGAGACGCCTCAACCCGAAACGGGTCATATTCTACGTGATGGTGCAGGGGAAGCAACCGGCGTGCTGCAAGAAGAGGGTGCAACCGGACTTGTATTTCGTGTCATCGGTCATTCCGACCCAGCTATGAATCGTCTACTGCTAGAGCGCGCGCTGGCACAGGTGCAGAGAAGCGGCATCACCACTATTCACGATATCGAGGGCGATACGTCGCTTTCCCTGTTTCAAGAGCTACGTGCTGAGGGCAAGTTAGGCGTGCGGGTCCATATGATTCTGCCGCGTCAGATGTTGCCACAGTTACGGACGCAAGGCATCAATAACGATGACAACGACCTGTTGCGCGTTGGTGGTATCAAGATTTTTGCTGATGGCACGCTTGGTTCGCAGACCGCCGCCATGCTTGAGAGCTTCGAGGGCAGCCCAGGTAACTACGGCATCCTCACCATTCCAGAGCAAGAGATGAAAGATACGGTCAGCGATGCTACTGAAATGGGTTTGACTATCGCTATTCATGCGATTGGCGACCGTGCCGCGAAGGTCGCCCTCGATGCGATTGAACGCGCTCAGGAGTTGATCGCGGAACAGGGAACGCCTGAAGATGCACGCTCTGGCTTACGCTATCGCCTTGAGCATGTGCAACTTATCACGCCCTCCGACCTTGAACGCATGCGCCGCCTCAAGGTAATCGCCTCGATACAGCCCTTCCACGCCGTCGCGGACCGCGATATCGCCGAACGCTACTGGGGTAAACGCGCCCGTCGTGCCTACGCCTACCGCACCATGCACGACCTCGGCATTCCGCTCGCAATGGGGTCTGACGCCCCCGTCGAACGCTTCGAGCCATTGGATATTCTCTATGCCGCCACAGTGCGACGCGCCCCCAGCATTCAGCGTCCTCCCTGGCTGCCCGATCAAGCCCTTTCGGTTGAAGATGCCCTCTGGGGCTATACAATGGGAGCAGCCTATGCAGGTGCGGAAGAGCAGTTCAAAGGCTCGCTTACCGTTGGCAAACTGGGCGACGCGGTTGTGTTGCGCGAAGATATTCTTAGTATTCCACAGGAGAAGATGCCTGAAAACGGCGTACAGGCAACAATCATAGGTGGAAAAGTTGTGTATGGGGATTTGTAAAAATGTCCAGGACAGCGGCAAAGCCGCTGTCCTGGACATTTTTACGTTATGGCTAGCCGCCTGCAAGCTTAACCTTATAGCCGAGTTCGGTTAGTCTCGTCTGCACCTTCTCGCGGTGGTCGCCCTGTATCTCGATGACACCATCCTTAACCGTACCACCGGAACCGCACAACTTCTTGAGTTGTTGTGCCAGTGCTGTAAGAGCATCATCGCTAGCGGGAACACCCGTAATCACAGTTACAGTTTTGCCACCGCGTTGCTTGCGGTCACGCATAATACGTACAATGCCGTCGCTCTTTCGAGTTGCGCTGCTCGCCTGTCTCTCATCAGGAGGACGTATTCTGCCGCCATCAGTTGAATAGACGGTGTAGTCTGGCATGAAAGGCTCCCTTGTTATTGATAAACAACTTCTACATGCATAATATCACGTTTCGTAGGGACCAGATTTATCGCGTCCGAGAGCGCGATTTATCGCATGAGATTCTTGCTGAACCTGTATAAACGGTATAATAATTGATCTCGCGTGATAAATCACGCAGACGGACGCGATAAATCTGGTCCCTACGAAATTTAACAATGAATATCTCTTGCAATTATAGGAAATTCTGTATATGATTGTTCAATCAGTGGTAAATATATTTATAAAAACTTTGGATATGGAGGCACTCATGCCTGAAAATAACTACTACGATTTACCTGACCGACATTCAGCACGTTTACAGACCTATGATTATCGGCAACCAGGCTACTATTACGTTACGATTTGTGTTGCACAGAGAAAATGCGTGCTGAGTAATATTGTGAACTCTGAGGTATACCTGTGTCCTGCTGGTCTAATTCTACAGGAGGAATGGAACAAGTTGCCGGAGCGTTTTCAACACGTTCGTCTGGATCAATATGTTATCATGCCAAACCATTTTCACGGCATTGTGATATTTGAGAACCCTCAACAAGGATCGCTTGAAGCCATAGATATAAATGCATCTCGTGTTCCTGCCCGTTTCAGGCAATATATAGATGGAAAACAGCAGGTACAACGTGTAGCACCTGATACAAAAGGAAACGAGAAGTTACCAATTCTTGGTGAGGTGATACGGACATTGAAGGCTGCCTCAACATATCACATTCGCAAGACATCTAATTTGGATTTTGTCTGGGAAGCAAGGCTATACGAGCATGTTATCCGTACTGTCTCTGATTTAACTCGTATTCGTGAGTATATTTGCAATAATCCCGTTTCCTGGCAAGAAGATATGCTTTATCGAGTCTCGCAATAAGTCTTGACAATTTTTTATAGGGACCAGATTTATCGCGTCTTTAAGCGTGATTTATCACGCAAAATCAATTTTCACGCCTTTTATACAGAATCGACAAGAATCTCGCTCAATAAATTGAGCAGCGGACGCGATAAATCTGGTCCCTACGAAATTGTATTTATGCTATTGCATTACAATGGCAGCGTGAAACTGAAAGTTGTCCCACTCGACTTGCTCTCTCCATTGGCATCGATGGAGGTGGTGTATGGTTCCAACTGGAGCGTGCCGCCGTGCGCTGTGATGATGGATTTGGTAATGTAGAGGCCGAGACCAGAGCCTTTACGCGTGTTCGCTGCCTGTAAGCGCACAAAGGGTTGAAAGATTTGCTCAAATTCGCTTGTGGGAATCTCGTGTCCAAAGTTATGAACGCTCACATGCACGGCGTCCGCTGTTTTCCAAACACGCGTGGTGATAACCGTGTCTTCGTCAGAGTATTTGATGGCGTTGTCGAGCAGGTTGCCAAGTGCCTGTTGCAAACGTTCATTATCGCAAGTTGTGATAATCTTTTCCTCCGGTACCTCGACTCCCAGCGTATGGTGAGGGGCAACGGGACGTAACTGCTCGACCATTTGCGCCGCGAGTGCTACAATATCACATTCCGCACGGATAAGTGTGAAGTTGCCAGAGGTAAGCCGAGATAAATCAAGTAAGTCATTGACGAGGCGTGTCATGCGTTGCGCCTGACTGACGACAATGTTGGCGTTACGACGAAACGAAGCCTCAGACTTTTTTCCTTGCTGACGCATCATCATTTTTGTATAGTTGATTATAGGAGTTAGTGGACCAAGAAGGTCGTGAGCAATCATAGCCGTGAATTGCTCTTTGTTTGCTAGTTGCTCTCGTAACAGTAGATTCTCTGCCGTCAGTTCAGCTATCTGACGCTGCATTTCCTGAATGTTCTCATCTTGCGTTTGCACTTGTTGCACCTGCATACCCGCTAGCTCCCTATTCATACCCACCCCTTCTTTTGAAGGTTGTGTAATTAGTATACCCCCTCAAGAAAAAGGAGTTGCACGAAGAGCAATTAACTAGGAGTATTGGGTAGGTAAGGGTCACAAAAAGGAGAATATGTCCGCTTGTATTATCTTATTGCGCAGACAGTATATCAAGCTCTTCGAGTTCCTCTTGCGCCACCTCGCTGAAGCGTGTTACATCCAGCGTGCGGTCAGCATGTGCGATAAGATGGCGGATACGCTCGGCAATTGAGACGCGCATGTAGTGATCCGAGGTGAGAAGCAGTTCGCCGACTGCGATCTCAATCTGCTGGCGTTGAATGGCAGCAAGCATAGATTCTTCTTGCATATCTATATATCCTTAATATAAGAGAATACGGTAGGAGTCTAATTCATACACCCTGCGAGCGATCCACAATGCCAAGGGGATTGAACAACGTCTACACAGCCATTGACATTGTGCATGGCGAACAGGGTGTAATGAATTAGACTCCTACAATTATCTCGTTCTTACGCTGCGCTAGTTGGTGTAGCAGATTTGCTATCGCTCGATGTACTACCAGTACCAGTTTCTGCTGGTTTGCTGGCACTGCTTGTGTTACCATCACTGGCTGTCTTCGCTGTCTCGGTCTTCCCGTTTTCGCCTGTCGGAGTTGGTGCGTCTTTTGCAGAGGCGGCTGCGCTTGCAGTATCGCGGTGGTCAGTTTTGTAGAAGCCCGACCCCTTGAACACGACGCCTGTCGGAAAAAGCACACGCCGAATTTCGGCACCACAGGTGGGGCAAGTGGTCAAAGGCTCGTCGGTCATTTTTTGCCATGTCTCGAAGCGATGTCCACATGTTTTACATAGATATTCATAGGTTGGCATAATACCAGTCACCCCTTGTTATTATTCGATGGATACCTTGTACAGGTACCCTATTAAAGTATACGTACTTTCGTAAGGACCAGATGTATCGCGTCCGTAAGCGTGATTTATCACGCGAGATCAATTTTCTGTAATATCTCTTATACAGGATCAACAAGGATTTCGCTCAATAAATTGAGCAACGGACGCGATACATCTGGTCCCTACGAAATATGTTTCTTACCTCTTCAAACACTCTTCTGGAGACGCTTTATTCCAGTTTTCCGATGTACTCTTTGACCTTCTCGGCGGCGTCACGCGTCATGCCGTCGAGGGCGGCGAGGTCGTCAAGGCTGGCGGCACTGATGGCTTTGACGGAGCCGAAGTGCTTGAGCAGTGCCTGTTTGCGCTTGGGTCCAATGCCTGGAATTTCGTCGAGGACGGATTTGAAGGTACGTTCCGAACGCACCTTACGGTGATAGGTGATACTGAAGCGGTGCGCCTCGTCACGGATGCGCTGCACCATGTAGAGACCTTGCGAGGAACGCGGCAGAATGATTGGTTCTGGTGAGCCAGGAATGTAGATTTCTTCCTGTGAGCTAATCTGCGTGTGATTCTCTTTGGCGACTCCAACCGTCGGGATGTCCAGATGCAGGTCGTTCATGACCTCCATAACCGCGCTAAGCTGTCCCTTGCCACCGTCGAGAATGACCAGATCGGGCAATGCCCATCCGTGATGCAGGGGACTCTTGCCATCCGGTTCATCGTCGGTATCCTCGATATGACCGACACTCTCTAAGCTTTGGTCATTGTTCGCTCCATCGGTCACGTTTATCTCCTCGACGGCGAGCGTCTCCTCTTCGTCAATCGTCTGTGCCTGTGCCGATGCTGCTTTACGAAAACGGCGCCGAATCACCTCTTGTAAACTGGCGAAGTCGTTGGAGCCTTCGACGGTTTTGATTTTGAAACGGCGGTACTCGCTATTCTTAGGGCGACCACCCTGAAACACGACCATCGCGCCAACCGAGTTTGTGCCCTGCGTATTGGAGATGTCGTAGCACTCGATACGCTGCGGTGGAGAAGAGAGATTGAGTGCTTCCTGTATCTCTTCCAACGCAAGCTGCGTCTTCTGCGTATCGGTGAGCCACTTGATACGTTGCTGCTCCAACACCTCTTTCGCGTTGTTCTTAACCATTTCCACGAGGCGTACCTTGTCGCCACGCTTAGGTGCGCTAATCGTAACGGCGGCATTCTTCACGCCAGTCACATTCTTACGTTTTTCGCGCAACCACGCCTGTACAACAGCCATGTCGTCTGGCTCTACCTCCACAATAACCTCAGTGGGTACATGCGGCGAGGTTTCGTAGAATTGTTGCAGGAATGAGGCCATGATTTCGCCGACAGAGCTATCGCGCGTGCCTTGCAAGATAAAGTATTCACGCCCGACAAGCTTACCACTGCGAAAGAAAAAGACCTGGGCGCACGTTTCGTCGTCACCGCTGGCAAGGGCAACGACATCCTGATCGTCCTGTCCCTCCGTATTGATGATGCGCTGCTTCTCCAGTACGCGCCCGACCGCCTGAATGCGGTCACGTATACGCGCCGCTTCTTCAAAGTTCAGGTTCTCCGCCGCCTGCTCCATTTTCTCTTCGAGCGAGGTAATCACTTCGTCATGCTTGCCTTCGAGAAAGAGAATCACCTGCTGAATGATAACGTCGTATTCCTCACGCGTAGTATAGGCAACGCACGGCGCGATACAGCGATGAATGTAGTATTGCGTGCAGGGACGCGGCAGCAACTTTTGTTTCCATGTCGCCGCTTTATCCGCGTTTTTAGGCGGTGCCCATGCGCTCCCATCGTAGCGACAGGTGCGGAACGAAAAGAGTTTGTTGAGCAGATCGAGTGTGGCATCGACGGCTCCCGAATTGGTATAGGGACCAAAATAGCGGTTGCCATCGCGTTGAAAACTACGCACACGGTAGACGCGCGGAAAGTCCTCTGTGAGCGAGACTTTGATGTAGGGATAGCTCTTGTCGTCGCGCAATAGCACGTTATATTTCGGGCGGTGCTGCTTAATAAAGTTGCTTTCAAGCACCAGTGCCTCGACCTCGTTTTTGACGACGATAAACTCGATATCGTCAATCTTTGCCACCATGCTGCGATTCTTAGGACTGAGGTCGGTTGATTCCTGAAAGTACGAGCGCACACGGTTATACAGCGAAATTGCCTTGCCAACATAGAGAATCGTGCCATCGACATCCTTCATGAGATAGATGCCGGGCTTGTGAGGTAGCGAGTTCAGGACGGATGAAATTTTTTCGTTCATAGATATAATTATACCCTTCATACGAGAAAAAGAAAATGTCCAGGAGTAAGGCACGCGTGCCTTACTCCTGGACATTTTCTTTTTCTCGTATCTTACAAGCTGTTGTCGGCCTGCTCGAAGAGTTGTGCGGTGTGTTGCAGATGTTGTCCCAATTCTTCGCCGTATGTGGTAAGTTGCGCAACGGTGGAACGCCACTGAATCAAGATTTCATTGAAGTGTTGATAGCTGACACCAACCCAATCGCCGTCGAGTTGTGCGGCGGAATGAGCAATCTGTGGCTCAAGCTGGTTGTTGATCTGCTCATTAAGGCTAATGAAGAGGTTGCCGAGGTTACGCATAAGGTCGGTATTGACGTGAATCTGTCCCATGATAAAAACTCCTTTTGCTATGAATTGAAAAGCGATGCAATCAGGCTAAGTAGCAAATAGGAGTTTCCATAGCCTTCTGCATCTCTTCCTCAGTATAGGGAGAAGGCTAATAGAGATGAGTGAATGTGCTGTGTAACGAATGGCAGTAGGGACCGATTTATCGCGTCCTCTGCACGGTTTATCGTGCGAGTCTTGAATAATATCATAGTTGATACAGGTACATATGACTGGCGTGCTAAAGCACGCTTTCTGGACGTGATAAATCAGTCCCTACCGTTGTAACGATACGATATAGAGAGACGTGTCAATAGCAGGTAATTCTATAAGTTAAAAAATACTTTCTATAAAAAGGAGTCAATACTATGGGTATAGTAACTGGTGCAATCGCTGGAGCTTTAGGGACGGTAGCACTCAACATTGCGACCTATGCGGATATGGCGATTCGGGCGCGACCTTCGAGTAGTGCGCCATCTGATATGGTTGGCGTGTTCGCTAAGAAGGCAAATGTGCCACTTTCCTCCAAAGGCGTTGGTGCCGAGGACGACACGGCGAAGAATCGTGAGAGCGGTATCGGCGCGTTACTGGGCTTTGTCAATGGTCTCGGCGTGGGCGCACTCTATGGCATACTTCGCTCACAAATTAACGGAAACGTCTCTGTACCGCTTGCGGGTATCATTATTGGCGCGGCTGCGATGGCGGCAAGCGATGTGCCGCTAGCGACATCGGGCGTAAGTGATCCCAAGACATGGGGCGTTTCGGGCTGGACCTCCGACGCAATTCCGCATCTCATCTATGGGCTGGTCACTGCACTGGCATATGAGGCGTTGCAGAATAGAGATTAATAAGTCAAGAAAAAGCGGTACACGCCCCCGCAAAACACAGCGTGTTTTGC
>CAXUHG010000010.1:25050-27222 GCA_964250805.1 uncultured Ktedonobacteraceae bacterium | reverse complement strand
ATTTTTATTATATTAAATAAATGGGTTCCCTGCCCCCCCAAAACCAGCGTTTTTTTTGCGGGGGCGTGTACCGCTTTTTCTTGGCTGCATGGTATACTGTGGAATGCTATATTTTCTTATGAGCTAGAAGGCACGCGGATGAGTTGTATTGGTACCGCTGGACATGTCGATCACGGCAAATCGACGCTGGTCAAGGTGTTGACGGGCATCGATCCTGACCGTCTGATCGAGGAAAAAGAGCGCGGCATGACGATTGACCTCGGCTTTGCATGGCTGACGTTGCCAAGTGGTCGTGAGGTGAGCATCGTCGATGTGCCGGGGCATGAGAGCTTTATCAAGAACATGCTAGCGGGCGTGGGTGGCATCGACGCAGCTCTGCTCGTAGTCGCTGCCGATGAGGGTGTGATGCCACAGACGCGTGAACATCTCGCCATTCTTGACCTGCTACGTGTGCCTCGTGGCGTCGTCGCGCTTACCAAGGCTGATCTTGTAGATGCGGAGTGGCTCGACCTTGTACGCGAAGAGATTGCGGAGCATCTTCAACCAACCACGCTGGCTGAAGCGGCGATTATTCCTGTCTCCGCGTATACTAAAATGGGGATACCGAATTTGCTTGCGGAGCTTGATCGTGTGCTGGATGTGTCTCAGGAGCGGCAAAATATCGCGCGACCCCGTTTGCCGATTGATCGTGTGTTCAGCATGGCGGGCTTCGGAACCGTTGTCACTGGCACGTTGTTAGATGGGAACTTCAAGGTTGGGCAGGAGGTCGAGATATTGCCACAGGGTATGCATACGCGTATTCGCACGTTGCAAACGCATAAGAAACAGGTTGAGCAAGCACAGCCGGGGAGCCGCGTCGCAATGAACCTTGCCAATGTCGCTCGCTCCGATCTTGTGCGCGGTAACGTGGTGGTAGTGCCAGGACAACTACGTACCACGACGTTATTTGATGCACGCATCGACCTTTTGCCCGACGCACCAAGAGCAATAGCTCATAACACTCTTGTCGATCTCTATGTGGAGTCGCAAGAAATTCCCGCCAAGGTGCGCCTGCTTGATATAGACGAATTGCAGCCAGGACAGAGTGCATGGGTGCAACTACGCCTTGAACGACCGGCAGTGCTGGCGCGAAGAGACCGTTTTATCTTGCGTATTCCCTCACCAAGCACAACCATAGGCGGAGGCGAGGTAATTGACATCACGCCGCGCTATCACAAACGTTCGCAACCCCAAGTTATTGAAGTACTAGAACGGCTGGCACATGGCACGCCAGAGGAGTTGCTGCTAGCCGCCCTCGATGGACGCCCGCTCAAAACTATGTCTAACAAGCAAGCGGGAAAGACAATACAGGGACTTATTGGCTACGAATTGGTAGATATCGCTAAAAAAAGCAACTTGTCGGTGAATGTGACGTTACAGCTACTAGAGACGTTGTTATCGGAAGGAAGAGTGAAACAGGTTGGTGAACTCTGGTTTGCTCGTTCCATCTGGGCTTTGCTTGAAGAGGAGGCGGTGCGTCTGGTACACGAGCAGCATGAACACTACCCATTACGTAGCGGATTGTCGAAAGAAGAGTGGCGTTCTCGCCTAAAACTTTCACTCAAGACAGCAAACGACGTATTCGCCGTGCTACAGGCGGAGGGGATGCTGGAAACGGTAGTTGAGATAGGAACGACACGAACAGGCGGTAGTGGTGGACTTATACGTCTACCAGATTTCGAGCCGCGCTTCACTGTTTCGCAACAGCAACAGGTAGAGCATATACTAAAAGCGTTCGCTGCTAATCCCTATACACCGCCCACTCATGCAGAGGCGATGGCGAGTGCAGAGGTGATCGCGGCCTTGATAGAGCAAGGCCGACTTATCAAATTAGGTGACGGAATACTCTTCCTACGGGAAACGTATAATCAAGCGTTATTATTGTTAACAGACTATCTACGTGAGCATACAACGATCACCGTGGCTGAGGCTCGTGACCTACTGGGTGCATCACGCAAATACATATTACCTCTTCTGGAACACACCGATGCATTGCGTATAACGCGGCGAACAGGTGATGTGCGAACATTGGGTACAACGCCATTGCATACGTCTAACATGTAGGGGCCTGATTTTTAAACCCCAAACAAACAAAAAGGCCCGGGGGGGGGGGGTTAAAAAAGGCCCCAAACC
>CAXUHG010000010.1:0-25040 GCA_964250805.1 uncultured Ktedonobacteraceae bacterium | reverse complement strand
GATTTATCACGCCCTCACCTTGCCTATGTGTTGCCAGGGCGTGATAAATCAGGCCCCTACACGCCAATTTGGGTAGAGGTGTTCCAATATGGCGCAAGATAGAGTAAAATGGGGACGCAAAAACATATATACACAACTTACGGGCGGTTCCTTATTAGGAAGGACGTAATCGACGACTACGCCTTAGTGTTCGTAGCAAGCATGTCCCATATCTTTTAGAGAAAGGTATGGCGGGCAGCGGTACAGTGCGGAGAGCTATGCAGAACGAAGTTTTGGGTGAGCGATATCAATTACAAGACCCCATTGGGCGTGGGGGTATGGCGACGATTTACCGTGGGCACGACACACGGATGGAGCGTACTGTCGCCGTCAAAGTGTTGCGCGAAGTGTACAGCACCGATCCCAAGTTTGTCACTCGCTTTCAACGTGAGGCGAAGGCGGCTTCGGCGTTGACACACCCCAATATTGTGCAGGTCTATGACTATGGGCAGAGCGATGGCAGTTATTATATTGTCATGGAACTCATCGAGGGTGCCGACCTGCGTCGTTACTTGCGCTCACGTGGCGTTCTCGCGATTGACCGCGCCATTATTATCGCTCATGATGTCGCGCTGGGCTTGAGTGCCGCGCATCGACGCGGTATCGTTCACCGCGATGTAAAGCCGCAGAACGTTCTTGTCGGACGCGACGGCTCGATCAAGCTTACCGACTTCGGTATCGCCAGCGTCTACAAAGACATCAATGCTGAACGGCTTACCACAACCGGTATGACGCTTGGTACAGTGCAATACTACGCTCCAGAACAGGCACAGGGCGAAATAGTTAACCCCGCCGCCGATGTCTATGCCCTTGGCATTGTGATGTACGAGATGTTGACGGGGCGTACACCGTTCGATGGTGATACGCCTGTTGCCGTTGCCATGCAACATATCCAGGATGCGCCAATCGCTCCGACGCAATATAACCCGAACATTCCGCAGGTACTCGAAGATATTATTTTGCGTTGCCTGGAAAAAGTACCAGAGATGCGCTATCGAGATGGTGGTATGCTCGCACGTGCCCTTGAAGTCCTGGGCGAAGACGAGATGGGCGAAAATCTACCTAGCAAACTAAGTTCAGGTGGCTTGAAGACCGCCGCTAGTGCCTCCGCCTTCAACACTGTGCCACAGCGTCCATCGGGTAGTGGTGTACGTGTGAGTAATGAACCGGCTACTCCTGCCAAATCTTTACAGGGCGTCTCATCATCCAATAATGGTGCAGCGGCCTCTTACGCACCTGTTAATGGTCCACTGGTACAGCAAGATGTTGCTAACAGCACAACTGTGCTGAGTAACGACGGATTGGCGAATGCCGTTCCTACTCCCGACCAGCAGACGTTTATCGTAGGTAAAGGACGCGAAACTTCGCTTCCCACCTTTGATCAGCCTACTGCCATGCAAGATTTCAGCGAACAGCCAACCTCGATGCAGGGCATGAACAACCAGGCTCAGGCATATTATGCGCCGCCCGCGGACTCAGGCTCGACTCGTCCATTTCAGCGTGGAGCGATTGCACCGCCAGCACGTAAAGAGACGCGTTTCGCGGGTTTCATCACAGCACTCATCGTCCTGGCGACATTATTGTTACTCGGTTTCAGCATCTTTCTTGCCAATCAACTAGGAATTTTTCATGGCGCTACTGATCTGAACAGCAAAACACCTACTGTCAGGGGAAGCCTTGTCCCCAATCTTGTGAATCAAACGTTAGCAAATGCTGAACAAATCGCAAAACAGTACGGATTCAAAATACATAATAATTCAAGCAGTAATGCAGGTTTTGTTGCCTCTCAAAGTCCCAGAGCTGGTAGTAATGCTCCTCTTGGAGATACAATCTATGTGAATATGAAACCAGGAGTTACTACTACACCGACAGCAAAAGTACCGATTGTAGCGACTCTTTCTTATACGGATGCCGAAGCTACGCTGAAGGCTGCTGGATTTACCACCTATGTACTTGTGAACGCTGGTCCTTACCCTGATGGAACAACCAAAACGGTCGTAAAGGGAACCGATCCTGCCGCTGGCGAAAATGTTCCGACCAGCACGTCGATATCCATCTTAGTATACAATTGCGGAATTGCTATATGTGATAACGTTGGCACTCCTGTGACCCAGCCAACGGTAGGCACTACACCGACGGTGGGTATTACACCAACATCGGCACCACCAAAGCCAACTCCGAGTCCAACAAAGGCGGTACCATCGCCGACACCTAGCCCGACGACAGTACCACCATCGCCGACGCCCGGAATGTCACCAACACCAGCGGTGACGCCTGCTACAACACCGATACATTGACATATATAAATATATTAGGGTAATAAAACTACGTCCCTGATGGTTACACCAAGGACGTAGTTTTATTACCCTATACCCAAAAGTCCTGTTCTCTGATTAGTTTGTAGATAATAGAGAAGTATTTCGTTTTTTCAATATGGGTACTCATAGAGCATCTCTTGCTCTATGATGGCTACGTATTGTAGTCACAATATATGTAGACAAGACACGGCACGTTGGTGGGAATGTGTCGCCTGTCTGGGGAAGGTGTAGGATATGAAGCGGAACATTGTACAAACTCTTTTGGTAGTTGTAGCCGCGCTGGTAGTGGTGGGAACGAGCATGGTCGCCATTTCTGCAAGCATGGCACAGGCAAGCACAGGACGTGTTACTCTGAGTACACAAGTGGCACCATTAACAAAACATGCTCAAATGCTCAACAGTACTGATCCCACTCAACTAATGCAGCTCACGATTGGACTGAACCTGCGCGGTGGGACCGATATCGATGGATTTCTGAATGCCCTCTATGACCCCCAATCGCCTTACTATCATCACTATGTGACGCCTGATCAATTCACCCAAATGTTTTCTCCAACCTCTGATCAGGTGCAGCAGGTTGTGACGTATTTGCAAGGTCAAGGCTTTACTGTTACTAATGTGGCCCCCAACAATCTTCTTATTGATGCTACCGCTTCCGTTGGGCAGGTACAAAATAGCTTTCGGACGCAAATCAAAAACTATAAGCTGGGAAATAAAGTATTTCACGCGAACAATACCCCCCCTAGCGTACCCAAATCCGTTGGATCGCTCATCTCCTCCATTGACGGTCTCGACAATAGCACACCAGATCAACCACTCTATTCACATGCGTTAACGCATGTACAACACAGCCATTCTGTACAATCAGGACCGGTTGGCGGCTTTATGCCATCAGATTTTTTGAACGCATATGACATGGCACCATTACAGGCAAATGGCATTCTTGGCGATAATCAAACGATTGGTATCTTTGAACTCGACGGCTATCAGGCAAGCGACGTAAACCAATATTTTCAGAACTACGGTATTACGCCGCCATCTATATCAAATGTACTTGTTGATGGTTTTAGTGGAAATGCAGGTCAAGGAGCGGTAGAAGCCGAGCTTGATATAGAGGTTGCAGGAGCGGTGGCACCGCATGCGAAACAAATTATCTACGAAGGTCCCAATACAACTCCTGGTATCAACGACACCTATAATAAAATCGTCACTGATAACAAAGTGCAGATTGCCTCAATCAGTTGGGGTATTTGCGAAAATACTACAGGCAACCCTGAATTACAAACGATGGATAACATCTTCAAGCAAGGTGCTGCTCAAGGCATATCATTTATCGCAGCATCGGGTGACTCTGGTGCCTACGATTGCGCGGATACCAATCTGAACGTTGACTCGCCAGCCGACGACCCTTATGTCACCGGTGTAGGTGCTACAACGCTACAGGAGAACAACGGAACATATGTCAGTGAGTCCTCTTGGTCAGACCCAACTCAAATACTGCACGGTCCAAAGGGTGCGGGTAGTGGCGGTGGCCTTAGCACTCTATTCAAAATCCCTTCATGGCAGAGTGGTCCAGGAGTGCAAAATCAGTATAGCAACGGATATCGTGAGGTACCGGATGTTACGGCGGCAGGAGACTCAAAGCCGGGGTATAGTATTTTCTGTACCGTAGTCAATGCGGGTTGTCCTGTGACCGGTTGGTTGACTATGGGTGGTACGAGTGGAGCTGCTCCCTTGTGGGCCAGTGGGCTGATTCTGGTCAATCAGTATCTACTAGCAAACAATACGAGCGTAATTGGGCATTCTAACCCTGCGTTATATCACCTCTTCAATACATCACAACAGTATCCTCCATTTCACGATGTAACGAGTGGGAAAAACCTGTACTATCCGGCAACAACAGGCTATGATTTCGCAAGTGGTATAGGTTCACCAGACCTTTACAATATCGCACGCGATCTTGTGGTGCCCGCTCAAGTTGTTCCAACACCAACGCCAACAACTGCTCCAACTGCCACCCCAACTACCGCGCCGACTGCAACGCCAACGAGCACCCCCAGTCCGTCGCCTACGCCTATTGGTACCCCCTCACTGATTGATAATGGTGGCTTTGAAAACGGTTCAACATCATGGACTGAGCAATCGGGGCAGAATAGCGAGTTGGTTGACTCTACCAATCCGCATACAGGACAAAACTCGGTCTATCTATGTGGCTATACAGGTTGCGATGATCGCATCTCTCAGACCTTTTCTGCGCCTGCTGCTGGCACCTATAACACGCTTACTCTTACCTACTGGTATGACTCCGATACAAGTAAAACATCCACACAGTGCCAAGATTACTTTACTGTCAGGTTGGCAAACACGAAGGGTGGTGGATCGCACACTCTGCAACAGGATTGTAATACAGATGTTACAAATGGTTGGACGCAGATGACCATAGATATAACAAGTGCTGTTGCATCGTTCAAGGGTAAGCCTGTCGTGCTAACCTTCCGTGGTACGAATAACTCGGCAGATCAGACAACCGATTTTTACATCGATGATGTTGCCATCACCGCCAGTTAGAAATCAAACAGTTTGTACACAGCAAACGGCATGCTAGACGCACGTCTAGCATGCCGTTTGCTGTGTACAAACTGTTTATTCTGCTTTTCTCGATAATTAAATCGCATGCTATACTGTATGAAGGATGTATGCGATAGCGGCATAAGATACGTAAACAAAGCAAGGCTATCAACAAAGAATACACAAGGATGATATACCATGACAATGACACTAAACGGAGCGATAACGCCGGAGAACACACAGTTTGTGCTGTTGTGTTTTGAAGGTCCTGATGTCTACTCTACTGCTGGTGGACTGGGCACGCGCGTTACCGAACTTAGCGAAGCTCTAGCAATACAGGGCTACAAAACGCAGCTTGTCTTTATTGGCGACCCTTATAAACCTGCAACCGAATTGCGCGTGGATGGACGCTTGACGCTCCAGCGCTGGGGGCAGTGGCTCAGTAAATATTATCCCAATGGCGTATATGATGGCGAAGAAGCTAAACTCACTGATTTCAATGACAGCATTCCCTACTATATCTATTATGAAATAATGCGTCCGGCGGTGGCTGAGGGCAAGACAGTCGTGATTATGGGCGAGGATTGGCATACCGCCGAGGTGATGTGCCGTATCTCTGATCTCTTGCACTGGTATGGTGTGCGTCAAAAAGCTCTTCTGCTTTGGAATTTGAATAGCCTCATGTCGCTGTATCGTATCAACTGGGGCCGCCTCAATTATGTCACAACGCTCTGTACTGTGAGCAAATATATGAAGCATAAGATGTGGGACCTGGGCGTCAATCCACTCGTCATCCCCAACGGTATTCCCTTACGTCACTTGACATCAGTCGAGCATTCCGATGTGGAACGCTTACGCAGCATCGCGCAACGGGGCGACCCAAAGCGGCTCTTCCTGTTCAAGATTGGGCGCTTCGACCCCGATAAACGCTGGCTGATGGCAATCGAAGCTGTTGCGCGTCTCAAGAACAGCGGTCATCCTGTGACGCTATTTGTACGTGGTGGCATCGAGCCGCATGGTGCCGAGGTGCTTCATCGTGCCTACCAGCTTGGCTTGAGCATTCAGGATGTGGTGGCGAAGCGTCCCAATTTGCAGGAGTGTTTCGAGGCCATCGAGAACGCGGGCACGTCCGACATTTACAATCTGCGCTTCTTCTTACCCGAAGAATTTGTACGCACAACGTATGCCGCCGCCGATGCAACGCTTGCCAATAGCGGTCACGAGCCATTCGGCCTCGTCGCGCTCGAAGTGATGGCGGCGCGTGGCCTCGCCGTCACTGGTAGTACAGGTGAGGACTATGCTATATCGCTCGAAAATGCCCTTGTGATAGAGACTGAGGACCCTGATGAGATTGTAGGCTATCTGCTCTATCTGCAACGTCATCCCGAAGAACAAAAGCGCATTCGCCATGCCGGTATGCAAACCGCGAAGCAGTTCTTATGGAGCCAGGTAATCGAGAACCTTGTCAGCAAACTAGAGTTCCTGGCACGCAAGCAAGGCATTGAACTACCTTCGTACACCTCTTACGAGACAGTGCAACCACAAGCAACAGAGCGCATTCCCGTGTTAGAGGAATCGCGCAACCTGCTATAACCTCTGTAACATCATCAATTTCTATTCACAAGCCGCCTTAGGTGGCTTGTGAATAGAAATTGATGATGTAATAGGAACTATTTTATGACTCAAATCCACTCATCGCCGCGCCTCATCCTCATCCTTGGTGGTGCAAGAAGCGGCAAAAGTACTTTTGCCGAACGCCTTGCCACGACAAGTAGCAAACAAGTTGCCTTTATCGCTACCGCAACCGCAAGCGATGAAGATATGCGCGACCGCATTGTGCGTCACCAAGCTTCGCGCCTCCCTACATGGACAACAATTGAGGAGCCTCTCGACCTTGTAGCGGCAGTGCAAAAAGCGGGTGAGCAGGCTGATGTAATTCTGCTCGATTGCATGACGCTCTGGCTCTCGAACTGGATGGCACAACATAGTAGCTTCGTGGAGGAAGACAACGTGCAGCAGCAGTACACTTATCACGATGGCGTTCTTGCAGATATCGAAGCTCTACTCTTCACTATTTCCGCACTCGCACCTTCAAAAACAGTTATTATTGTCAGCAATGAAGTTGGTCTAGGTATTGTCCCCATGCACCCCTTGAGCCGTACCTATCGTGATTTGTTAGGATGGGTCAACCAGCGCATAGCGAGAGATGCAGAGCGTGTGTATTTCATGATTGCAGGGCTGGGCGTGGATATCAAGCGTTTGCATGAGGAAGCGTCTATTTAATACAAAACCGCATTATGTATATAAAATTCTGAATATGTAACCATATTTGTGTAAACTCAACTACAGTAAGTAGCGAATCGGGTTAAGATTATGTTATCAAAATGCTAGTATGTTAAGATATTGACACTTACGTATATAGCCTTTTATCGTGTATACTTGAGAGGGTGTTTCTAAAATCTTGTAGAATCATCTTTCTCCTCCCCTTCTAGTTTAATGTGATGTCTGGGGTATCGCGATGTGAACTAAAGGGATATTGTGTGACGTTTTTCTTTTTTGTGAAAGTGAGGCCAAACCTTGATGCGCTTCTCTTCTCGCCACTCAAAGATGAGTGTGCTTCTTTCGCTCGTTGCGCTTACCACTCTGATTGGTGCTTTTTTTGCTACCGGAGCATATAGAAGCCCTGTAGCTAAAGCTGCATCCACGGCATCCAGTTACAAAGGACAGTTCACAAAGGCCAATCGTGTAGGTGCTGTCTCTGCTACTTCATTCTCCAAGGCTAATGCAGTCAATGGCAAACATCTGGTTATGCCCTATCATCCACATCCTGCCGCAAACGGCAAGAATGCGGCTGTTACTCGCGTAGCACGTCCTTCAGTCAACAGTTCAAAAATCGCCGCTGGTACCCTCAAGACAGGCTTTCAAGGCGTAAGTGCTGTTGACAACAGCAACGCAACTGGTGGCTACGATCTTGAGCCACCCGACGAAGGTCTAGCGGCTAGCAATGGTTACGCAGCAAACTTCGTCAACTTGACCGGAGCTATTTACAACGCGAATGGTTCACTTGCCGCTGGTCCTTTCCCTCTGGCAACGCTCGGTGGTGTTAATGGTGGTGGCTTCTTCGGTGAAGACCTCAACAACATTGTGAGCGATCCTCGCGCGTACTATGACTCCTCCAGCCATCTCTGGATTGCTCTCATCTGGGTTACATTGGCGAATGGCTCGGCATCGCACGTCGATATCTCGATTAACGCGGGTAATCCGGTTACAAATCCGTGGACTGAGTATCGCTTTGACGTTACTGACCCAACCGCGGCTGGCTGCCCATGTTTGCCAGACTTTACCATTCTCGGTACCGACCAGTACAACATCTACTTCGTACCAAACGAATTCCAGTTATCTGGTGCTATGGGCTTTAATGGTTCGATCATCTACGCGGTTGCGAAGTCTGACCTGATTAGTGGTGTTGCCACACCGAACGTTGCCAAGTTCTCAAACTTGAGCGTGGCTGGCACTCTGGCTTATCACCTACAGCCAGCAGCAACGTATGGCAATCCCAACGCTGAATACTTCGCGAACTCAATCGATCCCAACAACATTTATGGTAGCTCAATTGGTGTATGGGCACTTACCAATCGAGATAAGATCGCAAGTGGTGTGTTGCCAACGCTGTCATCCACTATCGTTAATACTGAGACATTTATCAATTCAACCAGTGCCCAGACTCCTGTAGGTTTTAACGCTAGCGACCAGGAGCCGACATCTGGTCTCATTCAGACCGATGGTGACGCTTTGCAGAACCTTCAGTATATCAATGGGCACCTCTACACAACTTTGACTACCGCCGTCAATATTCCTGGCGATACCACTGCCCGTGCGGGTATAGCATGGTTTGATATCACACCTAAGCTTTCCAGCAATGTGATTTCCGTCAAAACCGCTGTAAGTGGTCAAGGTTACGTTGCAAAGCAGGGTCTGGAATTGCTTTATCCGCAGATTGAGCATGCTACTAGCGGTATCACCGCTATCGCCTTCTCGTTTACGGGACCTGGAACGTATCCCAGCTCTGGTTATATCGTGCGCTCCAAAGGTGCGAAAAACTTCGGCGATATTCATGTCGCTGCTGCTGGTGCTGCCCCCGATAATGGCTTCACTGCTACTGCTAAGTATGGCGGTGGTCCAGGTCGTTGGGGTGACTATTCTGCTGGACAGCTCGATGCCTCCGGCAAGGCCATCTGGTTCGCCACGCAGTATATAGCTGGTAACGGCGATGCGGCAGCGAACTGGAGCAACTTCATCTTCGCTATCACAGCGTAAACTCAAGAGCAAGGGAGATTTGTCTTCCATCATTCCTCAGCGCAATGGCGGTACTCGAACGAGTATCGCCGTTGTGTTTATTTGACAATCCTCTCCATTCCCATATATACTACTCACGCAACATATTTCAATGTATTCTTCCAGGGTGGCCTCAGCACGGTGTTGGGGCATAATAGGGAAGCCGGTGTAAATCCGGCGCAGTCGCGCTACTGTAACTGGTGAGCCGCTTATTTTTTGATCGCCACTGTTCTACTAAAGAATGGGAAGGCAAGATAGGCCGCGTTTGGAGCCAGAAGCCAGGAGACCTGCCCTGTGAGTTTTGCTCACGATCCTTCGCGGCATGAGGAACGTGTACCGAGACAGGGCGCAACTCCGCACATATGTATGTGTGTATCGTCTTCACGGGAACTCTTCATCAGACGCAAGGTGGGCATGAAAGCATTTCTGTAAGGAGGTAATGCTGGATGAACACTCGTGTCATCACTTCTCATCGTATCTTATCTGAAGGATTCGCCATGTTCTTCCTTGTCCTATGTTCACTTCTGTTATTATTGTCAGGATGTGGTCAGCAGGGGACAACCACGGGAGGTACCTCGGCAACCCCGACAGCGACAACCGCCCTCGATGTCTATGGAACGCCGATTGTCTTTCCGACAAAGGCACCGCAGCATATTGTTTCGCTTGTACCGAGTACTAGTGAGATTCTCGGCGCACTCCATCTGGATACACGCGTCGTCGGTGTTGACTATTATACCAACTATCCCGCGAGTCTAGCGGCTCTACCCAAAGTGTCGAGTGTCGATGGCAAGTTCAACATTGAGCAGATTGTGAAGTTAAAGCCCGATCTTGTGTTGAGCTACGGCGGCGAGACAAAACAGTATGATGTACAACTCAAGCAGCTTGGCATGAATGTTGTTGACCTGCAATTGACTAACCTAACGCAGACACTACAGGACATTACGCTGGTAGGACGCCTCACCTTCGCGCAAGACGCCGCTAACGCTCTTGTTCGACAGATGCAGCAGCAAATCGACCAGACAAAGGCGGCGGTGAAAGGCACAACGACAGCATCAGTTATGCTTGAGGTGGATGATAGTACACCAGGGAAACCATTTGTCTTCGGTGGTGGCTCCTTTGGCGATGAACTGGCACAGGACGCGGGTGCCAGCAACATTTTTCATAATAGCACCAGTAATGGTGGCTATCCACAGGTGACGGATGAAGCGGTTATCGTTGCTAATCCGCAGTACATCATCCTCACCGAAGACCCCGCCTACGGTGGCACTGCCAGCGTGGTCTACAAACGCCCCAACTGGGGTAACATTGCCGCCGTTAAAAATCACAAGGTCTTCCACATCAACGTCGATATTATGCAGCGACCAGGACCACGCATTGTCGAGGGTCTGCGCTGCGTCGCGCAAATCGTCCACTCCGACAAGTTCAGTGGCCCACTGCCCGACTACTGTTCAGCATCAGTGTAACTTATTCTGCAGAGCGAGCAAGAAAGTGTCCTGTCGCGCCGCGATAGGGCACTTTCTTGCTCACCATTTTTCCCTCTCGACGCAGGCGGACGACTCTGGTATAATACAAACAACGGAAAATTAGAACACTAGTTTCATTTGGAGTGAGCTATGAATGACCGCCTCGTCTCGCCCCGCATGAGCGAAGAGGAAGAAATTATCGAAGGTAGCCTGCGCCCTCATCGTCTGGCGGAATATATCGGGCAGGAGAAGATTAAAGAAAACCTGAGCATCTTGCTAGAGGCGGCACGACGACGTCATGAATCGGTCGATCATGTCCTACTCTACGGACCACCAGGACTTGGTAAGACGACGCTGTGCAACATTATCGCGGTAGAGATGGGTGTAAGCATGAAAACTACATCTGGTCCGGCGATTGAACACGCAGGCGACCTCGCCTCTATTTTGACCGCTCTACAGCCCGGCGAAGTCCTGTTCATTGACGAGATACACCGCCTCGCGCGTGCCGTCGAAGAACGCCTCTATTCTGCGATGGAGGACTTTGCGCTCGACGTGATGATTGGCAAGGGACCGAGCGCGAAGGCACTACGTTTGCCTCTGCCGAACTTCACCGTTGTTGGTGCGACTACACGCGTTGGTGCCCTGACCGCTCCCTTGCGTGACCGCTTCGGTGCGATCTATCGCATGGAATACTACGATACAAAGGCACTAGAAGAGATCGTGACACGTTCAGCGCGTATCTTGAAGGTGCCAGCCGAAAGAGATGGTATCGAAGAGATTGCGGGCCGCGCACGAGGAACTCCACGTATCGTCAACCGCCTGCTCAAACGCGTCCGTGACTATGCGCAGGTGAAGGCCAACGGCGTCATCACTAAGAATGTAGCGCAGGATGCCCTTGATGCGATGGAGGTCGATGCTATCGGACTCGACCAGACTGACCGCAATATGCTGCTCACCATTATCCAAAAGTTCAACGGGGGCCCCGTCGGACTCGATACCCTCGCCGCCAGTACCAGCGAGGACTCGAATACGATTGAGGATGTATACGAGCCGTACCTGCTGCAACTGGGCTTCATCTCGCGTACACCGCGTGGGCGCGTCGCCATGCGTGCCGCCTATGAGCATCTAGGACTTACACCGCCAAATGTAGAGAGTGGAGCGACGTTGTGGACAACACCTTCTTAATGAGCGACTTCGACTATGAGTTGCCACCCGAACTCATAGCGCAAACGCCGCTTGAGCCGCGTGATGCCTCGCGTCTGCTCGTAGTCGAACGCACGACAAAACAAATAATACATCGTCACTTCCGCGATATTGGCGACTACCTGCGCCCCGGCGACCTGCTCATCGCCAATCAAAGCCGCGTCATTCCTGCTCGTCTGCTTGGTCACAGAGCCGAAACGGGAGGAGCGGTTGAGGTATTGCTGCTTTCAGAAAGGCCAGATCTCGGCGTGGACTACTGGGAGTCCCTAGTGCGTCCTGGGCGGCGTTTGCGCGTCGGTAGCTATATCATCTTCGACGGTGGCTCCGGCAAAAATGCATGGTTACAGGCGGAAATCATGGATCGTACTGAGGCGGGAGGGCGCATCGTGCGTCTCTCCATCGTCGGGCAGGAACATATGGCGGAGAAAGACCCCTATGGCGTTCACAGAATGCTCAGTGTACGCCAGATGATCGACGAACTTGGACACATGCCGCTGCCACCCTATATTCACGAAAAACTGAACGATCCAGAACGTTATCAAACCGTCTACTCGCGCATTACTGGCTCTGCCGCTGCTCCTACCGCTGGCCTCCACTTCACAAAGCCATTGCTTGAGCGGTTGCAACAACAAGGCGTGCAGGTAGGCTTCGTCACCCTGCATGTCGGCCTGGACACCTTCCGCCCCGTCGATGTCGAGGACTACCGTGAGCACCAGATTCACAGCGAAGAGATCGAACTGAACGCGGAAACTGCCCATCTCATTCACGAAACACGCGCTCATGGTGGTCGTATTATCGCCGTTGGCACCACATCGGTACGCGTTCTCGAAAGCGTCGCCAGCATGCACAATGGACGTATCGAGCCGTACAAAGGCAGCACACGCCTCTACATCACTCCCGGCTATCATTTTCTTGCTGTAGACGCCATGATTACGAACTTCCATCTACCTCGCTCAACTCTGCTCCTACTCGTCGGTGCATTTATGGGTAAAGCATTGATGGAGCAAGTCTATCAAGAGGCAATCCGCGAACACTACCGCTTTTTTAGCTTTGGCGACGCGATGCTGATTGAGTAAGTACAATCTGCATAGAATGAATTTTTCGGAGGATTGCGGTATACCGCAATCCTCCGAAAAATTCATTCTATGCAGATTGCAGAACTTCTCGTGATACAATTTCAGCGTGGGTGCCTCTTTCTATGGCATCAATAAAAATTACGAGATTAGGATACTACCGTGCAACTACGCATTTTCTTTAATCCCATAGATATGTCTGTTATCGAGATACACGAGAACGATGTGTACATCATAATAGATGTCATTCGCGCGACAACCACGCTGGCAACGATTTTCGATAGGAGAGCATCACGTGTGTATGCCGCGAACACAATTGAACAGGCTCGCAACGGCGCGAAACTCTTTCCACAACGTCTACTTTGTGGTGAACGCCATGCTCAACCAATTGAAGGCTTTGATTATGGCAACTCACCGGCTCAATTTTCGCAACTCGACCTTACCGAGCGCGAACTTATTTTGACGACCACCAACGGCACCCGCGCCTTCTACGCATGTCCGCCCAACAGCACACGACTAGCGGGTAGCTTTTACAACGCTCATGCTGTTACAGCTCATGCGCTAGCATTGGCACAGGCAAAAGAGAGCAACATCGCCATCGTCTGTGCCGCCGAGTCAAACTACTTCGCCCTCGACGACGCGACCTGTGCAGGCTACCTCTCACTCGAACTACAAAGACAACACCCCGACATCAAGATATGGGATGCTGTATATGCCGCACAAGCACTCTACCACGAGTTCGAATCGCCGCAAAAATTGATCGAGACCGCACACTCCGCCCGCGAGATAACAGCCGCTAACTTGAGTCAAGACTTCGACTATTGTATGAGGATTGATGGGAGTACGGCTGTGCCAATGATCGTGGGGCAAGAGGAGGAGACGGGGATGTTGGTGATTGGAAAGGGTTAGGTGTATCCCTGCCCTGTCTTTATGGTTCGGACCTGTTTTCCCAATGTGCTTTTACTTTGTTGAAATATTCGATACGCTGTCCAATTTTCATAATTTCTTTCGGGTAGAACTCTAACAGGTTGTCGCATAGCTCGATCATCCATGCTTTGCGAGAGTAGCCAGGAGTTGTGATAATCGTATGCGAATTGGCAATTTGGATTTGTCCCCATCCCAACGCACCTAAGGTTAAGCAAGTCCAGCTTAAAAACTCAATTGGGACAAATTTTGCCTGTCTGACAACTGCCTTCGTTTCTAGTACCTCATAACTAATCATGAGCAGAACGAAATAATTTTTGTCGTCCTCGTAAAAACGAGCAAGGCGTTCGACCGAGGTTAAATTAGGCATGTTGAACTTTGTGTCGTTGAGACGATGCGTTTTCACGTCAACGACGTAATAAAAGCCGTTATGGTCTTCAAATGCAAGATCAGCCATTGCACGTCTTGCAAACCCTGTAGAGTACTTAGCACGTTTGTCATCTAGTATAGTTTCAAAGTGGTCGGCGAGAATATCTTGCATAGCATCGCCAACTGCTCTTGTACTTTTCACAGTGTTTGCCGAGAGGTAGTCTTGCTGTGCGTTAAGGAAATTTACGATGCGTTGCTCAATAGCTTGATATTGAGCTGTATAAAATAGAGTGCTTTTCATTGTGCCATCTCTTCAAAAAGATTCATCTGTGCCGTTGAAAGAGAAGGGGGTATGTCGCCAGTTTTTTGCTCCGCCAACGTATTCCTTTCCCAGAACACACCGTTTGAATAGCCCTGAATAGAGCTATCTTTTTCCGCTAACGAGAGCCTCTTCTCACCTAAACAGCTATATGTTTCATCAATCTCGATACCTACATAAGAGCGTCCCAATTTTTTTGCGACGACAGATGTTGTACCAGAGCCAACAAATGGATCGAAAACAAGCTGACCAGGAAGCGAACTTGCAAGAATAATTTTCGCAAGGAGTTTCTCTGGCTTCTGTGTTGGATGCTCAGTATTTTCAGGCATTGACCAGAAAGGAACAGTCAAGTCTGTCCACATGTTTGATGGATGTGTTAGGCGAAAATCTCCTGTATCCGTTTGTTCCCAATCTTTAGGTTTGCCATTTTCCTTATATGGCGCGATAACTTTTCGTTTCATTTTGACCGCATCCACATTGAAAACGTAGTCGTCGGACAGAGTACAAAACCAGATATCCTCAGAGCAGTTTTTCCAGTTAGATAAAGCACCGCGACCTTTCTCCCTCTCCCATGTGATGCGGTTACGAATAATGAAATAGCGGTCTAACACATAATGAATAGCGGCTGATGAACGCCAGTCGCCACATACATAGATAGATGCTGTAGGCTTGAGTAGCTTTAACAAAAGTTGCAGGAGAGAGTCGAACCATTGAGCATATTCGTCTAAATCTCTCTGTTTGAAAACTCTTCCATTAAAAGATTTTGTAAGGTTATATGGTGGATCAATAAAGAGCAAGTCAATACATTGACCCTCGATTAAAGGTAGTGCAGTAAATACATCTTGATTGATGGTTGTATTCTCTAGTGTTTTTAAATGAGTAGGTGTGCCAATATGCGTGAGATGAGAAAGATAATATTGTTTTTCTTGCAGTAAAAGTTCGATTGTACGATTACGCTCAGCGCGAATAGCATCTGTCATAGTTCATGTCCTTCAAAAATAAGCGTTGTTCCTCAGTATACCTTATAATCGAACAAAAAAAACAGAGTAGGAAATATATATCTCCCACTCTGTTTTCTTAACTGCCTACAAACTTATTTCTCGATTGGCGCACCAATCAAACTGCCCCACTCAGTCCACGAACCGTCGTAGTTGCGTACATCGGGATAGCCAAGCAGGTAGTTCAGGGCGAACCATGTGTGGCTACTGCGCTCACCGATGCGGCAGTAGGCGATAACCTCTTTATCGGAAGTGATGCCCTTACCCTCGTAGATGGCGCGTAGCTCGTCTGCTGATTTGAAGGTACCGTCGGGACTGACCGCGCTTGCCCAGGGAATATTCGCGGCACCAGGAATGTGACCGCCGCGCTGCGCCCCTTCCTGCGGAATGTTCGCGGGTGCGAGCAGTTCGCCACTGTATTCACCGGGGGAACGTACATCGACGAGGGCGACATTGTTGTGTCCAAGTACGCCCAGCACGTCGTCACGAAACACGCGAATTTCTTTGCGTGGCTCTTCGGCTTGATAGGTCGTAGCTTGATAGGAAGGAACATCGGTGGTAATTTCGCGCTTATCGGCTAGCCACTTCACGCGTCCACCATCGAGCAGGCGTACATCGGCGTGACCATAGTACTTGAAAATCCAGAGTGCCCATGCCGCGAACCAGTTGTTGTTGTCGCCATATAACACAATCGTTGTATCTTTGTTGACTCCGGCACGGCTGAGTAATGCCTCAAACTGTTCCTTGCTCAATGGCGCACGCACCACCTGATCCTGTAGCTCCTTCTGCCAGTTGACGCCAACGGCACCAGAGATATGTCCCTCGTTGTATGCCTTTGTATCAACGTCAACCTCGATCAAACGAACCTTTGGGTCTTGTAAGTGTGCCTCAACCCAATTAGCATCTACAATTGCCTCTGGATGTGCATACCCTTTATTCTCTGACATGAAAACCTCTCCTATTAAGTTATCTACAAGTAACGTCAAAAATATGAATGTATTGCTTGGGAAAGAAGCGAGGAAGATATATCGCTTCTTTCCCAAGCAAAGGGAAATCAGGTGACAGGATGAATTTTGCCATCGTGGACATCGTAGATGAAGCCAGTGATGTCAATTGTGTTTGGAATCAATGGCGACTCTCTCAAAAATGCTACATCGTCACGAACCGACTGCTCTAAATTCTGAAACGGTAAGAAGTCGATGTTAGCGGCGGCATCGGTGTGCAAGTCCTGCTGAATCTTCGCGTGAATATCGTCGTTGCTGAAGGTGAGCATGCCACAATCGGTGTGATGAACTACAACGATACTCTTTGTACCAAGCAATTCCTCCGAGATGACGAGCGAGCGTAATGCGTCAGTAGCTCGTCCTCCTGCATTACGAATCACATGTGCATCCCCTTCTTCCAAGCCAAGAGCACGCGCGGGATCAATACGTGCATCCATGCAGACAAGAACCGCAACCTTACGGGCTGGGGGTAACGGCAGCTCCCCTTTGTGAAATGTTGATGCGTATTGTTCGTTCGCCTGAACGAACTCCTGGGCTATCGACATGAACATGTCTCCTTGTGGGCTAGCAGGAACGTAAGAACAGGTGCGTTCTTACTTGTGCATTTTTATTCTATCCTCTAGAACAATTTGTAGACAAATGATAATTCCCTTTTCATTCTCCAAACATCGTCTACAGGCATCTAAATCATTCCTTATGGTTATGTATTGTAGGGGCTATAATTCATTACGCCCTCGTGCCCATCGATTCCGTTTCTCTCCATTGAACACATCCCTCGACCCTCCCCGACACAATGCATAGCTCATAGGGCGTAATGAATTATGGCCCCTACTTGTGTACAATCAAGCTCTGTAGTAGAATACTATGCAAAACTGGAATATAATTATGCAAAGAAAATCCATTCGTACATGGCTACTGAACATACTGGGACAGAAGAAAGGTCCTTCGATAACACAAATTGTCCTACGTGCTATCGGAGCATTGTTTGGACTTCAGGTCCTTACAGTTGCCATTTTGCAGCTTGTCTCGAAGCTACGACGTAAGCAGCAACAAGGCGGCGGCTTTCCACATCCCAATCTTGATGACGTGCGTGTAGGCGATAACACGCTACAAATCTATGACTATGGGCAGTATCTTTTCGATGCTATGCTTGCCGCCATTGATGACGCGAAAGAAAGTATCTACCTCGAGACATACATTTGGAAAGATGATAAGATTGGGTGCGAATTCAAGGAACACCTTACTAAAAAAGCGGAGCAAGGAATAGATGTCTTCGTGGTTTTTGATAGCTTTGCCAACACCGTCGTTCCTCAACGCTTTAAAGAGTTTCCTGCAATTGTTCATACGTTGAAGTATCAAGCGATTAGGCATCCGTGGCAAATATTCGATCCACGACACTACGCTCTGGATCATCGTAAACTACTGATTGTGGATGGCTATACTAGCTTCATCGGTGGCTACAACATCGGTAGTCCCTATGCTACGTCGTGGCGTGATACTCACCTACGCATTCAAGGTCCAGCCTCAGCCGATCTTGCACACTCATTTGTGGAGTTCTGGAATCAACACTGTCATCCCGCACCCGATATCACGCGTCACTATCCACGTCACTTCGATGCCCTTATCAACGTTGCGGGCACCAACGCTTTGCAGTTGATGTTTCCTATTCGTGACATGTATATTCGAGCTATTGACCGTGCTGAAAAAACTGTGCGTCTTACCAACGCGTACTTTGTGCCTGACGGTGTGTTGATGAGTGCGCTGGCGGCAGCGGCACAGCGCGGAGTTGATGTACAGATTCTCGTACCGTGGATATCTAATCATATCGTCGTGGACTGGCTGGCACGTGGCTACTTTACGGAATGCCTACAGGCAGGCGTCAAAGTCTTCGGCTATCGTCACATGCTGCATGCGAAAACTTGTACCGTTGATGGTGCTTGGTCAACCATTGGAACCGCCAACCTTGACCGTTTGAGTGCTGTTGGCAATTATGAAATCAATGTCGAGGTCTACAATTCATCTTTGGCACACCAGATGGAGCAACTTTTTTTGAGTGATACAACCGATGCCATTGCATTAACGCTCGAAGAGTGGGTAAGTCGTCCGTGGTATGCCATGCTTGGAGAGAAAATTCTCGCTCCTCTACGCTTCTTTATGTAGCAAGTGACCGAGACTCTCCTAGTAAAGGGCAATCGCCTTTACCAGGAGAGTCTCGGTCACTTGCTTATGAGAGTCGTAAACTACTTCTATGAAGCAGGTTGAGAAATGGATAGAGAATCAATTGCAGGTGTTCCTACGTTAAAAGAAGTAAGGCGAATAAGGTTAGTTCCCTGATGTAACGTTGCTTGTGTTGACGCAATCGTCAGCGTAACGGTGTTAGCCTTTGGATCAGTCAACGGAACAGTTGATGGAATAGCCTGAAATGGCACGGAAGAATTTACAATTGTTCCATTGACCGAGAGTGCAGTCGATGCCGCTTTTCGCTGTACACTACGAAAGACCACTTGATATGTACCAGCAACAGGAGCATCGATCTCCCATTCCGCATAGGAACCCACTTCACCTGTGAATACAACGCGACCTGCCGCATCAATTGTAGCACCGACAAGGGTAGTTGCCTCATTTGCTGGCAGCAAATCAACTGCATTCTTTGCTTGTGGAAGAGGACCATTTAATGTACCCGTAATTGTTGGTGATACTGTAGTTGTGACGGAGTTGCCCGCCGCATCAGAGGCTCGCGCTTGCAGGTCTCCACCACCATATAAAGCACCTGCATAACTCGTCCAGGTAAAGGTAAATGGACGCGTTGTGGAACTTCCAAGGTAAAATTCGGTTCCACTATCCAAGCCACGGATAATGATCGAATAATCAACTCGAACAACATTACTACTTGTCTGAACTGTAAAAGTGCTACCCGTTGTAATCGTGCTTTTAGAGGTTGGGCTGGTAAATTTTACGGAAAGAGCGGCTTTTGGCTTGGCTGCTTGCGCCGGAGCGAATACCGTTAGTGCAAGTCCTACGCTGAGAACAGCACTAAACAAGAGCCAACTAAAAGCCTTGCGTTTTCGTTGTTTCATGGCAAAAAAAATCTCCTCTGCTCGTGTCTAAAGTTATAGACTGTTACTCATTCTTTGACAAAAAACGAAAGAATTCTAAACATAGATTGTTATCGCCGTTTGTCTGCTACAATAATAGTGCAGATGAATGTTATAGTTCAAGGAATTTTCTCCCCAACTAGAGGACAACTAGGAACCGACTAGTAGGTGTTTTCGGAATAGAGGATTTTGGAAGGGAATGAAGCGTGAAGGTAAATCATCTTTTGCGTAAAGAGCGAGAACGGCGCGGCTGGTCACAGGCAAAATTAGCGCAAGAAATTGGCACGACTGCAAAGAACATTAGTCGCTGGGAGCTTGGTACTTCGTTTCCTTACCCTTATTTCCGTGAACGACTCTGTGTACTCTTTGGTCAAAGTGCTGAGGCACTCGGTCTGGTACAGGAAGAGAAAAAACAGAAGCAGCAATCGGAAGAGGAGGTAGCTTCGACATCTCTTTCCAATTCGATACTAACGCGCGTACCTTATGACACTACGATTCCTCTTTCCTCTACCACGAATATAGTTGGTCGAGACGACCTTCTCTTGAGCATGAAGCAGCGGTTGAAACACGAAAAAAATGCGACGATGCTTGCCCTGAGTGGTTTACCAGGAGTTGGCAAAACAACACTTGCCGCTGCTCTTGCTCACGATGTCGAGGTGCAGGAGGACTTTTCCGACGGCATATTGTGGGCAGGACTTGGACCTCAGCCAAATATCATGACCTTGCTTCATCGCTGGGGAACTCTTCTTGGGCTTCCATCCGCAAAAATGACACTAGTAACCAACACTGACAGCTTAGCAGCCGCTGTGTGTGAAGCGATTGGCGTACGCCGAATGCTCCTTATTTTGGATGACGTGTGGGCTACCGGAGATGCTATGAGCCTCGTCGTCGGAGGTGTGAACTGTGTTCATCTCATAACAACGCGTTTTCCTGCACTCGCCCTTCATATTACGTCATGTGAGGGAATTCATGTCCCTGAGTTGGATAAGCAAGCTAGTACACATCTTCTCAACGTACTTGTTCCTCATCTTAGGCAGGAATCGGAAGCGGTAGACAAGCTCGTCTCTCTTGTTGGAGGGCTTCCTCTGGCACTCTCTCTTATGGGACGCTATCTTCGTGTACATACGTATGGAAGCCAACACCGTCGCTTATATACTGCTATCGAACGCCTTTCGGATGTAGAAGTGCGTTTACGTCTCTCCGAATCGCATGCGCCGACAGAACGTCCACCTCATCTTCCCTTCGGCACATCTCGATCATTGCTCTCTACGATTGCTGTAAGCGTCCAACAACTAGATGAGCAGGCATGTGCCGCGTTATCCGCCCTCTCTGTCTTTCCAGCGAAACCAAATACATTTTCAGAGGAGGCAGCGTTAGTGGTTTGTGCCGTTCCCGTCGAGGTACTCGACGTGCTCAGCGACGCAGGATTATTAGAGAATGATAGAGCAGACCGTTATACGCTTCATCAAACAATTTCGGACTACGCGCGTATGGAACAAAAAGACAATCATGCACACTTCCGTATGGTTACATACTTTGTTTCTTTCATAAAACAGCATCAAGATATGTATACTCTACTAGAACAGGAAACTACGAATATCTTAGCCTCCTTACGCATTGCATATGAGCAAGAAATGCACGAGGAGTTTCTGCAAGGAGTACTTGCCTTTATGCCATTTCTACAGCTACAGGGTATGTATGCAAGCGCGGATACTCTTCTCCGACAAGCACGCTCCGTAAGTGAGTCGTTGCCTTCCACTGGAGAAAGTCGTATAGAAACATTGCTCTATCAAGGCAAAGTAGCTGAGAAACTGAGTGAGTTTACGCAAGCGATAACGTATCTGCAAGAGGGACTTACACTCGCTCGCCAGTTGCATACGCAGACATATGTAAGTAGCTTGCTTGATATGCTTGGCTCTATACTAGCGCAACAGGGCAATCAGGCTGAAGCAGAGAGATACCTACAAGAAGGGCTAGAGCTAGCTCGCTCTCAAAATGATGCAAAGCGTACAAGCGATTTGTTAGCGAAACTCGGCACATTGGAAGCTGCACGAGGAAATCTGCTCCGCGCGGAACAGTATTGCCAGGAAGGATTGGCTTTCGCACGAGGCATCAACTATAGGGAACGGGTGAGTCTGTTGCTCAACAATCTCGGCTGGATTGCTGGCGAGTTGAAAGAGTATACGCAGGCAGAGGCATACTTTCGTGAAGCGTTAACGATGGCACAAGCAATGGGGCATCGTCATGGCATAAGCCGACTACTTGGTAATCTCGCGTGGATAGAGGGCTTGTTGGAGAACTATGAACAAGCCGAGGCGTATTTTCAGGAAGCTCTCGCATTGGCGCACACTCTGGACCAACGTTGGCTTCTTAGCAACATTCTGCAAGTACGAGGAGAAATGTATCTCCGCCGACACGCTCTGAAGCAGGCCGAGCAGAGCTTACGGAAGGCGTTAGAGTATGCGCCAGCAGAGGCAAACGATTTGAAAATAATGCTGCAACTAGACCTTGCTAGAGTAAGCGCGGCCTCTGGTGATATTGTGATGGCACGTATTCAGGGCTAAGCCTGTCTTGCTGCACTTACTGCTATGAAACACAGCAAGGTCACGGAAGTGCAGCAATGGCTACAGACATTGGAGAGTGCCGAAGAGGAACTCATACAGGACTAGCCTCCGGCAGGACCGCCTTCGAGTCCGGGTTTGGTCATGCTAGCGGGATCGAGAATGCGGTCAAGTTCGGCATCGGTCAACTGCGTCTTCTCGCGTGCTACCTCGCGCACCGTCTGACCCGTTTTGTAGGCCGTTTTCGAGATGTCTGCGGCGGCGTCATAGCCAATCACGGGAGCAAGTGCAGTACATATTGCTAACCCGCGCTCGACCATCTCCGGCCCCTTCGTCGTTGCCTGTATGCCCTTAACGCACTGCTCCGTGAAGTTTCGTGAGACTGCGGCAAGCAGGCTGATGGACTGTAACAGATTGTACGCGGTGACGGGCATCATGACGTTGATCTCGAAGTTGCCCGATTGTCCCGCAACCGTGATGGTGGTATGATTGCCCATCACCTGAGCGCATGCCATACACACCGACTCGGCGATCACGGGATTGACCTTGCCGGGCATGATAGAGCTACCGGGCTGTACGGCAGGTAGGTCGATTTCACCAATGCCAGCGCGTGGTCCTGAGCCAAGCCAGCGAATATCGTTGGCAATTTTCATCAAGCTTACCGCCAGCGTGTTGAGTGAACCGCTGGTCTCAACGATGTTATCGAGCGTGCTTTGTGCCTGAAAGTGATTGCTCGTCTCATGAAGAGTAATGCCATTCAATTCCGAGAGCCGCTGGCAGACGCGAGCCGCGAACTCTGGATGCGTGTTGACACCTGTACCAACGGCTGTGCCGCCAAGTGCGACCTCCGCTAGCTCACTCTGTGCATGACGCATACGTGCAATACCGCGCTCGATCTGACCTGCATAGCCTAGAAACTCTTGCCCTAAGCGAATGGGTGTCGCGTCCTGTAAGTGTGTGCGCCCCGTCTTGATTACAGGCATGAACGCTTCAGCCTTCTCCTGTAACGCCTGCTGTAAGTCCTGTAATGCAGGTATCAGGTCCTGCTCGATACTGAGCAAGGCCGAAAGGTGCATTGCGGTTGGAATGACATCGTTCGACGATTGCCCTAAGTTCACCTGGTCATTGGGGTGAACTTTGCGTGAGCCGCGTGTGCCGCCGAGCAGTTCGCTGGCACGGTTTGCGATGACCTCGTTCGCGTTCATGTTTGTGGACGTGCCAGAGCCGGTCTGAAAAATATCCAGCACAAAGGCATCATCTAGCTTGCCATCGATCACCTCTTGCGCCGCTCGCACAATCGCCTCCGCCGTTTGGAAATCGATGGTGCCAAGAGCTTCGTTGACCTGTGCTGCCGCCTGTTTGATCTGCCCAAGTGCGCGAATAAACTGGCGCGGGAAACGCAGGTCGCTAATGGGAAAATTGAGTACGGCGCGTTGCGTACTCGCGCCATAATAGGCATCTATCGGTACCTGCATCTCGCCCATAGAGTCGCGCTCGATGCGGGTTTTCTCTGTACCACTGGTCATACATCCTCCTCGTTGTATGGAAATGGGTGGAATAATCATCTCTAATATGGTAGGGACCGATTTATCACGTCCTTGCTGGCAATCGACACTCGAACAAGGACGTGATAAATCGGTCCCTACAGGTGACATATCCGCATTCATTTGTCAAATAGCATAATTGGGGTGTGATAAATCAGACCCGCACAGGAGTTATTATATCATCTATGTAGATAGCGTTAGAAATCGTCAAGATGAGGTGGGTATTGCTGTTTCTGCTTTTCGTGTAGGTCTAACTGTGGTAGCGTAAAGTTTGGCGAGCCGTCCAGTAAATGGACAAAAGCATCGACGATGATCGGATCGAAGTAGGTCTCGGAGTCCGCAAGCAAACGCTCTCGCGCCTCTACCACTGAGAGTGCGTTTTTATAGGGCCGCCACGAGGTCAGCACATCGTAGACATCGGCGATAGTCAGAATACGCGCACTGATCGGAATAGCCTCGTTCTGCAAGCCAGCGGGATAGCCACGTCCGTCCCATGCTTCATGGTGATAGAGGACGGTTTCGACATAGAAAGGATGAACTTCGCAGCCAATTAAAATGCGGGCACCGATCACGGGGTGTCGCTCCATCTTGCGCCGCTCCTCTTCCGAGAGTGCGCCGCTTTTATTGAGGATATCGTTAGCGATCCACGTTTTGCCGAGATCATGCACCAGTGCCGCCAGAGCAAGGTCGCGTGCCTCGCGCCGCGTCCAGCCGAGGTAACGTGCCAGACGCTGGACATAAGTAGCTACCCTACGGGAGTGTTCGTAGGTGACGATATCACGTTCCTGAATACTTTTAGCGAACGAGAGAATCACCTTGCGCGTCTCTCGGTCATGCTCAACTGATGCCATTCCCACCACAATACGCTCCCACTTCGCCGCACAGACAACGGAGGTAGTTGCTGCCGCTTCTCAACAAAAGAACACACTGAAGAATCTACGTATCTACAATTATGGACGTAAGATAAATCCGAATAATAAAAAAGTTCCGTCGGAACATTCATGCTTTTACCTGTCACAATATATTAAGGTTTCGCTTTCGTTCCTGTCTATCTTCGCGGACAATTCAGGTACTTTTGTCTTGAATTAAGTCTCTGATTCTTCGCGCTTACGGCGCGAGACGAAAAAGAGAGCATGCATTTTTGTGCGCTATAGGCACACAAAAATGCATGCTCTCTTTTTCTCTTGGCTCATAAGAAGATGGAATGCGTTTTGCTGTGCTATAGGC
>CAXUHG010000009.1:0-77110 GCA_964250805.1 uncultured Ktedonobacteraceae bacterium | reverse complement strand
GTACCCTCTTAGACGGGTCGCACTCTGAAACATGAAACTTCCGAATGTGAGACGGAACGCGACGCCAATTGCAGTACCCTCTTAGACGGGTCGCACTCTGAAACAGCGATGGTTCTATTGCGGCCTATATGTATTTGCAATTGCAGTACCCTCTTAGACGGGTCGCACTCTGAAACCGAGTAAGCTTTTTAGTCCTTCGAGGATGGCATTTTCTATTCTACCAATTCTAAGCCTTCTGGCGGCCTTCTCAGAGCTTTCGTTTGTAGCACTATTTCGCTGTAGTATACCCTAAGGACACTATTTTTCGCAAATCGGTTTTTGTCCAAAAAGGGGAGGGATTTGCGAAGCCTATAGATGCTTCTTCACGCTCAGCATTATCACATTCCCTTTTTCGGTACTCCTTTTTTGGGTAGCATATCTATTTCCGTCCTCAATTTGCGAAAGTGTCTTGCTCATCACCTACAGGATGAACGTTTCACCTTTTCAGGAATGAGTGCCTTTCACCGAAAATAGAGTTCGACAATTATTTGAAACTTGAGGCTATAAGAAGTTCATATATCCATTACACCTCTCTGGAATTTCTTTGTAGACACACCTCTATATCAAAGTTCATAGAATATGTCTTCTTTCTTCATTATTGGAAATAATCGTTAGGATTGATATCGCTCTTTTAAGCGTACAAAAAAATGCGTAGTTTTCGCCGTGCATATTTCTCTTTTGCTGCGTAATTCTTTATGGAGGAACAAAACCATATGTCGTTTGAGCCAACTTGCTCACACCACTCTTATAGTTTCCATTCCTCTCCTAGCGGAAGAAGTGGCTGCTCACTCTTCTCCTTTGATAAATTGGAAGAGCAGCATGTAAATGCTTAAAGGAGCAATCCTATCATGGGAACAAAGAGGTCAAAAATCGTCGGAGAATCGCTTGTCGAAAAGAGGAGTGTAATACCCAAGCATGGAGCGGAGAGTGTGACAGAGGCTCGCTCATTCGCACAACGGGCAAAGCTCAATACGCAAAAGCAAGAGCGCATTCAACAGAAGAGCAGATCACCTGTTCAACTACAAGCAAAAGGGGCAAGTTCTCAGGACAAACCTCGAAACGCAGTCACTCTCGAAGATGCTATCGAAAGCTACCTTCAAGACCACGAAGGAGGGAATCATAGTAGCAAAACGTTAGAATGGCATAGAACAGCACTGGGATTGTTGCAAACCTGCCTAAAGCAGGAACATGAGATCACCTTGATTAGCGAGATTGATGCCCCCGCTATCAGTGGCTGGTTCGCTTACATGCGAAAGAAGCCAGGGAAGCGTGGCAAAGTCCGCAGCGAACGCACTATCCAGACGTATGCTCGCTCAGCTCGTGCTTTTTTCCACTGGCTCACGCGTCGTGGGATGGTCGAACGGAACGTATTCGATCAAGTGACGTTTCCAAAAGTTGGCAGGCCACTCATTCAAACCATTACCGCTGAGGAGTTTGAACACCTCTTGAAAGCATGTACTCCCCCGAACGAAACAGGTCCTTTTGCTGAACGAGCGGCGGTACGGAACAGTGCCATTTTATGGTTATTCTATGATACTGGTATTCGAGTGTCTGAGTTATGTAATCTCCGCGTGGATGCCTTAGACCGCAAGCATGGGGTCATTACGGTGAAGGGAAAAGGGTCAAAGGAGCGGAGAATCGCTCTTGGAAATGTCTGTCAACGCCATGTGTATTACTACCTGGACCGCCATCGTCCCGATGCAGACGAATTGAGCGAGTGGGGCAGCTCCGACGAAGAGCATCTGTTTCTTTCTGAAACGCGAAGCCAGCTCACAAAAAACGGTGTTGAAATGCTCTTCAAGCGTCTCCGACAGCGAGCAGGGATCACTCACAAGCGCGTCAGCCCGCACATTTTGCGGCATACCTTTGCGATTCGCTACCTGAAATTGGGCAATGACCCGTTCAGCCTACAAGAATTGTTAGGACATGAAGACATGACAACCGTGAAGTTATACATGCACATGAACGACGATGATATTCAGGAGCAGAAGAGGAAGTATAGCCCTGGCGACCATCTACCCACGCGCATGTCCGGGAGCCAGCAGGAGCGACGAAGAGGCTTCAGGGCAATGAACAAAGAAAAGATGCAGCTGGCATAAAGAGAGAACTTGGCGGAGTACTTCAACCTCTAAAAAAAGATGTACTTCTCTCACTATAGAGAGATATCGACCAATAAAAGGAGAAATCACATGGAAAATGCTATTACGCATGAACACCTTTCTCTTGACGAGAACATCAACCTATTGTAATCACGAGAAAAGACAATGCGAGAAATCACTTCTGCTCTCTTGAAGCGTTCACGCTGTGTGTGGTTATGTAAGCTCACATGACTTCTCGCATTTGTCCCTGGATTATCCGGTCTTTTCGTACCACGTCTCGACGTCCATATTGACGACACAGCTTCCGTTTACCCTCTTCAAAACCTACTACTTCCTGCGAGAGATGAAAGTTCCATATGTGATGTAGGGAGTATGAAGTGAGGACAATCCCCATCTTTCAGGCCACCATCTCTTCCTCCATTCGGTACAGTACTCCTTGTAGAGTTCTCCTCACACCCTACTCACTACATATATTGATGAGCTTATGTTGACACTTTTCACCTTATTTTAGAGGTATTCGCCGGTACATATGTTCTTGTCAGTGCTACACACGTTGTTGGTAGGTGGCTTAGGATCATGTTATCTTACCGATAGACAGGGTAGGGTAGGGCGTAATGCCTACACAAGTCTGCAAAAGAAAGCATGATTGCCATGCTCTTATCGGGAACAAACATCGCTGATAGATGTGAAGCACATGTCATGGCAATGCACTTCTACAGAGACAAATAGAGGTTGGTCTACTCACGCTCATACAAAGCAGGCAGTATTGTTTCTAAAAGAAGCCTATTTCCAAGAATGGATGGAGAACGACGAGCTATGACAACTGCAAAGACGATGACTCCCGCGAAACGGAAGCGGTTGCTCAAAACGTTCGGTGGCTGCCCTGCTGGATGGACGAATAGCGACCTTGAACGTTTTCTCGATCTCCTGTACGGAATGTACGCCCATGTTCATACCGTTTCCGAGTTGCGACAGATTGAGGTGAGTGATCCATTTGATCGGTCAGAGGCCCCTCGTCGAATGAAGCTGACTGAACTTGCTGCTTGGTTAGAGGCATTGGTGTCGTAATCAGAAGGAGGACAACAGGAACACAACCTCTGACATATACGAAGCTTACGCTAAAAACTATGCCAAGAGACGAAACATTCACTCGGTGAACGGAGCGAATACAAACAAGGAGTTATGTGAGAAAGGAGCAGAACATGGCATTGACGGTCTCATCTACACTTGTACAGCAGAGGAAAGAAAACCTCCAGACATTTCCTTCAGAGAGCGATGAAGCGAAGCTGCTGCATGCTGGTCTGGATTTCATCACTATACGAACCCTTCAGAGATTGTTCCCATCATCGCGAACAGCATGGAAACCATTTTTGATTGGTCTATTACACAATGCGACAATTAAGCTTCCCACAGCGTGGACGCATATACTTTCTTTCCCTGAAGAAGAACACGACGATGACGCGGCAGTTGGATATTTTACGGGAATTAATGATTTGAGTCAAAAGCTTCATCTCGCCTATGAGACAACTCATCTACACTATACATTCTTCAAAGCGATTGGACTCCTCTTTACGACTGAACAGACAGTACAGCGGCACAAGCGTCTCATTCTCGTACTTCCGCTTGCATCCTATCACATTCCAGAAGGATTATCAGAACAACTCGAACAATTCAAGATGCGCTATGGTCGCCGACAGGCACATCTCCTGGTTGAGCAAATTTCCGAACATCTTATTCATTGCTCGACGCCAGGAGATACGTCACTGCCAAAGACTCATGACGACGAGAGAGTCCTCGAAGAAGTTCCACAAGCATCTCCTGTTCCTCATTTCTGTGCCTCACTTCAAACGATCCTCTCATCGGTTGGAGTAGAGAGCGACGAACAGATTGTGGAACGCATGACCGAAGAGATGCTTTCCTTCGCAAGGAGAGCAGCAGAAGACTGGCACCTCAAAGAGACTTCTCACGTAGCGAAGAACTTCCAAGTAGGACAAACAGGCACAACCACTGGCGACACGGTATATACCGAAAGCAGAAGCGAATCTTCTGGGGCAAGCACACAAGATTCTTCCTTGAGTACAAAACCAACCGAAAAGGTGAGCACCTCCTCTTCTCGGCTGCCTCTTGACCCACAAGATTCTTTACACCGAGACGGTCAGCCTCTTTCAACGAGCGATACAAACACAAGAGTTGAAACAGAGACGCCTTCAGCAACGAATCTACTCGCGAATCTAGCACCAGTAGATTCTCATTCTGTCGTATCGATAAACGGATTACAAGTCAGTGCCCGCCAGGTGATGCTTGACGTAGTTGGGCAATGAGGATGGCACTGCCTGCTTGCCAAAACCCTCTTCTGTAAGGCATGATACATTGGGGTCAACAGAAAGGCATCGCAATCTTACCTCTTGTCAATATGTGCGTGTTTAGCGTAGGATGTACAGACAACACGACGCACTTTTTGTAAGGCTTTAGGGAGGGAGAAGCCATGCCTACGCGTAAGGAAAAGCAACCTCGTATTGAACGAACTGACGACTGGCAAACCATTCAGCAACGGACCTTGTGGCCGGAGCAACGCACATATGAGTTGATTAGGCCCGTCGTCCTTTTTTCTGAAACGCCAGGGGAGCGTGCAAAAGAGACGCACGAAGTCAAGCGCACACTCTATCGACAGGTTGAGCGGTTCGAGGAGCAAGGCATGGGTAGCCTGTTCACTCCAACCGTGAAGCAACGAGAGGACCTGCATCGCAGTATTCCCACCGCTCTTCGTCTCGCCGTGGTCGAACTCAAGACCGAGTTTCCCTTCCTTCATTTCCGTGAAATTGCCGATGTGTGCTTCGTTCGATATAATCGCAGACCGTCTCATCATACGGTTCAGTCGATTCTTGCCGAGAACCCACCACGAGAGCGCAAAAGCCGACGCTATCCACCGTATGCAGAAAATGACGATCCCGCTGAACGCCGACTTGCGGTGATACGACTGCACGCAGAAGGGCTTCGTATCAACAGCATTGCTCAGTACCTTGAAACGAGCAGGCAGACTGTCTATACGGTTCTCAAACGCTGGATTGAGGAGGGCGTGAAAGGGCTTGATGACAAGAGTCATGCACCCAAGCACCCCAAGCGAAAGGTCACGCTAGACGCCATCAACGAAGTTCGCAAATTACAAGAAAATCCAGAGCTTGGCGAGTGGCGCGTCCATGCTGCTCTCAAGGAGATTGGTATTCGACTCTCGCCTAGGACGTGCAGCCGCATATTACAACTGAATCGGAAACTCTACGGGATGAAAGGGCCACAAAAAGAGCCACACGAACCCAAAACGATGCCTTTTAAAGCGACGAGGAGGCACGAGCGATGGACGGTTGACATACGCTACATTGAAGACCATTTACTCGGTCCTGACCCGATTTATTCCATCACGATCATGGACAATTTTAGCCGCGCAATCATCTCCAGTGCCCTCTCTCCAAAGCAGGATTTGACTGCGTACCTCATTGTTCTCTACTCAGCTATTCGGCTGCATGGTGCGCCAGAAGCCTTAGTGAGCGATAACGGGTCAATCTTCAAAGCGAAGCAAGCCATGAAAATTTACGAATCGCTTGGTATTCGCAAGGAATTCATCGCCAAACGCCAGCCGTGGATGAGTTTTATCGAGACGACGTTTAACATACAAAGACGCATGGGAGACTATCACTTCAAAAAAGCGAGAACTTGGGAAGAAATGCGTGTCGAGCATGACCGCTGGGTTGCCGATTACAACTATCAAGTCCACTACGCGCATCGTCATCGTGAAGACAATCGGCACTCTCCAGCAGAAGTTCTCGGCTGGGTGCAAGGGAAAGTATGGCGACCGGAGCAACTCGATCATATTTTTTACTCGACGCGCTTTGTCCGCCAATTAAACCCGCATGGGTATTTCAGGTTTCGGCACTGGAAACTCTACGGCGAGCTTGGTCTTGCGAAGCGAAAGGCAACAATTTGGCTTTCCAAAGAGCATTTGACAGTGGAATATGGAGATGAACCGCTCTCTCAGTATGCGGTGCAGTACCAACCCGACGAAAAGCATTTGCGTAATATTAAAGAACCTTACCATTTTGAAACACAATATCGGTCATCTCAACTTTGGTTGTGGCAGCAGGGAGAGGTCGAATGGCATATGGTCCGACGTCTCCCTGATTACGTCCCTCGGAAAAAGCGTGTTGCTCATGAAGGAATGTATCAAGCAACACTCTTTCCTTAAATCGAGCAAAAGAAAAAGCTACTCTACTTTTCTAATTACTGGATGTGCTAATCCAAGGAGGCAAACACACGCTGTGATTGAACCGGCAACAAGAAATACTGTTGCTGGTCCAAAGTGTTGAGTTGCCACCCCTGCGATAGCATAGCCAATTGGCAATGGGACACGAGTACAAAGAAGATCAATGCTTGATACGCGTCCGAGTTTGTCACGTGGCACCAACTCCTGTAACGTGTTCGTCCAGATCAGTTCTCCAATCGAACCGAATGCTCCTCCTAGCCCAGCAACACACAGAATTACGACGAGTGGAAGTGGTAAACCAAACGCAATTCCTACGACACCACTGAGAGCATATGCACCGAAAGCAAGAAAACCACGATGTCGAATACGTGTTGCACGCCCAAGCCAAATGGCTGCAATGATTGAACCAATTGCAGTCAGAGAGTAGATGAAACCTAATGTGCCCACCCCTGCATGTAACCTTTCTTTCACAAGAAACGGCATCGTGACGAAGTAAGGTGCGCTATTGGTTAGCGTCGTCACGGAAGCAACGGCAATATTGACCCAGAGCCAAGGTGAAGCCAAAACGATTTTGATTCCTTCTTGCATGTCATAAAGGATATGTTTCTGTTCTCCATCTACCACTGGCGGCTGTGAGGAACGAACAAGAGGCACAACACATGCTGCTGAGATAAAAAAGGAAAGACCGTCAAGAGCAAACGCAAGTGGTGTTCCTCCAAGAAGGACAATGAATGCGCCAAGTCCCGGTCCTAGGATACCCGTAATATTTGCGCTCATACTTGTGAGGGAGTTTGCGCTCGGTAGCAGGTGCATTGGCATCATCTCCGGAATTGCTGCGGTGTAGGCTGGTTGAAAGAACGCATCAACGAAACCAAACAACAGACTTGCCATATAGATATGCCATACTTGCAAATGCTGTGTGAAGGCAAGCAGTGCTACCACACTCACAACGAGACCACGGAGAACATCCGAGCTAAGCATGAGTTGCATACGGGGAAAGCGATCTACAACCACTCCACCTAGAAGCAGAAAAAGAACCATTGGAGTGAATGAGAAGATAAACACGGTTGCCACAATGACTGCCGACCCCGTTTTTTGTAAGACCCACCATGCTAAAGTTACTTGGTAAATTGCATCTCCTAGAAGAGAAATGCTTTGCCCACTCCACAAGAGAGCGAATGGACGATGGTTTAGTGAAGTAAACAGCCTCATGAGAGATTGTTGCTTCCTCTGATTACTTGTCATAAAAAAGAACCCTTTCGCGCGAGAAGTGGGTGTAACTCTTCCAATTGTGTTGTGCTAGCCCTGTGGACACACATCCAAGAATAAATGCCCAGTTGGAAACAAGAGAATTACTACCCCACTCTTTGTGAAGATAAATGAGACACAAAGAGACATCTGTGCAGAAGGGGGCGAGCGAAGAGAGGGAATACAAAGAGATGTGTAAGAGGGAGTGTAAAAACGGAAGATATACTTGAGCTGATGGGAAGGATACTCATCAATAAAATGACAAGTAAGGGATGCTTCAAGAAGAGATGTACAAGAAAGACAGCGTCAATATCGGATAGACATGTGTTTTCTCCAGCAGTGAAGAATGAGATATTTTGTCAGAGCAACAATACTGCGTCTCTCTAAAGTATCGTACCTGACATAAGGGTTTGTCAAGATCAAGAACAAAGAAACAGAGCAAGCAGGCAGTGCCATCCTCATTGCCCAACTACGTCAAGCATCACCTGGCGGGCACTGTACAAGTATCTCTTTTAAACACTACTACTGATTCTGATTCTACCGATACGCTTCCCATTGAACAAGAAAGACAAGACAACCAGAAGATTCCATCCCCCACAGATGGGCTTTCAACACGAGAGATTCTTGGTCAAGCAACCAATCTTGCATGGCTTGTAGAAGAAAAAACGGATAGTGTTGGAGCATTTGTCAGGCTTCTCAAGCTGTATACACCTCAAATTGTGAAAGCAGCGTTTGTTGCAACACTCATACGCAAGTACTTTCCCGATGGATTAGGTACTCTTGAGAGACCTGGTGGATACTTTACTAGACGTTGTGAAGAATACGAAAAAACATCTATCCCTGAGTCTCTGCTCACATCTTTACATGTGTATGAAGCTCTCTCGTACAGAGAGATCGAACAGATTCTTTTGCGGCAAGCGCAGGAGCAAAAGATTCGTCTCTGACGAATCTCATACGTCGCTCCTCAGGAGGGTGATGCGGATTGTACACCCCTTCCTCGTCCTAGACGCGGAACATGGATGAAGAGGGAAACAGCAGAGGCACTGGTAGCACGAATCCCTCAAGACAAACCACAGACAACAGTAGTCGAGATACGTGATGTACAACAAGGCTCGAATGTGTTCTCCGTTGTAGATGTCCTTATTGAAGGGGCATCGTGGACTATTCCCTCACAGGAAGATTGGCTTGACTATATCGTAGCGATCAAACAATTGGAAACGCTCCAGAAAGAAGAATAGGAATCTTTTATCCCTATATATCCCACGTCGGTACAACAAAGATATGAGTCATATAAGAAAGGAGAAATTCTCAAGATGAAAACTCTACCACAAACAAACGGGCAGTTGACAAAGCCTCTATTGCGAATAGTACCACCTGCAGCTCCACCATCAAAAGATGTTTGTCAACGTTGTCGAGGAATTGGCTATCTAAGGGTAGATGTTCCATTTGGACATCCTCAATTTGGCAAACCAATTGAGTGTCAATGCAAAGAGGTAGAACGAGCAGCACAAAGACGAAAGCAACTCTATGAACTCTCACAGATAGGAGCGATGCGTAATACGCGCCTGGAAACGTTTAATTTCCACATTCCAGGGACGCAAATCGCATTTCAGGCTGCCCACAGATTTGCTCACCATCCTCAAGGCTGGCTGGTCTTGATCGGGGGAGATGGGTGTGGCAAAACACACCTCGCTGCCGCAATCGCCAACCATTGTCTGGATCAAAATAAGGTCATCCTTTTCTCGACAACCGCCGATTTGCTCGATCACTTACGCAAGACATATACTCCAACGTCGCCCGTTGCGTATGACCAGCGATTTACCCTGATGCGGAATGCAGAACTGCTCGTCCTAGATGATCTAGGCGTGGAGCAGGATACTCCCTGGGTCCGTGAAAAGCTCTTTCAGTTACTCAACAGTCGTTACGTAGAGCAGTTGCCAACGGTCATTACGATGAACTGGAGCAGTTTGAGGACGCTAGAGGAACGCATTCGCTCACGGCTATCTGATCAATCCCTTGTACGAAGCGTGAAGTTTGATCGCGTAGGAGACTATAGAGAATCTCATCACGTGAAGACTGCATCTTCTCCCCAATCACCAGAGTCGTCTTGAAGCAAGAAGTCAACGTATTGATAGAGTGATAAGAGCTACCTTTCTTGTCGGTGAAATGCCAAACACTCGTCCAAACGCATCTGTAGTATACTACAAGAGACACATCAATGGTTGAAATAGAGCATTCAAGCGCGAGAAGATTTTTGGCATTGACAACGAGGTTGACGAAAGGCCCAAGCAGGGTATTCAGCATCGCCTTCGCTCTACCCAACAGAATAGCAAACTCGTTTTACAAGAGTATGTTGAGTAAGAATCTCATTCGCTGAAACAAAACGTACTAGCAACAAGCAGAAGAGGAGAATAATATGAATGTTCTTCTATTAGATAACCAGCAATTCATAGACTTGTATAATTATCTCACGAGTGAAGAAGTGTTTGGCCTAAGTAAGCCCAACTTCAGGGAATGTTCAGTGTGACCACACACTCCGCTACACGGTTGGTTGGATGAAAGAATGTCATATTCAAAATATCCAGGCGAACATCGAAAAGATGGTGGATTTAGGTGGGCATTGTGACTGCGAGGTGTTAATGAATGTCGATCCCAATACTTGGGCGGAGCGCAAGGAAGAGGCCCTCATCGGACCTGACATGATGGGTAAGCAAGAATGGATGCAATTCATTTCAGATGTGCTGGATGAAAGTGGTTACAGCGATAGTGAGAAAATATGAGATGGAAGTTGTGGTAAAGCAACGGCTCAAAGAGCAAGTCTTCCGACACCCTCAGAATGACCAACTTTCTATTTTTGCGTGTATTTTCATGCTATAGAATACGAGAAGTTGTTCCCTTGATTAAAGGTAGTGCAAACGCGGTTCGCGTTGTTCTGCAAAGACGAGTACAAGTTCGCGCTCTCGTGACTGAGTGAGCAGAACCCCTAATCGTGCTTTTGTTGCCTCATCGACGTTCGGGGTATACAACTGATTCCATTGCTGTTGCTCATCTTGAGTAAACGGTCCTGCTGACGCCCACCACCAATAGGCATCATATGCATCCAATTCACGATACTGCTCTACCCAACGCCAATCGAGTTGATTGGGATGAGATGAGTGTTGGCTTTGTTCTATCTCCATCAATGGCTCCTTTGCAACTATACAATAACATTTATTGCACAAAATCCTCTAATATTCGTTTTATTTTGTTTCATGAAGCATGAAAAAGAGTACGAAACTTGAGAAAGCGTCGTACTCTTTTGTGTTCTGAAGCACTACTTTTCGTCACCTTCGGGAGGGGTGGGGTCATCTGGCATACCATCACCATCTAGCAGATAGATCATCGTTTCGCTCTCCTTTCGTCTTAAATACTCTCTAAGCTACGCATTACGGGAACAGGTGTTGTTACCTATCCATCTCATACAGGTACCTGTGTTCTGAGAAATGAGTCGTAAGAGATGAACATTTAGGATAGCATTTTCTCTCCTTGCTCTCTCTCAAAAGATAAGATGTAAGAGTCCAAATCAGGGTCATATGCAAGTTTCTTCATTGACTGATCTGGCATGAGAATGCCAAGTTCTTGAAGGTATGGAAGGAGTTCTAACGCGACTCTCCCTACAGCTAGTCGGTCCAGTATTCCCTCATCTTCTGCTACCGCTTGCTCAATCATTCGCAACCCTCGCAAATAGATCACATCCTTGGTGTAGCATATACCAGTCTTTGTGAGGTCTGGAACTCCTCGGAATACCCTGAGACAGTAGGCAAGAGCTGTTTTTCTAGCTCTTTGTCTCGTCCCTTCTGGCTCTTTCTCAGGATGAGCAAGAAGCGTTTTCACGAAGAAAAAAGACTCAAGAAAGGTACAAAGGGAAAGAAAGCTTTGTGGAGGTGTACAGACTCCACGCGCAAGTCCTACTGTGACTGTTCCGAGCCACAGTCCTGTATCGGAAAACTCTTGACCATGCAGAGTCGCTATCTGACGTTCGTAGTAGAGAGCTAAACCCTCTTCTGTTGGTGCATAATTCTTTGTATTGATCCCAAGTAAACCGAGCGAGGAATGTTCTCCTGTAACAGCGCGAGCGACATGACCGAGAAGTTCATGTGAAAAATAATGCCTTACCGTGTGAAGCGAGAGTGGACTATTCCCAATAAACACCTGTCGTAATCCTGACTCCACACGAGGGGCACTCGTTTTCGTATCTATTGTGACCGTCCATCCCTCATAGCCGCTCTCTCGAAAAACAGCTTCAAAAAACAGTTTCACCGCCTGAGGCGAAAGCATCTTTTGCGACTCAGGAGAGGATGCAAATGTCTTATGTTGCCTCTCCTGGTCTCTTTGGTCGGGTATACTTTGCTCTTGAGGAAGATGAAGTCGTTCATGGAGAAAGTGAATGAGGATTTGACTTACTTCTTGTGTTTGTGAAGAGTGTAATCCTTGGTACAGAGTATCCCAAACATGGGTAAAGGCAATCTCCATTTCTTCTTTTGTTGGCTCAGGGAAAAGGTGACGACTCAGTTCCCAGAACCGCTCACTGTTTCCCTCATAAGTTGCTTGAATCCTTCCAAGATAGGCTACCTCATCTTCTATCGCCCCATGATACAGATGCCGGACAATCCTGTTTGGTTCATGCTGCTGAATGTCCACATCCAGTTCAAGAAACGCCGCAATCCGCGCCTTGACATCCTCAATGTCGATAGTAGGATAAGAAAGGTGAGGTTCCCGTTGTTCGGCAAGAGCAGTCGCAAGTTCGCGTTCTCTGGATTGAGCAAGGAGTACTCCTAGCCGTGCTTTTGTGTCTTCATCTAGGCTGGGCCGAAATAGTTGCTCCCATTGACGTTGTTCCTCTTGCGTAAACGGTCCAGCATATGCCAACCACCAATAGGCATCATATGAATCAAGTCGCCGATATCGTTCAACCCAACGCCAATCCAGTTGATAGTGAGACGAAAGGCTATTTCGTCGCCATTGTTCAATTTCTTCGAGCGCATCGTCTGCAAACATAGAGCACCCTCATCTTTCCAAATTCAGCCAAACATATAAGCCCTGTTACAGCCTTGAATAGAAGTCAGTGACTAGCTTCTGAGGCAAAACCACAAAAGCTAGTCACTGATGGGATCGCTACAATTTACTCTTTACCACCCGGACCATCATCAGGGTCGGGCTGACCATCATTGTCTCGATAGAAAACGTATGTCATGTTTACCTCCTCTCCTCTCGGTTTGATAGAAGCCATGAAGAATATAATTCTCTTCGCTCTTTTCAACGATAAATACCATCTTTTCATGTTTTACATATCATTCCTCCTTATTTCTGCTCTATGGCCTGTTTGTTCGACGACGCGAAGGAAAGAATATAAGCATCCAAGTCTGAGTCAAATGCACGTTTTCGCAATGACTGACGAGGAGCAACAATTCCTAATTCTTGCAGGTCGGGGAGCAATTCTAATGCGACCTTTCCTACCGCAAGACGGTCCAGTATCGTCTCATCTTGCGCGACGGCCTGTTCAATCTTCAGCCGTCCACGTAAATACGCCACATCCCTCGTATGACATATTCCTGCACAGTTCAAGTCGGGAACTCCTCGAAACGTGCGGAGACAACGAGCAAGAGCGCGAGTGTGTGCGCGTTGCTCTGCAAGCGGTCGATCTTCATCATTCCTCCAGAGCAACCGATATAACAAAAGAAAGGGTTGGAAGAACCTGTACAAAGAAGAGAATGTATGAGCAGGTGTGAGAACCCCACTGGCAAGACCAACGGCTAGACCTCCCAACCAGGTACCAGAATCATCAAAAGCCCCGCCATGAAGAAATGCAAGCGTCCGTTCGTAGTATTGAGCCAGTCCTTCCTCGGTCGGAGAATATCCCTTCGTATTGATTCCTAATAAGCCGAGAGGGGACTGCTCACCTGCCGTACTGCGTGACACATGGCCGAGCAATTCGTGGGTGAAATAGTCCCTGACGGTTTCAAGGGTCATCTGCGTCTCCGGCAAAAACAGCATTCTCGAAGCAGAGTCAACACGAATCCCACCTGCACTTGAATCAAAAACGACCTGCCACTCATCACCACCCATTTCCTGAAACGCTGCTTCTAAGAAGTGCTTGACATCATGGGCAGAAAGCATAGGTTGCTTGCCCTGCGAAGAAACGACATCCTGCCGAAGTGGTGGAACGCTTTCGTGATGAGCGAAATCAAGCGAGAGGTGCATATGGTCCTGCATGATCTGAATCACCCGCTGACTCACCTCTGCTGTATCTACACGTTGTAAGCCCAGGAGAACAACCTGTCTCACGCGTGACAACGCATAGTCCATCTCTTCGTGTGTTGGTGGCAAAATCAGTTGTTGATTGAGCTTCCAATAGGCGTCGCTGTTGCCCTCATAGGTAGCTTCGATCATGCGAATAAAACAGATTTCATCTTCTATCGTTCCGTGATAGAGACGACGGACAATGGCATTCGGCTCATGCTGATCAATCTCTTCATCAAGACGCAACAAACCATCAACGCGACGACGAACCTCCTCAATATCGAGGGCTGGATAGTGCAAGTGTGGTTCGCGTTGTTCAGCAAAAGCAAGTGAGATTTCGCGCTCTCGTGACTGAGTAAGTAGGACTCCTAATCGCGCTTTTGTTGTCTCATCGACGTTCGGTGTATACAACTGATCCCATTGTAGTTGTTCATCGGGTGTAAACGGTCCTGCTGACGCCCACCACCAATACGCATCATACGCATCCAGTTCACGATACCGTTCGACCCACCGCCAGTCGAGTTGATTGGGATGAGATGAGTGTTTGCTTTGTTCGATCTCCATCAATGCCTCCTTCGCAAATATGCGGTAGACTTTCCTACGTTTAGCAATATGTGTCTCTGCCTCGTGTAAAAGCTGCTCAGCTTCACTGAATCTTCCCAAGCGTAAGTATAGCCGTCCTTGGTTAACTTGATATATCCATCGCTCTTGTTGTGAGGCTGTATCTCCTGTATCAGCACAACGTTGTACTTCTGCTCGTGCTTTTTCATCAAAGCGCAACGCCTCACGAAATAACCCTAATGCTGCGAGAATTTGTGATTTTTCCCCATATGCCGCTGCTAATGCCCCGAACTCTACGTACCCCTGTTCTTCCAATTCAATACATTGCTCAATTGTCAACAGTGCCTCTTGAAACCTCCCTATCCTATTCAGATGATAAGCGAGTGAGTTCAAGAACATTACAATCTTTTTTGTAAGAGTGCCTTTTCTTACAGACATAGGATGAGTTGTCTGTTCGCTCGTTTGTAGGAGATGTATACTCTCTTCATAAAGTATTATTGCCTGTTTACGCATATGCATCGCCATTTCATGATGGTTCTGCTCTGTAACATAATCACTCCATTTTCCGAGAAGCCATGCCCATTTCGATAAAAGCATCCCATGCAGTTCAAAATCTGTTTCCAATAGGGTCTTCATACGAACAAAGGCTTCATCAAGGAGATGTTGAGCCTGTTCAAAACGCTCTTCGTTCATGTAATAAAGCATAATTACATGGATAAGGTGAACTTCTATCAAGGGTGCTACCGTTACTTGACTGGCTAAGATATAAGCAAGAATCTGCTGATGGTCTTTTACTCGTTGCTGATCATTTGCTTGAAAACCCATATAGGGCAAAAGGTAGTAGCGAAGTAAAAATGCACCGCTCTGTGCTGCTGGTTCGGCGTGCCAATCAAATTCACGAAGCACTGTTTGAACAAGCTGGGCAAGGCGTTGAACTCGTCCTTGCTGAAAACTGATCCAACCGTAGTAGAGTAACAATTCAGCAGCATTCAGAAGTTGGTGATGTTTAATTAACAAAGTAGCAAGTTCAGTTATAAGTATTCCTTGTTCATTTTCCCGAAAATTCCCTTCATCACGCCACGCTCGATATGCTTCACACAAAAGTTCCTCTTGCTCATACCTTTGCTCAGCAGAAAGCTGGCGCATTACTGCTGATGCTACGACTGGCAACAGTTGGATACGGTCAGGATAGGCAACCAGGAGAGAGGCTCGACGAAGCTCTTTGAGCGGACGTGGCCCCGTTGAACAGAGGACTTGCAGGGCGAGCTTGGCGAGTGGTAGGTTCGCAAGCGAGAGTACCTGCAGCAGATGACGTGCCTCCGATGAAAGACGTTGGGTCACAACGATTTTCTCCAACAAAGGAGCTATTTCCATCGCTAGATTGCCACCGAACACATGTGGTTCTGCTAAGAGACGCTGCACCGCAAGAATCATGTCGTTGGTTGTTGAGATTGGGAAGGCAGATATATCATTTCTTGCAAACTCGTCCCAATCATCCATCAAGAGTGGTTGTTTGACCAGCGCGGCAACCCACTCAAGACAGAGAGGAATGCCACCAACCACTTCGTATATCTGCCTGAGCAATGCCACTGGCACCTCTTCTGGTTGTGTTGCAAGAAATTGAAAGAAAACAAGATGAGCATGGAATGCTTGCCTTTGTTCCGTTTAGGCTGCTCCCCCGAAGAGCTTGGCGACTAATGCGCTCTGGGCTTTGACATCTCCTTTATCCATCTCTTGTACTTGTCCCTTTCGTATCATGTTCATCATCTCAATACCTTGCAGGGTTCGCCACGCTGTCTTGAAGGAGAAAAAGCCCATCCCTGGCTTGGTTAAGCGTTTGACAAACCGATGATCTTGTTCAACCAGGTTATTGAGATATTTGACTTGCCTCATCTCACAGTTTTCGGGGATACGTCCTTCTGCTTTGAGTTCGCTGAACGCTTTGGGGTAGGCTGCATTTTTATCCACGTTGATGACACGAGGTTCTCTAGTATGAGAGGCGGCAAGCGTTTTGAGGAAGAACTGCTTGGCTGCCTCTGCGCTACGTGTTGGACTCAGCCAGAAATCAAGTGTCTTTCCCTGCGAATCTACTGCACGGTAGAGATACATCCACTTTTTCTTGATTTTCACATAGGTTTCATCAACTTTCCAAGAGTCAGTTGTGGCTTTGAGGAAAGGACGGCATCGCTTCTCCAATTCGGGTGCGTAGTGCTGGACCCACCGATAGATCGTGGTGTGATCGACCTGCAACCCTCGCTCTTGCATGATCTCTTCCAGATCACGATAACTGAGTGAATACCGAAGATACCAACGAACACACAACAGAATGATATTGGACTGGAAATGCCGCCATTTGAACGGGTGTTGCTCTGTCATGGTAGGTCCTCTTTCGCTTTTTTCTACCCACTCTAACAGAGCAACTTTCTTTTTGCAACACAACCGATGTGATGGATGTTGGGTAGTGTGAAATATCCAGTTGCTTGCAGTGACGACTTCCGCTTCTCCCTCTTGAGCAATTACGCTACCTGTGTTGCTATTGCGATCAAAACGGGGAAAATTGCTGCTGCTTACCTCTAAACGAATACTGTGACCAGTCTGAAACACGTTCGCGGTCGCTATGAGATCGATATGCAGCTCATACACTGTGCCCAGTTCGAGCAGTTCAACCTGGGAAAACGAATTGCGGTATCTCGTGCGAAGGATGCCATCAGTCAGGATAAGAGCCTTGCCATCAGGATAGACATCGACCAATTTACCTGTGAAATCGGTGTCACGGGCGGTTGATGCGATATATAACGTTAGTTCTACCGGACCAATCACCTCTAGCTCCCGTACTAATGGTTTGGTCGTATACACCAAAACATCTTGGCGTACTTCAACCGCTCGCTGATCTTTCGGTCCGGCATTGACTCCCGTTTGCGCACCAGGAAGCAGAGTTGCCCCACCACAGGTTGGCGTCGGATCGCCTGGGTTATAGATATAATGATCCGGCGGCTCATCACCAGACGGCTCGGTTGAAAGCGTTCCATCACCGTGAAGTGTATTCGCATTGCCACCACTATGCAGATAGTACCGACAGTACTGGGTGTCGGGTAGTGGCCAATCCTCCTCCTCGCGCCATTGATTACGGCCCATCACAAATATCTTGACCGGTGGGTCTTCAAGAGTCCCGTTTTCCTCACCTTTGAGCCAGTACTCGAACCAGCGTATTTGTACCCCGGTCATATCAAGGGCATCTGTGCTGGCGAGCAAACCGAAATCGCGTTCTGCGAAAATACCATGCCAAATACCATGTGACCATGGCCCGATTAGGAGGGCTGGACGACGGGCAAAATCGCTACCAGCGTGGTGTTTTAGTCCTCTGTAACTTGCGAGAGTGCCTCCTAGAAAGAGATCGTACCAGCCACCGATGAGCAGTGGTGGTGCATTTATTCGATCATATGTTGTGCTAGGCGCGATGGCTTGCCAGTACTCGTCGAAGCTGGGGTGGGCAAGCCAATCGAAATAGAATGGGGTCAGTTGCTGGAATTCTGGCATGTTCATGAGAGGTCGCCGCCAGTAGAGCTTTTCAATGTTTGCGAGAGCATGCATGACGCTACTAAACTCAATGAGCGTTGCCTTGCGATGTGCTAACCGACGTTGAACCTCTGGTATGGCAAAGGAGCCGAGAGTCCACAGGAGACAAAAACCAAGCTGAAAGGCTCCTCCTTGATACGTCCACGGGTGATAATACTGAGCAGCAGTGATGGAGGGGACGAGAGCTTGGAGATCCTTTGGACTTTTGGCTGCCGTAAGCCATTGTACTGCTCCTAGATATGAGCCACCCGCCATTCCCACTGTTCCCTGTGACCAAGGCTGTGTGGTAATCCAGGTGATCGTATCACAACCATCCTGAGCTTCTTGAAGGAAAGGAATGAATTTCCCCGACGATCCTCCACAACCACGGCAGTCCTGTACCACCACGGCAAAACCTGCCTGCGTGAGGCGCAACGGGTCCGGTGCCACTAACAACAAGAGCGCAGAGAGGTCCTTGTTGTAGGGAGTACGGATCAGGACTGTCGGAAACGGTCCACCCGTTGTCGGACAGTACACATCACTCGCCAAGATTACACCATCACGCATGACGATGTAGATGTTCTTTTGAATCACAATGTCCATCGCTCGGCTTTGTCTCTCTACGGTGGAACGCAGTCAATGCTTGCATTCTCGCAGATGAAGCCTAACTCTTTTCCTATCAGGCTTCATCTGACAAAGCAGCCAGGGTGTCAGCAAATCTCGCCCGAATCTCCTCTCCACAGCTGAGAGCTTGGGCAAGATCACCTTGCTTGAGTGCCGCGAGAACTGCTCGATCTTGCTCCAACATCTTCTTAGAGATAAGACTCGCCATGCGTAACAGGACGAGACGCTCAATCAATGCAAAGCGATCAGCAATCAACCGACCTAACTCACGATTGCACGACGCTGCCACAACAATACTATGAAAGTCCGTGCTGGTGAGGAATGTAGTACGAACATCCCCTTGAGCCAACGCTGCTGCCTCCTCAACGAGGACACCTTCCATCGCTTCGAGTTCGATCGGCCCCACCTTGGGCAGTCCCCAGCTGTATCCCGTTTGCCAAAGAACCCGTTGCACGGACATGAGTTCACACATCGCTGGAAGGTTCAATGGCGAAACTCGCTTGAGTCGATTCGGTTCAATCTCGACTAACCCCTGCCCAGCGAGTTGTACCAATGCCTCGCGAACTGGCGTCGGACTCAGGCCAAGCTGAGTTGCCAGTTCCACTTCCTTTAGCAACTCACCTGGTTGAAGCTTACCTGTAACAATTTCATTGCGCAGATGTTCTACGGTCGCCTCGCGCAACGTCGAGGGCCCTTGCAACCGGGTGACACCCATATACGTCACAACCTTAATCTCTGAGCTACCAGACGAAACAACGTTCTATGAATCAGTATACAAGGCAGTGACAGAGCGACGCAAATGGCCACGTCGACTTGGAGTAACTCGCCGATATGTGTCTCACCTTCCGCGTTCCAGGAGAAACTCGTTGCTCAACATGCTCCTCACACAGCAATGCCATCTGGATGTCTGCGACGCAAGAGCAAAGCACCCAGATGGTGTGTATACAACACGTTGCTATAGTTGCCCTGACTCGCCTTTCTTGAATGCACGCGTGAGAGCATTCAAATAATCCCGCGTATATGCTTGCGTCACCTGTGCATTGGCAACCATCGGGAAGCCGTGAAACGCACCGGGATACACATGTAACTCTGTTGGCACTCCTGCCCGTATGAGACGACGGGCATACTCCATATCCTCCTCTAGGAACAAATCGAGCGAACCAACACTAATAAAGGTAGCAGGAAGCCCTTCCAGCTTTTCAGCGCGGGCAGCCGCGGCATACGGCGAGACGCCTGGACTTCCAGGTTCTTGTCCCAGTAACGCGGTCCAGCCAAAGTGGTTGGAGTCGGTCGTCCAAACGTATTCTCCGGTGTAGGGGTGAGGATCAGCTGAGGTGACCGTACGGTCGTCAAGCATAGGATAAATCAGTAGTTCGAGCACAAGTGGCACCTCTCCTCGATCACGAGTAAGGAGTGCTAAGCCTGCCGTCAATCCTCCTCCAGCACTGTCACCTCCGATGGCAATGCGAGACCCGTCCACATCAAGCTCGTCTGCATGTGTGTACAACCACTTCAGTGCAGCGTAGCAGTCTTCAACTGGACCAGGATGAGGCGTTTCTGGCGCTAGGCGGTAGTCTACTGCGACCGCCGCGCATCCAGTGGTTGAAACAATCGTCTTCAGTTGTGGATCAGCCTGATCTGCATTGCCAAGCACATATCCTCCACCATGTATCCAGAGGAGAGCGGGCACGACCGTCGAAACATTTTTAGGCTGGTACACCAGCACACGCACGTCAGGCGCACTCTGTGGACTAGGGATATGGCGTTCACTCACGGCTACGGTGGAAAAGTCAGGAAGCCCTGCGAGAGCTTGAGCGTTCATCTCGTTGAGCATAGCGCGTGTTTGCGGCAACGTCTCTGTCGTAAGGGTGATTTCAGGAAACATTTCGAGCATTGGAATAATTTCGGGATCAACAAGATGTCTGGTCGTCATTTTTATCTCCCGTTCATACTGCTAAAACAAACTCACCTTCCCTCTAAAGAGGAACTCTTGTACAGAGCGAGGTGATAGCTGACATTATTTCACTGTGTCGGTCAAAGCCGATTGCATTCTTCTCACGACTTTGACCACATCCAGGATTGTTAGACACTGAGCATCACACGCTCATCACCTTCTACTCCGAGCGTAAACCCCTCGTACCCCGTGTCAGCGATCTCCTGACACTTCACCCGGTAGTTTCCTACTCCACCAACGTAGGGCATGAAGATTCGCGGTTTGCCAGGGATATTTGCGCCAAGATACCACGAGTTCGCTAGAGGGTAGAGAGTTAAATTCGCCACCTCGTTCACATGAGCCACCCATGTATCCTCGGCTTCACCTTTGGGTTCGATGCGCGTGAAGCGATGCTCTTGTAGGTAGGCAAGACAGTTGCTGATCCATTCCACGTGCTGTTCAATGGAAACGGGCATATTACTCAGCACGGAAGGACTGCCGGGACCTGTGATGGTGAAAAGATTTGGAAATCCAGCAGTCATAATGCCCAGATAGGTGCGCGGACCAACCGCCCACTTCTCTTTGAGAACCTGACCGTGTTTGCCGCGAATATCCATCTTGAAAAGCGCACCGGTCATGGCATCAAAGCCGGTTGCAAACACGATCACATCCAGTTCGTACTCAGCGTCCTTGGTTCGCAGACCAGTGGGTATGATCTCCTCAATGGGTGAGGTGTGCACATCCACCAATGAAACGTTCTCTCGGTTATACGTCTCATAGTATTCGGTGTCGATACAGATGCGCTTGCTCCCAATAGGGTGATCATGCGGCATCAACAACTTGGCGACCTCGGGGTTGTGCACGATCTCAGCGATCTTGGAGCGCACAAAATCGGCCATATACGTGTTGGACTCTAAATTGGTGGCGATGTCCGAGAAGGCCGCCAGCATTTGTGGACCACCGAGTGCCCACCTCTCCTCGAACGTTTTCTGCCGTTCTTCTGGGGTAACTTCCAGTGCAGACTGCATGTTGATATTCATCGTGAGACCTGCTGGAGACTCGCGGTCTGTCTGGCGAAGCGTGCGATAATTCGCCTTGATCGCTGCCTCTTCCTCTTCAGTGAGAGGCCGATTGCGAGCCGGAAGGCTGTAGTTTGGCGTGCGCTGGAAAACGGTCACGTGAGAGGCTTGCTTGGCAATTTGTGGGATCGCTTGAATGCCTGTTGAGCCTGTCCCGATCACGCCAACCCTTTTACCCGTGAAGTCTACCCCTTCGTGAGGCCATTGACCCGTGTGGTAGATGTGGCCTGTAAAGGAATCAAAACCTCGAAACCGCGGAATATTCGGCGTGGAAAGGCATCCAACCGCAGTGATACAGAACCTTGCTGAAACCTGATCTCCCTGATCCGTCTTGATCATCCAATGATTGGTGATATCGTCGTAGACGGCAGATAGCACCCGGGTATTCAACTGGATATCGCGGCGTAGGTCGAAACGGTCTGCAACGTGATTGAGATAGCGGAGAATCTCTGGTTGACGGGGAAACTTTTCGGTCCACTCCCATTCCTGTTCAAGTTCAGGGGAGAAGGAATAGGAGTAGTGAACACTAGGACTATCACAGCGAGCACCTGGATAACGGTTCCAGTACCAGGTGCCACCGACGCCTTCGCCAGCTTCGTAAACTCGCGCCGAAAGTCCAAGCTCTCGCAGACGGTAGAGCATATACAATCCTGAGAATCCTGCCCCGATGACGACTGCGTCAAAGTGGTTCACCGGCGTTCCGCTGGCTTCACTCGAACGATTGTGTTCATTGGACATCGCATTGTCCTCCTTTTGTGTGGCTTCATCGGCCACGTGTACAGAGAGAGGAAAAGAGGTAGTCAACAGGAATCAGATATGAGGCAAACTCTATCAAAGGGACACATTGAGCACGAGGTCGAGTGAGACTCAAGCTTTCAATGTGCACACATATCTACCAAATGCAGACCGACCTAGAGAGACATTGATAGTAGATGCCTCAAGAAATGAAACAGTTGTTAATCTACCCATCATTGACAGGGAGTAGACGAGAACATCGCTTAGGGTTGTGAGAAGACAATGACAGAAAGTTTGAGGACTTCTTTGTCTTTCTGCCTTGCTCACTTTCTGTATTCCAGAGCGAGTTCTTGTTCATACGTTGAACGAAACTACGCGACAACTGTAGCAAAAGGTGAAGTAAGAAGAGTGAATATGAGAAAACTATATTCTATATTCTATAGAATGTCAAGATCTCAATTCGTTTGAGACGAATCCGATTACCACTATACATACGTGATAAGCAGCACTATCACCTCATATGAGAGGAGTGTTCATGGTAGTGTACACCCGCAAGGACAAGATCGACGAGGTCTTCGACGTAGTGGTCCAGTTGCGCCACCATCTGTTCGCGCAGACTCAGTGGGGTGGCGAGAATATGGTTCAGTATCGCGCCAGCAATGATATCAGTTACAAGCGTCGCTGATGTTCCCTCAGGAAGTTCACCGCGAGCGATGCCTCGATGAACAATTGCACGTGCTGCAAGGATACTTGTCGATCCTTGCTGTTGTACGGAAGCAAGCAATTCCGGTCGAGTATTGGCTTCAAGAGAAACACGTAAGGTCACGAGGCCATTTTGTCCCTGATAAAACTCGGCCATTTGTCGGGCAAAATGAAGAAGGTCCTCACGCACCGATCCCGTATCGTTCAAAGTGAAGGATGCTTTTCGGGCCGCCAGCGCGTCCAGAAGTAGGCGTTCTTTCGTGGGCCAACGCAGATACAGCGCCGATTTGCCCACCCCTGCTCGCCTCGCGACCGCATCAAAGGTCAAGGCAGGCCATCCAACCTCGCAATAGAGTTCGATCACTGCATCATGCACACGTTGCTCGAGAGCAGGGTCTCGTGGGCGCCCCATTCCGTTGCTTTTGTGTTCTTCCATATATCGTATTGTAACATAAGAGTTCAGCAGAATGCTGAATCTTCACCTTTCTGGATTAGCTTGACAACTGGGACAGAATTAGGTATGATTCGGACATTAAACGTCCGTATATTGATAGCCGCTGAAGGCTATTTGTCATCTATACTTTGCACTGTAAGCAAGGAGATGAAGAGTTATGGGATTCCTCAGCCCCTATCGCGTCCTCGATCTGACCAATGAACGTGGACTCCTGGCGGGCAAAATGTTCGCAGATCTGGGTGCCAATGTGATTCAGGTGGAACCGATTGGAGGATCGAGCGCACGGCAGATTGGACCATTCATCGAAGATGGTCCCCAAAACGAGCACTCGCTCTATTGGGATGCCTACGCCTGTAATAAGCGCGATATCACATGTAACCTGGACAGTAAGGAGGGACAGCACCTGTTTCGCCAGCTTTGTCTCTCTGCAGATTTTCTTTTTGAGTCGGAAGCCCCAGGAGTGATGCGTGTTCGTGAGCTGTCCTATGAAGCGTTGCACACCATCAATCCCCACCTGATTTACACAACTATCACTCCCTTTGGCAGCGAGGGACCCAAAGCCTTGTATGCCGAAAGTGAGATCACCATCTGGGCGGCTGGAACAGCCATCTACTCTCACCGTGATGGAGATCGTCCTCCTCTGCGCATCAGTGTCCCTCAAGCGTACCTTCATGCCGCGGCTGACGCTGCTGGAGGTGCTCTCATTGCCCACTTCGCACGACTGCGGTCCGGGCTGGGCCAGCATGTTGATGTTTCAGCACAGATATCAGTTGGGCAGGCTACACTCTCGGCCATTCTCGGGGCCGCCGTTGGAGACCTCTCGTATGAAAAAGATGCGCAAGGCACGCGGCGCAAAAATGTTATTGATCAGAGTGGCAGTGGTTCTGCACTCAAACGCTCCAAATGGCAGGTACAAGATGGCTATCTTGAACTTCACCTGACGATGGGGCCATCTGCCGGTCGCTTCACCAATGTTCTTATGGCTTGGCTCCACGATGAAGGAGCCATCGATGAGGACACGGCACGGCTGGATTGGACCTTGCTTCCCGAACACTTGAAATCCGGTGCCTTCACCTTTGACGAACTCAATCGCATCTACGAGCGCGTCGCAGCCTTTTTACGAACACGCACAAAAAAGGAACTGATGGAGGTCGCCATCCGGCGCAAACTCCTTATGGCTCCTATTGCAACGATGAAAGACCTCGCTGAAAGTCCACATCTGGAAGCACGAGCATTCTGGCACGACGTGGAGGGCAGTAATGGACAGCATAGACGACTTCCTGGCCCGTTTGCACGAACCAATAGTGATGCCTTTACGTTCACTCGTGGCGCACCGCGACTTGGTGAGCATAACCAGGAGGTCTACACGGAACTGCTGAACCTCTCTCAGGAAGATATCAGTATGTTGGCTCGACAGGGGGTGATCTAATGGTGGAGCTACCGTTGCAAGACCTAAAAGTGGTTGATCTCTCTTGGGTGGTGGCTGGTCCCGCTGTTGGACGAGTACTAGCCGATTATGGAGCATGCGTTATTCGTGTTGAGTCAGCATCGCGCGTGGAAACAGCACGTGTCGTCGGTCCATTTCACGAAGGGACGTTTGGAGCCGAGAACTCGGTACTCTATGAGAATGTCAACGCGGGGAAATTGGGGCTGACACTCAATCTGTCCCAAGAGCAGGCACGCGAGATCGTGCGTGACCTGGTGCGTTGGGGTGATGTTCTGATTGAATCCTTCACGCCTGGAGTCATGAAACGCTGGGGTCTCGACTACGAACAACTACGCCAGATCAAACCAGACCTCATTATGCTCAGCACCTCGCTCATGGGGGCGACAGGCCCTTACTCCACCTTTGCAGGTTATGGCAATATCGGAGCAGCCATGTCTGGTTTCCAGAACCTCGTCGGTTGGTCAGATCGTCTTCCATTTGGTCCCTTCGGCCCTTATACCGACTACGTTGGACCCAGGTTCTCCCTGGTCATGCTCCTCGCCGCGCTGGACAACCATCGACGTACTGGTGAAGGCTACTATATCGACGTCTCGCAAGCGGAAGCGGGTATCCAGTTCTTGGCTCCGCAGATAGCTGATTATTTTGCACAGGGACATATCGCTGAACGCATTGGGAATCAAGACCCTCAGATGGCTCCACACGGCATCTATCCCTGTCAGCCCATTGAGTACAACGATGAGACATGGGTTTCTTGGGTCGCCGTCGCAGTTCGAGATGATGCTGAGTGGCAGAAACTCGCCAGGCTGATCGGTAGCTATGAACTGGAGTGTGATCAACGCTTCTCCTCGCTCACCGAACGGCAGCAGCGAATTGATCTACTTGATGAGATCATGAGTACGTGGACGCAGCAGAGGAGCGCACAAGAAGTGGAGTCTACGTTGCAAGCACAGGGCATTCCAGCACATATCGTCTCGACGAGTGCCAATGCGCTGGTTGATTCACAACTGCACTTCCGCAACCATTTCATTGAGCTTGACCACCCACTTCATGGAAAAACAGTCGTCGAGGGATCGCGGTATCAGTTATCGGACACCCCTGCACAGGTGAGGAGAACGGGGCCAACATTTGGGCAAGATACAGTCATGATTCTTCGGGATATTTTGCACTATGACGAGAAACACGTTACTCAGTTGGAAGCATCGGGCGTTTTTCAGTAAAGCTTCTTACTAGAAGAGAGACATCAAGATATATTGAACAAGAGGAGTTTCTATGGAGAACGATTGGAAGCAAGACTGGCAGCCGTTGATAGATGCAGTTGGCACGGATTTTGGGAATGATGCTGAAGTCTGGGGTGCTGATGCCGTTGAAAAGGGCATTATTCGCCGTTTTCTTGAACCGCTCGAATTCGACTGCCCCCTTCACTATGACCAGGAGGTAGCTCAACACTACGGATATCACGACATTCTGGCCCCGTATAGCAGTATCCTGAGTTCAGCAATTCCTTCACTCTGGAGTCCTGGTCAGCATATCTGGATGAGTGCTGAGCGCGATGCGCAACCAGCATCGAGTCCCGTTGCGTCTTCGAGCAACGATGCAGTGCACAAACTCATGCCCCCAACATCGGGCTTCTTCGCCACCGATATCGAGATCGATTACCTGCAACCTGTCGTCGTGGGTGATCGCGTCCGCATGCAAGGGCGAAAGCTTCTCTCGTGTGTGCCAAAGGAAACGAGTGTCGGACGTGGTGCCTTTATAGTCTGGGAGTCAGAGATTTTTAATCAGTGTGGGGAGCCTGTCGCCAAGCTGCGTACAGGAATGTACCAGTATGTTCCTCATCCTAACGAAACGAAGAAGTAGTGTGCGAAGAAACGTTGGAGTTGCTGATGCACAAGCGAGAAAGAAAGGAGAACAGAGATGGATTGGTCCACGCAACGCCATTGGGAAGACATTTCGGAGGGAGATGAGGTCCCGACAATCGAGTTTCCGCTCAGTGTCTATCGGCTTGTCGTAGAGGCAGGAGCCAATCGTGACTTTAACTCGATTCATCACAACAGCGAGTATGCACGCAAGACTGGCGCGTCAGAGATGTACGCGAACACCATCTTCCTTCAAGGAATGTGGGAGCGCACGGTACGCGAGTTCATTGGTTTGGGAGGATTCATAAGGAGTTTGAAAGGCTTTCGTATGAAGATATTTAATACAGTTGGTGACACGGTTGTGACGAAAGGGAGAGTCAAACGTAAGTGGCAAGAAGGCGAAGAGGCACTTGTTGACCTAGAAATGTGGTCTGAAAACTCGAAAGGGATATCAGTTGGCCCAGGTACCGTCGTAGCCGTGGTCCCTCGTCGCCAGAAGCAGACAACAGAGAGAGCATAGGGTGCTTTCGTCATAAAAGTTAGCATGTAGTAGCGTATTCTTGGCATGTGCTGAAAAAACCTTTGATGAAGAAGAGGAGTATGATGCATACTCAATTATGTGACATCTATGAGATTGATACCCCTATCTTTGCTTTCAGCCATAGTCCGGCAGTAATCGCCGCAGTCAGCAGAGCGGGGGGCTTTGGTGTCCTGGGAGCTGCTGGTATGGAGCCAGAGCAACTCGATTCCGCGTTGCAAATGCTCACGAAGGAGTGTTCCGGCAAATCCTTCGGCATCGACCTGATTATTCCAGAGCAGTACGTCGGACGCGAGGAAGGTGGACTTTCGCTCGAAGCACTTCAGAGCCGTATCCCACAGGGACACCGCGATTTCCTCGACCACCTTTTGGAGGACTACCATGTTCCCCAACAACCTGCACTTTCTACCCTTGCTTCTAAAGCAGGGACGGGTATTTCCGAGAAGCGGGGCAAACAACTGGTCGATATCGCCCTCGCGTATCCTGTAAAGTTAATTGTCAATGCGCTGGGTGTTCCTCCAGCCTATATCATCGAGCGTGCTCACCAACAAGGGGTGCGTGTAGGTGCTCTGGTCGGCGCTGTGAAACACGCACTGCATCAGAAGGAGGCTGGTGTTGACCTCATCATTGCCCAGGGCTTTGAGGCAGGAGGGCACACGGGTGAGATTGCCACGATGGTGCTGACGCCGCAAGTGGTAGATGCAGTAGCACCTCTACCTGTTGTCACTGCAGGTGGAATTGCGAGCGGACGACAAATGGCTGCCGCTTTTGCTCTAGGTGCCCAGGGGGTGTGGACCGGTTCGGTTTGGCTCATGACTGAGGAAGCCGAGACGCATCCCGTGGTGAAGGAAAAGTTCCTCCATGCAACGTCCAGTGATACTCTACGCTCACGTGCTTCCACGGGCAAACCCGCACGACAACTGCGTTCAGCCTGGACTGATGCCTGGGAAGACCCGGCCAATCCCAAACCTCTGCAGATGCCATTACACAGCTTACTCACAATGGATGCACAAAATAGTATTCAGCACGATGCCCGACAGGGAGGAGAAGGAGGCAAAGAGTTGATCAACTACTTCGTGGGGCAGTCTGTCGGTATGTTCAAGGAGATTCGACCCACTGCGGAGGTTTTACGGATGATGAGTGAGGAATGCGATGCCGTCCTCAAAGGGATGGGTCAGTTAGCGAATGAGTAGGACTAGTACGAAGCAAACATTACAAGGAGAAGATTTTTATGGCTGTACAGATGCTGTATGAAACCGATGAGGTTCAGCAGCTCCGCGACTCGGCTCGTGGATTTCTGGCACGCTATTGGCCGTCTGATAAAGTGCTCGAACGTGCGGCACAGCCAGAGGCCGTACGGGAATTGTGGCAGCGGGCAGCTGCTCAGGGATGGACATCTCTGGGTTCTGACCCCGAAGCAGGTGGACTGCAAGAAGTGCTGGTCCTGCTTGAGGAACTCGGACGGGCCGCTTGCCCAGTGCCCCTGCTTGATGCCTTTCTAGCGACGACCGCCTTGCGGCAAGCTGACACCTCTGTTGCTCGCGAGGTCCTTGAAGCTTTGGACGCGGGAACGGCTTCCATTAGCGTGGCACTGGGCCCAGCTGATGGCGACGGCAATGCGGGTAGCATCGCCAGCTCGTCGACAAGCGATGGTGCCACTCACTTTACTGGCACCGTCCGCTTCGTGGAGGCACTTTCGTTCGCGACCCACCTGCTGGTCGCCGTTGGCTCGTCCGAGGCGATCGAGGAGGTGGCTCTCATTCGTACCAACGCTGTGGGAGTCACGGTGACGCTCACTCCCGGCTTTGCAATTCCACCACTTGGCGAAGTGCGCCTGGAGAACGTGCCAGGCCAGTTGATTCCCTTGCCCAAGGAGAGTTTGCAAAAACTCTCCACGCTGGCGAGAGTTGGCAGCGTGGCCCGCGCCTACGGAGCGGCCAACCGCTCCTTCGAGCTGGCCGTGGAGCATGCCAAGGTGCGCAAGCAGTTTGGTGAGTTCATCGGGCACTTTCAGGCCATCCAGCACAAGCTTGCTAATTGTCTCATCACCCTGGATGCGACCCGGTTGCTACTCACCAGAACGGCTAACGCCTACGATGCATCCGATCCGAACTGGCAGTATATTGCCAACACCACCTGCGCTTTTGCCAACCCTGCTCTGCGGCAGACCGTTTTGGAATGTATGCATGCCCTCGGCGGCATCAGCTATATGGAGGAGCATGAGGTGCCACGGCATTTCCGGCGCATTCATGCCGATCTCTTGCGGTTTGGTGGCGTGCGTGCCGCACGCGATGGCGTCGCCCATGTGCTCCTTGATGCTGGAATGACGACACCCGATGTGGATCTCGGACCCGAGGCCAACGCCTTTCGCCAGGAGGTCCGGGCGTGGCTGGCTACGCACTGGACAAAGGAGGATCAAGAGGCTCACCATCGGCTTCCCATTCGAGAACAGGGCTCTGACCGGGCCTTTACCGAGGCCCTGGCGAAGCAGCACTGGCTGGGAGTCTCCTGGCCCAAGCAGTGGGGAGGCCAGGAGCGCAGTGCTTTTGAACAACTGGCCTTTGAGGAGGAAATGTCGTATCAGGGAGCACCGACCCGCACCTTCGGTTGTGGAATCGGCATCATTGGTCCAGCACTGATGGCCTACGGAAGCCCCGAGCAGCAGCAGCGTTTTCTCCCTGCATTCTTACAGGGGAAAGACACGTTTTGTCTCGGATACAGCGAGCCGGAAGCAGGCTCGGACCTAGCATCATTGCGCACCACTGCTACACGCGACGAGACGGGCTGGGTGATTAACGGCACCAAAATCTATACGACGATGGGAGACATTGCGGACTACGTCTGGCTGGCGGCCCGTACTGACCGAGACGCCCCCGTCAAACATGCGGGCATTAGTGTCTTCCTGGTGCCTACCAACACTCCAGGCATCACCATTCGGCCAGACGTTGCGCTTTATGGACATCCGGCCTGCACCATCTTTTACGATAACGTTCATGTTCCAGAGAATGCGCTCGTGGGGCAGGTCAATGGGGGCTGGAAAATCATCACATCTGCACTGGCGAGCGAGCGCATTCTGATGGGAGGCATTGTTGCCGAGATCCGCGCCTACTTCGACCGTCTCACTACCTACATCGCTCAAGCAGAACAGGAGAGTAAACCACTGCGCCAAGACCCACTGGTGCGAGACAGAATTGGAAGCCTGGCGGCCGACCTCGAAGCGGCACGTATGTTGCTGATGCAGAGCATCGACCTCGTCTCACAGGGTCAGGTTCCCTTCCACCAAGCAGCGATGACGAAAGTCTTCACAAGCGAACTCGGAGAGCGCCTGCCAGAAACGGCATTGGAATTGCTTGGGACGGCGGGAACGTTCGCGTCAGGAACACCTCAGGCACTGATCGATGGAACCTTTGAATACGCTCTGCGTGACTCTATCTTCAAAGTGATCGGTGGTGGGTCAAATGAAATCCAACGGACGTTGATTGCGACACGCGGCTTGAAACTGCCTCGCTAACTGGCGCTGATAGATATCGAGGAGCACCATGTTCGGATGCTCCTCATAACAAAGGAGTTTGAGGCCATGACAGATAGACCAACCTACTCACCCGAGCGTCTGCGCGGTCTGTTTCAACCACACAGTATTGTCCTCGTCGGAGCGTCAGAAAAATCCACCTGGTCCTGGAACTTTCACCACATCCTACATGATGGGCATTTTACGGGGCCAGTCTACTACGTGAACCCGCGTGGAGGAACCGTACACGGTTTGCCAGCTTCCTCCCGTCTAGCTGATATTGGCGAGCCGGTCGACCTTGCCCTCATCGTCGTGCCACCTCCCGCTGTCCTCTCCGTCTTCCAGGATATGGCTGAGATGAACATGCACAATGCCGTCCTCATCACGGCCGGGTTTGGCGAACTGGGCGCGGAAGGAAAGCGTATGCAGCAGGAGCTGATCAACTTCGCGCACAGCCATGACATCGCCTTTCTGGGACCCAACTGCCTGGGGTACATCAACGTGGCTCACAACGTTCCCGCCATGCCCAGCCCGTTTCCGCCTGTCATCGAGGGCCATGTGGCAGTGATCGCCCAAAGTGGTGCCCTCACCAGCACACTCTTCAATTACGCCTATATGCAGCATATCGGCATTAATGCACTCGCTAGCACGGGCAACGAGGCAGTGCTCTCGGTCAGTGAACTGATGGACTACTTCGTGGACGATGAAGCAACAAAGGTCATCGCACTCTTTGTCGAAGCCATACGCAACCCAGAACAGTTCATGTCGGCTGCGCGGCGGGCACTGGAAAAGGGCAAACCAATTGTCGCCTTTAAGGTCGGGCGTAGCGAGCGTAGTGCCCAAGTGGCTCAGGCTCATACAGGAGCACTGGTGGGCGACGATCGAGTCATCGATGCCCTCTTCCGTCAGTTGGGGATCATTCGCGTCAACTCCATCGAGGAACTGCTCATTACTGCTGGTACGTTAGCGCAAACAGGAGTATTACCGGGCAACAGACTCGGCTTTGTGGCCCTCTCAGGAGGTTCCTGTGATAGTGCTGCGGACTACGCCGAGCAGTACGGGATTGCGCTGCCGGAATTCAGTGAGGAGACCAAACAAGGGCTGCGCACCTTGCTTCCCGCGCTTGGCCCATCTCATAATCCCCTCGACACGACAGGAGCGGTCGTCAACGACCAAAAGCTCTTTGAGCACATCGTGGCTCAGGTCGGATCCGATCCTAACCTCGATGTGCTGGTGTGTGCCAATTCGCTTCCATCGGAGTCCCAGGGCGAATTCATCAACGCATTTAGTGTGAAGCTCGTGCAACATATCGTAAACGGGCTACGAAGTGCATCTCACCCTGCCTTTCTGCTTGATTTTGTCAGCAATGATGTGGCAAAGCACGCGCGCGAAGCCGTTGAGCAGCACCAGTGGCCACTACTGCCCGGCGGCGTGGATCGAGGATTGCAGGCCCTGGGGAAAGCCATGTGGTGGTCGGAGCACTTCCGTCACGCCCAAGCGCAACAAGCATCTGCTCCGCAGGAGGCCATGCCTGCTCCTAGCGTGAGCAAGACTGCTGTGGGAACGTGGTCGGAGGCCCAGGCGCGCTCCCTGTTGGAGGAGTACGAAATCCCTGTCATTCCAGCCCGTCTCGTGACTACTGCAGAGCAGGCGGTCGAGGTTGCCAGGGAGGTAGGCTACCCAGTAGCACTCAAAGTAGCTTCCCCTGATATCGTGCATAAAAGCGATATCGGCGGTGTGCAGCTGAATCTACAGGACGAGCAAGAGGTACGAGAAGCCTTCGGACAGATTATGCAGGCGGCTGGCAGCGTCAAACCTGCCGCTCGTCTCGAAGGAGTACTGGTGAGCCCCATGCGTAGCGGGGGTGTAGAGCTACTGGTGGGGATTGTGCGCGATCCGACTTGGGGACAGGTGATGGCTGTGGGTCTGGGCGGCATCTGGGTTGAGATACTCAAAGATACCAGCCTACGCGTGTTGCCTGTGACACACGAGGATGTGCAAGCCATGCTTGCTGAACTGCAAGGAGTGAAGCTTCTACAAGGAGCACGCGGTTCCAAACCTGCTGATCTGGAAGCATTGGTGGAGGTGATCTATCACACAGCGGAGCTTGCTCAAGCCTTGAAAGCCGACCTGGAGTCGCTGGAAATTAATCCTCTGCGTGTGGATGGCTCACAAATCGAAGCGTTGGACGCAGTGATCACCTGGCAACGTTCGCAGACGTGAGAATTTCTTCCAATGCTGAAGAGATGACGATAGTACGAGCGTCCGGGATACAAGAGCATTCCTTATGAAAGGAAGCATGAAAAATAGCCTTCGTAGCAATGAATAGAAAGGCAAAAGTCTATGACACAGGCACCTCATAACCAGAAGCCCGTTCCGATACCAGACGAGGCATCACAACCATTTTTTGATGGTGCGAGAGAGCACCGACTCATGATTCAACAATGCACGACCTGCGGAGCCGTGATGTGGCCGGTGAAGTCACGCTGCGATAATTGCTTGAACCCAACCGTTATCTGGAAACAGGCAAGCGGGAAAGCAACGTTGTACTCCTTCGTCTTGATGCACCAAGTCTACCATCCTGGATTTGCTAACGAGGTACCCTACAACATCGTACAGGTCGATCTTGAGGAAGGGCTTCGTATCACGAGCAATGTTGTAGGGTGTCCAAATGAGAGTCTTCAGATTGGGATGCCCCTTGAGGTGACGTTTGACGATATGACTGACGAGGTTTCTCTCCCCAAATTCACACATGCGAAAGAACATATATAAGCAGAACAATGGCTTGAAGAAAAGAGGAAACGCATTATGAGTTATCAGTATGCGATCTACGAAAAAAAGGAGCATCTCGCCTACGTGACGATCAACCGTCCCGAGGTCATGAATGCCCTTCATACAGAAGCAAACAGGGAATTAAGCGAGATATTCACTGACTTCACCGAGGATGAGAACGCTTGGATTGCCATCTTGACAGGTGCGGGAGCGCGAGCATTTTCCGCAGGAAACGATCTGAAGGCAACTGCGGCTGCGACTGCAAGAGGCGAAAGCATGGCTGCGCAAACACAGTCGAACAGACCTCTCTACTTTGGTGGTGTCGTCGGATTACGATGTGACAAGCCCATCATTGCAGCCGTCAACGGTGTAGCGGTTGGGGGCGGCTTTGAGATTGCGCTGGCGTGTGATCTGATCATTGCAGCAGAACAGGCACGTTTCGGTCTGCCTGAACCACGGGTGGGTCTGATTGCCGGAGCTGGTGGAGTACATCGGCTGCCCCAACAAATTCCACTCAAGCAAGCAATGGGTCTGTTACTGACGGGCAAGCAGATAAACGCACAGGAAGCCTATCGTCTTGGCCTGGTAAACGAAGTTGTTGCAGGCTCAGAACTCATGGCAACGGCCGAGCGTTGGGCCAATGAGATTCTCGAATGTTCTCCTTTGAGTGTGCGGCTGACAAAAGAGTCTGCTCTAGCAGGGCTAAGTCTGCCCATCGAGGAGGCGATGCGACAAGATCAATCGCGCTTGAAGCACCTGCTCACATCAGAGGACTTTGTTGAAGGCCCCAAGGCATTTGCCGAGAAGCGCAAGCCACAGTGGAAAGGCCGCTAGTCAAGAAAGAGGAAAAAACATGAGTATTGCAGGCAAGACGGCCATTGTTGGTTTAGGTGTGACAGCTATGGGCAAAGTCTACGGACGCAGTGCTTCTGATTTTGCTGCGGAAGCGATTCAAGTAGCACTTGATGACGCAGGTCTTCAAAAAGAGGATGTCGATGGTTTGCTCATCAATGCAAACTTATCACCAGAGATGAACCCGATGTTGCAAATGACGCTCGGCTTCGAGGACTTATCACTGCTGAATGTCATGAATGCCTATGGCTCGACAGCAGGCACGATGATTCAGTACGCTACGATGGCTATCCAGGAAGGGCTAGCTAATGTTGTGGTGCTCGTCTATGCCGATGCTCCGCTTACACCGCATCGTGGAGCTGGCTCCTCGTATGGAGGGGCAGACGGGAGACCGGTAACGGGTATGGCGGGGTTATCTGCGGCCTATGGCAACTATGGGGCCAATCCTCTTTATGCGCTGGCCGCGAAGCGACACATGCACCTATTTGGCACGACCAACGATCAATTTGGAGCTATTGCGGTTTCGCAGCGCAAATGGGCGCAGAGAAATCCATGGGCGCAGATGCGCACACCCATGACAATGGAGGACTACCACAACTCGCGCTACATCGTCGAACCCTTTCACCTCTTCGACTGTTGCCTCGTCTCCAATGGTGGAGTCGCAGTCATCATCACCTCTGCAGAACGAGCTAAGAGCCTGAAACAACCACCTGTGTATGTACGAGGTATGGGGCAAGGTGCGCCAGGCGACGATCAGCGCACTGACCGCGAACCGGGTATCTACACCGGAGCCAAACAGTCGGGGGCGACAGCCTTTAAGATGGCAGGGATAGAACTGAAAGACATCGACATCTGCCAGCTCTACGACTGCTACACCTACACTGTGCTGGTCACACTTGAGGACTACGGTTTCTGTGCGAAAGGCGAAGGAGGAGCCTTTGTGGAGGATGGCAAGTTGGGTCCTGGTGGTTCCTTACCTACGAATACAGGAGGAGGAGAATTGTCGGCCTATTATATGTGGGGCTTTACACCACTCTCCGAAGGCATCGTACAGGCACGTGGACAGGGGGGAGAGCGGCAGGTCGAGAAGAATGATATCGTTCTGGTGAGTGGCAATGGCGGAGTACTCAATTACCATTCGACCACGATCTTGAGCAAGCATCAAGCCTGATTGCCATTGCTACACGAAGCACAGTAGAGAAGAAGTGGGAAGAGAGAAAGGAAAGGACGTTCCTATGCTAGAAGAGATTCTCCTGAGATTTTCTCTCTTGCCCATTCCGTTGCTGAAATACCCCACTTGATAGCAGCAGTGCATATGCGATAGTGAGTGCGAACGGTCTGCAGTTCATCAGGGAGCAGATAGTATCATGTATGATTGCCACAGTTTCGTCCATGATTAAGAGAAGGGACAAAATTTGTAACAGAGCCGAAAAGAGAGAACAGCGGTAAATAGCCATTTCCCGCTGTTCTGTGCTATACTAGAGCTATCCGCTACGCTCAAACAGGATTCCCAACACCCCTGCTAAGCACAAAAAATAACAGTGGGAAATATTTCTAAGCTCAAAGATACATCAATACAACGTATCACGACCCTCAAAACAGACCATCAAGGCCCAGTATAGTAGGGTAGTTTCCTTGGTACGTGGGCAGCCGTTTCGCCATTTGCTGACGCATCCACTCGTAAAATGGGCGTAAGGGAACTGGGAGATAGTCGGGATCGTAGAGCTGTTCTTTGTCACGCTGTAATATTTCCCATACGTCCCTTAGTGCAATTATCCACACACGCATCTGGCTCCCTGTTCTAACGTAGGGAACACTGAAGCACTCGTTGCCACAAGAGATCAAATTTCGCCCAGCCATACATACTGCGTTTGATCAATTTGAAACGATTGACATGTCCTTCTGTCGGTCCATCGTGTCGAGGGAACGCTCGGCGACGGTCTTGGCGGACCCTTTCACCGACCAGGTACCGTCGCACGTCCAAGCCAGATGAGCACCACACCCGTGATGGCACCGATGATAGCCCAAGGAGTTCCTACAACGACCCATTGGAGAGCGACGAGCCATGGGACATTTGGTGGAGTTGGAGTTGCCCCATGCCAGAAGAGGCTTGGCAGAAACTGCTGGCTGACTGAGTATCCTACCCCCCAGGCAATGGCACTGCCAATGACCCACCAGGCCACCCGTCTCGGTCTCTTCCCAAAGCGCCAGATCAGCGACATGATCGTCAGTGAGAGGGTCACGCTCCAGAACTCTTGGGTGCCAAACGTCAGTGACCTGTACCCGAGAGACTCGAACGAGAAGCCGTAGAAGAGCAGATAAGGGAGCACAAAGATGAAACCGAGCACACTGCTGAGCAGCCACCACCCCGATTGAGCAACAAAGCGGCGCAGCAGCAGCCATTGGCCGAGCGCGACAAAGAAGAGAGGCGAGACCAGGAAGAACCAGATGAACAGCTGGTTGAGGAAAGAGGTTGAGTTGGGGTTGAGGATGGTAATGAGTGTACCGAGGCTTCCCCCCATACAGGTCAGGACGACCCAGAGCAACCACGTCACGAGACCCGGTGTTCGCCTGAGCGTGTTATATTCTGCATACATGCTGCTCCCTCCTTAAGACAACCGTCTGTTTGGTGGTCCTTCTCGTATTGACATTGCTTCGACCTCGGAGAGTACCAGGTTTCGTCTCACCACAGAGAGATTGCTCGCGTGAGGAAACGGTTCACTAGGAAGAAGGCATGGCTTTCACTAAAAGCATACATCATTTCGCAAGGAAAAACAATCGTGTGCAGAAGAGGATGGCTCTTGCGCATGCTCGCTCGTTTCAAAGGTATTCTTTGTCTAGGAAGGTATTACGAAACACCTCTAAGAACGATTTCGCGTTTGATCACAAACGGTACTCTATGCCCACACCAGCGAGCGTGAGATACAGGATATGCTTCGCGTGCTCTCCCACCTATGTGCTCTAAAATCTGCACCGGTCTCGTGCTGAGACCAAGGTATGTTAGGGTTCCAGTAGCAAGTGGACAAGAAGCAACGGTAGAATTTTTCATTGAGACTACATTCGTTCTTTGCAGGCTCTACGGACTGTTTCAGCACGGTGAAAGCAAAGAGAAAAAGGTGGCTCTCTCCTCTCCATTGGCTCTACCGGCTATGTTTCAATCGTACCGTTGCTTCCTGTCCACTTGTTACTGGAACCCCTTCTTGTACCCTACTTGGCTGGTTGGACATGACTTTTTCCATATTCCGCTTAATATACTCTGCAATTGCTTTGTGAGCGAAACTTTCTACATCTGTGTGATACCACTCTGCAAATTCCTTTAGTAACTTTATTTCATTTGGTGAAGATGATTATAGCAAACAGGCTTTATAGATCAATGTCTCGATAAACGCTCGTTAAATGAGACAAAACAAAAATAGAAGATAATAACTTGTTGGGCTGCTGCAATGCCTCATCGTGTCGTACAATCATGTTTTCCTAGTCGTAAACGAAGTATTGCGCGACGCGATAAGGGAAATGTTATGAACTAAAAAAGAGTAGCAAATTAAGGTCATTGTGCTAGGACTAACGTAATGAATAAATCTCTTTGGAAACAACGAAATTTTATGCTTCTATGGAGTGGACAGCTTGTCTCCTGGGTAGGAACTGAGGTGTCTGGTATTGCCCTTCCATTAGTTGTGCTTGCTTTGACAGGTTCTTCTGCACAAGCCGGAGGTGTTGCTGCAATACGAGGACTTGTCTATGTGATTTGGGCTATTCCAGCTGGTGTATTGATTGACAGATGGGATAGAAAAATTGTCATGGTTATAGCTAATCTTGGTAGCGGACTAGCAATGGGAAGTATAGCCCTAGCATTGGCCTTTCACAATCTTCCCGTAATATGGCTATACATTGCTAGTGCAATAGAGGGTTCTTTCTTTGTATTTGCGAATTTAGGGAGATTTGCCTCATTCCCAAAGGTTGTTTCCAAAGAACAGTTCCCAATTGCCTCTGCACAATCTGGAACTGCCGACCACATCGCTTTACTTCTTGGCCCACCGTTAGGAGGATTTCTCTATCAATTAACAGGGGGTATTATTGCTTTTTTCGTTGACGCTCTTTCTTATTTTATCAATGCAATTTCCATTTTTTTCATCAATATACCACTAGGGACAGAATCGAAAGCAGAACGTAAAGCTATCCATCACGAAGTCAAAGAAGCAATCATGTGGTTCTGGAAACAACCGACGTTACGTTTTCTTAATGTTATTACGGCAGGAAGAACAATTCTTGCTGCTGGTTTGTATCTTCTATTAATTGTTCTTGCCAAAGAGCATCATGCCTCTTCTTTATTTATCGGTCTTATTTTTGCTGTTGGAGCAGGAGGAGGTATTCTGGGTTCATTTGTTTCTGCAAAAATACATAAACGCTTTCACCTGAGGCAACTGCTTATTGGTATATCACTTCTCAGTTTCCTGATCTTTACCCTGTATGCTGGTGCAATAAATAATTTTCTAGTAGCAGGTATCACAGCACTATTTTATATGATAGACCCATTATATGATGTAACAACATCATCTTACTCAGCAAAAATTATTCCTGATGAAATTCGAGGAAGAGTTACCAGTCTTACTCGGTTAGTAGTATTAGGAGCATATTCTTTTGGTTTCTTCATTACTGGCAATCTTTTGCAAATTTTTGGGAGTAAATGGACTATTGGAGTATTCTCATGTTTACTGTTTCTCTTGTTTCTCATGACCACTTTTAATAAAAAACTGTATCATGCATAAGGGGAAGCAGATTTATAGTATTCCTGAGTTTATGGCTAGTCAGAGTGTCGGGGTCGTTGACGCTGTTTGATTTCGTCAACCTCTATTTTCGCTGCGTCTATTTTCTCGTTTATAAGCTTTCTATATCTGTCTCATTAAACGGTCATTTAATGGGACGAATTGACGATCCTAAAAACCCCACGCATTTCCTCGTCCCAAATTGTCCTAGAAACTCGTCCCATTATTCATAGTCCTAAATACTAGCAATTCATACCCTTTTATGGTACTGTAGGGAGATGAGGACTGAAAGAACCATAAGGAGATGAAGATATGCAACTAATTGGATACGCCAGAGTTAGCAGAGTTGAACAACACTTAGGGCTGCAACTTGACGCACTCAAAAAACAAGGGTGTGTACGCATCTTTACCGATAAACAAACAGGAACGCGCTTTGACCGCAAGGAGCTTTTAGAAGCACTTGCATATCTGAATGAAGGGGACACGTTTGTTGTGTGGAAGCTGGACCGCTTAGGGCGAAGTCTCAAACAACTCATTGAGACGGTTGAGAAATTAAAAGAGCGCAAGATAACGCTAGTGTCTCTGACCGAACACTTGAATACCGGAACCGCAACGGGAATGCTCTTTTTTCAATTCATTGCCATGTTAGCAGAGTTCGAGCGGAACCTTATTTCTGAACGAACCAAAGCAGGACTTGACGCAGCACGCGCCAGAGGAAGAAAGGGAGGGCGACCCCCAACCCTTGCCACCTCGAACAAAGTCAAGCTGGCCCGCCAACTCTTTGCCGATAAATCGAATAATATTAAAGATATTTGTAAGACGCTCAACATCTCTAAATCGACGTTTTACCGTTATGTGGGAACGGCGACACAGACCCAGAAGGATGAGTAAACATATGCTATAATCTTCTCACGTATGCCACCCATAAAAGGGCAACCTCATAAAAAAAGTAATCAAGGCTTTGCATCCTCGAAATACGATCCGGCTAAAAAATACGCGATTCAAAGCAGAGGCGGGAAAGCAAGAGTGCCGAAAGGCTTTGCAGTATTGCCTCCTGAAAAACGGCGTGAGGTAGCAAGTAAAGGTGGGAAAGCGTAACATACCGACTCATGAGTGGAGTACGTATTTGGGCACTGATCCAGTGCGGAAAAATATATCGGCAGATGCATTCCCTCAGTTCAAGAGGCAAAGGTTTGTGTGCCTTTTGACCGTTTTTCCCGCAAGCGATGAGAGCAGGTATTCGTACCCTCCTGATGAGTCGGCATGAGCGTAACCCTATATTTGCAAAACGTACCGATTCTGCCACTAACTTGAATTAACATCTTCATTTGACGTGCGCTTATTTTCTGGCTCAATGCGAACCTTTTGGAGGAGTGCTGTTGCTACCTCTTTTGCTACTGGCGTTCGTGCTCCGATTGCTGCAACAAGAAAAGTTAATATTTCAGGTAGTATACTGCTATTGTTATTTTTGATAGACCAAACTAGGGAAGCAAGTATGACGATACCTGCTAACACATCATAGAAATTGGTTGGCAGAGATTGCATCATCCTATCTCTAAGCGTAAACGTTTTCTTGTGCTGCTGTTTATATTTCATGTCCTATATCCTCGTTATTGCTAGGTAGTGTCAATATTCTGAACTCAATGTATGTATACTGAGTTTCAGCGATTTTGTCAGTATGAACCGATACTAAATTTCAAAGAAGCACAATATCTGCTGAAAAGAGCATACCATACTCTGTTTTTTACGGTTATTTCGAGCGTACACTTAGCGTTACGCTTGTCAAGGGTTTTTCAGGTAGAAGCGTGAATTATAGAAATTATATATGAAACATAAGAGGTAGTAACGAGTGTACAGGTTTTTATATATGTATAGTTTTTCGTTTGTCAAGAAATGGCGCATGCTGCTATAACGCACTACTGGTTAACTTCAGATATTTCTCTTTAGCCTCTTCCCACGTTGTTTCAGCCAGTCCTAATTTCAGCAATACCCGCTCTATAGGCTCGCCGCTTTTGATCTGCCGGACGGCACAGGTGTTTCTCAGCAAATGTGCTGATAATGGCTTTTGTATGCCTGCACGCTCGCGAGCACCACTCAAGAGCTTTGAAATGTAACGGTGGGTATAGGGAAATAGGGTACCAGTGATCGTGTATGTTGCAACATAATCCTTCAGGACTGGAATAATTTCTCGTGGTAGCTTCAGCTTGCGATCTTTGCGCACTTTTTTGCCGCGATGCTTAATCCAGACCTCCGGGGCATACTTATTTGATGTGTCGATGTGGAAAAGCTGCAATGCTAATAGCTCTTCTGTTTTTATGCCTGTTTCTAAGAGCAGCAACACAAGCAAATACATTCGGGGGTCGGTGCTGACTGCTTCTTTCAGTTTCGTGCATTCAGCCTCAAATAAAATCTCCGGTAATGGAGGAATAACTTTTGTGTTCGGGATCGGTGCCATAGGATTACTGTCAAGCACACTTTCTATAACAAGCCAGGAAAAAAAGTTGTTCAATGCTGATCGCTTGCGGCTGATAGATTTTTCACTCATGCGCTCACGGGTCCGCAGTGCCTGTAACCAGTCACGAATATCATTGGTGGTAATCTCAGCAAGTACTTTGTTGCTAATGTAGGTGCCAAACTTTTTCACGTCCGCCGTAAAGTCGCCCGGGGTGTAAGAGGAGTAGCCTTTTGCCTGTAAATACAAAAAGTAGTTTGGCAGCACAGAAAATAAAAAACTGGTTGCTGTCGGAGATGGGGGAGGCGTGCTTTGCACAGAAGTCACTGGAAATGTTTTGCGCTGAAACAGCGATAATTGATCCTGCATATGCAGGTATTATAGCAAAAAAGGCTTCTGCATATGCACATCAGCAATACTGACATATTCTGCATATATTTCATATACTTCTACCTAAAAATTGATAAGGACCGGATTATATTTAACAGTAACGTAATCTGTTTCTAACTCGCTTGTTAATGTATAGGAGATACCTTTATACGGTATATATGAGAAAGTTAGAATGATTGGCTTAGTTTCACCTGCTTGTAAACCCACGTTATCTACTCCTATCCCTGTTCCCGTTGCAGCATATGTTTGTTCTCTCGTCGTTGGATCGTTAGCCTGATCGCCTTTTTGTAAATGAAACACGTTAAAACTAGCGGAATTTCTACTTTGTGCATTATTGTAGAAGGAAATGGTCCAGAGCATCCTATTCTGCGCAGGCTCTACAACAATCTTCGTTATTGTTGCGACCACTGGATCAGTACAATCACAATGCAAGGTAATGTTTACAGAAAGCGTTTCTGGTCCGGCTAATTTCAATTCTGTGGGAGTAGGTGCTAGGGTAGACGTGGGAGTAGGTGTTATTGTTGGCGTCGGAGTATCTGTTGGTGTTATGGTCAATGGTATCGTTGGAGTAGCTGTCTGCTGAGCAGTAGGATCACCCGCTTCACCTGTAGTGCTTGGATGTGCAATTGATGAAAAATATGTTGCAATGACAAAAATGACTGTTAATAGGCATGAAAAAATAATATATGGGCGCAGTTGTTTTCTTTGTAACGGATTTGTCGAGTGCCATGCCACAAGTCCCTGAATAACACTTGCTAGTAAAGACACGCCTGCAACTACAGCAAAAATCAAAACTACAAAATTCATCAAACGTCTCCATACAGTGGTAGAACTACGTAAACAGTAATCGAAGTAAGATGCAAGTGCTACAGTGATAATTGCCAATCTTATTCTACTGTAATACACATGCAAACGTATAGTTTTTTACTGAAAGTACTTGTATACCAACTATCAAAGGAGTCATGTGGAGGTCAGCATAACCAGTTCTCAGAGACCAGAAGGGTTCTCGGCCAGCCCTAGAAATAGATAAGGAAACAGGAGAGAAAACTGATGGTCTCTAGGAACTATCGGTATCTGCCTACCTATTGTTCCTTTTTAAGGGTTGCAATATGGGGACTTGCAGTAAAAAAGCTATACTTTTGGATTTCTGTTAAGTAAAATAGGATTGGCAATTATCACTGTAGCACTTGCATCTTACTTCGATTACTGTTTACGTAGTTCTACCCTGTATGGAGACGTGTAATGAACATTTTAGTAGTTGCTGTAGTTGCTCTAGGCGCAGGCGTTGGTATACTTGCAAGTATTATTCAGGCATTTGCATCGTGGCAGTCTCATAAGCCACCACTCCGTTTTATCATTGCGTCTATTATATTTACTATTATTTTTATCATTGCAACTTATGTTTATACTTCTTCATCTTTTGCCTCTGGTAAAATAGGTGGAGTAGGTGATACTCTTGTATCACCTACCGCTCAGCCTATGGATACTCCAACGATACCACCTACCGTGGTGCCTACGGATACTCCAACGATCACGCCAACTGATACACCCCAACCTACTGACACGCCTAGCCCGGTTCCCACATTGCCGCCAACTCCTGGACCAGCTACTAGGGCTGCAACCCTACCATATGTCATGAATTGTCAGTGTGGAACCAACCCTGTACAAGTGCGTATAACAGGAGTGCATATTCAAAGCGACACGCATCGCATGACATGGGATGTCACCTTGATGAATATCGGTAATAAACTGCTTAGTCCCGCATTCTCCTATTTTAAACTTGACCTCAACGGGCAGTCATCATACGCAGATAATGGGGGTATGGTGGGCTTAGACAACTATGTACTACTGGAACCTTATGGACAAAGCGGGTACATTAAGCAGAGCACTATCACATTCACATTCACTCCACAACAGGCAACGTATAAAATTACAGCACCCCTAAAACTGTGCAACACAAAGTGTGACTTTGTAGGCTACTACGATCAGCCGTTCACGTTTCAATAAGGAGGAGTACCAACGATGCCGATACTACAGGAAATGCTACTAACTTTGATCCTATTGTTCTGACATTTCTGTTATCCTGACATTTAAAGAACTGTAAGATATATGTGCTGTGCTTTCTATAACACCTACAGTGCTTTTGATTTCTCATGGGAATTAGGAAAAACGAGAAATACTTCTTGTGAATATAGTATTATTCCTCATCTGGGGGGAGGAGTCTTTTTTGCTGTGGTTCTTCAATACGCTTCTCGCGTTTTTTTCCTTTAGTTAAGTGAAGGAAATTTGATGAATTAACGACGGAGATTCCAGTACGAGCCTCAATATCTTTTCGTGCGCTCCCTGCAACTTCACCAGCTTCTCTGGCGTCTCGTTGTAATTCGGTAAAGCCTTGTGAGTCGCGTCCTTGATGCAATTCAATAGCAGTTGCCTCACCTAATGAGTCTAAAACTAGCTCTAAGTTAGTCATATGGTCTTTGACATTATGGTGTTTTGACAACCCTTTGGTAGATTGGTGTTCCTGCTTTGTGATCCCAAACGTTCCTTGTGCTATTTCATTGGTAAGGATTGCATATTCTAAACCGTCATGTGCGCCGCGTTCCCTCCATTCTGTAGTGAGTTCGTTACGAATTGCGATGCTTCGCATGCGTAATTCAATCCAGTCTTTCGGGTAGCCCTTCTCCTCTAGCGTCTGACGCATTCTTTCTAGTGCTGCTTCTGGATGTTCGATTTCTTCAAGTCGTTGTGATCCGACATCTGCAAGCCAGCGTTTTAAGGGTTCTGCTTTGGGACTAGGGATTGTTTGGATAATGCGCAGGAGGGTATTCGTGTTAGCGGTATCAGTTACATATTGCTTTTTGTCGGTAGTTGAGGCCAATTTCAGTTGTACGATATTTTCGTACAACTCACTATATCCTTCGGTTTCCAATTTTCGTTTAAGGTCTGACCAATATCGCCGGGGATTTTTTGAGTCGGTCAAGGCGGCGATCACGTCGATAACGGAAAAATACCAGGTATCCTGATACCACACGCGGCGAATAGTTTGTTCCTCAAAAAGGGTAAGGGTTGTCTTAGGCGTTGTGTCTTTCTGCATAGCACGCTCCTCTCATTCCTATTGGTGATACTCCTGGGAGAGAGTATACCATAGAGGAAAGTGAAGAAGAGAAACTTGGAAAAAAATCTACTGTGTGTATTTCCATACTAAAAGTTTATGAAAGCTACCACAGTAGATGACTACTATTTGTACCTACTAACTGAGGTGATTACGCTTCTCCTGAATAACAATATGTACAGATCGTTGCACTACCTCCTCGAAGTCGTTCACGCTCCTCACTAACTCTGTAAACAGAAGTTGAGAGATGCGAGCAATATCATTTTCGTCTAGCAAAGCTAATTGTTCAAGAGTCAAATTCAGGTCTTTGATAGGAAACATCATGGCTAACGTTACAAACGTATTAGGGTCGATTGGCATGTGCTTAATCCTTTCTATGAGACACGCTGCCTACTTGCCTTCCATAAGGCGACGATCTAAGACAGGTTGTACAAAGATGCGCAACGTTTGTTGAAAATTATTCCCGTAGAATGCTTGAAGCTTCTTCGCTATTTCCTCCATATCACCTTCCGTGAGGAGCGCGATGTCTTCATCGGTTATCCCAAGATGGGGAAGATCGCGACGACTAAAGGTGACAATCATATAGTGAATGGATGGCTTATCCATGCATTAGTTCTCCTGCTCTAACTCAATTTCCTGCTTGCTAAGCATGTCTGCTATAACAGGGAGGAGTATCTGGTCGGTTAATACAAAAACATGGTCGTCATACACCTGATACCCACCTTTAGGGGATTGCATGGTTGTCTGCACTAACGTTCTTGCCTGCGTAAACAAGCGTTGAATGACAATACTGTGTTTGTCTAACAGCACGACACGATCTGTGTTCCGGTAGCTAATGTACTCAAAGTAGCGTTCTCCATATGTGCGATATGCGTAGCTAATGATTGCTACAGGTGCGGGTATAATGTCGCTATCTGTAATAGTGACAAACGTGCTTTCAATGCTCCATGATGCGACACCGAAGGTGATAGTTTCATCTCCGTTGGTATATTGTCCTGGAATGGGGTAATGCCAGTGGCGCAACGTTTCGTAGGTATCCTGGATCAACTGTTGTCTATCGAGCATTGAAGTATAGACATATCCATTGCGCCCCAAAAACAGAAAAAAGTGTTGTTCGCGAAATGGCTGTTCCAACTGGCGTCAGCAGGAAGCTCTGCTCAATCAGTTCTCGCATTTTCGTGCGGAGATCGATGGTCTGGGTATCCACTTTCTTCATGAGCGCGGGAAAGGGCCGAATCCGACGCCAATTATTCTTACGCACGGCTGGCCCGGTTCTTTCTTTGAAATGTACAAGATTATTCCACTTTTGACAGACCCGCAAAGTCACGGCGGAAAAGCTGAAGAGAGCTTTGACGTTATTGTTCCATCGTTGCCAGGATACGGATTTTCAGACCGACCAACGCACCGTGGTATGACCATCTCGCGGATTGCAGATATATGGACAGATTTGATGACAAAAGAATTGGGCTATTCGCGTTTCGTCGCACAAGGTGGTGATTGGGGCAGTGATGTAACGCATCAACTTGCTCTAGAACACCCTGATGTGTTGCTTGGTTTTCATCTCGATAATATGCCCTCTACACGGACAATCACGCAAGTTGACAATCCTTCACAAGACGAGAAAACGTACCTCGCAGCAGTTGGTCCTTGGGAGTTGCAAGAGGGTGCGTATGGGGCAATTCAGGGGACGAAGCCACAGACGCTTGGCTACGGACTGAACGATTCTCCGGTTGGTTTGGCTGGATGGATTGTAGAGAAGTACCGCACATGGAGCGATTGCAATGGAGACGTAGAAACGCGTTTTACGAAAGACGAATTGCTGACGACGATCATGCTGTACTGGGCAACAGAAACGATTAATTCCGCGAATCGTCTCTATTACGAGGAAACACAACGTGCCACACCACCAGATTCTCTAGAAAAAAGCAGTGTTCCGGCAGCAATCGCAAGGTTTCCACAAGACCTACTGCCTGCACCGCGTGAATGGGCAGAGCGGTGGTTCAACGTCCAGCAATGGACGGCAATGCCACGTGGAGGACACTTTGCTGCGCTAGAGGAACCTGAGTTGCTGGCTAATGATATCCGAACGTTCTTTCACGATCTTAAAGCGAAAAACGAGTAAGGAGCTTGTTCTAGCGCAAGCTACAAGTGCAACAATACGTACCCATGTCGGGTCTTCCGCGAAGTTGATGAAACAGAGAAAACACTGCTTGCTTCTTGACAATCAAAGAGCTTTTGAGTATGCTTGAGAAGCGGCTTTAGCAAAAACAGAGAAGTTTGCAAAAACTGCTAAAAATCCTCTCATAGCTCCTCATCCCCATTTCATCAACTTCGCGGAAGACCCCCCATGTCGTGAGTAAGTATGCTACCTTGCACTTCATGTCAGCTTCGCGCATATCAGGCCTGATTCAGCGAGGAAGCAGGAGAACCACTCTATGTGTCAATCTTCTGCGTGCAAGAGGTGTTTTCGATAATCGAATTGCTAGCACATCCCTGCAACGGAATACCTTCGACCCTTACCAACCAAGACTGCATAAGGCAAAAGGCTTAGAGGAGTGAATGAAGCCATTTGCTCCCTCTGTTGCATTTTTAACGTGGGCTTTCCCCCGGATATTATGATGGTCCTGGACGGTTCCATCTGCTCCATCTCTTTAGAAGAGGAATGGTCGAAGCTTTAGCGCATCCCCTCTCCTATCGATGATGGACGAAGGAGATGCTTAGTTGAAGCTGAGTGCACCTTTTCTGGGGGTTATGCAATAACCCCCAGAGACGCGTGAACGTACACAGACAAATCAGGTCAACCCTTCCCAGGTGTAAGGAAGCCGGAGTGATGTACTCCTGTCTCCGTACAGCTGAAAGAACTCGTGTAGATTCAAGAGACCGTTTGTGTAAGAGATGCTTGACCATGCTCTTCGGTCCAGATGCCGCGCAAGAGACTGCCTTGGAACGCATACTTAAAGCTGCAACCTGACCGGAATCGGTCTATCATAGCCGTTTCGGCCAAGTTGCAGCCAGGATCAGTTTCTCTGCACACCACCCTCGCCCGCTTTTACCACGCCGGTTCACTCAAGAGTGAGCACAAGCTTGCCACGTACATGTCCGCCCTCGCTCAGCTTGTGGGCCTGAGCCACGTCTTTGAGTGGGAAAACGGCATCGAGATGGGTTTTGAGTTGACCGACATTGGCCAGTTTCGCTATCTCGGCCATCTGCTCACCTGACGGATAAGCCACGATGACTGCAAAGACCACACCATACTGGGGAGCAAGCTGGTCGCCAAGAGCTTTCACCCCATGATGGCCGCGCAGCGAGACAATTGAACCGCCACGTTTGACCACCTGAAACGAGTCTTTGAGCACATCTCCACCAACGGTATCCAGCACAACATCCACATCCTTGATACTCTCGATAAACGTTTGCTGGGTATAGTCGATGATAACATCAGCTCCTAGTTCACGTACAAACTCCATATTGCGAGTGGAAGTGGTGGTAACAACCTGCGCGCCTTTCCATTTGGCGAGTTGGATCGTATAATGACCAACGCCGCCAGCTCCGCCGGAAATGAAAACCGTCTGTCCCGCTTGCAAATGGGCAGTATCAAACAATGCCTGCCAAGCTGTCAGCCCAGCCAGCGGCAGACCGGCAGCTTCCTGATGCGTCAATCGCTGCGGTTTGAGCGCGAGATCTGTAATAGGCGCGGCGATATACTCGCTGTATCCCTTTGGCAGCAACCCATACACCTCATCACCCAGCGCAAACTGTGTCACACCTTCGCCTAGCGTGACGACTGTCCCTGAGATATCCAAACCCAGGATATATGGAAAGTGTCCTGCTGTAATACCAGGTATCGGCATTGTGCGGGAAAGGCAATCTATCGGATTCACGCCTGCGGCCCGCATATGCACCAGCACTTCACCAGCCTGCGGTTCAGGTTGCTCGATGTCCTCATATTTCAAAACATCAACATCACCAAACTCATGTATCTGTACAGCTTTCATTGTGGTCATAGCACCATTGTTCTCCTTATAGTATCACTACTAATTCTGGTAGGAGTGCAGCTACAGACCAGCGGATCTGCGTGCCCACCACGCTTCGCGCATCCTCTGTAATCTCACCCTGTCCTGATGAACAGAGTATACTCTTGAAAAGCAGGACGATCTATGCCATACTATTCGCAATATATGTCTGATCGTCCTAAATTTGGAGAGTAATATGGATGTTCTCACGGATGTACTTAATGCGCTAGAATTGAAAGGCTGGCTAAGTTCGCATACAGAGGCTGCTTCTCCCTGGCGCGTTGATTTCGCACCCAGTCAAGACAGCACCTTCCACATATTCAACTTTGGAGGCGGCTACCTACTTGCTGAGGGCGATCCCACGCTATAGCGAGTCGAGGATGGAGATGTGGTCGTCTTTCCACATGGACACGCTCACACTATCTGTGATGAACTCGCTTCACCTCTCGCACAAGGGGTTGTCCATCTGGATTATGACGCACATGGAGTGTACAAGATTTTCCCTTTTGAGGGAGAAGGACCCAAAACTGCTCTGCTTTGTGGCGCATTCCACTTTGAAAATCCTGGGGCCCATCCCTTACTTCAATCACTGCCAAACGTCCTGCATATTCCAGGAGAACAGGGACGCATGATCCAGGGTTTCGCTAATATTGTGAGTTTGATTGCCTATGAGGCAACCTCGCAACAGGCTGGTGCGATGGCCGTGCTGCGGCATTTGATCGAGATGCTCTTTATTCAGATCATCCGCATCTGGACCCAACAGCAAGCCGAGACAAGCGGAGGATGGCTGGCAGCACTGCGCGATCAGCCCATCAGTACCGCCCTTGGTCTGATCCACCAGTTTCCCGAACGCGGCTGGAAGGTAGAGGAGTTGGCAGATGCAGTGGCTCTCTCCCGTTCAGCATTCTCCTCGCGTTTTACTCATCTAGTCGGAGAGCCACCCATAAAATATCTCACACGCTGGCGTATGCATATGGCGACCCATTTGCTCAAGAAGGAAGTAGAGACGGAAATGATTGTGCAACAACTCGGCTATGCTTCGGAAGTCGCCTTTCGCAAAGCCTTTAGACGAGAAGTAGGCGTTCCTCCAGCCCGGTATCGGAAGTTCAGGGAAACGAGTCTCCACGAATGAAAACTCCATGTATATCAGATCCCTGAGTTCAACTGGCACATCCTCTTCCAAAGAGTGATCTCGTCTTATTGGTTAGAGTAAAAAGCCTACGATGCATTTCTACTTCTTTTCCCTTAGAGTAATTTGGAGGGGAAAAAACGTAGCTACCTCCAGTAGCGAAGAAAGAGGACAAGATATACTATGAATGACATCCCACAGAACACCACGGATCGTGCAACGACAGATGAACAGAAACGGGTCGTGATCGAGCGATTGTACACACTGTGGTGTGCCCATCCAGAATTGCGACTGGGCCAACTGCTTGGCAATGTTTCCTCTGACCTCTACTTTACAGAGGACGTTCCTCTGATGAACTCATTGGAACAGTTCTATGCATCTGTTTCACAACACTAACGAAAAATACATCAGATGGTATCGTTACACTGCATTGATACGCAACGTCCTCTTTCTTACAACACTACTAGGCCCGGCGTTAAGGAAGGAGCTTTGTAACCGCAAAGTAGATAAGTACGGTCCAGCTTCGTCTTTTGGAAATGCTGAAGAGCTTAGTTACCGGCACAGTTGGAGCATCGGCAGAGTTTTTGATAGGATACAATGGTCAACTCCGCCGATACCTTCCCGTCAGAGAGGGACAACTCGCCCAATAATTCGTATTATCGGACCAGTTGTCTATGAGAAGCGGTGACCGATTTCGGACATATCCCAAATTGTGCCGTACGTATCTACTTTGCGGTTACGACCCTGCTATCTTAACTCAAGGTCTACTACCAATAACGTATCCTCATCTATTTGGAATAGTGTTCTATCAGCCCATGAGCAACGGACCCTTCTGGGTTGATAAAACCAACTGCCCACACGTCATTCACGGAAACAGCAGCGACATCGTTAAGAAAACTGTTCCGTAACTGAGGACTTGGAATGATGCTCCACTGATCGCCATTCCAATGTTCAATCAGCGTTTCGGGTGTATGATTGCTGAAACCAACCGTCCAGATATTGTTTGCTGATACAACAGTCAATGCGCTAAAACTGTCATAGGAACCTTGATTTGGACTATCAACGATACTCCATTGTATCCCATCCCAGTGTTCAACGAGCGTCTGCCCATCACTACCAAAGCTACCAGAGGATGACCCTGCTGCCCACACATTGTTTGCGGAAACAGCTACAACGCTACCTAAGCCGCGTTGTGTACCTCCTGCATCTGGACTGGCAACAAGACTCCATTTCGTTCCGTTCCAATGCTCAATCAACGCCTTCGGTGTATGAAGGCTGCCAGTTGCACCGACCACCCAGACATCATCTGCTGTCCGTGCAGAGATGCCATTAAGAATATTGTAGCCCAATTGAGAGGTGAGCGTATTAGGCACAACACTCCATGTTGTCCCATCCCAACGTTCGATTAATGTACGTGAAATTGTGCCGCTATCATTAGTAGAGTATCCCACAGCCCAGACATTGTTTGTCGAGACAGCAGCCAGCCTGAGCAACTGACTTCCTTGCTTTACGATTGGGCTAGCAACAACACTCCATGTTGTTCCATTCCAATGTTCAAGCAGCGATGTGTCTACGTTATTATCTCTACGATTGGACGTAAAGCCAACCGCCCATATGTCGTTTGCCGCAATGCTTGTTATCCCTGTAAGACCATTAGACGTTGTACCAGGATTTGGGCTAGGCACGATACTCCATGTTGTCCCATTCCAGTGCTCAATCAGTGTCTTCGACTGATCAATACTCGTACCACTCGTGGTTCCCACAGCCCAAACGTCGTTTGCAGCAAGGGCCGCTATTCCATTAAGATGGTCATACGACGAAGCTTTCGGACTAGTTACTACGCGCCATGTGCCGTTCACAGTACTGAGTGGTTCACCTCCACTCAAGCTCCCACGGCGGGAAGCAAACAGCACAAGAAAACTTCCAAGTAACAAGCCAACTACGAGTACCGCAGCAAGTGTCTGCAAGAACGGACTAAAGCGACGTATACGCCTGATTGGAAGCGTTGCACCTTGATCACTTCCTTGTACGAGTAGAGTAGGTTCTGCGGAGTGTTCTCTTGCTTGTTCAGCCTCTTCTTGTACATCGTCTTCATGCAGATATACCTCGTTCATCGCTATAATCATTTGCTCCAACACGGCATCATACTCAGCTTCGTGCAGTATCGTAGCAATAGCCTCAAAATCGCCATCTTCGAGCGCGTTTGTATAGCTATAGAGAGCTTCGACGCGTTGACGCATACGTGGCGTTACATCTTTCTGCATTGCTACTCTCCCTCCTGCAAATTTTTCTGCTGATTCGTCCACGCCGCACGTAAGCGTGCTAGAGCGCGATGAAGTCGTACTCGTGCCGCGCCAGAGGTTATACCAAGACGTTGGGCAAGGCTTTCACGGTCAAAATTCTCAAGGATAGCGAGACGTAATACCTGCTGGTCATCGCGTGATACAAGCGAAAGCAAATCTGCCTCCTGTTCTTTGACGATATATGTCTGCTCTGGCCCATCATAAAGCGGCATTGCTACTGTATTGAGAAGATCGTGTGTACTTGTAGCCTCTGTCTGTGTCGAGGAGAGCTGATACAACGACACTTCGCGCTGCCAGTGCTTTGCTTTGTCCACCTTCCTACGCCGAAGAATATTTACCGCAATTCCTAACAGCCATGCCATAGGTTGGCGGGTAGGAGTGAAACGGTCTGCATGGGCCAATGCTTCGACAACGGTTTCTTGCAGAATGTCGAGCGCAACGGTACGCACGTCGTCACCCCCCACCATCCCTGAACGCTGTACATATGCGCGTATTGTGCCAAGTAAAGCCTCCGACCTGTCGTCAAGAAATGTCAGAAGCTGACACTTAGCCAGTGATAGCGTAGACGCATCTTCCTCATTGTCGGGAGAAGATTTTTCTGAATCGTTATGCAATTCTTTTTGCCTTAGAGAACTCATACAAAAAACATGCTATCACATATTCAACCAAGAGGTACAAAATGTTACACGTCCCAAAAATTGCTCTTTGAGGCCCAACGTTAAGGAAGGAGCCTGGTCACCGCCAACGAGATAAGCGCAGTCCAGTTTTGCCTTTTGCGGGTTCTGTCGTGCTTAGTTGTCAGCACAGTTGGATTATCAACACAGTTTTTGGTGGGATACAGTGGTCAGATATGCGATAAGAGAAGTTAAAGGAGCCTTTTGGCTGGGTACGAGGGAATATTTCCTGCAGAAGATGCGTAAACCCAAAAACTGTGCCGCACTTATCTACTCTGCGGCTATGAACCCGCTATCTTAACGCATGGCCCTCAAGCAGATTTATCTTGTATGGAAGTGGCATACTCGTATTTGCGAGTTGGTTACTTGGATTAATTCGTAGCGTTCGACTGAAACGCAACGTAAAAGCGTTCTTCTTTCCTCTTGTCTTTTTCATTGCAGGAATACTTTCAGTATGGGATCAAGAGGAATAGTGCCTCGCAAATACTGGGATAAAGTTGCGTCTGCATTCTCTATTTCAGCTTGCCTGTGTATGTTCCCTTCTCAGTCACATTCTCGGCCAGCAAGTGCATATGCGACACTGCTACATAGTCACAGAAGAGCGACGAGATGAAGTGCTGTAGATAGGCCTCAAAATGACGAAGGTCTAGCGCAACGTGAAATCTAGCACGAAGCGGTGTTACAGGACTAATACCTTTGTTCGCTTAGCTGTTTGATTTATAATAATAGAACTTATTATTTACACACGGTCACATCTATGATAGAATGCTATCTATGCCATGCCCAAGAGTACACTCTGTTCCGCTGTCCCCCCAACGGTGTCGAGCGATGTATAAAATAGGCTTCACAATGCTACTGTGGAGCCTATTTCTTCTTGCATTACCATATCAATTTAGGATGATCATACGCTACGGATACGTATCCTAGATTGATATGGTAATCCTATTAAGAGAAGAGGTATGATGAAGGAAGTGGTATATGGGTTAAAAAGGAGGAGCATGAATCATGTCCAACATTTCTGAGGATCAGATGCACCACCCTCTTTTCGAGGAGCCAACAGACGATCTTGAGCGAGGAGATGCCTGGGAAGAGCCTCTTGGTTTTCTGATTGGAGGCATGGCAAATACGTCACTCCAGCAGTTGGCAGAGCAGTATTTCGATGCTGCACTCGTGCTTACAGACATCATTCAGAATCACCAATGGGAAGATTACCGCCTTGCGAACCCCACGCTTTTCCTCTACCATCACTCAATAGAACTCCTGTTGAAGGCTATCATAGGGAGAACGGTCAAAACGCATAGCCTGAACGAGTTGGCAGATGCCTTTGTCGCTTTCATCAAGCGCGAATATGACACAGATGTTCCAGCCTGGGTCACCGTCCAAATACAAGAACTTGCCAAGATTGACCCAGGATCGACTGCGTTTCGCTACAATAAGAACTGGGACAAGACTACAAAGAAAGATAAAGCAGTTGACGGCGAATTTCACGTTGATCTTCTCCACCTCCAACATGTGATGAACGCTCTCAAGATAGCCCTCACTGGTTTTCTTGATGCTCATAATGAACTTACTAAGTAGTATGTGCAAGATATGGAAGAATACAAGCTACTGAGGCTAGAATAGAGCGATGGAGTTGCCAAGTGCATGGAGCATACAAACAGCGAGAAGTAGCGCAGAGTATCTAACAATGTTAGTTCGCAAAAAGCAGATACCCTAAAAGATATCCTCATTTCCCTTCTTCTGGTCGCATTTAAGTAACAAAAACTGGTCGTAGCAGCAGTATCCTTTCAACCAACTCAATGAGCATTACTAGGCCGGTAGAGCCATTAAGAAGGTCAGGTGAACACCGACAAAGCAGATCGACCAGTTCGTGTTTCTTGGACCTGTTTCGTACTTCAATAGATAGAAGCAGGATACAGCTCAAAAAGGGGGAAGATTGTTTCAATCCCTCTCATCGGGCTTATGTGTATTATACCAACATATGCAAAATTGTGTACTCGTACACATATGTTGGATTATATCAGCAAAATGATCTCTTACAATTTTGCATAGTACTCAAGTACTAGATTTTGCATATACACGAATAAGTGCATCTGTGCTTTGGTAAAATACAGGTTGAGAACTTAGGCAACATAAGAAGTAGCCGCCGCAGCAGTATCCTTTTCAATCTTCGTCGATTAGCGCATATCTTGGCCGGTAGAGCAAGTCGAAAAGATGGGTGGACACTGACAAAGCAGATCGACAAAACTTGAATTTGCTCCTTGAAGCATCCTCAAATCTGGTTTTTCTGCTCTGTGGTATTCTCTTGTACCTTTAGTATTGGAGGAGCCATTCATGGGCTACAGCAGTGCGTTAGGGACACTTTCTCCTGATGCTCAGCTGGTCCTCGTTGTTGTGGTGGGTATGATTGCCCTTCTCCTGTCACTGACGATTGTCGTCGTGCTTCTGATGACTATAACATCAAAAGACATTATGCATAACCTTTGTGACATGGTAAGAGCTTTTGTCCCATTCTTTGCTCGTAAGCGTAAGCCAAAGAGGAAGCCACCAACAAAGGATGTAGCATAGCAGATCGACAGCTAGGGGAGATCAGGAATACTGATCTCCTTTTTCATGTCTATCTCATCTTCTGATTGCTTCATTTGAGGGAAAGCTACGTAAGCTGTAGCTCTACCCCTCATTGACAATGCCAAATATAATTATTCAGTTACGTCTTTCGTTTTTAAGAGAAAAGAGGCAATGTAGAAATGAACAAGAGAGACCAACAATCAGGAGCACGTCCTCCTCGTCGCGGCATTAAAATATATGAGGATACTGCCATCATCTGTGAACGCGACGAAGAAATGACGCTCTTGCTCTCTGTCATCATGGAGCAGACAGACACGCTTGTTGAAACAGGAGCTTCCGTTCCCTGGATCACAAAAACGCACAGAGAACTCGATTTTGATACAATGAGGACCATCAAACATCCTCAAGCAGTACTCGAAAAACTCGTGGCAAAAAACTTTCTTGAATTGGCTCAAAATGGTCCTAAGTACTACCAGTATCGACTGAACGCAAATGTAGTACAGGCAGCCATAGATGCCTTACTCGAAGCTACTGACGAGTGGCAAGAAGAAAACAGTATATCAATTGAATAGGAGGAAGCTCTCTATATGAGAGACAACTTTAGTCAAGCAACTAAAGAGATATTGTTTAAACGTGCGCGTGCTAAGTGCTCGAACCCAGCATGCAGGCGAGAAACAATTGAGGCGCATTCAGAAGAGGACAAAGTCGTTAACACAGGTGTCGCATCCCACATTACAGCAGCGTCCCCAGAAGGCCCTCGCTATGATCCAGCCCTGACCCCTAACGAACGAAAATCTATCTACAATGCTATCTGGCTCTGTCAAACATGCGCCAAGCTCATTGACTCTGATTCACCCAAATATGCTGTTGAAGTGTTACGAGCATGGAAGGTCATTGCTGAAGCAGGAGATGAACGCGAGGCGACCAAGATTGTAACGTTTAGCAAAATAGAACAGCAAATGCCTGAACTTTTATCTGAGATGCGCAAAGACCTGGACAGCTACCCGTTAAAAAGGGAATTCATCACAATCAAGAAAGCACACTCCTACAATAGTGGTGGGGAAATGTACTTGGTGTACTACTACGATGACCATGAATACTTAGACGACAAGATGACCATTCTCTGCAGACACAACCTTGTTCGAGAAACCACATGGAATAACACAAAGCGCTACCAGTTCGAGGAGGAGTTCGTGGATTACCTCACCCGGTGAAAAATACTTGCTAATGAGGACAAAGAACTCGATTTTTCCTGTAGAGTCGGGTTCTCTCTCCACATGTTGGAGACACTCCTTTTCTACTTTGCGGCTGGCTACAACAACCTTGACCCTATCACTTCACAAATGTATTCAAGTGCAGTACTGGACAGACGACTCTCAAACACCTCTTTAGTTGAAGAAGAATACGTTCACATGAAGCATCTCTTGACCCACCAGCAAGGTGAACCCTATCCCTACATCTGTACAACATGCTCTGCCAGATGGACTCACGAACCCTCTGGATCATGCCCTAGTGTCACCGTTTATCACTGGCAACAAGCTCCAGAACATCTCCAAACGTATACGCAACTTCGGGCAAGGCACATCAAGCCACGAGATCGGGCCCACCATGATGGATGTATCATCGTCAAAGATGAATGATGCTGGCTCTATAGCGACTCCCTCTAATCATTATCGCTGCAGAACCGGTAGACATGCACGAGTGATACGTTTCATAGAAGAACAAGACGTCCCTGTCTCAGTTAGCAGTCTGTTATAATTATCAGTAGCTGTCATAGCTCACATAGCTTGAGCAGAGGGACTGTACGTTGTTAGTATGTAACGGTCGTACAGTCTCTTTAAGAGTGTGTTTTGTAAATGACTAGAGAGCTAGGGTCAAGATTGAGGAGCAAGCGAGCATGAGCACACTCTCGTCTGCCTCACCTACTACAGAGGCTGAAGCATTGGAGGTAAGCGGTTTCAGCCTATTTACAAAACACGCTCTAAGAAATTTCAGTAAATAGCGGCCCTCGAATGTTAATGGAACGAAATAGGAGCTTGCAGCAGGTCGGAAACCTCCTATAAAAGCTAGAGTGCGCTCTCGAAGTTAAGGGGCAATCAGTCAGCGTGAAGAACAAGGATAAAATTCACTCAAAAGAAGATTGCTATTGTTGTTTTTTTAGATGCACAATCCTCTCACTCGAGCAGAAATCTGACAGAATCGCTGAGAAGAAACGTCATCCGAGAGTCTCGAATTCTGCACCAGTTACTCCTTCGGCATGGTCGATGTCTTGAGAAATTCTCACGCTTCCACTTCTCATCTCTCTTGCTTTAAGACCTATGATATCCTTCCCCTCCCCCATGTGTTGTACAATGTCAAGTGCGGGCCCCATTTCTCCAAGCATTACCGTCAACTGATATGCCAAATCGTGGTCCTGGGCCAACTTCTCTTGTAATATATCTTCAATTACCGTTTGGTAACGGTCTGGCTTCTCTTCAAAACGAATCAGACTGTCGGTGGCTTCTTTGTCTGCTGACCATTTCTGCTTCAAGGTCGCTAACAACGCCTTCATCTTTTCAAAGGCTGCATCACCTACTTTGCTCGCAACCTCCTCCGCGCTCTTGGAAACGAGCGGGAGTAAGACCCCCATAACTCTTGCCGTCAGATCGACGATTGCAGGATCCATCTTTGCTTCTCCTCTCTTTTCTATCTTTACACAATACTCTTCATCAACGAAGACATCTCTTTTGTCTATCAAAGCCTGTTGTAAGATGTAGGGCAAAGTATACTTCTGTCATGCCCATCCGCTTTTTGCTCATTGCTTCCCTCTTTTGAAGAAAACTTGACCGCTCGATAGTCGTGAGATTCCTTACTACAACTCTCATCAGAACCATATGCTTCAAACTTATCATTAGAGAGCGTGACTCTCTGCATCCTCTGGCGAACTTCGAGTCGCCCTCGCTACATACCTGTAGAGCAACTTCACCTGTCAGTGCTGACACCATCGACCGCTCTCCTGCGAGTTGCAGGTTTGAGTGGGTCCGAAAGACAGGCAAAGGCATCGACGAGCGCCTCGTGTAGAGCTGATACGATTCCGACATCATAACGCTTGATCAGTACAGGTGCAGCATACTCAAGCAGTGCCATAGTGTACGTCCAACCCCAATCCAGTATCCTTATGAGAGCTGCTGGTACTCGCTCAGGAAACAGATCAACCAGTGCTGGAAAGAGGCGACACAGCAGCTCGGCAGCGTGATAGTGGGCACCGAGTCGCTCGATGAGTCCCTCAATTTCGGTCACCAGGGTTGCCGTCTCAACGCCTCTCACCTCAAGGCCCACATACTCGAGAAGGGCTAGCCCCCGGTAATAGAGATGTCCACACTGCCTCGCAGCATCAAGCCCTTCTCGAGCCAATCTCTCAGAGACTTCAGGGTCGATTTTTGTCAGGAGTGCTGCCGCTTTCACCGTGGCTGCTGCCGATTGATGAGGAGGGATGTCCACGGGAAGGTGTGTCACGGTCCGTTGGCACTGCTCAGCAACTCGCTGCCTGTCATTGGGGTGAAGCAGAGGGGCTAGGGCGATCTCAGCGAAGGCCCGATAGACCGGGATGCTGATTTGGTTGACGATTCCTTCCACTGCCTCAGGACAGTAGCCGACAACGGCATAGGCGAGCGCACGTAGCAAAAGAGCGGCATGAATTGGATCACTCCATCGGCTAGCTTGGTCCAGGAGTTTCCTGTGGAACGCGTTCGGCTCATTGGCCGGTGCCTGTTCCTGGGTCACGTCCGGCTTTACCGTTGTCAAAATAACTCTGAAGAGGGCATCGGTCTTGACTGAGGCAACAAGAGAAGCCGATTTCAGTTGCTCAAGGAGGGCGAGTGTGCTGTTGGGGTCGGCGAGTGCGAGGCGCAGGGCGACCCCGAAGCACGCCCGCTCGTGCGGATTCAGGTAAGCGGTGATGAGGCCAGGGTCAGCCGACTGCACGTCGATGTCACACTCATAGTCGGGCACCATTTGGAGTGTCCGGAGTGTTCGTTCCTTGAACGATACGGCTTTGTCGTCGCCTCGTGCTGTCAGAAGAGTAAAAAGAGTTCCCAAGCCAATTGCCCGTTCTGCGGGATCGACGATCATCTCTAACAATTGCTCGGCCAATCCGATATCTTTTGCCGCGACATACTCAGCTAGGATGCGAAACGTGCGAGTCCAGTTGTAGGGTGATCCAAAGAAGCGAGGAGGTGGTAGGACCCAGCGCACTGTGTCGGCTGGTGTCGTCGCTATTTGACTGTCTCGTTCAGCTTTATAGACGCTCAACACATTCATGAAGTATGGGATAGCTAATATCATCTGGGATTGGCTGGTCGCTGCATCAGGTACAGCCCTCTCATCCCCGTCTCGTTGCTCTGCAACGGTGTGGAAAAACGCAGGAGGTGCAACCTGTTCCTCATCGCCATTCCGGCCCGTTGAAAGCGTGACGAACTTCATGCACTCCTCGAGGAGGTCTTGCGCATGAGTGGGGTGTGTGTCAGCAATTGACAGGCCGATCAGGGCAAGTGCGTCGGGTTGGTTGTTGGTAGACACCTCCGACGATCCCTCAATCCAGCGAGTGTAGGTGATCCAACGGGCAGCTTTCAGTGCGTGCTCAGTGTCCCAGGACAACAGCGACATCACCATACCGGAGAGAGCTGAGTTGATCTGGTCTTGCTTGAGCGTCTCATTGGGGTCAAACGCGGCCTCGATCATGCGGAAGGCCTCGTCTACGAGCGATATCGCCTCAGCCCTATCGAACGGAACGAGCAGAGTTGCGAGCCTTGTGATCTCCTTTGCTGGTCCGAACCAGCCGAGTCTCCGTTCAAAGGCCAACAATCTATTGACGACCAGCCAACACATGCTATACTCACCCCAGGCCGCCCAAAGCTCTGCCACATGTGGAAGAACGTCACATGATGAAAAATCGACGGGTGTGCGACTGACGTGTTCGAGTAGCACCTTCGCTATCAGTGGAGCGTATGTTCTGAGGACCTCGGCAGCCACAACGAGTTCCCCCAGTTCCCCCCTTAGTTGACTGAAGGCACTGTCTTCCATTGTGCCAGCATATGGGAGTGTTTCCGGTATCTTCTCACCAGCAGGAAGACCAACCAGTGCCCGTAGATTGCTCAGAGAGGCAAGAGCGTGAGTCTGGTTGAGGGGTGCCCATGCTACAGTGAGCCGAGCTAATAGAGATGGGGTAACTTGGGAAGAATCTCTTTCCATCTCTGCCTCAGCCTGTTCGAGGAGATGTCTGCGCTCGTACTTGTGTCCTCTCGTACCAAGAGGACGTTGCGCCGCCTCTATATAAGCTGCAGCACGGTTGGAATCCATCTTGCGTATGAGTTTTCCTACCGACGCTAGCGCTGTAAAGCGTGCAGCAACTGCAAGGACGCCATCGTGGATCTCCGTTTTGCCTTCCTCTTCACACAGATCAGCCAAACGCAGTGCCTGGGTGAGGTCCTGCGGAGCGAGTTCAACGGCTGCAATCCTGAGCGCGTTGCGTCGTTCAGGCATAAATGGTCGCCCTGGTCGGATATCTAGGGCGTATTGGACGAGTCGGTCGAGATCAGCCAAGGCCCCGACCCTATTGAGATCAGATGGGGAAGCATGCAGGCGGACCTGATGCAGGCCCTGGAAACGCTGCATAGATGCACCCATGATGCCCAGGTACTCGAGGGCGGTGTCTATTTTACCGAGACGGGCCATAAGACCAAGTACCGCCGGAGTCACCTGCTGACTCTGCTCTTGAATCCCGACCCGAACGGTACTCAGGCCGATAATTGTGGGAAGCGATTCCGAGAGATTAGAGCTTGTCACCGTCTGCTCAAGAGCTTGGTCGATGGTGCGCTGGAATTGGCTGTCAGTCTTAAACAAGGAGAGCATGGCTCGTCTAACATCAGGGTTGACCAGTTCGACCACCTCGGCAGCAGCCGATGAACCAAGTGCTACCAGATGATCCGCAATGTGCAGAAGCCCATAGCGGTCAACTCTGCTCCACTCTATCTCGATCCACCTGGGCGTATCTTGCCGATAGGAGCGCACTATCCGCTCGTTCCATTCGGAGGGATAGACAGCACTGGACGGTCGCCGCTCTCTGGTGGTCGGAGCTGTGAGGAATTCGGTGAACGAGGTGTGAAACAAGCGGTACCCGCTAGCTTCTTGATCGAGAAACTGGGTGAGGCGTGCCATCACATTGTGAAGGTGGCGGGGCCAAACGCGGATGTCCCCGAAACGTGCGATCTGCTCGACGGTAAGAGGTTCCCGAGCGACAGCCAGTACTCCCAGGATGGCCTGACCCACTCCCTCCCAAGCCAGAACTGCACGGTCAGTGGCCGAGAGCGATGCTTGGACCTCCAGCGTGCCAAGCTGTTCGATGTCTCTTTTGAGCAGATCAAGGAAGAAGCTATAGAGATCGTTGAGTCCAGAGGGAATATCGGCGAATTGCAAGAGGCGGAAGCATGTAGCTGTATCTTGTCGCTTCACCGCTTCGCGCAAGGCCCGGGAGTAGGCGACCAGATAGGCGAAGTTCCCATCGGACTTCTCCACACTCTGGCGGACGAACTCGGCAGATGTGACACCTCCGCTTGCTAGTGCTTCGGTGATCGAAGACTCAGCAACGACGCGACTGACATAAGTGGTGAGATCATGGCGAACCTGAACACTCCCAGGCTCGACCCGAAGATGCACTAGTGACCTAGCACGTCGGCTCATGAGTGGGTGTAGAGACGCGTGAGGACGGGATGTGAGGACAAAGCGCACGTTATCTGGCAATTCGGGACTGTTCGCCAGCCAGTCAAGCAAGCTCCTTTCTTCTGCGATCTCGTCAAGACCATCGACCAGGACCACGATATGAGTGTTGGGATCCTCGGCTAGGAGTACCTTAGCAGGGTCAAGGAGAGCAAGATACTGGAGGTTGTCGGGATCGAGGAGGCGTGGCTCAACCTGAGTCGTCTTCACAGCAATACCCGTGAGCGAACCTCTCACCTCGCCGACCTGCTGTGTCACCCGTAGGGCAGTTTGAAAGAAGGGCGATACCTGTAAGTCATCGATGTGTATCCCGACGACCTGCCCGCTGCTTGACAGCATGTCGATCCGCTGGTTGACGACGATTTCGAGGTTAGCTGGTTGGAAGAGCGAGGGCCTCCTCGCGGCAAGCTGGTGTCCTAGCGAGAACAAGAACGAGCGAATATCACGCCCGCTGAGAGGTGTCCAACTGTCACGGCGGATGAAGTAACGCAGCCAATCAGGATGTTCTCGTGCTAGTGAAGCTGCGATCCCCGTTTTTCCTGCCCCCGGTTCACCCGTTAGGAGCAGGTAGCGACAGTCAGGCTTCTCAAGGGCAGCAGCGATCTGGTCGTTCAGCCACTGTCGGTTGACGAAATCTGGCTCGTCTACGAAGGACGAAACTACTTTTTCAAAGAAAAGGTCCGCCGTATCTATTCCACTCGCAGTTTCCATAGTAGTGGCCCTTGCTAACCAGAGAGAAGAGGACGCAGTGAATACTATCAACAGAGTCTGAGCATGCGCAAGGAACTCTCTGTCGGAAATCATATCACATCCGTCCACGATGTTGTAGCGTCACTTCATATTGAAGTTGAGCTAGGCCACTCTTTAATGTGATATTTCTTTCTAGTAATACTCAAGGACCATAGTCATCTTTTTTTGTAAGGATCTGTCCGTAAATAACTTCGAGTTAGTGCTTGAGTTCTTGATTTTCGGTCTCCAGAACCTTCATCTTGTTCCTGAGTGTAGTCAGCATAGCATTCTTTGAAGCATCAGAGGCTTTGCCTTTTGAAGGGATCGTGGAGTTGGCATGAGGTTGTTGTCTCAAGTGTTCAATGCGCTGTCGTATCTCAGGCATTCGATAGAGCCAAGCGGTAGAAACTTTGGCCGTTGCAACAACGATATTGAAGTTGATTGACCTTCCCTCCTGTAATAAGCGAGCGATACCCTCCTCTACTCTCTGAACTGCCTGTTGATGTCGCGATTGCGCGCTTTGACGTAATCCACTTGTGTTACGTTGATGGGTCATCACTCTTCTCCAAAGTGGTAATAATACCCTCTAAGTTCAATACAACTTTTTCATTCATTTCGATCTGGCGTTGCCACCCATGAGTACGAGCCACCTGGATCAAATGATGTGTCTCTTGTAATTGGGATTTGTGCATGAGTAAGAAATTGGCATCTGTTCGGAAGTGAACACATGTTAGGCATGCATTAGCGTGTGGACAGGGACCAGCAACAATGGGGAGAGCGCAATAGCCATTGGGCAAGGATTGGGCAAGAACATTCTTCTTGAACCATTGCATATCTAGCGAATCCATGTGTCCCTCTTGTTCAATCACCTTTCCAACACTATCGACAACTTTTCCCCGAAACTTGGCAAATTCTTCTTTGAGTGTTTGATCGTGAATTTCTGCATACCGCTGAGTCATGACGAGGGACTCATGCCCGAGGTAGCGTTGAACGATTTGAATAGGGACGCCATTATTGACCATTCTTGTTGCTACAGTATGGCGAAATTGGTGTGGCTGAAAGCGATGCAGGCGACCAGTCTCATCACAAATCTGCTTTTGATAGGCTAAACGATTGAGGGCATTGAGAAAGACTACTTGCTTGAGCGGGCGGCCTTTCTCGGAGGGAAAAAGATAACTGACAGCTGTTTCCCATCGTACTCGGACTACCTGTTGTTGTTCTTGGATCACAGCAACCACTTCCCTTGATATGGGAATGCTGTGCTCTTTCTTCATTTTTGACTGGTAATAGCGTAAGAACCAATCCCCAGTCGCATCCTGCATGAGACAGTTCAGAGGCATGGTACACAGCTCACTAATACGCATTCCACATTCTTCGAGAATTAAGAGCATACGCAAGATAGCAGAATCAAGTGCCGCCATATGTTGGTGGAGCTGGTCGAGAATGCCCTGCAGAATGAAGCGAGGTTGTCGCTTCCTACGCACTGGGATATCTTCATCATAGATAAGCCGCTGCTCTGCCAAGCGCATCCATCCCTCTTGCTGAGCAAGGTCTAGAAAGGTTCTCAGAAGAAGCAGATATTCTTTTCTAGATTCTACACTTAAGCCTCTTTGCATCAAATACCCAATATATTCAAGGAGAAGTGGGCGCGTTACGGCTACGGATTGAAGAGACGGATGAAACTTGCTCAAAAAGGTAGAAAATCTCCGAATGGCAATGATCCGAGTAAAGCAACTCGCTGTTGCCGAAGTCGCCAGACAGTAATGGAGATAACTTTTTGCAGCCTGTCGAAGCCATGGTTGCTCGATCAAGGAGAAGTTGAGTTTGTATGTGGATTGAGAAGTGTTGAGGGAGAGGCTCAGTTTGCGTAGATCCCAAATATCTTTCTCATATTCCGCTCGATCATCATACACCTCTTGGAGAATGCGGTATACTTGGCGAAAAGCAGGGATACGAGGGTCAGTAACTTGCTGTTGACGAGGGGATTGCGAACCGTTGAGATAGGTTGTAAAGTGTTCCTGAAGCGTCCCTTGCGCTACCAAGTAAGAACACAAGGAGGTTTCCCATTGCCTTAAGCTCCGTTGCAAAAGGGACCGCTCTTGTGGAGCCACTTGATTGAGCCATGCAATAAATACGGCTAGGAATGTTACCGAACCATTTTTCATCGACCACGCCCCGGAAGCCATTTTCTTCCAGTATGCATACTTGAGTTCAAGATTGAGCGAAGGCGATGTACAAGTAAACCGCAGCGTTCTTAGACTAGGTTCCTCGTTTGTAAGAGGGCATTCAGATAAATTCCATTCATCCTGCTCCCAAAACCCTTGGAGTTGTTTCTGTAAGACTTGCAGTTTTGTTTCTGTCCAGATAATCGCTTCAGTACTCATAGTCATTCCTGACCTCTCATTTCAACGTAGTGTTGATACGCTCGATTGAGGTCATCATCAGTTAAATGTGCATATGTTGAGATCGTCGTCTGAACATTGGCATGTCCTAAGCGTTTTTGCACATACGTGGCATCCATCCCATTCTGAAGCAACTTGGTAGCGTGAGTATGCCGAAGAAGATGAGGATGAGCTTGAATATTGCTCTTCCGACCGATCCGATGAAACAGGTCCCTCACCGCTTCATAGGTCATGGCACGTCCAATTTCTCCCTCCCACAAATTTACAAAGACGTAATCGCTCTCTGTCTCATCAAATTCATAAATGAGATAATCTGTGTACAATGTCATCAATGCTGATGAAACATGGATACTGTACGGTTCTCTTGTTTTTGCTCGTGCTCCATTCGCATTATCGTTACGAGGAACAACACGAATAAGATTATCCCAAGAATGAATATCTTCATGGCGAAGCCCTAATACTTGCCCAATTCTCATGCCAGTTTCATAGAGAAAACTTATGAGAAACTTATCACGCAGACGATGACATGCGTCTATTAGTTGTTCCACCTCATGAGACGTTAAGGTGCGAGGGATACGTCGAGGTGTTTTCAGTTTGAGAAGACGTGTTTGAACAGGCTTACCCTTCGTAATATGATGTAAAAAGCCTTTGTAGGAGCGTTTAGCATATCCAGATGAGCGATACAGTGGTGACTCAACATTTCCTATGCGCTCGTGGTAATCGTAAAACATAGTGACAGCAGCAAGAATAACGTTGACGGTGGCTTCACTCCGTTTAGCGAGCATTTCTTGCAGCGAGAGAAGACCCAGTTGAGGATTGCGGAGCCAAGCTACGAAGTCAGCTAATTCGCTCAATCCAACAACAGTCCATGAAGTCCGAATTGTACTTAGATACTCCCAAAATAACCGCAAATGATGTGCGTAAGCTCGTATCGTATGTGGAGATCGTTCCAAGTGTTTTAAATACGTTAGGAACTCTTGGATAGGTTGAATGGGAAGGTAGTTATCGTCGATGACCGTCCATCCCATGTGACCTTCATCTTCTGAAAGAAATCTTTGAACCTTCACTTATCACCTTCGACATGTTTTCTACGCCGTATATTGGCTTCTGATAAACCGTATACGACGTACTCCAAATGCTATTAATGGGTTCGTCGTATACGTGGTAGAGGGTGACTTAAAGACCTACTGATAATCATGACAAACAACTAGCTTATCTCTTCCTTGATAAGCGTTGATTTACTCGTCTTGTTCATCTTCTACGATTTCACTTGTCGCTGTATACACTTGCTGCCCTTTTCTCAATGGCAAGACGTATTCATCAAGGAGGGACGCTAAATGGAGTGGAAGAGGAAGCAGCGTGGGTGCAGCACTCTGAGGTGCGAATTGTGCCCGTAACTCGTTGCCTACTACAGCGCTCATGAAGGCATCGCTCGCATCTGCACAGGAGACGGTCATTTCAACGATGCCGGGGTTCCACGCGTAGGAGCCTGGCTCTGGGTCTACTTTCACGAGTTCTCCTGTCCTTTTTTCTTTCGTTCGTGAAGACACCTTTGACGTTTGATTGCTCTGCTTTGCTGTCGCGGGCTTCGCCTGCACACAGGCAAACACATGATTATTTTCTTTGAGAGCAAAGACGCCTTGAGACAAACCATACTGCTTCATCTCCTCTCGAGCAAACCACTCTGGAAGCTCCTGGATACCCTTGCGCACTCGGACAATGCGCACTTTCGGAAATTGCTCAAAGAACGGAGGAAGAGCCTGGGTGATATGCTCGTTTTGCAGCCACTGCCACCACTGACTGCGAAGATTATGGGCATCACAGAAGAGGATTGTATCCCCGAAGGGCAGAAGACACCGCGAGAACGTCTCTCGAAGGAAGCGATGGAACTCTTCCGGCTTTTGGACACTACGTCCTTGTCCGTTCAGTAAGGCGAGCGAGGCATCGGAATACGTCATCCAGTCCCGAAATCCGGGAGCGATCACCTGCACACTATAGGAATTCGACGCCATATGGACGACAACTGGAAGACGTGTCGCCAGATGTGTCGCGCTGCTTTTTCTGTACTGCTTAATCATCCACACACCGAGATAATGAAGCGGCTCAGGAACATGCAGTTCCACCCCTTGCTTTCCTTTTTGTGACGCAAGAGATTGGATTTTAGGAAGACTTCCCAGAACACCAGCTTGACGTACCAAGTCGCGTATAGCAGCCTTGGCGCGCTCTGGCAATGCGTTGCGTTCTTGCTCCTGAACAAATGGAGGGAGGTCATCCATATCAGCAGGAAGCGGTGTGATGTTTTGGACCATTCGCACTTTTTTTCCAAACCCAATTTTTATCGCTGGTTTGGGATCGTTATCGCGAAACGCCTCAGCACCAGCCAGTTCCACTACCGTTAGCACACGTCCTCGTATCGCCGGGATATCTGCTGAGGCCGTGAAACGCTCGACTCGCTCGATGAGCGCATCACGGTACCGATCATAGAACATTTCTCGACTTCCAGAAGCCACTTGTAGTGCAGCACCAAAGACTCCAAGAGGCTGGCTTTGTACTGTGAGACTCACTTCTGGTGTCGCCAGCACAAAGCCATTCTCTTTGTCGAGCGGATATCCAAAGAGTTCCTGAATCGCCTGACGCAGTGCTTGAAGTATCTCTGTACTTTGCCACCAAATTTCTATTGTGACTTGTGCCGCCCCTCTTCCAAGCGTGAGGCGTCTTTCCATTTGTAGCTGTGCGAGTGCTTCTTTCTCTCCCATCTCTTGAAGAGACTTCTTTTTCGTCGATGTCGTCGGAAAGAACGGATTTGCATGTTTTTGTATCCCTATCAGCCGTTGATAGGCAGGTGTGAAGACGAGTTCTGGTTCCAGTGCGGCAGCAAGCTGCTCGGTGAATCCGTATCGATCACGCGGCATCATTCCGGTACCAATTTTATGAGATGGGACCATGCTGGGACGATACACAATTGCCGCCTCTAGTTCTGATGAGCCTCTTTTTTGAGAACGGCGAATATACTGCTGCGGATTGTCCCTGATGTGTTGCGGGCTAGGAAGCGGTGTTACTGGATGAAGTCGATTGAGCAGGGCTGCGAGATCGCTACTCCAGCTAAATGCAAACTCCTCACCACTTGAGTCCCTCTTCTCGGGAGGAAGATATTCCCATGCTGCCGGAGCTACTTGAAAACAATGACTGTGCTGTGTTCCTTCAATCCAAGGGACACTATCCAGTAAGTAAATGCTCGTCTCAGCCTTCCCGCGAATACGGGTTGGTGTTCCAAGCCAACGGCGCATGCTAATGTCACAATGAAGTTCTGGAAATGATTGAAAGGGGACAGTTTGTAAAGTGAGCGTCAACACGACCGAACTGGGCCACTCCTCTCCTTCTAAGTAGAGAGGAGGCCACGAGATTAATTCGGTGCCGGAGCGCCCGGGATTGCGTGGAGCGCGACGAAAGGTCAGCGTCTGAGACCCCCAGGTGAAGCTTTTTGAAGCAATGCGTGCCGCTGCGACGTCTGGAAGTAAGACAAAGCCATTGTAAGGAGAATCCTTCACATACGGGCGTGCCGTCTTGTTGTCTGCGGTCGTCCAGGAGGTGAGATTCATCTGCTCGTACTGCCACGTGAGGTCCCGCTCGACGATCTGCTTGACCAAGTCTTCACGGCTCTGCTGATTAACCTTTGGATGCAGCGCCTCACGTATCCACGCAGCGAGAATACGTCGCATTGCTGTCCTGTTCGCTGGTTCTCTCTGCTTATCCTCAGGATACACCGTTGCGTAGAGCCAAGGGCGATTGCCCGCTCGATCAGCATCAGTAAGAATACCCGTCACATCGGGGAGTAAGAGCCGTACGACTTTATTGAGCACACTGATCGGTAGACGCGTCTCCTCGGCATTTCTGTCTAATGCGAGAGCAAGCGTTTCGCGAATGGCGCGCTTCAGTGGTTCAGGCAGACTCAATACCCAAAACGGGTGTGCCACATAGGCTGCCGAAGCGTTGGCTTCAGAACTCAGGCGGAAGGCTAGCGTTCGTATCTCAGAATTGTTCGCCATACGTTTTCTCCATCTGTTCAAGGGCTCGATATAAGGGTTCATACAGGATGTGTACAAGGTCTCTTGTACGAGGACTGCATGTCGGTGTTTCCTCAAAAAAGGGGCGTAACACGTTCCTCATTCCAATTAGGAGGCTTGTGCGCTCCGTTTCATCGACTTCGAGTTTGGCTCGTTGAGGGGCAAATTTCGCGTCACAAAAGATGACCTGGGCCGCACATCCACCGCGAACAAGCCGCCCGATCACTTGCCAGAGGGAGACAAGCTGCGTCCAGATGAGCGCCGGTAAATCATCGCCTTTCAAGACGCTGTAAATCAGCGGTGTGCGAAGCAGACGGCGCCATTCCTTGAAAGCTTGCCCGCGAAACATCATCGCGACGTCTTCAAATGTCTGGTGGGCAGGCGTCCTGTGCGCTTGCAACCATGAAGCATCCGCATGCTTGTCCATATACCACGCATTCATGCTGCTAATAATATAGCTGATATCGTCTGGTCGCGGATGGGGACGCACGAGAAAATAGACGGCACCCAAAGCCGCTTTTCCCTCTTCGTTGAGAATATTATGTCCGCGTTCAACGGCTAACAGCGGTGCAATGAGCAACCAAGCACCTGTTTTAAAGAACTGATTGACAAGGCCTCTGCGCAAGCGCGGATCTCTTCCTCGCCACTCGCTCTCGAATTCGTCGTCGTCTGAAACGAGGTATGCCATCTGCTCTTCCCATGCAGGACGTTTCTGTGCAAGATAGCGAAACGCTGCCTCCGCTTCGTGATAGCTCCCTACCACGAGCAAGATGCGTTGCCGACCTTCAGGAAGTGCATCTCGTTTGGTTTCCAGCTTACTGAGCAGCATCATCTCGCCAACGTGCTGTTCGCGTGACAGTTCATCGAGAAGTTCTTCTAACGCGCGAATGCGTTTCTCACCACGCTTGCCAGAGACGTAGATAGGGTGGTCTTGTGGATTATGTTGGATATCAAGCGTGAACACGCTCTTTGCGATCTCCTGCAATTCTTCCTCTGGGGGAAGAAGCACACCCGTCACGGGAAGTTGTAGATGATAACTGGGAGAGGTACCTGCCCAACTTGTTCCCGAAAGGAGCAGCGTATGCGGTCCAGCAAAGCCATCCATCGAGAGGAAGTCGTGGAAGTGGTGTAACAACCATCGACCAACGCCCATGCACCGAAAGACTCGCAAATCGCCCGATGCTTTTGGATTGTCCTGATCTCGAAGATATTGGAATCCGAGGATATTGCCCATCGGAGTATCCGGCAAGATTGGATTGTAGTCATCAGGGGGGCTATAGAAGAGTAGGGAACTACTTCCCTCCAGTCCTAAGATGACCTCTACCTGTTTCCACTTGAGGATTAACGTATTCAGGCTCTCGGCGAGTACCTGAACCATAAGCGCGAATTTCAAGCGCAACGCGCACTCGCGCTGTGCCTGAGGACTACTTGAAACGGAAGGTTGTTGCTGTAACCAGACCTGTAATCGTAGATCGACAGTACGGTCTTCAACGGCGAGAATCTGTCTGGTCAGATCTGCAAGCTGATGGTCCTCCTTTTCGCCAAGTGGATCACCAATAAATTTCTCAAATGGCGGCCAAAATGCCTCAAACCGTGGGTCGTCATATGCTGATTTGCCTGGCTCCTTTGTAATGCCACAGATATCGATGGTAAGCTGCTCTAACAGCGTTAACCCGCTAAAGTAATCTCGTTCCTCTGTGACCCAACGAAGCAGTGCAGGTTCAGTTAAAAGTAAACTATAGAGAGCGTGAAGGGCTTTCTCCGCTGTCTTGAGTGCTTGCACCCAGACAGGAACCTCTGGATATTGCAATGGTTCCATGTGTTCTTGATGCATGACCTGCATGACTTTCACGAGCAAGTTCGTCAGCCAGGACTCTCTCTCCCGGCTGCTGAGCGTGACGCTCGGACTAAAGAGCGAGTCGAGCTGCACCTGGACGCGGTCTGCCTCATCGACGATGACGATGTCGCTGTAATAATAGACCATTTCGAGGAAGCGTATACGTTCTGGATGAATTTGTGGAGCGACATGCGTGTAAATGAGGCCAGCAGGAGTTCCAACCCAAATAGACGCATCGACCAAATCGTGTTGTGCTTGCTCATAGCAACAAGCACTGTATAATGGACACGCGTACTTCCGTTTCTCTTCATCCTCTAGCTCTTCTAAAGCGTCTTCATCCATATCATCAGGCGAGGGAAGAGGAAGAAGGTTCAGACAAGGCGGAGTATCTAATCGCGGAGGTTGATACTTTTGTAGCCCATTCAGCAGACAGACTGTCCCTGTATAGTCAAAGCCTTCGTGCTCTTGTTGCATGGGGTGGACGGCGTGTTCAGTAGTGAGAACGCGATGCAGGCGTTTGCGATGTCGCTTGCGATTAGAAACGCCGGTAATAGGAGCAGCTTTTAGGCCAAGCTGACGGAAGAGACGTACGCGCTGGAAGACAGCCATGACATCACCGACAATCAGGGTAATATGACGACCACGAAGGGCTGCCCACACGGCGACAACGTCCATAAATGTTGTCTTTCCCGCTCCAACCATGCCAACAAAATGTTGTGTTTGGTGAAAAACGATCTCACCGTGTGGAGTGATCGTCAGAAATGGGTCCTGTTCGCTTGGCGAGATACGGACTTCGATTCGTTTGAGCGTGGTAAGCCACTCACGTAGAGGAATTCCATGCTTGCGATGCTGCATGTCCATCCACCTCGCTGTTGCAAGCAGCGTCTTCCAACGAATGGTGAGAGGCTGATGAACGCGTCTCCGTTTGAGCGTATATCTTTTAAGAGGTGGTGGCGGAGGAAGATTCTCAGGGATGATGAAGCTCACGCGTTTGCGTCGATCAGAGTACAGATACGCTCCAGGAGGGGCCCAATCAATTCGTCGCTTTGCATAGGGTAATGGTTGACTCAGTAATTCCCGGAAACGGTCTTCTCGTTCAACGCAGACGCTGGTCATCCTACGGGTAAAACACACTAAGTGCTCATCGACATCATAGAAGCGGACGTGCTCACTCACGTCTCGATACATCCTGAGGACTCGACCCCATTGACGTTTATTTTTAAACTGAAGAAAGAGATGGCGTGCTATGCCAATCATCCTCCTCTGCTGGTCTGTTACTGCTTGTAGTTCAGGTATCTGAAAATTGTACCCAAGCAGCAATGCCCAAAAGCTACTCGCTGGGGCGTCAGGGAAAACCAGAGCGAGTACATACAGAGCAAACTCAATCTCAAAGATGTCTGTTGGAGTAAGGCGTGCCTTCCGCTTCGTTGGTACCTTGGTCGATGCTTTAGAAGAGAGATGGCGTCTCATCTCTTGAAGCATTTTTTCGCCCCAAAGGCTGTCTCTAGTTCGCATGAGTGCCCCCCTTTTTGAGCAGTGTTCGGACAGTAAAAAGAAATTGCTGTTCAAATGCAGCTTTGACGGCCTTTCCAATCGTCAAATGACTGGGTTGAGTATTGCACACAGCCTGAAAGATATCGACGTACCGGGGTTGGTCGTGGCGACGTTCCTGGGGGAAGACATAGTACGCCATATTCCAAGAAGGTGTTGTCGTTGGAAAACTCTTTCTCTTCACTTTTCGTGCAAGCAGAAAGGGGCTGGCCCAATCCTTTACATCAACAGCAATACAGAACGTCTTTGGCAAGGGGAGATGCAGCAGGAGATCAACGCGATCAAACTCTGGCCACATCTCGACCTGGACTCCCATTGCAAGTAATTTCTCCTCTAAGCGTAACTCAGCACGCCCTGGCATCATAACAAAGCGGCGAAGGTCTCTTCGGAGCCAATACACCTGTTGACGGGCTGGAAGAGCGTGCGGATGTTTCGCGTGACGCGAAGAATAGGGGATTTTGCGGCAACGCTCTTCCTCGCACACAGGAAACTGTCCAGGAACCAGGGGCAGCATGAGGTTGCCACACTGTGGACAGCAGAGGAAATGCCCCTGGTAGACATATTCAAGTGGAGCAGCTTCATAGGCCGCTTGCAAAGGGTCTTTGAGGGTTTCTGCACATGAGAGCATTTCTTGAGCCTCGAGAAAGTCTGCTGCTGTGAGTACAGGATTGCGAATGAGAAATCGACGAAACTCGGTGTAGTATTCAGGATTTGCATCTTTACAAAGGACAAACACACGCTCCATAAAGCGACGTTCGCTTAGCTCTGCCTCGACGTTGGACGCCGAGCAAGCCAAGTTTTCACACAATGGCGTTGGAAGAGGTCCCGCGAGCAGTCGAGCATCTGATGAAAACTCAATACTTGGAAAAACAGGAGGCCAGCTCTCGAATGGCAGTTGGCACTGTGCAAGCAAGGCGGGAACGCTTCGTAAAAGTGGAACGCCGTGCTGATAGAGCATGGCATCAAGTCGGTTCAGCCCAAGCTCAAGAGAATGAGGGTAATCTTCTTTAAGAAACGTTCCTTTCGTGATCTGTTCGTAGTAACGAAGAATACCTGTCGCGACGAGGTGCAGTGCGAGCAGGTCCGGTGGAAATTCGACGCTCTCATCAGCTGGAACAGTCAAGCTGAGAGAGGTGTAATCATGTGTCACTTCTTCTCATTCCTTTTCATTAATAAGAAAACGCTTTTACAAGTGTTGAGGCAAGAAGAAATGCCCCTATCGGAGATATTGCCTCGTTCACTGTGAGCTAGTGGAAAACACATCCTCATGTAGTATATGTTCCCTCTTTAGGTCATAGAACTAGTCAAACGTGTCACAACTTGCCGTTCCGCAAGCGTATTCCAAACACTATGCGCAAGGATAGCGAAATCTTCTTGAAGAATGGTTGTTCGGTCTTGAAGCGTGGCTTGCGCTTGAAGTAAGGAAAAACATCTACGCTGGACCTGTGAACTCACCACTATGTCATGCTGCTGTAACAATGCCCAAAAGTCTCGAAAGACAGTCTCTGTTCCAGGCGAAAATGCTACAGTACCAGCGAAAGTCTGGAGCGTAGATACGTCTTCATAGCTCACAGTTGTGCTTGCCAATGGTGAGGATGCAGGGGATAAGTTGCGTTGCAGGGCATGATGTTCCATGACTACGCGCATATTCGCATCTGAGAGGTAGTGTACCGGATATACCAAGGCAAACTGTTCACGAAGTGCTTGCGTCTCCTTTTCGTTAGGAGCCTCGTACATCACGCCGATACAGCTAATCAACGGGGCGGGAACCCATGAGACGCCATCCCAAAATTGGCGTTGCTCAAGAAGGCGCACGAGGAGCGAACGCAGATGAGAAGAAAAATGCGCACCTATATTTTCCAGAAAAAGAAGCTCTGCTTCAGGGGCAGCTCCACTTGTAACGCGCTGGGAACGAACTGGATAGAAAGGTCCAAAAATTTCATCCTCTTGAGTGCTTGTCATAAGATAATAGTCGAAGAGGCGTAGCCCATCGGTTGTCGTAGAGGTGAGAATGCGCCTGCCTACCGCTTTCACAAGAGAACGCTTGCCACTGCCTGTTGGGCCAAGAAGCAGACAGTGCTGACGTGCTATGAGAGAGAGCCACAAACCGTGAATAACAGCACGTCGCTCGTAGAACTGCTCATTGAGTTCCTTCTCAATTCGGCGAATGATGTTTACCGTCGTGCGTACATTCTCGTCCATAAGAAACCTTCCTTTGTTAGATGAATGCTCAAGAATAAAGTGCTCAGTTCCATCATTCCTACTAAAACAGCAGGGAGATACATGTGTCTTGACATGCATGTAAGGTTGCCTTACCAGCGGCGATCACCATTTCCATCTGGCTGTTGTTCCGTTGCTTCTTTAAGCAAATGACCAAGGATATGGCTATATTCCCTCAAGAGGTAATCAATGACGTATTCTTTTGAGAGCGTAGTCACCGTTTTCTTCTCTCCGCCTTCTCCAAAGAAATACAATGGGCGTTCGTGCCTCATTTCTATTTGTTTAGGAGAGAGGACACTATACGTTGGATAGGGGTATTCTGAAGCATCCACCTCTACTGAGAAATGAAGCTCAAGCGTTCCCTCATAGATGACCAGAAACGATACTTGACAGTCTTCCTCTTGAAGTTCAACGGCTCTCTTGTGTTGTTCCACTTCGTGTTTGAAATCGCGAAAAGCTGGAAGGATCGTGAACTCAAAAAATTGCGTTCTAGCTTGTTCCAGATGCTCCTGGTGCTCTTTTCTTTGTTGCTCAGTCTGCTCTACCTGACGAAATAAGGTGTGCAAATCGCCTTTCCAGTCACTCATTGTCTTCTCCTTTTGATACTACGATATGATTTTCTCGCAGAAGACTCTTCCAATTTAAGGCATCAGGACAAAACACTCGTAGATCAAGCACAAAGAGAGTGCATGGTATTTGTCCCTTCACATAGCAATCACATGCACACCTTCACGCTTTACACAGCTTCAGTAAGCCATCATCGTGTTCGTCATCTTCCCGAGAAATGATGCAATGACGAAAAGAAAGTCAATGGCAACCACTTTCGCTCATCCAACATAATATCTCTAGTGAAAAAGACATCACGAAGAAACAGCAATTGAAGGCCGTCTACGTGCGTTACCACAACTTCTGCTCGATGTGGCAAGACGTAATGATATGCGTATAGGTAGTTTGTCTGATGCATGAAAAGCTCTCTCAAGAAAATGTATTCTTACGAAGAACACTATTTCCGGTTGTCTCTTAACAAATTGTCTACTAGAAACGTTGCCCTTCTCTCTTCATACAGGAAAAAACAGCTCAAAGGGAATCACCCTCGGCCTACTATGGCATAGCTCAGTACCTGTTCTTTGAGAACACAAGTGGGGGTGAGGAGTATTGCCTTTCTCAGACAAAGCAACATCTAGTAAACACCAGGTAGCTACAAGAATACGGATAATAGTATTTTTCAGAGAAAACCGTGGAACGCAACCAAAATGCGCTGTATACAATAGAATATCTCTGTCTATAGGAAATTTTGTGATTACTTGTTATTTCCAACGAGAGTTTTGCTACTGAGCATTCCAGCGTGACTGCGAAATGAAAGGCTCTTACTGATGTAATTTCATTGTAACTCCGAAAAAAGTAAGGAGTGAGGGTTAAGCAATGCTCTCCTTCATACCTTTAGAAAATTTCTTAGGATATGTTGAGCGTGTACGAACCTACGCGAAGGAGTCTACTAGGTTTGTATGGGGTCAAATGACTTGGTCTGTTCTGTGGGCAACAGCAGGTGTTGCGTACATACGGCACGATAGTGATCGTTCGGACGCAATCCTTCGGGCAGAAGGTCAGGTAAGG
>CAXUHG010000008.1:56656-90258 GCA_964250805.1 uncultured Ktedonobacteraceae bacterium | reverse complement strand
CAGCCCGTCCTACGCGACCGGTTGCTCCCAAAATCCATACGTCGTTTGTTATGCGACTCTGTGACATAGTACCTCCTTGATGTGCTCTTGCTTGTGTAGTGATCGGTCTACGTTTCCGCCGATCGGTGTCTCCTCAGTGAGGCATGGTTCTCTTCGGATAGAACACACGACGATTCCCCAGCACGTACCAGGAAACCGTCCTGTAAGGTTGACCCGCTTTTGAAGGGAACTCAAACGTGAACGTTGAGTCCAATGGAGAGACAGAAAAAAGACTGAATTTCTTTCTAGAAGATGAAATATACGTACGTAAACGTTTCGTATATCCTATCACTGTCAATGCCAGCGGACCTTTGGTTCATACTACTTTTTGGTGAATGGACCAAAAATATGAAGTGATCTTTCATCCTCTTGAGCGTGAAAAGTTCAGCAAAAGAGTCTTTCCTCACTTCTTTGAAGGAGCTTTCACCAAAAAGGTTCATGAGTCAATTATAGCTTGGCGTCTATACATGCACTGACCTCGGCACGTCTCGTTTGTCTCGTTCTTCCATGTGTTTCTCTCTTGCTCAATGATGAATTGATAGAACTTGTCCATTGAGGACTACTCATACTCTATCATCCTGTTGCAACTCTATTTGTACATCCCAACAGTATTCGGTTCATAGCCAGATTTGATACCGATAGCGAAGTTGGTCTTCGCGCTTGCTAGAGAGCAAGTTCAAGCGCAGTGTGAGAATCGTTTTTGACTTCGCCACTGGTACCCGAAAGTGTTCAAGAGCCAAGTTATGTGAGAAAAAACAGTCAGATGGTGTCATTTGCAAAAACAACACGTCAAACACAACATGGAAAAGGTATGCGAGAAAAAGAAACAGCACTGTTCATCAATGATGCCGCTTCTTAAGCTGCTTGAAGAAATCCACTAGAAAAGTTACCTGGGAGAAAAACGAAAAGTATCCTGAGAAACATCACTTGTTTTACTTGTAGTAACCACTACCCTGCCCTTCATGTCAGCTTGCGTAGCACTACCCTTTTAAGAAAAGCTTTTCCTTTAGCTTTTTTATAAAGGGTAGTGAAGGAATTTATCGCTGTCGAGATGCGAATGAATTTTTACTTATATGGGTATGACATGCAATTCAAGCATTAATTGCAGTAAAGATCATTGTTGGTGACGAATCTCCATTGTCTGTTAAAATTGTCGGTACAAAGGCTTGACAAAGCCCTTTTAGAGCAGGTATCATTCTTCTTAATCAAGGAAATCCTTTTCCCTATTGTCTTTTACACGATATATATGAGGAAAATGTTTCCCTTTACCTAATAAAAAGAGAGTGAAAGGAAAACATGTTGTGGCACAGGACGAGAAAACGGTGGAACGCACCTTGCGTGCGCTGCCGACATTAAACGATGTCGCACGAGCAGCAGGGGTGACTTTGGGAACCGCATCGAAAGCTCTCAATGGGCAGGGTAAGCTGCGCCCTGAGACGCGTGAGCGTGTTCAGGCGGCGGCGAAGCAACTTGGCTTTCGTCCCAATGACCTAGCGCAGAGCCTTTTACGCGGGCGAAGTTTTACCGTGGGCCTGCTCTCGACTGACAACTATGGTCGCTTCAGCATTCCCCTGGTGACTGGCGTCGAAGACGCACTGGTTGATGCACAGATTTCGGTGTTTCTCTGCAACACCCTTGGTAATCCAACACGCGAACAGCAACACCTTAACTCGCTACTTTCCAAGCATGTTGACGGTATCATTGTCACGGCGGATCGAACGAACTCTCGCGTGCCCATCGACCTGGGCAATCTTGATTTGCCGGTCCTCTATGCCTATACTCGCGTCGATGATCCTAATGCACTCTGCCTCTTGCCAGATGATGAGCAGGGCACGCGGCTGGCTGTAGAGCATCTCATCAAGCAAGGCCGTCGTCATGTTGCCCATATTACCGGTCCTGTGTACTATGAGGCGGTGCAATTGCGTGCAAAAGAGATGCGGACGGTTCTTGCGGAGCATGATATTCCTTTTACTGAAAGACGCGTCCTTTCAGGAGCCTGGGAAGAGGAGTGGGGATATGAGGCCGCGAACATGCTGCTCGATCGTGATCCATTGATCGATGCCATTTTTTGCGGCAGCGATCAGCTCGCACGCGGCGCGATTGATGGTCTGCGCGAACGTGGGGTACGCGTACCTGACGATATTGCCATTGTAGGCTTTGATAACTGGGAGGTCATGGCTACCGCTGTTCGCCCGCCGCTAACTACAGTTGATCTGAATCTGCACGATCTGGGCAAGCTTGCGGGTACGCGTTTGCTCCAGATGGTTGATGGGCAACGTCCAACGGGCATCGAGCGCGTTCCATGTAGTCTCGTCGTCCGAGAATCATGTGGTGCTCGTACACAGACAGATAGCGTTCACGAGAGGAGGAATGTTCAGCAGCACGAAGCGTAATAGTGCTGGTTCTCTCTTATTTTTCCCATTGTTCTGAGAGCAGGAAGGATAGTCTGATCTATGAAGATACGAGGTTTCATTGGAGCTATGGTGCTCCCATTCCTCACGCTTACGATGATCCTAGCTGGTTGTGGTGGTAGTACTACTAGTAGCTCATCCAAGGTGACAATCACTTTCTGGAGCCGTGACAGCGACGCCTCGTTGGTTCAACCGCTTGTGGCGGCCTATAATGCCAACCATACCAATCAAGTCAAGTTGACCTTGATTCCGGCGAACAATTTTGTGACCAAGTTTGGTTCAGCTGTGGCCGGCGGAGATGTACCCGATCTGGTAGCCACTGATCTGGTGTATACTCCCTCATTTGCTTCACAAAATCAATTGACGGATATCACTGCGAAGGCGAAGGCGTTGTCTTTCTTTGATAAACTCAGTCCTTCTCATGTGCGGATGGCAACGTATCAGGGCAAACTTTATGGCTTGCCATTTAGTGCTGAAGGTTCCTTCTTGCTCTATAACAAGGATCTCTTCACCAAAGCTGGCCTTGACCCGAATAAGCCGCCGACCACCTGGACGCAGATCGAAACCGATGCGAAAGCTATCACAAAACTGGGCAACGGGACGTATGGTTATCATATGTCGGGTGCCAACGGTGGCATCAATGCTTTCACCTTCTTGCCATTGGTCTGGGCTAGCGGCGGCGATATCCTGAACGCTGATGGGACGCAGGCAACGCTCACCTCATCTTCCCAGGTCAAAGACGCGTTAAATTTCTACCATCGCCTCTGGAGCGAAGGTGTCGTTGATCCAGGTTCAAAGGTGGACGACGGTACAAATTGGTTTACCGGTTTTGCAGCTGATAAGGTGGGTATGGTTGGCGCAGGCGCCTTTGAACTGAGTACGCTCAAGACCAAAAATAGCAATATCAACTTTGATGTGACGCCTTTGCCAGGTGAAAATGGTGGTCTCTCTTCCTTCGCTGGTGGCGATAATATTGTCATTCCACGTGGTTCCCAACATGTCAACGAGGCATTTGACTTTATGCAGTGGAATCTCCAGGACGCGCAGCAAGTTGGCATTACCTCTAAAAACGGAGGTTTGCCTGTGCGTACCGACCTGGCATCGAATCAGTACAGCAAGCAAGATGTTCGCTATATCACGGCTGGCAATGCTGTGGCTCAGGGACGCACTCCCTACAGCCTCTACTATGATCAACTGATCAATGACGCGAATTCGCCTTGGTTGAAGATGTTGCAATCAGCAATTTTTGATGGTAACGTTGATTCATCGGTCAGTACGTGCCAAGATGGCTTCACTAAGATCCTTTCTAAAAGCTAATTTGCCCATTAACCACGGCTTTCTGTGCAAATTGGGGCAGACCTTCGGCTCTGTCAATAGAGACGAGAGAGTTCTGCCCCGCTAACAAGGAGACATGGCACTTCTTATGTGCCAGACCTCCTCCCTCTATTAATTAAAAGGAGCCTGATATATGGCCGCACTTATGGGCGTCGGGTCCCAGGCAAAACGACGGGCTGGCAGTCTGACGCGACGTAAGAATCGCGTGGGAGTATTCTTTGTTCTGCCTGCTGTACTCTTTGTCGGGATATTCTTTCTCGTTCCACTGGTGACGACAGGCTGGCTCTCGCTGCATAACTGGCCCTTATTTGGCACACCCCGCTTTACTGGTTTGCAAAATTATCAAGCCCTTGCTTCGGACCAGATATTTCTCGGCAGTCTTGGTTTTACTATCAAGTATACAGTCCTGGTGACGCCCCTGATTTTTTTGCTGGCCTTTGGACTCGCCCTGCTCGCGCGTCAGCCTTTTGCAGGAGTTGGCATCTTTCGCACTGCCTTCTTTTTGCCAGTAGTGATTGGACTCAATACCGCGAGTTTGATCTGGGTCTGGATGTTTAACGATCAGGTGGGCATTTTCGACGGGATTTTGCAGGGATTGCATCTGATACACTCCCCTATTATCTGGCTGGCGACACCCAATGGCGCGTTGATTGCCACCGTGGTTATGATCGTCTGGAAGACGAGCGGTTTGACCATGTTGCTGTTGTTGGCGGGTATGCAAGCTATTCCCGATGAACTGTACGAAAGCGCACGAATCGACGGCTCTGGCCGCTGGGCACAGATGTACTACATTACGCTGCCACTGTTGCGGCGCACATTTGCCCTAGCACTGACACTTTCGGTGATCGGCTCGTTCCTGGCGTTTGACCAGTTTTTTATTATGACGCATGGCGGTCCTCAACAATCGACGCTTACAGCAGTCTTCTGGATCTATAGCAATGCTTTTACCTACTTTAAATTGGGGTACGGCTCAGCTATGTCAATTGTATTACTGCTTATTCTCGTTGCCGTTAGTGCTATACAGCTGTACCTGTTGCGCGATGATGGATAGTTCTGAGAAGAGCTAACGACTAGTGAGGAGATATATTGATGAGTAGTGCTATCTCACGACCACGCTTCTCCAGGAACCCCTTGCAGAAGTATTTGCCGCGCGTGATGTATTACATTGTATGTAGCATACTTGCATTGCTTTTTGCGTTCCCTATTCTCTGGACGGTCATTACCGCATTCAAACCATCCATTGAAGCTTCGGCCTCGCCGCCGACGTTCCTACCCTCGCACCTTTCCCTTGATAATTTCAAAGCATTGGGAAACTATGGCGATGATTTTAGCCTCTATGTGTGGAATAGTATGGTGGTAGCATTGGGTACGGTGATCGGTACGGTAATTTTGAGCGTGCTGGCGGGCTATGGCTTCTCGCGTTTCCAGTTTCGTGGCAAAAATATACTCTTTGTGGTCATCCTAGCAACCTTGATGATTCCATTTCAATCTATTCTCATCCCGCTGTTTCTAGTACTGCATGCTCTACACTTACAAAATACGCTGGTTGGTTTGAGCTTGGTCTACATCACGTTCCAATTACCTTTTGGAGTTTTCGTCATGCGTAATGCGTTTGATACTATTCCCCGCGAGATTGAGGATTCTGCACGTCTGGATGGCTGTACCGATCTGTCGTTGTTGTGGCGAATCATGGTCAGATTGGTGGTGCCAGGGATTGTCACAGCGGCCATCTTCGCTTTTCTGAACTCTTGGAATGAGTTTCTCGCAGCATTGATCTTTATGACCGATAGCGATAAATACACGTTACCAGTGCAGTTACTCAACGTTCAAAGTGGCTATTTAAACACAATTGATTGGGGAGCGGTCCAGGCTGGCGTGACTATCACGATGCTACCCTGCCTGATCATCTTTCTCGTGCTCCAGCGCTATTATGTGCGTGGCATCACCGCTGGCGCGGTCAAGGGCTAGCATACTTCTCTATCCAATGTACCTACTTGAAAGACTGAGGTTATCTCTCTATGATGCGCGATTCGCTCGCTGCCCAGCCCACATTCTCCCAGGGACATGTTATCTTGTACCCTGTGCCTTTTACACATGTGATGATTGATGACACTTTCTGGCAACCACGTATCGAGATGAACCGCACGCACACACTGCCCCACAGCTATCGTCTCCTGCAAACGACCGGTCGCCTAGCTGCTTTTCGCCTCGATTGGACGCCAGAAAAAGAAACTGCGCTACATATCTTTTGGGACTCGGATGTCGCGAAATGGATTGAAGCTGCAAGCTACAGTCTGGCGACCTCTCCCGATCTGGAACTAGAGCAACAGGTAGACGAGGTGATCGCGGTGATCGCGGGTGCCCAGCAGTCCGACGGTTATCTGAACACGCATTTTACAGTGGTTGAGCCCGAGAAACGTTGGAAAAATTTGCGTGAGAATCACGAACTCTACTGTGCTGGACATCTGATCGAGGCAGCCGTGGCGCATTTCCAGGCGACGGGCAAACGGACTCTCCTGGACGTGATGTGCCGATACGCAGATTATATCGCTACTACCTTTGGCGCCGCACCTGGTCAGAAACGTGGCTATGATGGACACGAGGAGATTGAACTGGCGTTGGTCAAGCTCTATGAAGTGACGGGTGGAGTGCGGTATCTCCAGCTAGCAGCCTACTTTGTCAATGAACGCGGTCGCCAGCCTCATTATTTCGATCTGGAAGCGGTGATACGCGGAGAAGACCCTGCTGATTTTCAGCATAAAACATACGAGTATAATCAGTCCCATGTGCCTGTTCGTGAGCAGACGGAGGTGGTTGGGCACGCAGTGCGTGCGGTGTATCTCTACGCCGCAATGGCCGATCTGGCGCGTGAAACTGGCGACACAACTCTGTTAGATGCATGTCACCGTTTGTGGGAGCACCTGTGTAGTACCCGCATGTATGTCACAGGTGGCATTGGGACTTCTCGCCATAATGAGGGTTTTACGACTGATTACGATCTTCCCAACGAGACCGCCTATGCTGAAACCTGCGCCGCCATCGGTCTGGTCATGTGGAGCCAGCGTATGCTCCAACTTGACTGTGATAGCCGTTACGCCGATGCGCTGGAGCATGCACTTTATAATGGGGTGATCAGTGGTGTTTCGCAAGATGGTACACTGTTCTTCTATGAGAATCCTCTGTCCAGCACCGGTCAGCATCATCGTCAGCCATGGTACGATGTCTCTTGTTGCCCCACCAATATTGCCCGCCTCCTGCCTTCGCTTGGACAATACATCTATGCCACCAATGAAAACACGCTTGCAGTGCATCTGTATATCCAGAGCGAAGCACGCGTACAACTAGGCGAACAAAAGGTCACACTGCGCCAGGAGACGAATTACCCATGGGAAGGTGCGATCAGGTTGAGTCTTCAAATGGACGCGCCCGTGACCTTCCGCTTGAAGCTGCGCGTGCCCGGCTGGTGTCGCCAAGCGGTAATCAGGGTAAATGGAGAAGAGGTAGACTTGGAGGCAACTCTGGAACAGGGTTACGCGAGCATCGAGCGTTTATGGCAGAATAGCGACCAGGTACAACTGGATGTTGCCCTGACTGTTGAACGAGTCTATGCTCATCCGGCAATCTCATTCGATCTTGGACGCGTCGCACTTCAGCGTGGTCCCCTGATGTACTGCCTAGAAAGTGTTGATAATCCAGTACCCCTGGAACATTTGCTCCTTCCTGTCAGCACGGAAATGAAAACCTCTTGTGATTCTCAGCTTTTTGACGGAGCAGTCTTCATTCAAAGCGAGATATTGCTTTATGAGCAACGTGATTGGGATGGAAAACTTTACCGGACTGAGCCGCCGCTTCTCAGTTCTTACACCATGCAAGCCATCCCTTATTATCTCTGGGATAATCGTGCGGCGGGTGAGATGCGTGTGTGGATACGGTCTCGTTCATAAACACGCTTCTCGTGCGAACTGTTTTTTGTGCTTTTCTCAGTGCAATCTCAAGGTACATTTGAGGGAAGAAAATGGGAGACCAGATGATCTCCCGCGAATGGAGGAACGCCCCTCCATTCACGAAAAGGTGCGTTTATTCCGCCCTGGCTAGGGCAAGATGAATGAAATACATATCAAGGAGGAAATCAATGTCAAAGATGATCCCTACCCGCCTTTTCCAAATCAGTATTGGCCTACTCCTGTTGTTCGCTCTTACATTGAATGCTTTCAGCAGCTCCCATGCACATGCCGTCCCTGCGCAGGTCGCGCACACGCAAAGCACACAGGCAGCGCAAGCCATTAGCTATCCTGCGGATACCTTCTTCAATCCCGTGGTGCCTGATCTCGCTGATCCTTCGGTGTTGTTCTATAACGGCTACTATTACTTCACCTACAGTGACTCTTCCGGCGCAATCACTGTTATGAAGTCAAAGTACCTCTCTCGTTTGGGTGATGGTGCTCCCGCCATCGTCTGGACACCTTCTGGTAATAGTGCGAACTGCTGCGAGGTCTGGGCACCGGAGCTAAAGCTTGTCAATGGCGTTTTGTACATCTACTTCGCTGCTGACGATGGCAATAATAATAATCACCGCATGTATGTGCTGCAAGCAAATTCGAGCGATCCTCAAGGGTCGTACACCTTTATGGGCGAGCTGGCGGCTGCGACTGATCGTTGGGCCATCGATGGCGTACCTGTACAACAGGGCAACACTCTCTACTTTGTCTGGTCCGGCTGGGATGGTTTCACCAATGGTCAGCAGAATCTCTACATTGCGCGAATGAGCAATCCCTATACGATCAGCGGAGATCGTGTACTCATCTCACAGCCCAACCAGCCTTGGGAGATGGTTGATCCGAATGGACTCAACATTAACGAAGCTCCGCAAACTCTCTATCGCAATGGTAAGATTTTTATTACCTATTCAGCAAACGGCAGTACAACCGATAACTATTGTCTTGGAATGCTCACAGCTCAGGACAATGCCGATTTGATGAATCCTGGTTCGTGGCAAAAGTCTGGCGGTCCGGTCTTTTCCAGCGTTGACACCGCCTATGGTCCTGGCTCAAATGCCTTCACGACCTCGCCAGATGGCACTCAAGACTGGATCGTGTATAACGCGACAGTGCTTTCAGGCAATGGATCAACTGATAATTGGAAGAATCGAAGTATTCGTACCCAACCCTTTAGTTGGGATAGCAATGGCAATCCCGTCTTCGGCTTACCTGCCAGCATCAGCACTCCTGTACCACTACCATCTGGAGAGCACCGCTCGGCCATTCGTTATGAAGCTGAATTGGGGTATATCAATCATGCCAATATTAATGTCGAGACCGGAGAGCATACCACGCACACGGCAGCATCACACGACGAGGTTGTTGGTCAGGTTGACTATAGCGACAGCTATGTAGATTTCACGGTAAACGTTCCTATTACTGGCACCTACGTGGTGGTAGAAGGATACTCTAACGGCTTCTCCGTAACCGCCACTCATCAAATCTCGGTAAACGACCAGCCCGTCGGGAGTACAACACTTCCTGGTACGGGTGCTTGGAATCAATATAGCACGGCAGTGATCCAGGTTCCGCTTCAAGCAGGCACGAATACAATTCGCGTTGCTCATGATACGAATTGGGCCACCATCGACTATATTGAATTGCCTATCTATGAAGCAGAATTTGGCGCGATTACGCATGCGAACATTAACGTTGACAGCAATGCATCGAACGGCGCATATGTTGGACAAATAGACTACAGCGATAGCGCGGTCCAATTCGATGCTTACGCTCCTCACGCTGGTCAGTATACGTTAAATGTACATTATAGCGATGGTTTCGATGTCAATGCCTCGCATTATACCAACATCAATGGTGTTGCCGGGCCAAATATCACCTACACGCCAACCGGCTCGTGGTCAAGCTTTAACACTACAACGGTATTGGTGACATTGAATACTGGTCAAAACTCAATTGTTATCGGGCACCAGAATAACTGGGCCACACTAGATGCTATCGAGGTGTTCTAAAGAGTAGGGGAGTACGCAGAACCTTCCATGCGTGCTTCCCCACCACCTCTCTAGCTCAGGTCGGGTAATTTCCTGCATCGCTACTTGGTGGGGCACTTTTTCAGAGGAGCCATCCATATGCATGAGTGAGTCCAACTAACCTCCTGAATCAGAGGCAGAAGACTGCTGGGGAGGTGGAGTGACGCACTCATTAGTACTAGATAGACACGACAAAAGTTTGAGTTCTGTCTTACTTGATATGGAAAGAGAGAATTCTTCCTTGCGCGTTCAGGGCAGGGAAAAGAAGGACGTAGAATGCAGAATGCATTTATTGGCGAGTTCAGGCGACTCAAAGTAAGCTTCTTCCATGGAGCGAAGCGAGTAGTAGGATAGTTGACTTCCAACAAGAGTCGAGACTAAAGGCGTACATGCGTCATCAAGGATGCTTAGAGGTAGGCGGTAATGCAGAATAAGAAAACCCTTCTTCCCAATGGAGAACTAGCCGAAGAGAGGTACTGTGCAATGCAAAATGTTCCTGTACCACTAACGCCTCTTATTGGGCGTGAGCAAACGATCTCTTCCGTCTGCGCGCTCTTGCGTCGCCCGAATGTTCGCCTGGTCACTCTCACCGGACCAGGAGGTGTCGGCAAAACACGCCTAGCGTTGCATATCGCCAGCGACCTCCTTGGCGACTTTGCCGATGGCGTATGTGTCGTATCTCTTGCTTCTCTTCATAATCCTGATCTTGTGATTTCCACCATTGCTCACACCCTGAAACTACGAGGAGCAGACGAGCAACCATTGCTTGAACAGTTAAAAGTTGCTCTGCATGAACAGGCTCACTTGCTGCTGCTGGACAACTTTGAGCAAGTAGCAGGAGCCTCGCCACTCTTGATTGACTTGCTGCAAGCCTGTCCTCGCCTCAAAATCCTCGTGACCAGTCGTGCTGTACTGCATGTTTCGGGTGAACACGAGTTTCCTGTACTCCCACTCTCGGTCCCCGATCTCAAGCATCTTCCTGCACATGAAGAACTTGCCCAGTATGCCGCTGTAGCACTCTTCCATCAGCGCGCTTGTATGAGCAAACCCGACTTCCAGATCACTAAGTCCAATAGTTCTGCCCTGGCAGAGCTGTGTGTACGTCTCGATGGATTGCCGTTAGCCATCGAGTTGGCAGCTGCGCGTATCAAACTCTTCCCACCGACTGCTTTGCTGAGTCGTCTGGATCAGCGGTGGGAGTTATTAACACACGGAGCACGCAACGCACCAGTACGTCAACAGACGATGCGTAACACCATCGACTGGAGCTATCATCTGCTAAACGCTCAGGAGCAACACCTTTTGCATCGACTCTCTGTTTTCGTTGGTGGCTGTTCGCTACGAGCAGTCGAGGAGGTGTGTGCAGGGCCTAACTACGAAGAGAATGTGGGACTGATAACCGACAGGATTTCTTCTCTACTTGATCAAAGCCTTGTGCAACAAAGCGAGCAGGAGGGCGCAGAGCCACATTTTCTGCTCCTTGAGACAATCCGTGAGTACGCATTGGAGAAGCTTGTTGCTAGTGATGAACTTTGGGTGACACAATATGCTCATGCCGCCTACTATGTACGGCTGGCAGAGGAGGCTGAAGTCGAACTAGGGGGGCCACAACAGATCAAATGGCTTGAGCGACTTGAGCGAGAGCATGACAACCTGCGTGCAGCCCTTAATTGGGCACTCGAACACAGGTCTGGCAATGAGGGGGAGCAATGCAAGGAACTTGCCTTACGCCTTGCTGGAGCGCTGAGACAATTTTGGTATTTTCATGGACATTTTGTAGAGGGATATGCCTTCTTAAAGCGGGCACTTGCTGAAAGTGCGGGCGCGGCTCCAGCAGTTCTCGCAAAAGCGCTACTGACTGCGGCGATACTCGCACTTGCTGGGGGCGAGAAGCAGCAGATGGTCGCCCTTGCGGAGGAGGGACTTGCGCTCTACCGCAAGTTGGAAGATCAGGACGGTATTGGTTTTAGCCTCTTTACGCTAGGAAGCAGTGCCACGTACCGAAGTGATTATATTCAGGCACGTGCATTGCTCGAAGAAAGCATTGCCCATCTTAGAGAATCAGGGAACACTTATTATCTTAGTCGATCCCTCATGGCACTTGGTCTGCTGGACCTTGCACAAGGCAAAACTGTGCGAGCTTGTGCCCGTTGGGAGGAGTCTCTCTCTCTCATTAAATATCTGGGAAATACGGAAGCGATGGCTGCTCTCCTCTTCCAGTTGGGTTTGGTGCGCTTCTACAGTCAGGGAGATGCGCGTTCCGCCGATGCATTATTTGAAGAAACATCTACCCTTTTACGGGCAGTCGGTCAAATAGGGGGAGTTGCCGTCTCTCTTGTACGTATAGCTGAGGTCGCGCTTGTAGGACAAGACAATTTCGAGCGTACCCGCACTCTGGCGGAGGAGGCTTTTGTCCTCTTCAAGGAACTCTCGTATAGAGGTGGGATGGCTGAGAGCCTCTTCGTTCTGGCACGAGTGGAGGCACGTCAGGAGAACTACTCAGTCGCACATAGATTGTATGAAGAACTCTTGACCCTAGCCAGGGAGCCTGAAGACCTTCAGAAGAGCCGTTTTCCCCTTCCCTATCGGCTTCATTTACGAGGGTTCATGCCTAAGAATTTTGATGACCGACTCAGTCTCCCTTTCTATCTGGAGGGATTGGCAGAGGTGGTCGTGGCCCAGAAAGAATATGTTTGGACGGCCCAGCTTTTAGGGATGGCGGCATACTTACGCGAGACACTTCCCTCTCCTCGACCAATAATTTTCCAAGCTGACTTCGAGCAGACGGAATCCCATGTACGTAGCCAGTTGGGAGAGAGAGACTTCACCATACGATGGGAGGAAGGACGGCAACTCTCTCTTGAGCAGGTACCGGGTATGCAAGGATGGGAGACTTTCTCCGAGGAGGTCGAGAGTCGCGCAGGGATGTCCACTATCAGAACTCATGCCTCCTTTCCTGCAGGACTCACAGTACGAGAGGTAGAGGTATTGCGCTTAGTGGTCGAGGGGTTGACCAATGAACAACTTGCCAAGCGGCTGCAAATCAGCTATCGCACTGTCACCACACACCTTACCTCGATCTACAGTAAGCTCGGTGTCTCTTCGAGAGCTGCCGCCACTCGTTTTGCTGTCGAACACCACCTGACCTAATCGTCTTCGAGCAGAGTCTCTTGTGTCTCCATCCATACGTAGTTTGTACAACTGATGCTCCACAAAATACGAGGGCAAGATACGTAGCGAAATACGTACTTCCTACGATGTGTTGCTATGCTCTGAAAGGTATACTCACTCAGAAAGCACTGCTCGGTTCATTTCTGCTAGTAGAGTAGATGGCCTCACAACAGAGGAGTCTGTCTTATGAAGAAAATACTATCTATGTTGCTCTTAGCTCTGGCACAACAAAAGTCTGTGTCCACAGCCCGGACATTGCTTCCGATAGGGTGTCCGCGATCTGTGCTGAAAGCTTGGGCTGATTGTAAGTAATGATGGTGGCTTCTTGCTTTCAAGGTATAAGTGGGATCACGCAACGGCGAATAATCCTTCGAGTTTGAACGAGATAACGTTGGCGCGAACTCGAACACGTTGGGTTATGACCTAGATATCAGCGATGAGTCGAGAGCGATAATTCCCGATTGAACAGAACGTTCGGCTAGGGTGAATCCCCTGTACCAAAGGTCGTTCCCTGTTTCCTGATAAGTCCAATGGTAACATCGTGAACGTGTAGGAGTGACATGGGGGAACAGTTTTCTCTCGTTGAGAAAATGTTTCCCAAATTGTATAGTTAGGAACTTGTTGTGATAAGCGTGATTTTTCATGTTCTTATCACGTCTTTCTACTAAATTAGTAGAAAAATTAGTTGGGAGTACATATATAATGTATGTTTCTATCATTCGGAAGAGCCTAGTCAGTATCATCGTGGCTCTTGCGCTGTTCACCAATTTGCTGGGAACAGCAAGCGCGCACCCTGCTCAAATGACACGGACTGCTACGAAACACGCGTTTAATAGACACGACGTTCTTCCCATTCGTCCCCTTTTACAGTATGCTCGCAAGCTGAACGTCGGTGCGAACGGACTGGTGTCCGATGTAGCTGCTACTCTTCCCCCATGTCTCACGAGTACTGTTCCACCGCGTTGCTATAGCCCACAACAAATTCGCAATGCGTATAATATTCAACCTCTCCTCAAAGCGGGAATCACAGGCAAAGGCAACACCGTTGTCTTGATCGACTTTGCGACCAGTCCATCCCTGCAAGCCGATGTTCACCTCTACGATCAGCTGTATGGATTGAAAGACCCCAAGATCAATGTGATCTCGCCGTTTAGTGCCCCTTCCGTTGACCCCACTTCGTATGAGGAGACGGCATTGGACGTGGAGACCGTCCATTCCATCGCTCCCGATGCGACCATTGACCTTGTTCTGGCAAACGCCGATAATCTCACCGATTACAATCAGATTTTGACCACTGCACTTCAGTCAACCCAATATGCCGTTCAGAACAATCTAGGTGATGTAATTTCTCAAAGCTTTGGGGTGGGAGAAAGCTGTGTCACTCCTGCTTACATACAAGCTGAACAGCAGGTCTTCGCTGCGGCACGTGCAAAGGATATCACGGTTCTGGCTTCAGCTGGCGATACTGGTGCATCGGTCATTACCTGTTCTAGCTCATCCATTGCTTTTGAGCTTGGCGTCGACGTTCCTGCCGCTGATCCACTGGTCACAGCAGTGGGTGGAACGACCCTCAATGCAACGGCGAAGACTGGTCAATATGCTGGTGAAACCGTCTGGAACGAACCCATCACTGGTGGAGCAACAGGCGGTGGCATTAGTACGCTTTTCCCCCTCCCGCAGTATCAGAAAACCGTGAACTGCTCGTCCTGCGGAACCAATGGACTCACGTCCCGTGGTGTGCCTGACGTTGCGTTTGACGCAGATTCGCTCACGGGAGTTCCTGTTGTCGTCAGTCAAGGCGGTCAGACCCTCATCATGCCTATTGGAGGAACTAGCGTTGGGTCCCCTGCATGGGCAGGGATCGTGGCTCTACTAAACCAGAAAGCAGGGCATCGTCTGGGCTTTCTCAATCCAGCACTGTACGCACTTAGTGCGAGTACCTCATATGGTGCGGCTTTCCACGACATTCTCTTAGGTGACAACACGGTAGACGGTGTTGATTTTAATGGACTTCCTATTACCATCCCTGGTTATCCTGCTGATAGAGGGTGGGACCCGGTAACAGGTGTTGGGACGCCGATAGTAAATGGATTGGCCTCGGCCTTGGCGAGGTAAGACGTAACAGTATCTCAAGTCTAGGACACGAGAGAGCAAGCAAGCAAACTACAAAGGGACCAGGTGGCGGAGAGAGTCCATCATCTGGTCCCTTTGCAGTTTCGTTTGGTACCCTATGAACAGGAACGACTAATCTGTCAATGGGAATTGTGACGAAAAAGACGACGTGCCAAACAACTGGACAGGAGCTTTACGACAATGCTTGGTACTATGTAGACAGCTACGAAGCACCGGGAATCGGGTAATAGATGCGAATGCCTAGAGAGGAGGGACATTCAAAGAGTTGTTTCTCTAAGGCAGAAGCAACGAGTATGAGTCTCTCTGCCGTCGATTTATTTGTAGGAGAAAAAAGATGGAACCTCCTGTACATAGCTTTTCCTGCCCATTATGTCATCATATTGATGCCGTGACAAAAGTCAGTACTATTGTTGATGCTGGAAGCGCACCAAGTAGTAAATATCATGCAACAGGACATACGTCTGGAACGAGTGTCAGGACAAGTACTACTGCTTTAGCTCGAAAATTAGCTCCTCCGTCGCTGCCACTTCCCCCCATTGCACTAGCAGACTCAGTAGGTTGCGGAGCGATGCTGCTACTGGGTATCGGATTATTTATAGCTGGGGTAGGCTACTGGTTGATGGTTGTGCCTGGGGGCACAGGGCAAACGCCAGGAATTCTCTTTCTCTTGACGGGCATGGGTTTTATCGTCTACTTGCTCTTGACGGTACTCATAACGATCATCATTCGTCAAAAAAAGCGTCCTCGCTGGCAACAGGCTTTGGAGATTTGGGATCATTTATATTACTGTACCCGCGATGATATCGTCTTCCTGCCAGACGCACCTCAACATAGTGCGCCCTCATCTCAAATATCGGCCCTACTCTATCCTTCACAGGTATAGATACCCCAGAGTGGAAATACCGATGCTAAACGGTTTGTTTCTGATAATGTAATAAAGGGTTTTCCCTACTTAGGGTCTGAGTATTAACGATTCAATGGTCGGTCACTCATTTAATTAACCAAGAGGAAGGAAGATTCGATGCCTTGACCTGGAGCAATGGGCATCAAAGTATCGGCGACGGGAGTCAGTACACAATCATGGAAAAGGAAATCATGCAAAATGAATAGTGTTGAATATCGTAGACTTGGAGCGACGGGCATCAAAGTGCCAGCGATGGGAGTCGGTACGCAATCATGGGGAAAGGCATCTTTCGGCTATGGGAAAACATATGCCCGAGATGATCTGTTTGAGGCTTACAAGACTTGTTTAGATGCTGGTCTAAATTTCTTTGATACCTCGGAAAGCTACTCAGGAGGTTTATCTGAGCAGCTTCTGGGTGAATTTCGCCGTCGAGATGGCCGCCCTATTATCGTCGCCACTAAATTCACACCGGCTAAAATGTACGATCCTTCGACTCGCTTCTCGCATAAGGACATCATGAACACGCTCGATGGCAGTTTGAAGCGTCTGGGACTCGAAGTGGTAGATCTTTACCAGCTACACTATCCGGTCGCTCGGCGTAAACTCGATGCTTATCTGGAAGGGATGGCTGAAACAGTCAAAACGGGTAAGGCCAGGGCTATTGGCGTAAGTAACTTCAACACTGAATATCTACGATACGCGCGAGAGTATCTGGATCGCCAAGGTATTCCACTCGCTTCAAACCAGGCTGGCTATAGCCTGTTACATCGATCTCCCGAAACGGATGGTATGTTAGTCGCTTGCAAAGAGTTAGACGTTGCCTTCATAGCCATTCTTCCATTAAGCGAGGGAGTTTTAACGGGCAAGTATAGAGTCGGGGGTGCGGAGTATCCATCTACAACGCGAGTGATACTTCAGATGTCGAGGTTGTTTGAAACTGAAACACCATTCATACGACGTATGCTTGCTAAGCCTTACACGGTACAACGTGAAAAGCTCGAACCATTGTTCCAGGTAATGGACGAGATAGCAAAAGCACACAACGCTACCATTGCTCAAGTCGCGCTTAACTGGCTGATTGAGAGTCATCCGCTGGTGATCCCTATACCGGGCGCGAAGAACGCAAAACAGGCAGCAGACAATGCGACCACGCTGAACTGGAAGATGACGCATAAGCAATTTGAATCCTTGAGTAAAACTGAGGAGGTCATACGGCATTCGCTAGATGTAGCGAACTAGAGGTAGGACTAGGATAGATGTTGTTGGCGAATTGGACCTCCTCGATTTTTGAAGACAGCCCTATGCGACACGCAGAGCTGCAAAAGGTGAACGCCTCGTTTTCGCACGTGGGATGTTAAGTGTCAACTAATTAGCTCTACCCAGCAATTAGTACCCCCTACGACAACGATTTCTGCCGATTTCTCAGCGGTCTCAGCCTGCGAACGCAGATGCTGATGATTGGCCTGTTGAGCACGGAAGCTCTCGACGCTCATCATATCCAGGATGACCGAATGGTGAACCACCTGATCAATCGCTGCCATCGTGGTCATCGGATCTTTGAAGATGCGCTTCCACTCGCTGAAGACCAGGTTCGTGGTGATAATGACCGACTTGTGCTCGTAGCGCTCGGAGAGGAACGTGAAGAGCACTTCCATCTCATCGAGATCATGCTGCACGTAACCAATGTCATCGAGGATGATGCAGGCGAATTTGTCCAGCTTGGCTAACTCCTGGGGCAAGCGAAGATCACGCTTGGCGGCCAGCAAACGCTGAACCAGACTCGCTGTTGGGGTCCACAGGACCGCGTGCCCAGCCAGAATGAGCTCATATCCCAGCACCGCCGCAATATGACTTTTGCCCACGCCTGGCTTGCCAACGGCAATCACATTGGTTGCTTTCTCCAGAAAGGTACCCGATTTCAAGCGTTCAATGTGCAGTTGGAGCTATGGTGAAAGCCGTCCGAGATCAAAGGTCCGAAAGGTTTTTTCCAAAGGGAGCCCAGAGAGGCGCAGCAGGCGGGTGATGCACCGTTGGGTTCGTTGCTCCTCCTGTCGTGCGAGTTCGTACAAATACGCCTCGTGCGTCAGATTCTCTTTGGCGGCTTTGAGGGCGAGGTCAGCAAAGACCTCAGCCATCCCACCCAGATTAAGGTGCTCTAAGGCCTTTGAGTATTAACGGATACTGTTGCTTAATTGCCAAGAGCGTCAAGAAGCCTTGAGTGCAGCAAAGCGTGACGTGCTCGTCTTGACATGAAGAATACTCGCTTTCCAAGATGCAAAGCGTACAAGATTGATTGCTCCGGCTGTCAACATATGCTGCAGATGGGTTTTCTCTTGCCCAATGTAGCGAGATCGCCGGAGTCCAAAAGCGCGAGTTCCTTGGGAAATGGTCCCCTCAATTCCTGCTCGTTGTTTGTACTGATCTTTCCACTCCGTGGTCGTCTGCTGCACGCGGATGCGTTGCAGAATTTCGTGATCAGCTTGCATTCGTAAGGTCACATGACGCGGAACGTCTGCTGAACGGGTACACAAGGAGCGGACTGGACACAAACGGCAGTCAGTGCGCGAGAATTTCACGCTGACGACCGGATTTCCATACGCATCCTGATGAGGAGTCTAACAGGTATTCATTTTTCCTTGTGGACAGACAACCTGATGAGCCTCCCAATTGATGGCGAAGTGAGACATATCATATCTCTCTTGTGCATGTGCTTGCCAACTCGAATCGGGACGGACTGGACCAATCACCTCGATATTCAGATCGCGCTGACTTTTCACCAGCAGATTTGCATCTACATACCCTGAGTCCAGAAAATGTTCGTTTGGAAGAAGGTCTTTCCTAGCTAATGCGTCATGAATTGGGGCTGAAAGTTCACTGTCTGTTACTCCAGCAGGCGTCGTTTCTATGTGTGTAAGGATATGAAGTTCGTCATCATCACATGTTTCGGTTACATGAACTTTGTATCCCGTCCAGACAATGGAGCGTTTATTGCCATAATGGGCTTCTGGATCATATGGCGAGTCGTAGCGCATTCCTGCTGGAGGCAAATCTTCTGCTTTCCTCCAACGAATGTGTCCATCATCAGCGTAATATTGAAACACCCAACTTTGTCGAAGACGCTGAACAGAAGAAAGTTCTTTCAGAAATGCAGGGGCTGATGACTCATAGACCAGTGAGAGAAGGCAAGAGCCATCAGCACCAACAAGTTCCGCGTACTGCTGACGTTTCGTCTGTCCTTTCGGCAAACGCGACTCTTCAATAATCTCGCAAGCACAAAGCCTGATGAATGAAGCATCAGAGGGAAGCATTCCTCTGTAGAATGTAGAACAGAAACTCATTCCAGACAAGAGATAACAGGGCTTTTTCATGGTTACATAGGTACTGCCATGCCTTAAAGGTGTTGAACCATTCGCGTTCCATCTTCTTGCGTCCATATGGGATGCGAGAAGATGGAATGCGTGCCTCGTCGTTCAACAGCACTCAAACACCAGCATGACCGAGTGTAGGGAAACTTCCGTCACCTCTATACTAACAGGACTTCAATGCCTAACTTGCGCACCTGCTTGACCATATGAGCAGGTGCTTGCGTATCCGTGATAATGCGCGTGAGCCGCTCAATAGGGCAAAAGGTTGCGAGGGTAATCTGCTCCCATTTACTCGCATCGATTACAGCGATCACTTCCTTTGCGGCGACAACAATTGCACGCTTGAGTTCCACCTCTTCGCCATTCACATCGGTCAGTCCCTCGCGTATAGTCAACCCACGAGCACCAACGAAGGCTTTGCTAATATGAATTTGTTGTAAGACGGCTCTTCCCCAGGTACCAACCAGTGAGAAGGATTCCTGTCGAAGTATACCGCCGAGCATCAACACAGAGATGGTGGGAGCCTGGATCAACTCCATACCTGTACGCACTCCATTGGTCACCACCGTCAGTTCACGCTTCGACCTGAGAAATGGAGCCATGGCAAGAGCAGTTGTACTGGCATCTAAGGCAATAGTCTCACCATCCTGAACATAACTGGCAGCAGTTTCCCCTATGCGTTCCTTCTGCGCGGACTGTAGCCGCTCTCGCTTGTCAAAGTCTATTTCATTTGTCGTAGTGTCAGCAGACGTCAAGATTGCCCCACCGTGAGTACGTACTACCTGTCCCTGTGCTTCCAACCATGTCAAGTCCTTGCGTATAGTGACTTCCGAGACAGCAAAATGCTGGCTCAGTTCTAGAACTGTTACGCGTTGCTCTTCCTCTAACATGCGAATAATCTGTTGCCGTCGCTCGGTAGTAAAGAGGCTTGGCTCTTCAGGTGATGTTTCAATTGCTTTTGTTTTATTACGACTATTATTCATCCTGTATTTCTATACCTCTCACTTTGCCATTTACACCAAGAAACGTCCGACACTATAATAAAGAACCAAGGACATCATAAGAGAAGAAGACTATCTTTCTCATGGGAATGCAAGACGATTTTTCACTCATTCATAGAGAGATTTTCGCTTTGTTTTGTTTTCTTATATCACGTATATCCCTAGAGTGTCAAGTTGATCACTCTTGTGAAATTCGCGAGAGGCGTGTAGTGCTTTTCTCATGGAAAAAGAGCAGAGGAAGAAGGTTCAACAAAGATCGAAATGGCAGATGTACGTACTTGACAATCTTGATTTCTTCATGTACACTATTGAAAGCATACAAAATCAAACGAAACTCGCATTCTTTAGAGCTATTGCTCACGACGTTAGTGATAAGGTACTGCACTGAACGCATTACCTTGGCAAGGGAACTGAAGGTTCCAATCAGCTTGGAGGTTCGTATGGCAATGGACGCCACATCAGTTTCGTCAATTGTTCTGCTGAATTTGTACTTGGGCATTCCAGGACATCCTTCGTGGTATTGCTCCTGTTCTTCCTCGTTTCAATTGAAACCTCTACTTTACCGACGCATGTATGACACCTCTTATATGATGGATTTCTGCTAGCATCTTTATGATTATCAGCAGTATCAACCCTATGTGTCAGGGACTTTCTACCTTCGTTTCAATGAAATTACTCGTTATGGACAATCCTTTTTAGGGCTATTATAAACTTCTGCTCCTATTTCGATATCTTTTCTCGACTAGAATTTTACTCTATTTCTACCTCTGATTGAACTGTTTTTCTCATATACGTTATCTGTCGTATCCCGTCCGTCAAGTTCGTCCACAAGGAGGAGAAAGAATGTGAAGGAAGCCTCTGAACCCATCGTTGAACTCGTTGACATTTCCAAGCGATTCGGAGCTGTTCATGCATTGAGTCATACGAAGCTTGCACTTTACCCTGGAGAAGTCCACGCACTTCTTGGAGAAAACGGCGCGGGCAAGAGTACCCTCGTGAAAATCCTGGGGGGCATTCATCGTCCTGATACTGGGGAGGTCAAAATTGGCGGGGAAGCTGTTGACCTATATAGTCCTGCCCAGTCTCAGCATCTCGGCATTGCAGTTATCCACCAGGAGCCAACGTTGTTTCCCGACTTGAACGTCGCGGAGAACGTCTTTATGGGCAGGCATCCCCGCGATCAGTTCGGACGAGTGAACTGGAAGCAGATGTACCGAGACGTTGAACGTCTCCTGGTTTCGCTCGATGTTCCATTAAGTGTGTACGCACCTGCGAAAGGGCTTTCCGTAGCAGATCAGCAGTTGGTCGAAATTGCCAAAGCACTGTCCCTCAATACACGTATCCTAATTATGGATGAGCCAACCGCAGCCCTCTCTACTCCTGAAGTGGAGAAACTCTTTATCATCACGCGGCAACTGCGTCAGCGTGGTGTCGCAATTCTCTTTGTGAGTCATCGCTTGGAGGAGGTCTTCGCTCTCTCTGATCGCATCACGATCATGCGTGATGGCGCATACGTTGTCACTGCTCCGACTTCAACGTTTACACGAGACGATATCATCCGCTCTATGGTCGGGCGAGAATTAACCGCGCTTTTTCCTAAAGGTGAAGCTGAAATAGGAGACGTCATTCTCGATGTACGGCATCTGACACGTGAGGGTGTCTTTCGAGATGTGAGTTTCCAACTGCGACGCGGCGAAATTCTTGGGTTCGCCGGACTTGTTGGAGCAGGACGGACAGAGGTCGCGCGAGTACTCTTTGGGATTGATCGCGCTGATGCAGGCGAGATGCGCATTGACAACACACTTGTCCATATTTCTTCCCCCAATATGGCTATGCGTCATGGAATTGCCTACGTTCCCGAGGACCGACGTCAGCAAGGGCTGGTCATGAATTTTTCGATCTCGTCGAACATGACTCTTCCCATTTTACAGCAGTTCAGCCGACTCGGGATTGTGAATCGGGCGCGTGAGCGTGAGGTCGCTACCGACTACTCACAGCAACTCCATGTGCGCTCATCTGGCATACAGCAACTCGTACAAGCTCTTTCGGGCGGCAATCAGCAGAAGGTCGTTCTGGCGAAATGGCTCATCACCAAGCCTTCAATTTTGATTCTCGACGAGCCAACACGAGGGGTCGATGTCGGTGCGAAAGCCGAGGTTCACCGCATCGTCTCTGATCTCGCATCGAAGGGATTGGCAATCATTCTCATTTCAAGCGAACTTCCCGAAGTGCTAGCGATGGCTGACAGGGTACTTGTGATGCACGAGGGTCGCCTCACAGGAGTATTCGACCGCGCCGAAGCGAACCAGGAGAACGTCATGATCGCAGCAACAGGGCAGGAGAACGTATGACCACTGTAAGTAAAGAGCGAGAGGAGGCTCGACCTTCTCCACGTACCAGTCAGAGTCGGCTTGTCAGGCTTGTGAATCGGGTGCGCGAACTAGGCTTACTTGTTGCCCTTCTCCTTATTATTGTCATCGTCGGTATACAAGTACCCAGTTTCCTGACCGTGTCAAACCTTGAACAGATTCTGTTATCCGTCGCAATTCTAGCTATTGTTGCTGTGGGGGAGACCTTGGTAGTGCTCACACGTAATATAGATCTTTCCATCGGATCCATAGTTGGCTTCACCGCTTTTGTTGCGGCCGATCTTTTCAAGCAACTGCCAGGTATCAATCTCTTCATCGCCATCCTGCTTGGATGCGTGCTCGGTCTCGTCTTGGGGTGCATCAATGGCTTGCTTGTCACGGTTGGACGGGTTCCGGCGATCATTGTGACGCTTGGAACACTCTATATCTTTCGTGGTTTTGACTTTGTAGTTGCTGGAGGAAATCAGGTGAGTGCCTCTGATGTCCCGGATAGCTATCTCAGCCTCGCAACGACACGGGTTTTGGGTGTTCCAGCCCTCATCCTCTTTGCCGCAACCATCGCGTTGATCTTCGCATACCTGCTCCGTTTCTCGCGCACGGGGCGCGAATTGTATGCTATCGGGAGTAACCCCGAGGCGGCACGTCTCGTCGGCATTCGCAGTAATTCCCTGATCTTTGGTGCATTCCTGCTTTCAGGACTGCTCTGCGGATTTGCGGGCGTACTGTGGGGAGCACGCTTTGCGACCGTGGACTCTACAGCTGCTACGGGACTTGAACTGCAAGTCATCGCCGCAGTGGTTGTTGGAGGAGTGAATACTTTCGGCGGGTCAGGAACCATTCTTGGCGCTGTCCTGGGTGCCATTGTACTAGGCACGGTCGATGACGCACTCAATCTGCTTAAACTCTCTCAATTCTGGCTGCAAGCAATTGATGGAGGTGCTATCCTCGTCGCGGTCGCCCTCGATGCATTTATCACGGGTTGGCTTCAACGCGCACTTGTCACAAGGAGGCAACGATGAAGCGGTTACGCTCTTTTGCGAGTTCATGGGACGCACTGCTTGTCGTCCTCCTGATTCTCGCCACTGTGCTAGGGACAACACTCTCGCCCTACTTTCTCACAGGCTTCAATATCTCTTTATTGACGAAGGACCTGATGGAGAAGGCTATCATGGCTCTTCCCATGACCTTGATCGTGATCTCTGGAGAGATTGACCTTTCCATTGCCTCTATACTCGGTCTCTCAAGTGTGGTGTTGGGTGTGACGACGAACGCAGGAGTTCCCTTATGGTTGGGGATACTGCTCGTGCTTCTGCTCGGAGCGGCGGCGGGATTGCTGAACGGTTTGCTTGTGACACGCCTGGGTCTGCCCTCTTTAGTGGTAACAGTGGGAACGCTTGGACTGTATCGCGGACTGGCCTATGTCGTGTTGGGAGATCAGGCCATCAGTAATTTTCCAGCCGCCTTTACGAACTTCGGGTTTGGCGATGTCCCTGGGACCCTTATTCCCTGGTCGTTCGTTGTCTTCGCTCTCCTGGCATTGGTGTTCCTCGTTGTGCTTCATCGGAGTTGGATTGGAAGACATATCTATGCGGTCGGTAGTAATAAGGAGGCTGCACGCTTTGCAGGTATTCGTGTTGCTCAACTCAAGTTGGCACTCTTTGTACTCTCTGGTCTTTTTGCGGCACTGGCGGGTATTATTTTCACCGCCAGATTTTCGAGCGCACGTCCTGATAATGCTCTGGGATTTGAATTGGACGTTGTCACCATAGTTCTCTTGGGAGGAGTAAATATCTTTGGTGGTCGAGGCACGCTTGTCGGCGTCATCCTCTCACTGTTTGTCATAGGTGCGGTGAGGAACGCCCTAGGTCTTGCCAATATCAGCGGCGACATTCAGAACATAGTTGTCGGAACCTTACTTATTTTCTCGGTGTTGGGACCAAACATTGCGCAAAATGTTCAGACGGTGCTTACCCGCAGACGCTTGGTCGCGGGTAGTTTGACAAAGAGAGTCTAACGACACAGTGCTGACTGCCGACAGTGCTGTCGCATTTGCCAGCCAGCAGAAGAAAGAGAAACAGATGAAAAAGCTTTTGTACACACTCAGCTCTGGAATGATGATCTTTTTCGTACTCGTCCTTGTGGCTTGTGGGAACACGAGTACAGGTGGGAGTGGGAGTAGTGGCGGAAGTAGCGGTGGAGGCAACCTGAATGTTGCTTTCCTTCCCAAAGCTATCAACAATCCGTATTTTGACTCAGCCGCTACAGGTGGTAAAAGTGCAGCAGGCGAGTTGAAGGGCACATTCAAGCAGGTAGGACCTTCCACTGCAAGTGCCTCAGAACAAGTGACGTGGATTAATAACCTGACGGAACAACATGTGAATGCGATTGTCGTTTCCGCAAACGACCCAAACGCTTTAGCTCCTTCACTCAAACAAGCCATGTCGCAAGGCATTAAAGTTGTCAGTTATGACTCTGACGTTGCTCCCGACGCACGTCAGGTGTTTGTGAGCCAAGCAAGTCCAGAGGGTATTGGACGCAGTGAAGTCCAGATTCTTGGCAAAGAACTTAACTATAGTGGTCAGATCGCTATTCTTTCCGCTGCAAGCACCGCTACGAATCAGAACGCATGGATAGGTTTTATGAAGGACGAACTCTCCTTGCCTGCGTATAAAGGGATGAGTTTGGTCAAGGTTGTTTATGGCAACGATGACGATCAGACGAGCTTCAATGACACGCTGAACCTTCTGCAAGCCTATCCCAATTTGAAGGGGATTATCTCGCCGACGACAGTGGGTATTGCTGCAGCTGCACGTGCAATTGAGTCGGTGAACAAAGGCGGTAAGGTTGCACTCACCGGCCTTGGTACTCCGAATCAGATGCGTAAGTATGTCAAAGATGGAACTGTCCCGCAATTCGCTCTCTGGGATCCGGGGAAACTTGGCTACCTTGCCTATTATGCGGCAGTAGCCCTCATACAGGGGAAGATCAGGGGGAAGCAAGGTGATAGTTTTAGCGCGGGGACACTTGGGACGAAGACGATTGGTGCTGGTGGCGTCGTTCTATTAGGATCACCAACTGTCTTTACCAAGGATAACATTGATCAGTATAATTTCTAGCACTTCACGCTTGAGAGAAATGCGTGAGCATTTCTCTTGGGTGGTACACGAACAGGACACAGTGAAGGCAGGATAAAGGTATAACCTCCCGCATTGTATTGAGGAAAGAAGGTGAAATGCGTATGGACATGAGGAGAGGCAAGCAGGATAGCTATATCGACGAAGTTATAGCACATATCGAACAGTTTACTCTTGAGACGCCCTCATGGGGATATGGCAATTCAGGAACGCGCTTCAAGGTGTTTCCTTGGCAAGGAGCTGCCCGCACTCTGCGCGAGAAGCTGGCTGATGCCGCCGAAGTGCAGAGAGTCACAGGGGTGTGTCCAAAGGTTGCTATTCACATTCCTTGGGACTGGGAAGACGATTGGTATGCGCTGAAATCTTATGCTACTGGTCTTGGCCTACGTATCGGTGCTGTCAACCCAAATCTCTTTCAAGAGGATGTCTATCGTTTTGGGAGTCTCTGTCACTTCGATCCAAAGGTGAGGCAATACGCGATTGCACATGTGGTGGAATGTATCTCTCTTGCACAAGCCGTTGGCTCAGAGGTTCTCAGTCTCTGGCTTGCTGATGGCACGAACTATCCAGGACAAGATGACTTGCGCCGTCGCCGTCACCGCTTGCTCGACTCCTTGCAAGCCATCTACGCAGCCCTTCCTGCTGGCATGCGTCTCTTGATTGAATACAAGTTTTTCGAGCCGAGTTTTTACTCAACTGATCTACCTGATTGGGGAACTTCGCTCTTAATGGCGCAGAAACTCGGTCCACAAGCGCAGGTGCTGGTGGATACGGGGCATCATCCACAAGGGACCAACATTGCGCAGATTGTCGCGCACCTGCTCGATGAGGGACGACTTGGCGGTTTTCATTTCAATGACCGCAAGTATGCCGATGACGATCTGATCGTCGGCTCACTTAATCCGTTTGAACTCTTTTGCATTTTCAATGAAATTGTCGGTGCGAACGCTGAGGGTAATGACAATGCTAGTCGTATCGCGTATATGATTGACCAGTCCCACAATATCGAACCCAAGATTGAGGCGATGATTCAAAGTGTTCTCAATATCCAAATTGCGTATGCGAAATCGTTGCTCGTGGACCGTATTGCACTACGCGAGGTGCAGGAAGCGGGCGATGTGCTTGGAGCATATCGTGTGCTGCAAACGGCCTACGAGACAGATGTACGTCCACTGCTCGCTAATATGCGCATGCGCCAAGGACGGAATCCTGATCCGATTGCAGCGTTCCATGCCAGTGGTTACGCAGAACGAGTCGCACGCGAGCGGACAACGAGTAGCGCAAGTAGTGGCTATCCCGGTGCGTAAGTCTCCTCTGTTTGTTAGTTCTGTTAAAAGAAGTTTTCTCTTGGCGAAAGAAGGATGTGAGACGATGTCGCATGACACACTCCCAACACTACTGGGGCAGCTAGTTGCCCGTTCACGCAAGTTAGGAGCAGATCGCACGATCTGCAATTGGGGAGGTGGCAACACCTCAGTCAAGTCTGAAGAGGTCGATTTTCGTGGTCGTCGAGTGCGTCTCCTGTGGGTCAAAGGTTCCGGATCGGACCTTGCAACTGTAACGGAGGCTTCGTTTACCGGACTCTATTTGGACGATGTAGAGCCTCTGCTTGAACGCGAGCAGATGAGCGATAGTGAAATGGTCACCTACCTCGCGCACTGCTTTTACGAGCCGAGTCACCCACGTCCCTCCATTGAAACGCTCTTGCATGCGTTTTTGCCATTTCCTCATATCGATCATACGCATGCAGACGCCACCAACTATTTCGCCTGTGCCCAAGACGGCGAACAATTGGCACGCGACTGCTTTGGGAACGGTCTGCTCTGGATTCCCTACCGCCGTCCTGGTTTTGGACTCGCACGAGAGGTGGCTCTAGCGTTACGTGCGCAACCACATGCCAAACTCGTAATTCTCGCGAAACATGGCTTAATCACGTGGGGCGACACCGACGAGTCCTGTTACGCCTCCACTCTGTCCACGATTGCCCAAGCGCGTGCATTCGTTGAAGCACATACTGTGAATGTGCATCGCCCCCTTTTTGGCGGCCCTCGCGTTCCTCTCCTCGCCACCGAGCAGCGCCACGCTCTTGCTGCACAGATAGCCCCCATTGTGCGTGGGCTGGTTTCAGCGGAGAAGCATCAGATTCTGCGTTTTGAAGATAGTGAGGATGTACTGACTTATGTGAGTAGCCAAGATGCACCACGTCTGACACACATTGGAGCGGCCTGTCCTGATCATCTAGTGCATACAAAACCTTGGCCTCTTCTGGTCGACTGGACCCCTGAGCAGGACGTGGCAGCTTTGTCTGAGGCAGTACGTGCCGGTGTCGAGGGATACGTGCAGAAATATCAGCACTACCTGGAGGAAAATGCGCAGCAGGACCTTGATCCTGATGCTGCCACTCCCGTCTATCGAGCTGCTGATGCAGATTCACATCCTCGTGTTGTCCTGATTCCTGGTGTGGGTATGTTCACTACGGGGAAAGATGCCTTGATGGCCGATGTCTCTGCTCAACTTACCCATCGTTCTATCGATGTCCAGCAAGGAGCAGAGGTGTGTGGTGGTTTTCTCTCGCTTTCAGCATCGGAGAGTTATGCGGTCGAATACTGGCCTCTGGAGCAGTACAAGCTGAAACAGGCTCCTCCAGAACGCGACTTTGCTCGCCACATCGTGCTGGTGACAGGTGCGGCAGGAGGTATTGGTTCTGCCATCTGTCGCCGTGCTGCACAGGATGGCGCACAGATCATTGCAACTGACATTGATCTGGCTGGTGCTGAACAACTGGCATCTTCCCTGAACACGAACTTTGGTGCTGGACGCGCAGTTGCCTTTCAGATGGATGTGACCAAAGAGGAGAGCGTGCGTGCAGCTTTTGCACATGCTGTACTGGCTTTTGGTGGGATCGATGTCATCATCAACAACGCAGGGCTGGCGTCCAGTGCCCCGATTACAGAGACGAGCATGGCGGAGTGGAACAGGAACTGGAACGTCCTCGCAACTGGCTATTTCCTCGTGTCACGCGAAGGCTTTCGGGTGTTGCAGGCGCAGGGACGCGGCGGCAATTTGGTGTTCGTTGCCAGCAAAAACGCCCTGGTTGCGGGGAAAAACGCTGCCGCCTACTCAACGGCGAAAGCGGCAGAAGTGCATCTGGCACGCTGCTTAGCAGAAGAGGGCGGGCAGTTTGGGATTCGTGTCAACACCGTCAACCCAGACGCCGTTCTTGCTGGTTCACGCATCTGGGACGGCACCTGGCGACAGGAGCGGGCGGCAACGTATGGCGTTGCTCCTGACCAACTCGAAGAAGTGTATCGCAAACGGACGACACTGGGGGTCAATATTCTCCCAGAGGACATCGCAGAGGCGGTCGCGTTTTTCGCTTCCCCAACGCGTGCGCTCAAGAGTACAGGCAATATCCTGAATGTCGATGGTGGTGTCATGGCAGCGTATCCACGCTAAGGAAGGAATTTTTCTTCAGGTCAACGCTCCTTCTCGTTGTGTTCAAGTAACTCAGTTGTGTAGAAAGGACAGTGCAATGAAGACACGTACAATGGCGACTGTAGATTTGGGTGCCAGTAGTGGACGCGTACTGCTCGCTTCCTTTGATGGGCGACAAGTGACGCTCGAAGAGGTGCATCGATTTTCCAACCAGTCGGTGGGGGTGCGTGGACACCACTTCTGGAATATTCTGAGTCTGTGGGATGAAACGCTCATGGGACTGCGTAAAGCACGAGCATGCGCTGGAGTGCTTGAAAGTATTGGTGTTGACACCTGGGGAGTCGATTATGGTCTTGTGGATGCACGTGGCTTCCTGCATGGGATACCGTTCCAGTATCGCGACTCTCGCACAGATGGCATAATGGAGCAAGTCTTCGCACACGTTCCGCGTGAGATACTGTATCAGCGCACGGGTATCCAGTTTCAACCCTTTAATACGCTCTTCCAACTGTATGCACACAAGCAGATGCAACCGGATGCGTTCAGTGATACGTCTCGGTTGTTGATGATCCCTGATCTGCTGCATAGCTGGCTATGTGGGTCGCTTACGTCCGAGTACACTAATGCGACTACAACACAGTGCTGGGACCCTCTTGCCGAAACATGGGCGACGGACCTACTCGATCAACTCGCCTTTCCTGCCACGCTCTTCCCGCAAGTAGTCGAGGCAGGCACCGTCCTCGGCAAGGTTGTTCCCGCATGGCACAGCGATCTAGGAGCAGCACAAGTGATTGCCCCAGCCACGCACGATACTGGTTCAGCAATTGCGGCGACGCCTGCTTCATCGAACAGTTGGGGCTATATCAGTTCCGGGACGTGGTCATTGGTTGGCGTCGAACTGCATCAGCCAGTGATGACTGCCGAGGCGTGCGACGCAAATTTCACGAATGAGGGTGGTGTCTTTGGCACCACTCGTTTTCTCAAGAATGTGATGGGGATGTGGCTCCTGCAAGAGTGTCAACGAAGCTTTGCATTGGCCGGTCATAGAACCGACTACGAAACGTTGTTGGCAGATGTCGATGCCGTCCCAGCATTTGCAGTCCTCATCGATCCAGATGATGGACGCTTCCTCGCGCCTGATGACATGCCAACTGCGATTAACAACTCGCTGCGAGAACGTGGACACGCACCACTTTCGGCACCCGCGGCTTTCGCGCGCTGTATTATGGAAAGCTTAGTATTGCGCTACTGCGAGGTGTTTCGTCAGCTACACATCTTGATCGGAACTATGGTTAAGGAAGTGCATGTCCTGGGAGGTGGGGCACGCAACGCACGACTCAATCAGTGGCTGGCTGACGCGCTCGGCATACCCGTAATCGCCGGTCCCTACGAAGCGACAGCACGAGGCAATGCTTTGATGCAGTTGGTAGGTCTGGGAGAACTACACACGCTGAAGGAGGTGCGTACTGTGGCACAGCACGTCTCCACACACGTCTTTTTACCACAAACTGCTCAGCTTGCGAAGTGGAGCGAAGCGTCGTCTCGCTTTAGCGCGATGCACGCGACGTGAGCTTCTTAAAAGGATCAGTCGATGCGGGTCATGCTCTTTCCTACGGTGGGGATTGCCACGATACAAGTGTTGGAGCAGCTAGGTCACGCTGTGGACTTTCCAGGGTTCAGACCTGTTGTGGACAAATACATTACAACACGAGCTAAGGGAAGAAGGAGGTTTATTGCTCAATCCACAGGTTGTTCTTGGCGTGGACCTTCTTTTGCACGGATATCATACAGCAGTCCAGGCAAGAATATAGACGCCTATTCATTTGCTACTGTCGTCACATTACTAGTGTCCTCTTGCATAAAGCTAAACAAAGGAGTAACAGTCCAATGAAACGTACTTTCCTCTTTGCGCTTATTTTGAATCTCTGCCTCTGTAGTGGAGTACTGCTTACTCAGTACCAGAACAACACTTCGCTCATACATGCAGCCGCAGCAACCACGCCTGGAGATGCCTACAACTATTCTCCCACGACCCGAACACTGGCACCAAACTCCATTTACACCACCTCTGGCACTGTCAGCAATCCAACTAACCTCCTCTCGGGGCAATCTACACGATTAAGTGGGAATAGCTCATATATCACTGTGGACTTTGGGAAAGAGGTTGGCGGCATCGTGACGCTCACGTTCGCTGGGTCGAGTGACAACAGCCAGAGTGTGGGTCTGGCCTTTAGCGAATCATCGAACAACATTGGTACGAACAGTGATGCTTCCAGTGGTGGGGGTGCAGATGGAGCCATCTACGCGACTGTCGCTGGTGCAGGTTCGTATACGATGCCGAGTGATAAACTCCGCGGAGGTTTCCGCTACCTGACGCTCTTTCTTAATTCCTCTGGTTGGGTCGATATCAATGGCGTTTCGCTCAATTTTACCGCTGAGCCAGGCATGAGTAATCCTGCGGCCTATCCCAATTACTTTTACTCGAATGACAGTCTACTCAACAAAATCTGGTATGCTGGAGCCTATACAGTACAGTTGGACACTATCAGCCCGACACAAGGCCGTGTTTGGCCTGCACCGTCATCCGGTTGGGAAAACAATGGAACAATTGGAGTAGGGAGTGAGGTGCTAACCGATGGAGCCAAGCGTGATCGTACCGTCTGGCCCGGAGACATGGGCGTTTCTTTGCCCACCGAATATGTCAGTACCGACGATCTGGTCGCAACCAGGAATTCATTGACTACAATCTATCAGCATCAAAATGTCTCGACTGGTGAACTTCCTTATTCTGGACCAGAGTTCAATTTCACTGGTTCCGATACGTACCACATGTGGACGCTGGTCGGTACAGCCAGTTACTATCTCTACTCGGCGGATAAAAGCTGGTTAGACGGCATCTGGTCCCAGTATCAGCAAGGTGTGAACTATAGCATCGGCAAAATCGATAGCAACGGACTTATGAATGTCACCGACACCAACGACTGGGCGCGAAACGACCAAGGGGGTGAAAATATTGAGGCTAATGTTTTGTTGTATGAAGTGTTAACTACGGGTGCAACGCTAGCCCAGGTCGAGGGCAACGATTCTTTGGCAAGCAACTATAGCAGTAAGGCTGCGAATTTGAAGACCCAGATTAACACACTGCTGTGGGATGCTTCAGTTGGAGCCTACAAGGATAATCCAACCAGCACGCTGTATCCCCAAGATGGCAATTCGCTGGCGGTTTGGTACAATGTTGTTTCCTCGACCGCACAGGCCCAAAGTATCGTCAATACGCTGCATAATAACTGGAATAATCTGGGTGCAGTCACACCAGAATGGAATAACAACATCTCGCCGTTTGCCGGTTCGATGGAGGTGTACGCTCACTTCGCGGCTGACGACGATGGAAGTGCTATCGATCTCATCAAACGAGAGTGGGGCTACATGCTCAATGCTAGCATTGGCACTGGTAGCACCTTCTGGGAAGGTTATACCGCCAGTGGCGCCTTTGGCTACGGTAGTTCCTTTACCAGTCTAGCTCACGGATGGTCCACGGGACCCACCAGTGCTCTGACACAATATGTACTTGGCGTCTCACCTACCACAGCCGCCGGTCAGAACTACCAGGTTATCCCACATGCAGCTAATTTAACGCATGTGGAGGGCACACTCACCGTCGCCTCAGGGAAGACGTTGCATGTCAGTTATGACCACAGCACGAGTGGAAATTTTACCATGCTGGTTGATTCCTCCACAAATAACGGTTCAACAGGCGTCATTGCAGTACCTCGCTTTGGGCAGAGCCATGTAGTAACTATCAATGGAGTGACCGCTTGGAACGGGAGTTCCTTTGTAGGAACCAGCGGCATTGTCAGTGCCGATCAAGATACTAATTACATTTACTTTCGCGGCGTACAGCCTGGCACCTACACCTTCAGTTACCCAGCTACAAACACCACTAGCCAACCTCTGCCTGGCACATGGACACAGTGCGCCGTCGAGAACGGAACGTGTACATTTAGTGGACCAATGACCGTAGCCTTTGGCGCGAATGGCTCGTACAATTATGCGACTGAGACCAATGGAACAGCCTGTACCAATGCCGTCTTTGGTGATCCGCTGCTTGGAACTGCTAAAGCTTGCTATATAGAGGGAACTCCTCCGTCTACCAACGTATGGGCCAAATGCGCAATCGAGAACGCGACATGTTCTTTTCTCGGAACAATGACCATAGCCTTTGGCACGAATGGCTCGTACAATTATGCGACTGAGACCAATGGAACGAACTGTAACACTGC
>CAXUHG010000008.1:0-56556 GCA_964250805.1 uncultured Ktedonobacteraceae bacterium | reverse complement strand
CGAATGGCTCGTACAATTATGCGACTGAGACCAATGGAACGAACTGTAACACTGCGGCCTTTGGTGATCCATTATTCGGGACGGTCAAAGCCTGTTATCTGGTTGCACCACCTGCTAATACAGTGACGTGGAGCTTATGTTCCGCCGAAAACAACACGTGTTCTTTCACTGGTAGACGTGAAGTCGCCTATGGTGCCAATGGAGAATACTTCTATGGGAGCTTTACCAATGGAACACCCTGTAACAACAGTGTCTTCGGCGATCCAAATTCAGGAGTTGTGAAGGCCTGTTACTACCAGTAGTAGCAAGCGATAATTGACACACACGCACCTAGCTCTTCGCCTCGCGCGTGTGTGTCAATTGTTCCCTTCTTAATAATTCTTACTTTAGCATTGCCAGAACACGTTGATGGCAAGCAGGATGAGGGATAGAGCCACCATCCCCCATCCGAGTGAGAAAAATTGGCTTGGTGGAGTGAAACGATCCGTTGAATGGAGTGCTTCCTGCTGGAGGTTCGTCGCACGTACATGACCGTAGAGGAACAAGAACACTCCTATGACAACACAGAGAACCGCAATGCCATATGTCATCTCTTGGTAACCGCCAAGAGCGACAAGTCCAATGCCCACTATCAAACTGATCGCCTCCACCGCATAGACAGCATATGCAAGTACGCTCTCTCGTGTTTTCATCTTTCTTTTTCCTTCTCAAAGAGATCGTTGATCCAGGGATAGCAAGAGTTCCCGGCTGGACAACAGTGCCTGGGATGTGCTGCCCCCATCTATAGAGGTGTTTGATCGTTCAGGCTCTGCTTCAAGAGAGGAGAACCAGAAACGTATAAGCAATGTGAAACTAGCTTCGACCGTATGCTGATGATGTAGAACAATCTGTAGTTTCACAGTCCCAAGATGACTCATAAAGAAGACTCTGCCCCAAAACCGCATTTAGACCAGTGCTTGTTTCACTTGGTGCAGGTATTGCACGCGGACAATAGAGAAGTACATGACTTGAATTACCAGAAAAAAGCCTATCGTTTCCACTGTTGGCAACAGGACCTGTGTACCAGCGGATATATTATTCTGCACCGCGACCATGGCACAGATAGTATTGAGGACCGCCATCAGAAATGGAGCAAAAAACAAGACTGCCACCTGGATCGTCATACTTGTTCTCATTTCGGTCTCCATGAGGCCAATTTTTGCAATGGCTCTATACTGTTCTTTGTTCTCGTTCAGGATGGTGTAGAGCCGGAAGTAGAGAAAGCTACAGGACGCGATCAGGAAGATGATCGCAGTGAAAAGGCCAATAAAGAGAAGCACATTCGGCAGTTGATACTGTGTGAGGTAATCTAATGCGTGCGACGTGAAGGTAAAGACATCCAGTTGGTTATACCCTGGATGGCTGAATACTTTCGTGTCAATAATCTCGATTACTCTATCTACCAAACCAAGAGAAAGGTTTGTGGTCGCTTTCCAGTCTGACATCATGTAGCCAACGTAGAGACCGTGTATGGGGGCATGTTGCTGCTGGTAGTCTTGATCTGTGACGACCAACAGGTCTTTGATTGAATCTTGGTTAAACGCAGTTGGCAGCTTTGACTGCACAACACGGAGTTGTCCTTTGCCCTGTCCATTAGGAATGGTACTTGGTAGGTCTTTGGCAAAGGTCACAGCCTCTCCTAGTCGGACAGACAATGGTTGTATTTGCGCCACTGCTGCCAGATGATTATAACTGGTTATGCTCATCAGCAAAAGTCGATCCTGGGTTTTGTTCTGTACCTGTGTGACGAAGGGTTCCTGTACCGTTGTGTACGTCAAATGATGGCTTTTTAGCGTCTGTTCTAGCATGGCTTCTGTAGGCTGCTCAATAGTGGGATTGCGCTGGTAAAACGTGAAGGTAAAGGCAAAGGGATCTGTATTCAGACTCTCTCGTGCCTTCTCGACCGCTAGGAGACTCGTTGCGGTAAATGCAACACTCAAGAGCATCGCCACCGCAAAGAACAGGCGTGCATTATCTTTCAGGTGATATGCCAAATCAGAAAGCCAAATCAGATGCGTCCCACGCCAGGAATAATTCCTTCTCTTCTTAATCACTCGAAGAAGAAAGACACTCAGTTGTGTGTAGAGCAAGTACGTGCCAACAGCGGTAAGTACGAGAATGAAGATCGGTACGGTTCCTGTCGCATCAGCAGCTAATTGACGGTCTGTCAAGGCCACCACATACGCCACGATGAGCAGTACCAAGGCCAAAACCGAGAGTAGAAGAGAGGCTCGTGGCTCTTGTTTGGGTCGCTGACTCCCTTTGAGTAGGGTCTGCACCGTTGTACGACGGATGAAGAGGGCTGTGACACTGGACACCAAGATGAAGAGCATGAGAAACGCGACCGTGGTTACAATCAGTGCTTGAGTTGGTATGTAGAATGGTAAGGCTGGAATATCAAGGATGCTTGAGCCAAGCATCAGAAACAACTTTGAACCGATGAGACCAATTCCAATACCGACCGCGATGGCTGCAAGTCCCATTAGCATATTTTCCAGGAAAACCATCTCGATTAATTGCTGATTTGAGATGCCCAGGATCGTGAGTAGACCGAATTCCTTATTGCGTCCTCGTAGAAACGATCCCATTGAGTAGAGGATCGAGAAGAAGGAGAAGACAAAAATGATGTATTCTGCCACCTGCATGCCTGTGATAACGCTTTGGGCAACGTATCCTTTGTGTAAGCCGGGATGATCGGCGAGGGTCGCATAGAGAAAGAAGAGCAGAAGAGCAAAGGTGCTGCTCAGAAAGTATGCGGAGTACGCGCGGGCATTACGCCGGACATTGTTACGAGCGAATTGGAAGAACGTCATCAGTCTTTCCTCCTAATAAGGCGAGTACATCAACAATGTGTTGATAAAAGGTGTGCTGGTTGACTCCTCGGCGAAGCTCGTTGTAGAACCGACCGTCTTTAATGAAAATCACGCGATGACAATAGCTGGCAGCCAACGCATCGTGGGTTACGAGCATCATGGTGGTACCATTGCTCTGGTTGATGCTTGCCATAATGTGCATCACATCCCGTGCCGCTTTTGAGTCTAGGTTGCCAGTGGGTTCGTCTGCCAGCAGGAGTGAGGGGGAATGGATGATGGCGCGTGCAATGGCAGTTCGCTGCGCCTGTCCACCTGAGACTTCATAGGTACGTTTATTGAGGAGGTCTTGAATGCCCAGTTGGTGGGTGATGGCTTGAAGTCTAGCATCCATCTCCTTGACGCTCCGTTTATCTAGTGTTAACGGCAACACGATATTTTCGCCGACCGTCAAGGTATCGAGCAAGTTGTAATCTTGAAAGACGAAGCCTAACTCGCGGCGTCTGAACTGCGCTAACTGGTTTTTTGAGAGCGTAAAGGGATTGTTGTTGTTGAGAAGTATTTGGCCGGATGTGGGGGTGTCGATAGTGGCAACCAGGTTGAGCAACGTGGTCTTCCCGCTTCCAGACGGTCCCATAATGCCGACGAACTCGCGTTGGGGAATGCTTAGGTTGACATCGGAGAGTGCCTGATAGGCAACCTTGCCTCCATAGATTTTATTGAGATGGGTGATGGTAAGCATAACTAGTGATGTATTCCTTTCAAATTACATTGGTCTTGCATAAAGGGATAACAGAGAAAAGAGGTGGGTCCAATCGTTTTTGCGTACAGAAAGCTTGTATGTTCTGTTCACCTTTCTCATCCTGTTGAAAGCATAGCAGATGAGAAGTTGTAAAACTATCGCTTTTCCTTACAGCAATCTTACGAAGATGTAAGGTTGGAAGAGCAATGAAGGAACGTGAGAGGCGTAATGTATAATGACTTCTTGAAAGCGTATCTTAGTGAGGTAAACCCGTTTGAATGCAGACGGAGGAGTTCTACGTCTCTTGAGAAAACTATGCAGCCTATCTTGCTGATCGAAGACGATCAAAAAATCGTCTCCTTGTTACAATCTCATCTTGAGAAGTATGGCTATGTGGTCGCGACCTGCCAGGATTTTTCACAGGTGCTTGACGTGTTCGAGCATGTCCAGCCCGCATTAGTCTTGCTTGATATTAATTTGCCACACTTTGACGGCTTCTACTGGTGTCGGCAGATACGCACCGTTTCGACGTGCCCGATTCTCTTTATTTCGGCTCGCGAAAGTACGATGGACCAAGTCATGGCCCTGGGAAATGGCGCAGATGACTATATTACCAAGCCTTTTTCCTTTGAGGTCGTCGTCGCCAAAGTTGGCAGTCATTTACGCCGTGCCTATGGAGAATACTCGGTCCAGACAAGTGAACGTACTATCGGGCATGCAGGACTCTTGCTCTATCCTGAACGTTTGCAGGCAACCTTCGGCTCCCAAACAACCACTTTGAGTAAGAAAGAGGCACTTTTGCTCGAATGCTTGTTGGAAAGGCCCAATCGCGTTGTGAGCCGTGAACGCTTGCTTGAAACCTTGTGGGATGATGTGAATTTTGTGGAAGAGAATACCTTAAACGTCAACATTGCACGGGTCCGCAAAAAGTTGCAGGAACTCGGTCTCCAAGATGCCATAGAGACAGTGCGTAGCGCAGGCTATCGCCTCAATACGACGTGGAGTGATACAGAATGAAACTTTTTGTCCGTGATCATCGTGTTCTGTTCCTAGTCAACCTGCTACAAGTGGGACTAATTCTTCTCATCTGCTGGCTCGATGGCTTTCAGAAGGGGCGGTTGCTTCTCTACGCCTTGCTGCTGTGTATGTTCGTCCTCCTGTGCTATCTCGTGTATCGCTACTACACGCTTCTTCCGTTCTATCGGCGGCTCAATTCCGCCCTTGAGTCGCTTGATGAATCAACGCAGCAGTATGGGACCACACCTCTTGGGGAAGCCTTACATGATCTTCTACTGACACAATACCAGTATTATCAAGAGCGTTTGTTGAAGTACCAGCGACAGCAGCGGCGGCAGACCACCTTTATCACTCAGTGGGTTCACCAGATGAAAACGCCGCTCTCAGTGATTTCACTAATGACGCACAATGAGGATGATGCACGCTTTGAGAGCATTCGTGAAGAGGCGGAGCGTTTGCAGAAGGGGCTAACCATGGCGTTGTATGCCGCTCGCTTGGAGACCTTCGACCGTGATTTTCACGTAGAGCCGGTCAATCTCTCTACGACTATTGTTGAGGTTCTCAGAGAGAATAAGCGGCTCTTCATTCGTAATGCCGTCTACCCTGAGGTGATGGTTGATCGAGAACTGCAGGTCATCTCCGATGAGAAATGGCTAGCTTTCATTCTGGATCAGGTGGTTACCAATGCCGTGAAATATTCGGCAGGGACGCATACCAAGATTAGCCTGAGCGCATTGGTGCAAGATGACTCCGTTGAGGTGACTGTGCGTGATCATGGGGTTGGGATTCCCCCACAGGACTTGCCTCGCATCTTTGATCCATCCTTTACTGGCGAAAACGGGCGCATCTCTCATCAGTCAACGGGAATGGGACTGTATCTTGTGCATGAGGCATGTCAAGAACTGAGACATCCTCTACGCGTCGAGTCTACCGTGGGCAAAGGAACCATTATTCATCTCACCTTTGTTCGCCATGTAGCCTCTCTTGCCAAAGATGTACGCAAGCTTACATCTTTGTAAGAGAACTGTAAGCGAAATCAATGGTTTCCTGCCTCCTTCTTTGGTATGCTTCCAGCAGAACAAAATAGAAGGGGTAACAACACAATGATGGTCACGCACGATGCCTATTCTCACCATTTCCTCTTCATCAAGGACGGTCAGCTCTTCAATGAAATCCAGCGTGGTAGCAATCGACACACCTTTTATCAGCACATCGTTGATGTACTTGCACTGTTAGGAGGAAAGACTGATGACGTTCTTCCAATTCGCTCGTAATAATGTCCGGCGCAACGCCCGCGCGTACTCCGCATACTTTCTGAGCAGCACCTTCGCTATCCTGCTCTTCTTTCTCTACGCGACCTTGAGCAACCATCCTGACTTACACAAAGGCTATGTCAGTCAAAATGTGATCGATAGCATGAATATAGCGCAAGGGATCGTGTATGTGTTCTCCTTCTTTTCAATCCTCTACTCAATGGGATCATTTCTACGAGGACGCAACAAGGAATTCGGCTTACTCACGCTCTTGGGCATCTCGCCTCGACAATTGATCTGGCTGACTTTTCTAGAAAACATGTTGCTGGGACTCGCATCCATTCTGGTTGGGGTGGGAGTGGGTCTGCTCCTGTCAAAACTGTTTCTGATGCTTGGATCACTTGTCCTTGATGTCCCTTCCTTATCCTTCTATGTGCCGGGTCAGGCTCTGCTGCTCACATGTGTCGCGTTTCTCGTACTCTTCGCGCTGGTCTCTGTGGCAATCATTTTCTTTATACGCAACACGACGGTACTAACGTTGCTGACAGGGAATCGCAGACCTAAGCCGGAGCCACGAGCATCGGTTTCGCTCGCACTCTTGGCAGCCATCCTTCTCATCACAGCGTATGTCTTCGCAGCGACCTATCAAATTCAGCATGACGGAACTCATAAAAGTCTGCTGGCACCACCACTTATCATTGTGCTGATTGCGTGTGGCACGTACCTGCTCTATGGGCAATTGAGTGTGTTTGTTCTGCAAATCCTCAAAAAGAGACGAAACTACTCCTGGCGTGGAACGCATCTGCTCTGGCTCTCTGAGCTGATGTATAATATGAAGGATAACGCCCGCCTCCTGTTCGTCATTGCGATGCTTTTGAGTGGTGTCTTTATTGCAACAGATGCGGTAGCAGTGGCAAAGGAAGAAGTGGCACAAGATATACAAAGTGGGCACATACTGGTCTCGCCTTTTGCCTTTTCGCTTACGGAGGACCAAAGCCGTTCTACCGTCATCCCTATAGCAAAAACAGTCCTCAATCAGGCACTTGACGATGCTCATCTTCCCTATGCGATGATACAGATACCTTTTTTGGTGCAAAAAGATGGGAATAACGTTACGCTCGACACATTGATAAGCGAGAGCAATTATAACCATCTTGCGGCAGCCGTGCAGTTCCCACGCCTTGCGGTTCACTCCGGAGAGGGTATCGTTTTTCCCTATCAACTACTGAAGAGCTACAGGAACACGTACCCTGCTACCATTTCTCTGGGAGAGGGTAAGGTGCGAGTGAAAGTGATGTGGCCCACGGCACCAGGAGTGCTGGATAGTACTTACAATGCTAGTTTTGGCAACCCGCTTGTCATCAGCAATCAAGACTATCACAACCAGAGCGTTCATGCTCAACAAGGAATCTTCGTCGTCTATACGATGGCACAGTGGAAAGCAACGACACCGATGACAATGGTGCTAGCACGCAAGATGCAGGCAATTGAAGCGCGAGCAGCATCCGAAGGGACAAGCTTTTCGTATCAGTCTCGTGCGGTAGACTACTACGAAGCGTATCAAGCACCCAACGTCACGTTTTTTATTGGTTACTTCACATCAATCGTCTTTCTGATCGCGTCTTGTAGTTTTCTCTACTTCCGGCTCTACACCACCTTGAACGAGAACCGAAAACGCTATCGAGCACTCTCGAAAATTGGCCTGACAGAGACGGAGATGAGGAGCAGTGTGACGGTCCAGGTCCTCACTCTGTTTCTTGCCCCCTTCCTGATAGCAGCACTCAATGCAGCGTTTATCATAAAGGGGGTCGCGAATAATCCTGATGTAGTAGAAGCTGGCACGCCGGTCGTGTTGCCGACGGTGGAAACGATTGGTATATTCCTAATCCTTCAGGTCATCTACTGCCTTGTTGTTCGTACTCAGTACCTGTCTCAATTGAAGCGGGTGTTCGTGTAAGATGAACAATGCTTGCCAATTTGAGTCGGCCTCCCTCGATTATGCTTAAAAAAAGAAAAATGTATCATTGTAAATGATTATACGCTGTTCATTCATAGGGTGTAACTGCCATAGAATGGAGATAAATGATGCATGTTAACTGGGTCCAGGTATTCAAAGGGCTTGTCTCCTGGATACAGCGCTTCTTCAGGTGGTTGTTTAAGAGCAGATTGGAAACGACACAACTAGCACTGGAGACCATTGTGTCGGCGAAGTATCTTCTCTCACAGATGTCTCGTGGCGAGAACGAGTTGAAGGAAGAGTCTGTTGATCTCTTGAGAGTGTATGCACTTTTTGGCTTCTTAGAGTTTGCAGAGTGGCTCACAAAAGTGATGTTTGCCTTTCTGCTGCTGACGAAATGTTTTGATTTTGCTCGCACGATGCTTACAAGGAAGAGGGAAGGTGATGATGAATAACGCACTACCTTCACGACTGAGCGTCTGAACGATGTTAGCTACAGAGTGCCTAGTCTCAGTGATGCTGGAGACCGTCAATTTGGTACGTTTTGAGGAACAGAGAACAAACCATGTTTTCAAATGAACCTACTTCCTCGTCTGAGGAGGAAGAGAGACAATTGCTTCTCCAGCAAGAAGACGAGCCTTCCGGAAATAACGAAAGGAGTACTTTCTCGTATAACTCTCATATTTTGTGTAAGGTTTTTGGGTCAAAGCGCGACATATATATGGAAAGCTAAAGGAGGCAATCTGAACGTATGTCTGATACAATAGTGCCTATACACGATGAAAATAACACAAGAGAGAAAGAGGCTCTCATCAAAGAGGACAAGTACACAACGCTCACACATGATCTGGAAAAACTCTTGGTTGCGGCCGAACCACGCCTAGTGCGTCTTGCCCATGCACATGGTGTTCCACCTGATGGTGTAGAGGATGTTGTCCAGGAGACATTAGTAAACGCGTGGCAACATCTTGCCTATTTACGCGCACCGGATCGTTTTGAGGCATGGCTCAATGGTATTTGCCGCAACGTGAGCATGCGCTGGACACATGCTCAGGGAACAACTGACCGTCACCAGCATACATTCTCCTCTTTACAACCTAAACAGGAGAGCGACAATGAGACCTCCGCATTCGACATTCCCGATCCACAAACGACTGATCTTGCGGAAGAGTTAAATCGTCAGGACCTTGCTCTGCTACTTGACCGTGCAATGGAGCATCTTCCTACTACGACGCGCAAGGCTTTAGAGATGCACTACCTTGCCGAAATGCCACAACGCGAGGTCGCGTTACAACTAGGTATGACGATCAATGCATTAGAGGTCAAGCTTCATCGCGCTCGTCGCCAACTACGTCAGGTTCTTACTAGCGAACTACGCACTGAGGCAGAGTCATTTGGTGTGACCCTGGATAACGAGACAGTGGTCCAGGGATGGCACGAGACCCGTGTATGGTGCTTCATCTGTGGGCGTCGGCGTTTGCAAGGTCTCTTTGAACCGCTGCTTGGGAGCGAAGTTGGTCTCCGTCTGCGATGTCCAACTTGTTCTTCAAACAATAGCATTGACATCGTTAACACTGGCAATATCGTGTCATTCACAGAGAGACGCTCCTTCCGTCCAGCCTTTAAACAGGTACTACAAGCTCTGCCGCCCTTCTATTCGCAAGCACTTGCAACCGGCTATCAGCTCTGTCCTATCTGCAAGGAGCTTGCGCCGTTACGCGGTATTGAGCCTGACACACCGCTCGCACCTTTGTATAGACGTTTCGCCATCGTACTTGAATGTCCTGTCTGCGGGAAGATAGCATCTACTATCTTCTCGCTCTGCGTGAAGTATCCTTCGGTCTTGCAATTTATTATGCAGCATGAACGCTGTATTCTAGGACCGGAAGAACTGATCGAGTACGAAGGTCAAGCCGCGATTCGTGCTGGCTTGATTGACATCTTGAGTACAGCGCAGCTCACGCTGATACTTCATCGTCACACGCTTCAGATACTTGCTGTTTTTCAGAAATAGTCTCTCTTTTTTGCTTTCCAATCTTTCGTATGAAACAAACCAAGCTGTTTCTCGTTGTATGACGCAAGCAGTGAGACACAACAAAATGCCTTCGGGAGAACAGAAGCAGGTCTGACACCTCCTTGCGTTTCTGAACTCATCTAATAAATATGATCAAGGATCGTTATGATCCACCAATTGAAAGAGAATTGATATGTCTTTCTTACGTCGTCTGGTCTCGTTTGCACTTGTTCAAATGGGAATCGAAGTCGCGGCTGTTGCTTTCCTTGTGATACTACTCCAATTGTTGTTAAGCCTCTTGTCCACACCATTTCTCCAGAGTACCATTGGTGCCACTCTGATGAATGTTCTGATAGCGTGCGTCATTGTTGGTGTGTTGCTCCTGGCACGTCGATGGCTTGAACGTCGTTCCCTCTCCGAGATAGGATTGCCGGGACATCATTGGGGTCGTCAGCTCCTGCTCGGCTTTCTGCTCGGTGGCGGCTTGATGGGGGCTATCATTGGAGTGCTGGCGTTAGCTGGCTTCTATCGTATTACAAGTATTGAGCCGATTTATGCAAACCAGTTCTTTCTGCTCCTCGCATCCCTTCTCCTTTTCCTGGCTGCTGCTGTGCAAGAAGAAGTGATTTTTCGTGGGATGATCTTCCGTTTACTAGAACGATCCCTTGGCTCATGGATTGCAGTGGTTCTGAGTGCTCTTAGCTTTGGTGTTGCACACCTGGCAAACCCAAATGCAACCCTGGTCAGCACCCTGGCGATCATCCTCACGGCAGGAATTATCCTCGCAGCCATCTATCTGCTGACACGCAGTCTATGGTGGGTTATTGGACTGCATCTTGGCTGGAACTTTTTTGAAGGACCCATCTTTGGGGCACAGATATCAGGATTAACCACCCCTGCGCTCTTTCATGCATCTCTCACCGGTCCTCAGGCGTGGACAGGGGGAGCCTTTGGGCCAGAGGCTGGACTGGTAGCGATACTTATTGTTGGTTCTGCTGGATTGTTCCTGTGTGTCCTAGCGGCACGCCAGCATCGCATCATGACGCCTCGCTGGCTGCAACGTATGCCTAAAGACCCAGGGCTTTCCAATTCTAATACACGGAATACTGATCATTTAGCACCAGATCGAGAACTTGCCTAAGATGAGCATCGAAGGAGCGCATCTGCTGAGCCACATTGCGAACTCCAACACGATCAAGCCTCTTCAACGAGATGAGATTGTGAAGCACTTCACAGTTTTTGTATTAGGACTCGCGTATAATACCTGCGATGTAGAAACGCTCTTTGTTCTTCTTGTTAGAAGGGCGTGAGTCTGACAAGAGTTTCTCGCTCTCAAGCAATGTTTTTTGAAGAGAAGAGCAGTTGTAACAAGGAAAAACCTATGTCAAGCAATCATCCAAACAACAATCGTGAGAAGCCTTCGTTGCATTTGCGACGGAGGCTGCTCCAATGGGGACTTGCGGGAGGAGTACTGGTGGGAGTAGGAAAGCTTAGTGAATCGTGGTGGAGTTCCTTCTTCCAGCTCTCTCCTTCCCACACTCTCTACACTTATGCGGGGCATCTCTCTGGCGTGAGTTCAGTTGCGTGGTCTCCTGATGGGACTCGCATCGCTTCTGTTGGGTGGGATTCGACGATCCAGGTTTGGAACGCTGGGGATGGTCAGCATCTCTTGACGTACCGGGGCCATCCTGATGCCTCCACCGTGTCTTGGTCTCCCGATAGCACCCGTCTTGCATCGGCGGGGACGGCGAGTACCTACACAACTCAAGTCTGGAATGCAAGCACTGGTCAGCAACTCTGGACGCATCAAGATAATTCTACAGGGACTCCGTCCTGGGGCATCGTCGCGTGGTCTCCTGATGGAAGACAGATTGCAACATTTGGAAGTGATAATCCGGAACCAATTCAGGTACGCAATGCGCTCAATGGGCACCTTCTCTTGAACTATACAGGCCATCCATCTGCCGTGTCTTTTGCATGGTCTCCTGACAGTACACAAATCGTCTCAGGTGGCTTTACTCGCTCTGTCCAGGTCTGGAAGGCACATGACGGTCAGAAGGTTTGGTCTTACCAGATTCTAGATGCTCTTGGTGAGGACCTCAGCTATGTCAATGCAGTTACATGGTCTCCTGACGGCACTCGCATCGCTTCAGGGGGAAGTTGCCCCAGTATCCTCTTTGCCACTAACGGGGGTGTTCAGATGTGGGATGCCTCTACTGGTCGGAAACGCATAAACTACGGGGGGCATGACGGCCGATCCGACATTTTGGCGATTGCGTGGTCCCCCGATGGGAAACACCTCGCGTCAGGTGCGACAGACAAGACAGTCCAGGTGTGGAGCCCAACCACTGGCAAAACAAGTTTCACCTATGGAGAGCATACCGACGAAGTACGGACAGTTGCCTGGTCTCCTGACGGAACCCGCATTGTTTCGGGAGGCGTGGATCAAGTCGTCCGAGTCTGGAAAGTCCTCTGAGAGAGTTTCGCCCTAATTCCTTCTTGCACGACCTCAGCATGTACAGGGACGAAGCTGTCCAAAGTGAGAAGTGAACTTATGGGGAACCATAGTGCATGACATGATAGGCTCAAAAGGTACGTTGCTGTTTGAGGCTCTCAGGAAATGTTGACACAATATGATGAAAACGGAAGAGAACTGTTTCGCAAAAACAGCTTCATGGAAGGAAAAGAGAATGGACCTCCTCGTCGATTCTATAACGGCCAGCATTATTGTCTACATCATTGGAACCCTCGTGAATGTTGTCTGCTCTCTCCTTGGATATTCTCTTCTTCGTCTCTTCCACATTCCACTTGATTGGATACTGTGGATGATTGCAGGATACATTCTTCTCACGAGTTGTCTTCTCGCTATTCCAGTTCTAATCCATCAATCGAGTCTTGGTTCTGATTATGCCAATGGCGTTGGTACTCTCGGTTTTCTTGTTTCTGTGCATGCTGCCAATCAATGGCCTGTACGACATTTGTATGTGAGTATGAAGAAAGGACCACCTGCTCCTATCACGGCCCCATTGAGAACACTGCTGCTCTTTTTACGGAAACATCATCAATTGCTTGGCTCTTTAACTCTTCTTACAGCACTCAGTCATATGGTCTTTTATGTGCCTTCGCTTTCTAATCTGGACCTTTATAAGGTTGCTACTGGTTTTGCTGCTCTTAGCGTTCTTCTGCTCTTAGTGGTGCTAGGACTGTGGATGGTAGTTGAAAATAGACTCTACAGAAAGCCGATTCCTCGCGTCATTAAAAATGTTCACACCTTTTTAGGTATCGTCTTCCTACTGAGCCTTGCCCTCCATATTTGACCACGAGGAGAGGGAGGACCAGGAGACATGCAAACATCTCTCACAAAACACTTTTGTTCTAAAATTTGTCTCAAAAATGCCTTGAAGGGGGTCAGTATAGAAAAGTGCTGGAAAAGTGCTTCTTTCGATCAGGGTACGCAACGAGTGCTTTTTCTAGCATTTTAGCCATGTCTCTCGTTCTTTCGTCGCTCTGCCAACCTTACATTGTTAGTAAGATTGCTGTGAGGAAAAACGATAGTTCTGCAACCTTCCATCTGCTAAACTTTCGCTATAACAAGCGCGGCAAAAAATTGTACTGTTTCACGCTCCTTATGCGTAGAAGGTGATGAAACGCTTCTTTCTAGGATCAAAGTCTGAACTAGCAAGACGCCTGAAAGGTTTTTCTCACGCAAGCACTTAGTATGAACAAGGCTTCTCGAAAGGAAGAGGGAGGTACAAAATAAGAGTTCATCTAGTCAAATGGAAGAAACCAAAAACCAATTCCTTTTTTATGAAGTTGTGTAAGTATGATACCTATGTGTTGTATTTGTAAGAAAGTCATGTGTAGGAATAGTTAGCATGAATGATTATACTGGACGCCAAATTGGTCACTACCGCATTCTCCGTCCACTCGGTACAGGTGCCTTTGCTACTGTGTATCTAGCAGCACATTTGTATGTTGAAAAGCTCGCAGCCATAAAAATCCTGCATCTCGCATTGGAGCCGCAAAGCTCTCGAGATTTTCAAGAAGAGGCTCGTATCAATGCTCGTTTGGAACACCCACACATTATTCGTGTGCTTGATTTTGGTTTTTATGAGCGGATGCCTTATCTGGTGATGGAGTATGCCCCACATGGGACACTCCGCACCCTGTACCCAAAGGGAAGACGCGTACCTGCGCGGCAGATAGTCAACTATGTGTCTCAGATTGCTCAAGCATTAGATTATGCTCATCAACAGCATGTGATTCACCGAGATGTGAAGCCAGAGAATCTTTTACTGAAGAGCCAGAATGAGATCGTGCTCAGTGACTTTGGGATCGCAGTTGTACAACGGACGCAGAGTTCTCTTTCCGCACAGGAAATAGCTGGAACGCCACAGTACATGGCCCCTGAACAACTCAAGGGTCTCTCACTGCCTGCCAGTGATCAATATGCGCTAGGGGTTATGGTGTATGAATGGCTCTGTGGAGACCTCCCTTTTTCTGGCAATTTCTCCGCGCTCGCCTATCAACATGTCGAACAACTTCCGCGCAGCTTACACGAACGCGTGCCAGATATTTCACCGGCTATCGATGAGGCGGTCTCAAGAACGCTTGCAAAGAATCCGGACCAACGTTTTACCTGTGTCGGAGACTTTGCCGTCGCACTGGAACACGCAGTTTATGCTCCCCAACTCCCCCTGATTGAGGGTCAGGTGCAGAAAGAAAGCATGGATGCTCCAACTCACATCCCTTTTGCTCCACATGTGTTAGGGAAGAATGAGCAGGGAACATATGAGTCGAGAACGCAGCCTCGACTCAAGAAGACCCAACTGGTCCAGGATCAACACAAACATATGGCGAACCAGGGAACAACCTTTGCGCAAGAAGAGGACACGATATCTTCTATACCAGAGAATGCTGTTTCAGCAACACAGAACACCTTTATAGAAACGAAAAACATCTCTCCTGTAGAAACCACCCCTTTGTTGTCATCGCGGGTTTCACAGAACAAGAATCGGTTGTGGCTTCTGCGGCGAGTGCGTTCCTTCTGGATCACAGGGGTCTTGCAGCAATCACTGATAGGTGCTGGATTCATGGAGCTAGATATGCAGGAGAGACCTGATGCAGTTGCTAATCCATGGCAGCAAATCGTGCAGATACCTACGACGCCACGTCTGCCAGAGCAAAGAAAAAGTATTCTGCAACGTTATTATGATGCAGGTGAAGAACTCCTGATTTTGGGCGCAGCCGGTGCTGGCAAAACCACGCTTCTCCTGACGCTTGCGCGCGATCTATTGACGCTTGCCGAGCACAACGAGGGCCATCCTGTACCAGTAATCTTTCATCTTTCTACGTGGTCACGCAATAAATCGCTGACAGCATGGTTTGTTGAGGAGCTAGACAGCAAATATCAGGTACAGAAAAAACTGGGGCACCAATTCGTGCAAACTCATCTCATCCTTCCTTTGCTCGATGGATTGGACGAGGTCGCTCCCAAAGAGCGGTCGGCGTGTGTTGAGGCTATTAATAGGTATCGACGCAAACACAACACGTTCCCACTAGTGGTGTGCAGCCGTAGCGTAGACTATCTGGCTCAGGAAGCCCGATTGGCACTGAACACGGCGGTCATGATCCAGCCGTTGAGCATGCAGCAGGCGAATACGTATCTTGCTCAAGGCGGTGAAGCACTACAAGCGTTACAGGTGGCTCTGCAAAAAGAGAGTTCGTTACGCGAGTTAATCCACACGCCCTTACTCCTGAGAATGCTTACCTTGACGTACTCCAACGCATCGGTGCCCGATATCCAGCGCGTCTCATCGTCCGGTGAGCAGATACCGCAGGTCATAGAACGCTATGTTGAGCGCATGCTGGCACGTGGAAGTGATGGGATGCGCTATCCACCACAAACAACAAAGCACTGGCTGGCTTGGCTGGCGAGACAACTGCAAGAACACAACCAGAACATATTTTATCTTGAGCGCATACAACCCGATTATGCTGAAAAGAAGCTGACATGTCAACGGTATCCATTGGTGATGGTCGGACTTCTCTTTGGTCTACTTGTGCTTTTTGGGTTAGGACCAATCTGGGCGGATGGCGTGATCGTACACTCCTTGCGTCAAACCAATATGTCCACATCTATGCTGATAGGTGTGATAAGCCAAGCTCTACTCTTTGCACTTGTCAATGGGTTGGTCTTAGGGCTAGTCAATGCGGTACTATACAAACGACATGCTGAAAACGCCTTTGGTCCACCAGCGCGACAGAAATGGAGGCGGAGAGGGCAGAGAATAGGAAGAGGAATGGTGAACGGAGTACTCATCGGACTATTCACTGGAGTTCCCTTCAACTATATTACGGGGTATATACCACCATTCGTCAATCGTCCTTTGCTTGTTCCGCTAAGCGTGATGATTGCAGTTATAGGGGCATTGCTGTTGTTTCTGCTTGACGTCCTCCTTGATATACACATCACGGACATTCAGCCAGTAGAGCAGGTCTCATGGTCATGGCGCAACATGTGGGGTAGTCTCTTCAAATACCTGTTTCTTGGTGCTGTCTTTGACTTCCTCATGGGCAATGTGGGGCATGACCTCTTTTCCCTGCTCCATCAATGGAGTCACACAGCGTCTGATTCAACTACCGATTTACTTCCCATTTTTGTGTTAACACTGACGGCACTCGTGTTTCCATTCTTCACACTTCTATTTGCTGTACTCAAAGGGATCAGCAGCGGATTTTCCACAGCTATGCTTGATTCTCGTGAGCTTGCTGTGCCAAATGAGGGCATGCGTCGTTCTGCTCGTTACAGTCTGCTTAGTGGACTTGTGAGTCTCTTTTTCGTGGTAGGGGTTCCAGTACTGGTTGCCTTCAAAATCACCTTGCTCTTGTTCGTCGTACTCAACATTGCCCCATTGCTTGTGCTAACAATAATGCTGCGTGTCGGGGGGATAGCCTGTATTCAACACGGTGTACTACGCTGGTTGCTCCGGCGGGAAGGAGTTATGCCTTGGTGCTATTCACGTTTCTTGGACTCTGCGGCCGAGCATATCTTGCTGCAGAAAGTAGGTGGTGGCTATATGTTTGTTCACCGCTTCGTCCTTGAGTACTTTGCTTCATTAGAAGAACCACCAACTCAATCATGATCGCTCAGTCGAGACTGATTGTAAGTCCGAGTCTTGCATACTTTCGATACTCTTCTGAAAAATAAAGTTCAAACGGCTGGGAAAAGTGCTTTTTATTAGCACTGGCACCATTGCGGGGGTACTTCAAATGGCGTATTGGGAAACGTGTCTATAAAGAATATGAGCAGCCAGTTCTTTCAAAGACGGAATAGTCACAGGAAGAGCGCGTTGCATCATTTTTATATACCCACTCCCATCTTCTCCCGAAGTACCCTTGCAATGACTAATAAATTTGATATAATCAAAGTAGCTAGAATGACTTAACGCTCAGCACCTATACCATGCAGCAAGGAAACTTTCTCTATGAAAATCCTTTATCTCATAATAGTTCTCACTCTTAGCATCCTCTCGTATGCTGCTAGCATCATGTTTGGTATTCTCTATTCCTTACCAGGAGACCCAACCTATGATGCTCTTTACCGTTTTCTTATACCTGTCTTTTTTGTTGTAGGCACGATATTCGTACTCGTGGCAAAGCGTATCATCAAGCCAAAAGTGCAATCCTAGTATGTGTGATATCTGCTTATACGGGTCAAGGGAAGACTGATCTTAACCTGGTTCAGTGGAGGAGTAGAACGGAGGGGTTAACATATCAATTGTTCACATGACGGGACTGATGTACTGTAAGGTGGAATGTCTCTTCTTGTATCTTGACAGAGTGAGACACTATATTCTATTGTCTCGCTGCTTATTACTTTTAGGATGAAAAGCACAATTCAAATAACATTTATCCAAAATTAGAAATTATGTACTAAAAACGCGATTTGATTATTTCATTGTAATTTTGCTAGTAATTATAGATTACAATCTTTTTGCGTCAATAAAAGTGATTATTGAAATCAAAGCAGTCTCATCTAATTTTTAAGCTCATTTTGTCATTTCTTAAAAGGATGTGAGTCATGATATGTGACTTAAAAGCCATGAAATCGCCTTTCAGAGGATATATAAATCCTATTTGAAGAGTGTTTCATTCATGATTGGTTAAGGGGTAAAGCCATTTACTAAACTTGCTCAATTTAGCAGTTCAGCCGCAGCTTGATGCAGTTAGTGAACCTCTTTTTTCGTCCTTTCAACAGGCATAAATCCTCTCATGAGATGAACGTAAAAGTTGTCGGAGACAGGCGTCACTAAAAATATTCACTTCGCGGAAGCTACACTTGACAGATAGGTGTTACATGAAAAACTAGATTATACTATAGCGATCAAGCTCTAGGTACATTTGCTCTGAGTCAATGCTCTTGGTAGCTCCCGGCGAAGCAGCGATCAGCACCAGTTCTTACTCCTTACCGCTTTTAGTTAGAGCAGTGCAAAGATGTGATCTATCTGGACTGTAAGACAAGCACGCTAGCAGTAACCCAAATCCTACATTATCAGTTCTGGCTCAATCGTTCCACTGCTTTGTCAAGAGCAATCTCCATCTGTCGTGTGTACTGTTCTACCGCCAGTTTCTCTAAAGCATCCAGATATAGTGTGGATTTCATAGCAGGTTTCTTGATAGCACCTTCAAATAAGCTAGAGGTTTCGATGCCCTTTCCAGAGAATTGTGCCGTAATACGTAAGACAGTAAACATTGGGCGATCTCCGATTTGTAATTCTCCCAGCTTCTGATGAAGAGGAATTTCTTGCTCACCAAGACATAGATAATGAACAATAAAAGCTGTCTCACTAGAGTCAAATACAGTACGAGGATCAAGGAGTAGTAAGAGTTATTTTATGAGTAATAAAAGCTCTTGAGCTGTAAATGTTGTAGGAACTTGCAAATCAAAAGCGGTTTTATATGCCTGAACAGCAACAAGTACATGCATGAGAGGCTCTTGAGAGTAAAAGTGAGGCAAAAAGTCTATAGCGAAGTGTTGTTGTATTTTTTTACTTCATTTGTGATATGAGTTGGCACAATAGGAAGTAAAACGCAAAAGGAATCGGCAATATGTTCGTGGAAATGCCTACATCGCTCTTGCTAATATCCATAGCCATACATTTCTATGTCTGGTAATATTTGCCTCAGGGCCATTTCCTGTTTCCCAGTAACCTCAACATTTGTGCAAATACTCTACTACAGGCATTTCGTGCATCTTTTCCTTCGCTTCATCCTCCTATCAACACTCTTGCCCAAACTTCCAACCAAACCGAGACTCGTTCTCAACAAAACCCCCTTTATTGGATAGAAGAAGGCCAAAAGTTGTTTCACTACCAACTCTTTGAAGAAGCTCTTCGCGCGTATCAAAAAGCTATTCGTCTTGATGCCAAAAGTGAAGAGGCTTTTTTAGGAAAGGCAGAGACATTAGTCGAGTTAAAGCGTTACCAAGACGCATTGATTGGATATAAGCAGGTACTTGAAATAAACAAAACCTCCTTTAAGGCAATTTTAGGAAAGGCTAAAATGCTCTTTGAACTGAAAGACTATAAACAGGCACTTAAGGTATATGCTCAGGCGGTTCGTTTGGACTCCAATAATGTGGATGCTCTTCTTGGAAAAGAATATGCTCTGATTGAGTTGAAACGCTATGAAGAGGCTCTTGTGGCATGTCAATCTGTTATCAATCATGATCCTAGTAACGCACGTTCCTATAACTGTAGAGGATATGTATTGCTCAAACTTGAACGATTTCAAGAAGCACTCAACGATTTTGAGTATGCTTTACATCTTGATGTAACGTATAGTGCTGCTTATGAGAATAAAGGGTATGTGCTAGAAAAACTTGGTTTCTATGAAGAGGCTCTTGCTACTTATGAACAAGCCTTGAATTTGACTCCAGATGACGCGAATCTCTATCGCTATAAGGGTTATGTTCTCTACTACCTTCGAGAGCATAGCCATGCGTTGACAGCTTTCAAGCAAGCAATCCTGTTGAATCCAAAAGACGCGGCAACGTACCTAGGCATGAGCTATGCCTTGTTTGAGTAGGGACGGTTTGGAAGCTCTTGACGCCTGTGAACGAGCACTTCATCTTGACGCTACATCGATAGCTTATACTTAAAAAGGGAACCTTTTAAAGAAACTAGGATGAGTAAAAGAGGCTAAAAATGCGTTTAGACTAGCAAGGCAGGATGATTTTTATGAGTAACGGCAAACATTCTTAAAAGTGTACTCCACGAACCTTTTGCCTATTTCTGGTCTCTTATAGCGCTACCTGAATATGGATATTATCTCTGTTGATGAGGTGCAATAAACATTGTAAGATAAGGTTAATGCCTCGACTGTGATGGGAGAATATTACTATGCAAAAATACCTGCTCTATCGGAAGGGTTTGCGAATAGCAGACATCGATCAAGATAATGTCAAGAGCGATGCTCAACGTGCCTTATCTGATTGGATTGCTCATGAACGGTTCCTTCTGAATCAACGAATTCGTTAATATGGGATGTGAAGTTACCACGAAGAAAGAACATAAATATGGAGCTCCACAGGTACAGGCGCTTGATGTGGAATACATCAATAACAACGACGGATTTGATGGCTGGGCAGGTTTCCTGAGTAGAGGTAAATATAGGATTCATTATCTTCCCTTCCTGGAAGATGGAGAAGAGGGCCTGCTTCATCTTGACGAGATCAAGACAACTGAGCTGCCTACATACGTGTCATTTTGGGTTTCCTATAGCGAAGCTGCGGTATGCTCCCGAATTGATCATAGAGATGAGGATGCGTTGACTTACTATCGCAACGATTTTTTTGCCAAAAATGCTTGCCGCAAGAGCAAATGGAGAGATTGCAAGCCTATTATTTTGAGCAACCGTCAGCTATAGTAATATTTTTTCTTAAACTACTATCATCACCAAAGTTCATATCCTCGGTAAATGATTGCTAGAGGGTGGTGAGAACCAATCTAATGTCGAGGTTACTACGGCGGGACAGTTGTGTCGGAGATTTCTTCAGAACAAGTTTTAGCAAGTCATACACGCATAGCCAATAAAGGGCAGTCACGAGCTAAACTATTTGTATCACTGACAATGATATAAGTGTGAACACTTGGTGCCCTATCCTTTCGCAAGGCATGTGACCTTGACTTATTTCCATGATGGAGGAAATGTATGTATACTAGCCATGAAAGAGGAGAACATGAAAACAAAAAGAGTTTTACTGCTGAGTTCAAAAGAGAAGCTATGAACTTGGTAGAACTCAGTAGGAAATCGCTGCCCTAAGTCGCGTGAGACGTGAGGGATATCAGAAAAGCAACAAAGAGTAGAGAATATGAATGTCAGAAAATTGCAATATGTCTGGACAGTTCCCTTCCAACGTAATCTCTTTTTTACTGGTCGCGAAAGTATCTTAGGCCGTTTACATGAAGCTCTCAATACTCAGAATCAAGCAGTATTAGCACAACCGCAAGGGCTTAGTGGTTTAGGAGGTATTGGAAAAACGCAAGTTGCTGTTGAGTATGCTTATCGTTATCGAGAGGAATATCAAACGGTCCTTTGGGTAGGAGGTGACTCACACGAAGCACTAAATACGGGGTTTATTGCTTTAGCAACCGCTTTAACACTTCCAGAACGCAATGAGCGTGATCAGCATCGTATCATTGAAGCTGTTCAACGCTGGTTCCGTTCTCACTCCAATTGGCTTCTTATTGTAGATAATGTTGAGAATGTTATGCTCGTCAACGAATTTCTTCCTAAAGCCTACTCAGGGCACATTCTCCTCACTACCCGTTCTCATGCGATGGGACATTTGGCACAAAACATCACGATTGAAAAAATGACACCGGAAGTCGGTTCCTTGCTCTTGTTAAGGCGTGCAGGTATTCTTGAAAAGCAAGGTCTTCTAAATGAGGCTATGGAAGATATACAGGAACAGGCTATCATGATTGCTCAGGTTCTGGATGGATTACCGCTTGCTATTGATCAAGCGGGAGCGTACATCCAAGAAATTGGCTGTAGCTTGTCCGAATACCTGACACGTTATCATACGCGTCACACTCAACTTTTTAAGAGACGTGGAAAGAGGGGGAGTGATCATCCCGAAACAGTAGCGACGACATGGTCTCTTTCATTTGAAAAAGTGCAACAAGAAAACCCTTCTGCTGCCGAACTTCTTCGTTTTTGTGCTTTTCTCTCTCCTGATGCAATTCCAGAAGAAATCTTCACAGAGAATCCAGTCGTGCTTGAGCATATTTTTCACAAGCAAACAGTCAACTCCTTTCAATTAAACCAAGCTATTCGTACTCTCTTACGTTTCTCTTTGCTTCAACGTTCTCCCACTACTCATACTCTTACTGTTCATCGCCTTGTTCAAATGGTACTCAAGGATCGGATGAGAAAACCAACTCAACGTCATTGGTCCGAGCGTGTAATACAAGCAATTCATTACGTTTTTCCACAGGTACATGTGGAAGTATGGGAACTTTGTGAACGTTATCTTCCACATGCTCTGGTTTGCTCAGACCTTATCAATGCATGGCAATTAAAGTATCCTGAAGCTGCCCGTTTATTATATTGGGCTGGATACTATTTGGAAGAACGTGCGCAGTATAAACAGGCCGAACAAATACTCTCGCAAGCGAGGAGTGTGTACGAGTCTCTCTATGGAACAGAGCATCCTGATGTGGCAACAAGCCTTAATAGTTTGGCAGAAGTATATCGCGCTCAAAGTAGATACGTAGAAGCGGAGCCTCTTTATCAGCATGCTGTTGCAATTCGAGAAAAGTTTTTGTCACCAGAACATTTAGATACTGCCCAGAGTTACAGCAATCTTGGTTCTCTCTATTGTAATCAGGGACGCTATCTTGATGCCGAGCCATACTATCAGAAAACGTTGACAATACGCACACAATTACTTGCAAATGAGCATCAGGAGATCGCATTTGCTTTATCTAATCTTGGTGCTCTTTACTATCATCTGGGGAAATATGCAGAAGCGGAACCACTTTATAGACAAGCACTCGCTATCACAGAACATCGACTGGGACCAGAACATCTTGATGTGGTCATCAATCTCAATAATATGGCACTTCTCTATCGCGTACAGAATAGAAATGAAGAAGCTATACAGCTATTAATGCGATCACTTGCTATTCGTGAGAAAGTTTTAGGCTCTGAACATCCAGACGTTGCGACTACACTCACGAATCTCGCAGGTCTTTATCGTGTAATAAAACAGTATGCTCAGGTTGAAACGTTTTACCAGCGAGCGTTGCACATTTACGAAGAAGCATTTGAGAGCCAACACCCGAACGCGGTGCTTGCTCTCAATGGTCTAGCAGCCCATTACCTGCTACAACAGCAATACGAACGAGCTAGACCACTCTACCTTCAAGCTATAGACATATGCAAACATATCGGGCGAAGCGAACATACAGATATGGCTGTAAATTTGAATGGTTTAGCGACTTTGTATTATTATCAAGGGAAGTATGTTCAAGCAGAATCCATGTATCAGCAGGCTCTAGCTATCTATGAGCGTATGCTTGGTGCCGTACATCGTGATGTTGCCAATTGTCTCAGTGGCCTTGGCATGCTTTATAATCGACTAGAAAAAGATGAGGCTGCTGAAGCATGTTTACAGCGTGCCCTCACTATTACTTTGCAGGTGCTAGGGTCAGAGCATCCCGACGTACTGCAATGTATGTATCATCTTGCTGTCTCTTACTATAATCAAGGGAAGTACTCATCTGCAGAGTCGCTCTACGAAGAGACATTAGAAAAACAAAAAAGTATTTTAGGGCCGAAGCATTCAGCTATTGTAGACACTCTCGAAAAATTAGCAAAAACATGTGAGGCTCAAGGCAAGTTTACGCAAGCCGATGCCTATTATCAGCTTACAATACTACAGTGCGAACAGGCATATTCGCCTTATCATCCTAATGTTGCTCGGTCCCTCGATAAGTACGGAGCATATTTACAAAGGCAAAACAAAAAAAAGAAAGCCAATCGTATCCTATCTCGTGTTCACGCAATTCGTGAAAATTACGCGCAGCAGGAGGAGTAGTTCCCTTACTTTTGACTGTTTAAATGGTGTGTTTCCTCTACAAGATGCTCGTAATACTTCGCTTTATCTGTATGTCCCATCTCGTGCAAGAGCGTAGCATATCGCCTTGCACAATCTATGACGGTGCTATCCTGCTTTCCGAGAGTGGTTTGGTAAATTGCTATAGCTGTTTGGTAGAGCGGCTCTGCTGCATCATATTGCGTATGAAGAGCAAGATAGGTTCCGGCACGTTCTAAGAGGTGTGCCGCTTCTACGAAGTTCAACTTATACGTTTCGATGAGTCCTTTACAGGTAAAAACATGAGGCAGATATCGTTGATAGCTCTGCCAGGAAAGTGAGAGATCAGTTGGGAAAGTTTGATAGAGAGCCAATACAGCCTGCTTTGCCCACAGTGGGACTGTGAGAGAACTCATCCAATATTTCTTCAATGCGTCCTGTATCAAACGGTGAATGGTAAACATCTTTGTTTTATCGTCTCTTTGAATGAGCGATGATTTAATCAATTCCTTAATTGTAAGATTGAGTGCATTTTTATCGACAACAATGAGTCTCTGCTCACCGTTATCATTGAACGGCTCTCTCGCTTTAAGTAGTAGTTCTTCTGGAATAGCATCAGGGGCAAGAAATGCACAAAGCCGTAGTAATGCTCCTGCTGCTTTATTTTCATCAATTCGTTCAAATGCCAATGACCAGGTTGTTGCTACTGGTTTAGGATGATCGGTAACAACATCTCCTCGTTCGTTCAGTAGCTCTTTTGCATGTGTGTGATAGACATCAATATAACCAGAAACTCCACACATACTTTCTTCTATATATGCTCCAGCTTGATCTAAGGCGAGTGGAAGTCCTCCTATGAGGTTCACTACTACTTGAGCATCTTTGCGGTCAATCATATTAGCGTGTTCAAGCAGCTCGTCCCACTGTAAAATAGTTGTCCGACGAAGGAGAAAGAGGGCACCATCTTCCAGTGACATTGGGGCTAATTCGATGCGGCGAGCGAACTGTCCCATAGCTCTGGCTTGTGAAGTCAAAAGAATATGGCCTCGCATTTCATCGGAAATGAAATCTTTTACTATTGTGATATCATCCGCATTATCAAAAATAAGTAACCAATCAGTATGTTCAGTAAGCCAACGGTTCACTGCATCACGCACATGCATTTGATCTTGCATGTTTACCTCTGATAGTAGCAATTCATGCGCAAGTGCTACATACTGTGTGAAAAGGATATCTCGGGACGCAGCATTCACCCATAGAACGGCGTCATATTCAGAACGGTAATAGAAAGCATATTCAGTAGCATAACGTGTCTTGCCAATTCCACTAGGTCCACTCAATGCCTGTGGCAATATAATGGCTTGTGGAGAGGATGCACTAAAGCCCTCATGTAACTTTTGAAGTAGGTCCTTTCGGTCGGCAAACAATGGATGAGAACTATAGGGCACATTCCATATGGGCGGAAAAGGAGCAACGGTACGAGGTCGTTTATCTCGATCAATTTTCTCTTCTTTGGCTCGTTGCTCTTTTGTTGGTCCCTGAGAAATGTTTTCTTCCTTTTGTCCAGAAGTACCCGGAATGGATGCAATAAGAGCACGAGTATATGCTGCTGCTGCAATAGCGGCGTACTCTTGCCAAGTATCATTTTTATGGTCATCGCAATAATCACAAATTCCTCGCACAACCAGATATCCTGCACTGAGGCTCCAAGATGCACTAGCCACACCACTTCCCTCCATCTCAATGGCTTTGACTGCAAAACGATCTCTTAGTTCATCACGAAGAACGGCATCTTTTAATAAGGTATTTGCGGATGCGATAGGGCCAATGAAGATACGAGGTTCATTTCCTTTTCTTTTCTTATCTTTTGGATGGTCGATGACCTTTTCTGGCTCTATGCTAGAGAAGAGAACGTCTGTAACCTTGAGAGGGCGAGTCACATGAAGTTGGTTCGTTACCTGGTTAATAAAGCTGTTCCAGGGACGTTCTCCTTTTATGAGATCAGCTTCAAGGTAACGAGCGGCTAAGAGCAAATCGGCATGAGGTGGCTGTGGTAAAGAACGATATATTGTTTCATGACGTGTTTTTTTTACAAAGTCATATTGAAAAATACCATATTCGCTCGAAACCACAATATCACCTAGACGAACATGCTCGTCTGCTTTCATCGGATGGGGCACACCGCCAGCAATTCCTACCATAATGATCTGCTTGACCTGAAGAAAATGCTCAAGAAGTAGAGTTGCTCTGGTTGCAGCTGGGGAGGTGCCCATTATTGGTAAGAGAGCAAGAACAACAACACGGTGCCCTCCGTGTTTCAAAGGTATCTTGCCTAAAGTATAGCGCCCACCTTTCCTTGTCTCCTCTTGTGGTTGTTCAAGCAGTACTTGCATCGCGATAAATTCTTTAGGGAGCGCAGTAATGATACCAAGAGTCGGTTCATCATTCGTAGGCGTGGTAAGGTCATTCATAAAATTTCATCTCTTTCTATGCAACTTCACAACTCATTGCTTTTCACTAGCGACAGAGATTGCCTTACGGACATTAGAAATATAAGGGTTTTCTGGCTCTAAATGTTGTATATAGGTGCCTAACACTCTTCTGTAAAGCGGGAGAGCTTCAACGTATTTTGCTTGAGCAAAGTAGAGACTTGCGAGATTTTCCACGCATAGTGCTACTCCGAAATCATCTGGCCCTAGTATCTTTTCAATACACGTTAAGGCTTGCTGGTAATACATTTCTGCTTCTGCCAGTTTTTCTTGTGCCCAATAATTAGCTGCTAGTTTGTTCATACAATTAGCTGCTAACTCAGTTTCTAACGCGTTTTCCTGTTCAAAAAGCACAAGTGCTTGCAGATAAAGTGGCTCTGCCTCAGCATACCTCTCTTGAAGATGATAACATTCTGCAAGATGACAAAGAACTTCCGCGAGAAGCAAATCATCGCTCTCTTGTTCTCTCTGAGACGCGGCTTGAAGAATTGTAATAGCTCTTCTAAAGTAGGGTTCTGCTTGTTGATAATATTCTTTGTTTTGATAGAGCAACCCTAGATAACGAAGGTTTGTGGCTAAGGAAGGATGTTCAGGTCCATTCGCCTTCTCATCGATCAGTAAAGCTCTTAAAAAATTATGTTCTGCTTCTTCATATCTTTTTTGTGATAGATGTATAATCCCTAAATGGCGCAGGTAACGAGACGCTTTTGTTGTTTCTGATCCATAGACTTGCTCTAATATGACGATAAGATGCTGAAGAAGTGGTTCTAGTTCTATATACTTGTCCAGTATCAAATAATTCTCGCATAAGCTGCTTAATCCGTTTGTGACAGTAAAATGGTTTGTACCGTGAACTTCTTCAAAAATAGCAAGTGATCGTAGCAGTAAGGAAGTTGCTTCATTATATCTACCTTGTTTGTCATACAAAAGAGCAAGATTGTACAGGACCTCTGCAGTTTCTACATGTTTTTCTCCCAGTATTTTTTCTTTCAAATGCAGGACGTGCAAATACAACCTTTCTGCTTCGGCATATTTATTTTGTTCTTTATATATACGTGCTAAATTGTGTTGACTACGTAGAGTTGTTACGTTTTCTTCTCCATATACCTTCATTTTAATTGCTAATGCTTTTTTACAGTATTCTTCCGACAAATCAAGCTTGCCTTGTTCAGTATAAAGTAGAGACAGATTATTTAGACTTCCTGCAATTTCTGGATGATCTGCTTCATATACATGAGTGCGGATCGTTAGTGCTCTTTCATAAAGCGGTTCAGCTTTTTCATAAAGTTCTTGTTGAAAGTAAATTGCAGCAAGGTTATTGAGATTCTTCGCCACCGCTGGATGCATCGAGCCATGTGTATTTTCTTTAATTGTGAGTGCTTTTTGGGCAAGTGGTTCTGCTTCTACATATCTCCCTTGAATTCTGTAAAGAAGAGCTAGATTGTTAAGATCAGTAGCAACTTCTATATGGTTAGAACCATACCTTTGTTCGTCGCTAGCTAATGCTTTTAAGAAAAGCGTCTCCGCTTCTGGATACCTACCTTGCTTTTGATAGAGATTTGCTAAATTATTGAGAGTACTCGTGATCTCATACTGTTTTTCTTCTAAAACTTCATCAATAGCAAGCGCACGCTGAAACAGAGACTCAGCCTCTTTATATTTATCTTGTGCCTCATACACTAGGGCGAGATTGTTGAGGCAATCAGCCACAAATCTGTGCTTGTAACCGTAAATATCTTCAAAAATTTTTAAAGATTGTTCTAACAATGTGCTAGCTTCTTTATCCTGTGCTCGCTCATGACAATAATATCCAGCGCGAAGGAGTAGGTGAGCACCTTCAGGCAAGAAACTAGTTTGTTGTTTCATCCATGTTGAGCATACCTGAGCATGAGGCAGCAACATTTGGCAGGTAGACCAATTCTCGTAGAGTACTGATGGAAAGATGTTTTCTACGGCGCGTAAAGCCCGTTTCCCCCAGGTTTTTTGCTCATCACTACTCATTTTGTCTCTGAATACTGCTTGCACCAGACGATGAATGGTGAGTATCTTACCATTGCTCGAACGTTGCAAAAGTGAAAAATTTCTTAGCTCTTTAATCGCTTGATTGAATGCAAAATGGTCTGATGCAATTGGTTGAAGAGTTGCTCCAAGTACATCAGAATTTTTTTTGATAATTTCTTCAGGTATTGTGTCTGGGTGCAGAAATGTGCAGAGGCGCAAGATTTCTATTGCAGCAAGATTCGACTCGACAATCTTCTGTACTGATATTTCCCATGTTGTAGCGACCGAAGCGGGATAATCGTTTTTCTCAAGAGTTCCCCGTCTCTGTAAAAGTTGGCCTTCTTGCTGCTGATAAATATTCAGGTAATCTGATACGCGACATTTTGTTTCTCGAATGTAGGCACCTGCTTGATCCAATGCTAGTGGCAAGCCACCAAATATCTGTGATATTTCTATCGCCGTGTTCCGATCCTGTTCTTGCGCATCGCTGAGTACTCCGTTAGAACTAATGATACCAGCTCTCCTTAACAAGAAACAAGCTCCTACTTTAGGAGGCATCTGCTCAAGCTGAACAGTCTTGGCAAGAAGTCCCACCGCTTGTGCTCGTGTTGTGAGAATAATGTGACCTGTATGAGCTGTAGGAAGAAACGTAGTAACTACATTCAGATCATCAGCATTGTCAATCACAAGTAACCAGGAGGTGTTATTTCTTAGCCAATTCATCACAGCTGCGATGACACGATTCTGATCTCGCTCATTTTTCTGTGGTAAATTGAGCCTATGAGCAATATCAACAAAACTAGAGGAAAGCAAGTCTTGCGAGGAGGCGTTTACCCAAAACACATACTCGTACATGTGTTGATGGTAATAGGCATACTCAATCGCTGTTTGTGTTTTACCAATGCCACCCAGCCCGGTAATTGCTTGCGTTAGTGCAACTGTGTATGTAGTATGAAGCGTCTTTTGTAAACGCTCAAGGTCATCCTCGCGTCCTGTAAAAAAAGGATTACGCGAGTATGGCACCATCCAAATGCGAGGATGCTGATGGATTTGCGTATGTGTATCCTGCATGCTACAACCATTCTTAACTGAAACTAATAAGAAGAATCACAACTTCATTAAAGACTTTAGCTTTAGACTCTCACTAGAGAAAGACTTCTTTAAACGATGCACCAGAGAGTTGATGAATAACTCACCATAATTATACACTTTCTATATGGAATTTGTACTCTCAAAGACAATCTTTGTCTTCTCATATCTTTAAGTACTGCTTAAAATCTCCTTGCAAACACCTGCCTCACTTGATTTTCTCGAAGAGATGTTCTATAGTGGCTCGGTAAGCAGTTTCAGTCACGAACAATCTGCCTTCGTAGGGAAGTGAACACTTTTGTTCGCAGATGGATGAGGTAGTGGTGGTTTGTCCACAGGGAGAGGCAGGTAGTCATGTGTTAACTGGCTTGTGAACACTTGTGTTGAACACGCTCATGGTGATTACAACTGTGATAAAATCGCATGTAGAGCCATTTTAGAGGAAGCAAGCGGCGATTTTGCGAGTTCCTGCCTTCCAAGCAGGCTGTCGCGAGTTCGAGCCTCGTCTCCCGCTTTCCACAAAAGACCGTTGTTCTCACAAAGCTTCACAAGCCGCTTCAAGAGAAGCGAGCAGTGATAGCTGCTGAGAACAACGGTTTTGTTTTGTGGAAAAAAGTCTCCAACGAACACCTGCCTTTGTCTCAACGCAAACACCTGCCTTCCCAGGGTTGCTCATGCTCTTGACGCGGGGATGCTAGTAGTAAATTGGGTGAAATCAGGAATTGACTCACTTTTGGTGAAAACTCTTCTCTTTGTTCTCTGTCTTGTCTGTTAAGCTTTGACGAGATGCAGAACATTGATAAGAAGTTCTGCTATACCATGATAGGTGATGATAATAAGCGCAAGAGGGACAAGTGCCATATGGATATAACGCCATGCGCGAAAAACTGAACGCGCCCGTTCTTGCTTTCTTAAAGAGCGCGTGAGACGCGCATAGTCTTGTAGCGTTTGGTATGCCTGCTGAAAGTCGTTTTGCTCCTCTTGCGCAATTATAGGAACATTGTGAGGCAATTGAGAGCTACTTTTTATCGCTTCGACATAATACTGCTTGAATGCTTCTGACTTTCCTGCGCTGAGGCGTTCAATAACGTATTGGAGGTCCTGGAGGTGCCCCTTAATGGCTTTCGCAATACCATTTACGATGACATCTTGTGCGATGATATGCGCTTGCCATTTATCAAGGAGTTTTCCAAAGACGCCGCTCAGAGCGATAAAAATAAGCGCGTAGAGAGAAGGCATTCCCCAATAATGAGCCGTCACACAACTGAGATTGCTACAGTAGCCATGCAAAACAAAACGAAAGTCGGCATGCAACAAGGCCAGCAGAACCGCAGCAACTCCTAACCAAACATGCATCCATACCCAGTTTTGTGCCTTCCAGGGGAGACCTTGCATAAAACGGGTGCGTAGCGAGTATGCAGCTACTCCAACAATCATCAGGTATGACATCACGCCAGCGCGAAATACATGGTCAAACCAGGGTCCCGTGAATATTGGTGCCTTGAATAGGACGGCATAGAGGATGTAGAAGGCCGCGCAATAGATGAGGGCGAACAAAAACCATGCTCGTGCAGCCTTCGAGGTGGGAGTATGCCAGATGCGCCTGCCTGTGTTTGGTTGAGACTGTTTTATCGTGGTGGACATATGCTTTTCTCTTTCTAGTGAGCGTGTCGTTGTAGAATTTCCTCGGTTGAGCCAAAGAATTGTGTTGGTTGTGTGCGGAAGGCTGCACCAGTAGGGCATGCTTGTACGCACGCCTGATTATTGTAGCCAGCACAAAGATCACATTTGATGGCTATCTTTTTGCGTATCTCCCCGAACGCATCGAGCGGTTGCTCTATGTTGAGTGGACCTGGTGCGGCGACATTCTGCGCCATTGGCAGCATTCTTTTTCCTGCTTGTTTTCCCGTCCCTTTTGTGAAAAAGTTGGTAAAGTGATTCCACAGAGAACGCTCCTCTGCCTCCTGTGTCAGCGACACAATCGAGATATTGTCGTAAGGGCAACGTTCAGCGCAAATGCCGCATCCAATACAACTTTCTGTGATATAGACTTCACCACTTGACATCCGCGCGATACCTGCACGGCTGCATAGCATGCATACAGGGTCTTGACATTGACGACAGGCGGTTGCGATGCTAATATTTCCCACCGTCATACCTTTACGATTCATACGGGAGTGCCCATGTCGGCGTTCGCAAGCATCCTCACATTTGTCGCATTGGACGCACTTGTCGAGGTCAATCACGAGGACCTCAGTACCCTCGACAACACCGCCACCAACTAATGCACGTAGCTCGGCTCGTGTCTCTGCACTAGTGAATGACCGGGAGGTTCCCGAACGTAAGAAATCCATTGGTCCTACAAATGTCTGTGCCGCATCTACCGACGCCCGATACTCTTGTAGGCGCATCATGAAGTGTCGGTTGACCTCTGGGTAGCGTCCGAGGAGCATTACCATCGCTTGATGTGGAATCTCTGCTACACGAACACGGTTGATTGCAGTAACGGTCACAGCACGTCCATCGCCAAAGGTATCAAGCCCGCCAGCAAAGTAGTCTCCACTTTGGCGGTAGGCAATAATGCGCTCGTGTGAGTCTGCGTTTCCCTCTGCTGCGTTCCGAGCAACTTTGACGAAGCCCTCCATAATGATATGCAGCGACTCGCGTGCAGGTTGGCTATTGCCGCTTTCGGTGAAGAGAGGCTCCTCACGGTCGTAATTTTTGAAGTGGATTCTGCTTGCAAGCCAGCCAATATCTGCATGGGAAATACCCTGAAAGATCGCCATGCGTTTGAGAACCGACTCGATTGAGCGTGTATTGTTCAAGCGTTCAAAGAAACTCTTGACTGTTGGCACAAGCTCCATCATCCGCTGCATTACTTGCTCAGGTACGTCCAGGATAACGGATTCTATTTGCGCTCGTGCAGTAGCATTGCGCCTCTGGCCTGTCAGCATACCGCGCTCACCCATGAACTCTCCACGCCGCAATACTGCTATCGGCACGTCTGCTCCGTTTGGTCCTGTGGAGGATATCGTGAAACGTCCTTCAAGAATAAAGCAGATGTTGCGCCCGTAGTCGCCCTCATGTAAGGCAATCTCATCGGGCAAGAACGTGAGAATTTTTGAGGAGGCGAGAAAATGTAACAGGTAGTTATTCGGTACCAGTTGTTTGTCTTGAAACATTGGCTGTGTACGGATGCGTTCCATGAGAAGCTCAAGACTCCAACCCAGCGGGAGATAGTCGAGGACGCGGCTCATATCGACTTTGCCATCCCATGATATGCCGAGACGTTGCTTGAGCGAGAGCATCAGAAGATCACGATGGTTGTTGACAGGACACACGGGTACACAGGAGCCGCACATCACACATTCTTGAGTGAAACGGGCAACGTGGGGAGCTACGTTATCAGAAATAGTGGCTAGGTTAAGGTCTGCTATATTTACTGTTGCTGATAGAGGCAACGGGCAGGCACGCATACAACGATCACAGCCAATACACATATCTATTTCAAATCGCACCTCGTCCTCATTAAAAGGGACAAGATCAGTACGATGCTGAACACCCACCAAAAGTGCATTCTTCTCTACCACATCTCCTCCTATATTGCCTGGGGTTTGCCACACACTGTACAAAAGCGAGCGTGTAAATGAATTGCTGCACCACATGCTTGACATTGTATGTGTGAAGGCACTACTTCCGCTTTGGGGTACTCAAGCTCTTTGGGTCTTTTGAGTAAAACAGAAGCTGATGCATCAACTTGGCGGCTCTGTATTCTAAACGCAATCTTTCCAAAGCTCACCTGATCGTTGAGATTGAGAACATGCACGTCCTCCTGTGCTATCCGCTGATTGTTGACAAAGGTGCCGTTCCTACTGACTAGATCGCGTAGGATATAGTGACCATTTGCATAGCTGATCTCAGCGTGACGACGCGAGATGGAGTCATGCTTGATGCAAAGGTCTGCACCTTCCTGTCTACCTACAGTAATAACTTTGGTCTGGCTGAGATAGATTTCGCCTTGTACGATTTGCTTGCTTGCGCTCGTATCGGGAACGAGCATGGCCTCAATGAGTCCGTTCAGTTGCAGCAGTGCGGAACGTTTGCTCGCATTGGCATATGCTACTTTCTTGATGGCAGCCTCTCCCTCTCTGGTGACTCCTAATACTGGTGCTGGTACACCTTGAGTGTCGAGCCATTGCTTGAACTTAAAGTCGGGGGCGAATAAATGTGTTGCGATTGCTGAGAGATTTACTTTGTGATCTATCGTGCGTTTGAAGAGCAGTGTCTGGCGGCGATCACCGATGGCGAGCATACCAACGGGTACACCGTCTTTGAGAATAACTTTTTTGTAGGTACGCGGTTGTGGGTCAGCAACAATCTCCTGATAGCCTTTCTCGCCCTTAGGAACGTTTGAGATGCCAACTGATGCAAAGTCGAGTCCATACAAAAAGCTTGCATTGTAAAAATTGCCAAAACGGAATGGATTGCTGGTATCGAGCAGGTTCAGCATACTATACGCTGCGGCACGAGCTTGCTGAATAGATGGATACCATTGCCCTATCACACGCGCACGTCCCGTTATCGGATCAGGAGTTTCAATAAGGTCGCCCGCTGCGTAGATATCAGGGATATTGGTACGCATCACGTCATTGACCTGAACTCCGCGACCGCAAGCAATGCCTGCACTTTTCACAAAATCGAGAATAGGTTCGATACCGATACCTAATAATACTGCCTCACAAGCGATATGAGTGCCCGTTGTTGTAGTTACGCTCACTACCTGCCCATTCTTGCCAACGATCTCTGCAATCTCCTGCTCATACCGTACATCGACTCCATCGCGTATCTCTTGTTGCAATACAAGGTCTGAGGCTGTGGGATCAAGGACATCGGACCAGAGCGTATGCTTTCGTAGGAGGTGAGTAACTTGAAAACCACGATGTCGTAGCGTTTCTATCGACTCCAGCGCAAGTGTACCGCTACCAGTAACGACAATACGACGCACGTTGTTGAGGCGGCTCAATACGCTTTGGTAATCTCCAATAGTACGCAGTGTGGTGACACCAGCAAGATTGACACCTGGACATGCAAGTTTTGTCGCACGCGCTCCATGAGCGAGCAGGAGGCAAGAGTACGCGACGGTCTTTCCGCTCTTGAGTTGAACAATGTGGTTTTGTGGCTGTATCCCTACTACGGTATCCACAAGAAAACGTATGTGACGGTCTTGATAAAAGCTAATTGGCCTTGCCCATAGTTTATTTTCACGAACCTTCCCTCCTAGGTAATCTTTGAGTGCTGGACGGTAATAGAGAGGAAAAGGGTCATCGGCAACAACTGTGATATCTACCCTGGAATCTTCGGTACGTAGGATTTCGGCGGCAGTTGCACCTGCGATACCGTTGCCAATAATCAGGTAAGAATGACCTTCAGTCAATGTATTTCTCCGTATAAAGGGCGATAAGATAGCTAGTACATCTCGCCTCAAGAAGTCTTAAAATAAAGACGCTAGTGATACTACTTATTATAGGAAGAATACATAATAAACTAAGAGTGGGGTAGCTATAGAAGTCCACTTTGTTATATGCGTGCTTGCAAACCTTCGTGAATACGCTTCATGGCATAGCAGTGGTCGATACGTTCCTGCTCCAGGCGGATATTTTCTCTGGCAAGGTACTCGAAGAGAATATACACTCGTTCAAAATGACCATCATACACTCTCTATCATCCAGGGAGGAGTCTCCCATTGCGCCTCGTAGCCAATGCCAGCTTGAGTAGGTGCGTGTACGAGACCAGAGGAGTCTACTGTGGCTTCACGTCTAACAGGATTCGTGTATATTAACGATTCATAATAGGTTGTATTGGGAAATGCCATACAGAGATGCGTGTGTACAAGGCCACCACCATGAACCTCCGCACGTAATCGAAAGGCATCTGCAAGATGAGCGATACGCATAGCTCCTGTAAGCCCACCTTTTAGGTTTGCGCTGGTACGCACAAAGCTCGCGCACTGTGCAACAATGAAGTCTGCTGTATTCATGTGTGCGCCGTCTGAAGTTTCTGCGACGAGAAGAGGAACTTGAACTGCTGATGCTAGCTGCTTATATGCAAAAATATTAAACTCGCGCATCGGCTCTTCATACCAGAGATAGCCTGCTTCAGCCAGAGCCTGACCAAGATATATTGCATCGGGAAGATCGAATGCTGCGGAGCCATCGTACATCAAGGGAATTTCACTGCCAAGGTGGGCGCGTAGTGCCAAGCACAAAGCCGCATCTCGACGCACATCACCCCACGCATGAAGCTTTATTGCCACATATCCTAAACGTAGGCACTGATCCGCTACATCGAGATACTCTTCTATCGTGTCAAATGTGACTGTGCTTGCATATGCAGGAATAGCTGTACGATATCCTCCCAAGAGTTGATAGACAGGGAGACCCGCGACTTTTCCAGTAATGTCCCATAAGGCAATATCAATAAGTCCTAATGCGTAGAGTGGAAACTCCTCGATACGATCAAGTTCCCAGATGCGTTGCCAAAGCAACTCTTTCTGCAATGGGTCTTGTCCTATCAACTCTGTATGGAGACGACGGCGGACGAGGTCTGCTACGATATGACCACGATTGGTAAAGGCGATTCCTTCAATTCCTTCGTCCGTCATCACACGCACGACTCCACCTGTAATGGCAGGTTCAGAGCCAGGAAGCCCTTTCCGCCATTTGAAAGAGGGCTGGGCTGGAAGAGAAAGTAGGTGAACTTTTATGTCGGTAATACGCATGAAAGCTCCTTTATTCGGGTCGTGAAATGAGCGTTATAGACAAGCGAGTATTATTCTTCTACCGAGGAACCGAGAATTCGTCTTCGTACCTCCTGCTCATAGGTCGTTTGCACTGTCTCCATATGTACTCGTATCAATTTCGTAGCATCTTCTATCTGCCCAATTTGAATTGCAGAAAAAAGATGTGCATGTTGATCGGCTGCTTGAAGAAGTGAACCAGGAGTACCACCCGAAGAAATGTCAACCGCCCAACTCATAAGCTGAAGTGTTGTTGATACAGCAGAAATAAGAAATGGATTGTGTGTAGCCGTTGCAATACTTTGATGAAAGGCAATGTCGCTTTCATGAAATTGTTCAAGGTTGCTTGCTGCGGCTGCTTGTTGGTTTTTCTGGACGGCCTTCTGTAGAGCATGCATTTCTCGTACTGTAATACGTTCGATAGCTAACTGCACAGTTTGTGATTCTAACATGACGCGAAATTCAAAGAGGCTAGAGATATCTTTGGGATCAACAGACATAGAAAGATCAATGATCGCTGTAGCACGCGTTTGCGACCTATCGCCTACGTAAATGCCACTTCCCTTACGGGTGCGGATACGTCCGGTTGCTGAAAGTAGTTTTACTGCCTCTCGAATGACTGTGCGGCTCACCCCCATCTGCTCGCTTAGTTCCTGCTCGGTTGCAAGCCGATCACCAGGCTGCAATTGAGTAGAGGTAATTCTTTCTGCTATTTTTGCAGCCACGACCTCGTATCCTGGTCGATACACTCCATCTACCGCATCCGTTTCAGTTTTCATTCCTTATTTTTTCCTCAACATAGCGTTATGAGCAAATGAGATCATACATTTTCTTGTTCTGAATATAGCTTATATATAGGTATTATGTCAAGACTTTTTTCTGATAAATATGATATGTTCAGCCAAATATCGTTCGCTAGAATTATATGAAACGGGAAATTTATCGGATATATCTCATAAATAAGAGGAAATTCTCTTTGAAAAATGAATAAAGCACTTTCTATAACATTGACAAATGCTATTTACGTGACCTATGATGTAACCATCATAAAGTATTTGCTTGAAAACAAACACTCTACGGGGAGGCCCTCATGCAGTATAAGAACAACCATCCCAAGCGGCTCAAGCGGTCGGAAAGTTTTTTTGGTATACACTTTGACTTTCACGCACGGAAAGACTCGACATCCGTTGGTGAACGAGTGACCTCTGCAATGGTTGAGAATATTATCGAACTCGTGCGACCTGATTATATTCAGTGTGATTGCAAAGGACATTATGGATACTCTAGCTATCCCACGAATGTAGGCTATCGTGCTCTCGGCATTGTTGGAGACTCTTTGACAATATGGCGTGAGGTGACGGCACGATATGGTGTTGCCTTATACATGCACTACTCCGGTGTTTGGGACGACACTGCAATACGACACCATCCAGACTGGGCGCGTATCGACGAGCATGACACCCGCGACCCAAGTATCACTTCGACCTTTGGTTCTTATGTCGATCAACTTCTTATCCCTCAACTCAAAGAGCTTAGTGATAGGTACGAAGTTGATGGTGCATGGATTGACGGCGATTGTTGGGCAACACGTCATGATTATGGGGAGCAGGTAATCAACGCATTTCGTAAGATGACCGGCATTGAGAATAGCCCACGTACTACTAGCGACCCATATTTTGCTGAGTTTACTGAATTTTGCCGTGACGGATTTCGCCGCTATCTGCGTCACTATGTTGACGAACTTCATCAACATAATCCCGCATTTCAGATTACCAGTAACTGGGCGTTCTCCTCAAAAATGCCTGAACCCGTGAGTGCGAATGTTGATTTTCTTTCAGGAGACTACTGGCTGATTAACAGTGTGAACAGCGCACGTTTTGAAGGAAGGTGTCTCAGACACCAAGGTATGCCCTGGGATTTGATGGCATGGAGTTTTAGCGGTCAGCATGTTGTAGGCGACAACGAAGAAGATTTCTCTACTAAATCTGTTCCTCAGCTTCAACGTGAGGCCGCTCTTGTACTTGCACTTGGTGGCGGCTTCCAAGCATACTTCCAGCAAGATCGCAACGGAGCTATATATCCTTGGCAGATGCAACTGATGCGGGAGGTAGCAACGTTTTGCCGTGCGCGTCAAGAGTTTTGTCATCGCGCTGAACATGTGCCACAAATTGCCATGCTCTATGCAAATACAACATTGTATCGACAAACACAGGCCCTTTTTGATCCACATAATGGTGAACTTCGCCCAATGCAGGGCATTTTGCAAGCTCTGTTAGAGCAGCAACATGTTGTTGATATTGTAATGGAACACCAACTGCTGGGGCATATGGCAGACTATCCACTTATTATTGTCCCAGAGTGGGGATACCTAGAGGAAACCATTCAGCAAGAGTTAGTCGAGTACGTCGAGCAAGGAGGAAATCTTCTGCTTATTGGACCACAAACGGCTGCCCTCTTTGAGCGGGAATTGGGAATTACCCTAGAAGGGATAGCACAAGATGAGCAAGCCATGTATCTCGAACAGAATGGATGGCTCGCGCGAATCAAAACGCGTGTTCAACAGGTACAACTTCATCAGGGAACAACAGCATTTGGACATTGGTATAGTAGCAATGATATGACTGGACCGACAACAGTTGCTGCATCTCTTACTACATATGGTCAAGGCAAGATTGCGGCAACATACTTTAATTTTGGCAACCGTTATACTGAAGCAGCGACAACAGTTGCACGCGACTTTCTTGCTGCACTCATTCGTGAGTTGTTTCCTGAGCCTCTTGTCACCGTGGATGGGTCACGCTTCGTAGATGTAACTGTTACCCGTGTACAGGGAAAACTCGCAGTGAATGTGGTCAACACAGCAGGACCACATGCAGACTCCAACGTACACGTTTTTGATGACATTCCAGTGGTTGGACCACTTACTATAACAATACGTTGCTCTGAACAGCCACACACCATCACTCTTCAACCCGAAAACAGAGATATTCCATTCACCTGGAAAAATGGAAAAGCGACGATCTTGCTCTCTCGCCTGGAGATACACAACATCTTGATTATAAAGTAATGCGAAACTAGGAATACGCAGCTATAGAGGTCAGCGTGCATACAAAAAGGTCATGGTATCGTCTGTGTTTCAAGGTTCCAGTCGGTACCAATGCCTAGTGTTCTCGGTCCACAGTTTTCGTTGTGCTGAAACACTCAGGGGTGCTGTGAAATCAACGAGCATCTGTACCCAACGTGCATAGGATGCCGCCTGCACAACCACAGGCCAATCACTACCGAACAGAACACGGTCTTCACCAAAAACCGCCATTGTATGAGTTACATATGGAAGAATATCTTCTTCTTTCCAATGCTGGTAGTCTGCTTCCGTTACCAAACCACTAATTTTGCACGCAATATTAGGAAATTCCGCAAGTTGCTTTATTTGCTCATGCCAAGGATCAAGAAGGGCATCACGGACAGCAGGCTTAGCAAGGTGATCCAGGAGAAAGCGGGTATTGGGGCATCGGCGCACGAGTTCAATCACGTCTGGTAATTGATCGTGAGTCACGCACAGATCAAAGGAGAGGTTGTACCGCGCTAGCAACTGAACTCCTTGCACGAAGGCCGACTGTAGACAAAAGCCAGGATAGGTTTCACCCTGAATGTTGCGTCGTACTCCTTTAATACGGGAGTCAATTGTCATCAGTGTATCAAGATAAGATGCAAGGTATGTTTGTTCTTCAATAGGAGCAAAAGCGACAATGCCTTGAATGCGAGAGTCGTGTTGAGCTTGTGTGGCAAGCCAACGAGCTTCCAACAACGCCTCCTCTTGCGCAACATTGGCCTCGACACAAATGATTGCTTCAATTTGTACTCCCTCAGTAACTTGCTGAAACTCTTCAAGACTATAGCGATGGTTCAACAATGGATTTTCATGAAGCCAGTCGAGATGGAAAGAGGCTGGGTCCCATAGATGGACATGGCTATCAACAATTGGCAGTGATATCATTGTTTTTTTCTTACCTCTCGCTATTTTGCGGTCCATCCACCATCAATCACAAGGGTTGAGCCAGTGACAAATGCTGCCTCATCAGAGGCAAGATACAGCGCGGCACTCGCGATTTCGTTTGGTTGTCCCATGCGACCAAGGGGTTGACGAGCATGGAGTTGCTGACGTACCGCATCTTCATGTCCCGCAAAATTGCGTGCAAGATAGCCTTCTACAAATGGCGTCTGAACGGTACCGGGACAGATGGCGTTACAGCGAATTCCTTGTGTCGCAAAATCAATGGCAATCGAGCGCGTCATGCTGAGAACGGCTCCTTTACTCGCGCCATAGGGAAAGCGTTGATCAACAGCAATCAGACCCGCCACCGAAGCAATATTCACAATCACTCCTCCTGCTGGAGTTTGCGTCAGCATAGAGGTGAGTGCATATTTGGAACACAAAAAGACCCCTTTTGCATTGACTGCCATGAGCCGATCCCAGTCCTCTGCGCTTGTTTCTAAGATGGTCCCTACGTGGCTCACACCGGCATTGTTGACGAGAATATCAATCCGACCATGTTCTTGTACCAGTCCCGCAAAGGCATTTCGGATGTGTTCTTCATTACGAACATCGAGTGGAAGAGCTTGTGCCTTGCCCTCCTCTGTAACTATCTCTGCCGCTACTCGTTCCGCTGCGGCATCTTGAATATCGGCAACGATGACTCGTGCTCCTTGTTTGCCATAGAGCAACGCAATCTCCCGTCCGATTCCAGAGCCTGCACCTGTGACCAATGCAACCTTGTTGTTGAGGCTGAACATACTCTTTTCTCCTCATCGTTGTGACATGAATACAGCGTCTCTACTTTATATCCATTAGTGTTCTCATGTAGTGAGAGCCGACCAGACTTCTTCAGGAAGCGGAACGTGTGCGAGTTCTATCGTCTCCTGCAAGCGTTCTGGACGGCTGATGCCAACCACCGTCGAAGTGATGCGAGGGTCACGTAGAGAAAACTGTAAGGCGACGGCGGCTAAAGGAACGTGAAACTTCTCGCACACAGCCTCTATTTGATACGCACGTTCAAGCAGTGCTTGTGACGCGGTATTATACATATAGCGGGGATAGGTGGAAGGACCTTTTGCGAGGATGCCACTTCCATAGGGAGCTGCATTCACTGCCGCAACCGCATGTTGTTGACAGACATTCCAGAATGGGTCTGCCTCCGTGTTGAGCAGGGTGTAGCGGTTATGTGAGATGGCGACCTCGAAGATATCCGTTTCGACGAAGCGTGTCATGAGGTCAATTGGACCTCCTGCAACTCCCAGATGAGCAATGAGTCTCTCTTGCTGGCACTGTCGAAGCATTTCGACGGGACCGCCTATGTCCATTGCTTGCTCAAATGAAATATGCTCTGGGTCATGCAGATAGACAAGTTGCAACTGATCGAGTCCAAGTAGACGTAAACTGCGCTCGACACTTCGTCGCATTTGTACTCCACTGAACTCTCCGGTGTGCAAATTTCGGTCAGCTTTGGTAGCCAGCACATACCCTGGGGGCAACCCTCCCAATTCTCGTATGACACAACCTAGCCGTCGTTCACTTTCGCCATCTCCATATGACGCTGCTGTATCGACAAAGTTGATCGGCCCTGTAAAAATGGCTCGGATTGTCGCCTCTGCTTGCTCTTCACTCACAGAGTAGGCAAACGTTTCTGGCATATTGCCTAATGGCGCACAGCCAATACAGAGCGGAGAGACCTTTAATCCAGTTTTTCCTAAAGATCGTGAGGACAATGATAGCTCTTCGTGCATTCTGCTCACCCTTGTTATTTGAGAAATAACTCCACGACTGGTACAAGTACATCGGGTCGTTGGATAGGGAGTTCAAGTGTGGTAATTGCTGCATCTCTTTGCATCATTTCATGCTCTTCTCCCTCTTTGACGAGACGGATTTCCGATTCATCGTTCAACAACTGAGCATATTCAATTTGTTCTATGTGTAAGGGAAGATGGATATGTCTCATAGGCCACGCAAAGATATGCAGATACAAACGATTTCCGCGTTGCGTCAAGCGACAATCCGCCGGAGCAGAAAAAGTGCTTTGTGTCGCACCGTAAATTGAACGACTATGAAGATGCATCCACGCTCCAATTGCCTTTAGCGTTGCCTGAGCATGAGGATCAAACTCACCGCGTGCCGTTGGTCCAACATTGAGTAAGAGATTGCCTCCTTTCGATACAGAGTCGATGAGTATCCGAACGAGCAGGTCTGGTGATTTCCAATCATGGTTGTCACGGTCATAGCCCCAACTGCCATTGAGCGTATGACATGCCTCCCACACGATGCGTTGCCCATCAATCTGTACCCATTCATGTGGCTGTATCTGTTCCGGCGTGTAAAAGTCTGCATCTACCTCTGCCCGGTTATTGAGCAAGAGTGTGGGCTGTAGTTCGCGTATCATCCGCACCAATCGTTCTGCTTGCCAATCGTCTTTGCCCTTCCCTTTGGACCAGCCCCAATCCATCTGCGGATAGGAAAAATCGAGCCAGAGAATATCGATTGTGCCATAGTTGGTGAGCAGTTCGCGAACTTGTCCATGTAAGTAGTCAACATATGTGTGCATGTTGCGTGCTTCTGACTGTTTTCGCGCCGCCAAGTCGTCACGCTGAGGATGAAAGCCATCAAGCGGAAATTCAGGATGATGCCAATCAATCAGAGAATGGTACAGCCCTATTTTGAGTCCTTCCGCGCGGAATGCTTCTATCCACGGACGAAGGAGGTCCCTCTTCGCTGGCGTGAGAGGTGCCTTGTAGTCTGTGAGTTGTGTGTCCCAGAGACAGAAGCCATCATGGTGCTTGGTCGTGAGAACTGCATAGCGCATTCCTGCCTGTTTTGCTTGCCGTGCCCATTCTTTAGGATCATAGAGATCAGGCTCAAAGTGATCGAAATAGCGTTGATAATCTTGGTCAGAAATCTTCTCACCACTCTTAATCCATTCAGCTAATCCAGTGCCTTCGTGTCTTCCTGCCTCTGAATAGAGGCCCCAGTGGATGAAAAGACCGAAGCGATCATGCACAAACCATGCACGTCTCTGTTCTTTCGTGTTTTGCTCATCTTGTACATGTACTCTCATATATGTTTCTTTCTTCTTTCCTTGTCAGGACTTCCAGGCGGTGCCAAAAGGAAAGTCATAGGTTGTAAAGGTGTGGGGATACATTTCAATACTATATCCCGGAGCCGTTGGAGGCATATAATGTCCGTTTTGAATGACAACAGGATTGAGAAAATGCTCATGAAGATGATCAACGTACTCAACAACACGATCTGTGAGCGAAGCACTCACCGCGATATAGTCAAAAAGCGAGAGGTGTTGCACGTATTCGCACAGTCCAACACCCCCAGCATGAGGACAGACAGGGATGTCAAACTTCGCCGCCATGAGCAGGACCGCCATGACTTCATTGACTCCGCCGAGCCGACAAGCGTCAATCTGGCAAAAACCAAGAGCATTTGCTTGCAAGAACTGCTTGAAAATAATGCGATTTTGGACGTGTTCACCCGTTGCAACAAGAATTGGAGCAATCGCCCGTGCAATGGTCGCATGTCCGAGTACATCATCGGGACTGGTTGGTTCTTCAATCCACCAAGGATTACAATCGGCAAGCTTTTGCATAGCAGAAATAGCTCCCTGTACGTCCCAGTACTGGTTGGCATCGAGCATCAATCTGGAAGTTGGACCAATCTCAGTACGCATGAGACGCGCACGTCGCAGGTCATCGTCGGCGTCGAGGCCCACCTTGAGTTTGAAATATGTCCAGCCTTGCTGAACTGCTTCACGACAGAGACGACGCACTTTCTCGTCAGAATAGCCGAGCCATCCAGCCGACGTTGTGTAAGCTGGGTAGCCATGCTGTACCATCTCCGCTTCACGTTCTCCTTTGCTCGCGGCATGCATGTGGAGGAGAGCCAGTGCTTCGTCGGGAGTAAGTGCGTCAGTGATATAGCGAAAGTCGATACAGGCAACAAGCTGTTCAGGCGTCATATCGACGAGTAGTTTCCAGAGTGGCTTGCCTTCAACTTTCGCGTAGAGGTCCCAGACAGCATTGACAAGAGCGGCGGTGGCTAGATGAATGGCGCCTTTCTCTGGCCCAATCCAGCGCAATTGACTATCGCCAGTGATGTATTTCCAAAACACACCCATGTTCTCGGTAAACGACTCCAGTGTATGACCAACAAGCAGAGGTGCAAGCGCATGAATTGCCGCAATACATACCTCATTACCCCGTCCGATAGTGAAGGTCAAGCCGTGTCCTTGCAAACCCTGAGTACTGTCCGTATGGAGAATGACATAAGCGGCTGAATAATCTGGATTCTGGTTCATCGCGTCAGAGCCATCCAGTGTGCGAGATGTGGGAAAGCGAACATCATGCGTCTCAATATGTGTGATTGTGATAGGCACTCTTCTTTCCTTCTCATTGTTAGAAAGAATAGGCGTCTCCAAAAAAGCAGAGACGTTTAATTACCCCATTATACGATGACGAGTAGCAAGTTGCTATCGCTACTCGTCGTATACTTGACTTGGGAGAGACCAGAGGTGCCGTCTCTACGAGCGACACCTCTGGTCTCTTCCATCATTGATCATGAGGAAGGATACCAGACTACTAAGCACCATCAAAGACAACGCATCCGTCAGTAGGTCCACCCTTGCTCTCGGCGAGGAAGAGCAGGCTACTACCATCGGAGGAAGGTAAAAGTGTAGAGCTATAGTTGCCACAGTTATTCGCTCCATACGTAACGGGCCACGGCAACGGTGTTTCACTCCATCCACCAGCACCAGTTAAGTCCGTAGTAACAAAGTAGACTGAGCCACTTGCACTCCCCGAACCATGCAAGAACTGACCCGAAATGATGAGCGAACCGTTATCGCCCCCACTCGGTGTCCACACGAGATCTGGGGCAGATGAGAAGTACGCCCCTCCAGACGTTGTTGCTACCGTGCCGAGATCACTTGCAGTGCCCCAATCATCACCATTTGATGATGTACGGGTATGGATGCTACAGCCCGGTGAGCCACATACCTCATAGGCCATGATATAGGAGCCGGATGGCAGTTTCACAACGCGAGCCATACCCGGTCGCTTGTCATTGTCATTTACCGCGACATCATATGTCTCATTACTCCAGGTAAGTCCACCATCGGTCGAGGTGACATGACCAAGCAGTTGATTGTAGCCATCTGATTGGTGTCGCTCATCAGAAAAGTAACAGACAAGCGCACCCGAACTGTCAACATTAAACTCTGGCTCCCACAAGCCTTTCACATTTCCTTGTCCACCGGTCGCACAACTGCTTTGTGAGGTCCAGGTGTAGCCATCATCATCACTGCGCCATACTGCAATAGACTGACCACTCCCCAAGGTTGCGGCGAGCAGAAGTGTTCCCGCCGGATAGTTACCCAATTGTTGTGGAAACTCAAACAATGTTTCGCAACAACTGGCGGGAGCAGAGCCAGAACCAGCAAAGGTGATTGCTGAGGACCAGGATTGCCCGTTGTCAGAACTGAGGAAAATGGGATAACCATTGTCGTAGTTCCCATTGACTGTATCCATTGCGGTGGCGATCAGGGTGCCATTTGGCACCTTTGTGTTAAGACTATGTTGTACACGGATGACACGCGGATATCCTATGGCTGGATAGCCCGTTGCTGGATCACCAAGCGTCGTGAAGAACGACGCATGAGCGTTAGGGATATGTCCTCCCCACTTGTAGTCAAATACTAATGATGAAACAACGAGGACACTGAGAAGCCCGAATGCCAGGAGACAACGGACGAGAAACGTCTTTCTGAGATAGCTGACCATAGCTATTCCTTCCTTTCATAACACAGACGTTGTGTGACGAGGGACGCCGATGTACGCCCCGTATGCGTATGCCCACGCATACCTGAAATTAGGTAGGAACAAGAAGAAAAGAAGAGTTCTCTCCCCCTACAACAGAAGTGATCGAACAGAATCTCTTTTTACAAGTCGAACGCCTAGAATGGTCCTCACATTTGGTTCATCTGGTTCGGCATGCCGTATAAGTAATTGCCGTACAGCCGCAACTCCCATCGCCTCTTTATTCACATGTAACGTGGTAAGTGCCGGATTGAGATGCTCTGCGAGGACAACATCGTCAAAACCAATGATAGAGACATCTTCGGGCACACTCACACCACGCTCACGTAGCGCACGTATCGCCCAAAATGCGACGGGATCGTTGACACAAAACAATGCGGTGAACGATGTTTGAGCATCCAGTAGATGTTTGACAGCAGCGTTTACATCATCAGAACTGCCCGCATTACACTCGACAATCAATCGTTCATCAATTGGAATATCCGCGTCTCGTAATGCGGAGAGATATCCCTCCTTTCTTTGCTCGAAGCTATATACACGGTTTCGCGTTGGTTGCATCGCGCTATATCCACCAAGAAAAGCAATACGTCGATGCCCCATACTTACAAGATATGTAATAGCATCACGCGTTCCCTCAATATTATCTGAAAGCAGCGCATCAGGTTGCTGCTCTGGAACATGCACATAGTTGTCTACAAGGACGAGCGGAAGGTGCGTCTGTTGAATAGTGCGTATAGTCTCAATATCTGTGGGTCCAACAAGCAGAAGGCCATCAACGCGCATCTCATATGCCTTACTCATCAGCATCTGGGGAGCTTGACTCAAAGGTATTGCCTGATAAGTTAATCGAATATGTTGCTTGCGAGCTTCCGTCTCTGCTCCATGCAAAATATATGCCCAGAAGAGGTCGAGAGCATCAGCATCACTATGCGTTAAAATAAATCCAATGTCTTTGATAGCAGAAGAGGTTGGTTGGGAAGTACCACCTTGCGTTCCCTTTTTTGTACCCTCTTGACGATTTTGCTTGACATATCCTAAATCCGCTGCGACAGTGAGAACACGTTGACGCACATGCTCCGCGATATGTATTTCTTGGTTGTTGAGTACACGTGAGACGGTAGCGATAGACACTTCAGCCTCTTGTGCGATATCTTTTACGGTAACGGTTCTCGACAAGCTGTTTCCTCCAGGCGCACCTATATTCAAACGATTATTTTCAGAATAATACCTAAAATTTTCAGAAATGTCAAGATGTGTACATACCTCGATTGTGATAATTTTTGAGAAAAACCCTCTAAAAAAGGCTTTTATAGCGTGAATTCTAAGAAAAAGGTGGTATTTTCAGAAAAAAGACTCTGAAAAAGTCTTGACAAACTGAAAATCGGATGCTACTATTCGCTGTAACAAGAGGAGATGTACTCTTGCAAAGCACTACAAGATGCATAGCGCACCTTGTTACGCATGTGTTTAGACAGAGTTGTCTGTCCTTTCCAGGAAAGGCGAGGGTTCTCATGATATTTCACGAGCTTGACAGCGCAAGCAACACATTTCCACACATGAACAGACGATCCTTTATTGCGAAGTCCGCGCTTTCAGTTGGCGCACTAGCAGGAGTCGGTGGGCTTTTAGAGGCGTGTGGCGGGAGCGCGAGTGGGAGTGGTGCTCAGTCGGTAGCACTAAAGCACCTTGTATGGGGACGTGCGTATGAAGCGGATGCGGAGGACCTCATCGCAAACAATTTCCACAAAAAGTATCCAAATGTCACCATCAAGTATGAAAACATCCCTACTGCCAACTACTCAACCGTCGTCAAAACACGTTTTTCAAACAACGATGGACCTGATATTTTCGGCTTGAATCAGTCTACCGCCGACACGCTTTCCATGATCAAGGTCGGCGAACTGGTTGATCTCTCCGATCAGCCCTGGGTCTCCACCATGACTGATGCGGCAAAAGCCGCTTCGACGTTCAATGGGAAGGTGTATGGTATTTCCTATGCACTCAACCTTTTGCTTGCTACATATAACAAGCAAGTATTCAGCAAGTTGAGCCTCAATGTGCCAGCAACATACGAGGAATTTTTAGCAAATTGTGACGCGCTGAAGCGTGCGGGCATTGCACCTATTGCAGGTACTTACAAAGATGCCTGGACAGGTCCAATCATGGCCTATACATTGATTACAACCTCTGTTCTGCGCGATGAACCAGATTTTGACGCGAAGATGCGGACAGGTCAAACTTCCTTTGCACAATCAGCTGGTTGGGCGCAGGCTCTAGAAGAGATCATCCGTTGGAACGAAAAGGGGTATTTTACAAACGGCCCGCTTGGCACAACCTATAGCCAAGGTTTACAGGCAGTTGTGGATGGGAATGCTGCCATGATTCTCAATGGCGACTGGGTTATTTCTGACATGCGGAAAATATCTCCCAATCTTGGTCTCAGTACATTCTCACTTCCCTTCAAAGCCGGACCTGTACCAGCAGGAGCATATGGTACTCCACCGTGGTCCATCAATGGACAAAGCAAGCACATTAAAGAAGCAAAGGATTATGTCGCGTTCTGGGCAAGTCCGGCTGGTGTTGGTGCTTATCTCAGTAAAAGAGGCTCAATTTCTGCATTGACGGATGTGGACTCAACGGTAGACCCGGCACTGGAAGCGGCTAAAGCCTATATCAAAACAGGTACCGTTACGATGCCGTTCACCTACTGGCCCAACAAGGTACAGGATGCTCTCTCGGATGGTGTGCAGGGTTTACTCAGTAAGCAAACAACCGTTGCGAAGACGCTCGCTGCTATGGACACTGCCTACACGCAAAATCTCAATAAGTAACAGGGAATTAGTGCGAGCAGAAGGAGAAAACGTTTCTTTCAATAGCAGTGTTGGACGAACGTTCCTCCTTCTCTTATGCATGTATAGAAAGGCACGACCATGCAGGAAGCTGCTGTGTCGTCTCATGGAGTACATGGGAACGGCAAAAACGAAACAAGCAAAAGCCGACGCTGGCGTAATCTCGGTGGAGATGCCATATTTCTCTTGCCAGCATTAGTCCTCTTCACGCTTTTTACAATCTACCCGGTGCTACGTGGTGTCTACTACAGTCTAACCAATTGGGATGGTATTACACAAACGCCCAACTTCGTCGGTCTCCAAAATTTTCAAGCATTACTTCATGATGACCACTTTCTCCAGTCTATACGTGTTACTCTGATCTATGCGATATGTGTCACACTTCTACAAAACATAATTGCGCTTCTACTCGCACTATCGTTGCAACGATTTTTGCGTTTCAGTGGCGCATTGCGTGTATTGTTTCTCTTGCCAACCTTACTAAGCGGTCTGGCGATTGGCTACATTTGGAGCTATCTGTATGCACCCGGATTTGGTTTCATCGACACATTCCTCGCGACCATCGGACTAGGATCACTGGGACAGGATTGGTTAGGCAACTTTTATCTTGCTTTACCAAGCGTTATTGCGACGGGCATTTGGCGAGGTGTAGGAGGTACCATCATTATTTACATGGCAGGTCTCCAAATCATACCGCAAGAACTGCATGAAGCCGTGACAATTGATGGAGCCAATAATAGCCAACGTTTCCGGTATCTTATCTTTCCATTGCTGGCACCCGCGGTCACGATCAATTTTGTGCTTATCATGATTAGCTCACTGAGCGTTTTTGATACCATTTTTGCCATGACCAATGGTGGACCGTTTGGCGCGACTCGCTCCGTAACCATTGAAATTTATAATCAGACATTTAGTTATAGCGAGTTTGGCTATGGTACTGCTCTGAGTCTGGTTGTCTTCTTTGTTGTGCTGGCTCTCTCTGTAGTCAGTTTATACTTCTTACGGAAGCGAGAGGTGACGTACTAGTTATGGCAAAGGAAAAAGTCATTATAAGGGAGAGTGTAGAGCGTGCGTATCCAGAAAGCAGGAGGAGTCAACCAGCATCAATCATACAACGTCCTCGGCAAGTAAGGATGATGGCAAGGTTACGACGCCGAACACTCGGAGACTATCTCACTGATACAGCAGCATTGTTGGGATTGGGTATATGGGCGTTGATTGTGCTCATTCCGCTACTTGTGCTGATCGAAGTTGCAGTCAAATCCCCACAAGAGTCTTTCTCGAACACGATTAGTTTGCCGAAACACCCTACACTTCTGAACTTCGGTGTAGCTTGGGATCAGGCCGATCTTGGTACTGCACTGTATAACAGTCTCTTGATTACAGTTCTTTCCGTCATTGGTGTCGTTATCGTAGGCGCGTTGGCAGCATACCCACTTGCACGTCGAACAGGAGATCGACGCTTCAATATCGTTTATCTCTACTTTGTAGCTGGACTGATCATTCCGTTCCAGCTCGTCCTGATCCCTTTGTATGGGTTGATGAAGGATCTAGGCTTTCTCAATTCCTATCATGGCATCATCCTGCTCTATATCGCAGGTTCGTTGCCTTTCGTGATCTTCCTCTACACAGGGTTTATCAAAACGGTGCCGCGCGAGATTGAAGAAGCAGCGTTCATTGATGGAGCAGGAAAATTTCGTACCTTCTGGACAATCATTTTTCCTTTACTCGGACCTGTGACTGCGACCGTGGTTATCACGGCAGGAGTCGGTATCTGGAACGAGTTTTTCTCGGCACTACTGTTCCTGCAAGACTCCGATTACCACACATTGCCCTTAGCAATTCTGGCATTTGTTGGGCAGTTCGGCACAAGCTATGAGCCAATTTTCGCCACCGTTGTCATGGCATCGCTGCCGATGATTATTATGTTTTTCATCTTGCAACGCTACTACATTCAGGGTCTAGCAAATGGTGCCCTTAAAGGGTAATGAGGGAAAGAAGGAAACATCTCTATGGCAGCCAAAGAATTGGTGTTAGGTATGAATTGGGAAGTGAAGTCGCGCTCTGCCAATCTGACTCTTCCTCACGATTTTAGTAGCCCTGATGAATGGCTTTCCGCTACTGTCCCAGGTGTCGTACAGCAAGACTTGCTCGCAGCAGGACGCATTCCCGATCCATTTATTGGCCTTCACGAACAAGATGTGCAATGGGTGGGTGAGCAAGATTGGCTCTATCGCTGTACCTTTCAACTTTCAGACGATTGGGAACAGATGCCATGCATAGACCTCTGTTTTGATGGTCTGGATACCTTTGCAACGGTTTGGTTGAATGGAGTTCAGGTGCTTGTAAGCGATAACATGTTTCTTGCTCATCGTGTGGATGTGCGCTCTCTCTTAGCTCAGGAAAATACCCTGTGGTTGTTGTTTGATTCGGCTGTTCGACGTGGCAGAGAGCGAGAGGCACAATACGGAGTGCGTACCATTTGGGGCGATGGTGATACGAGCCGTGTCTATGTACGCAAAGCTCAATATCATTATGGATGGGATTGGGGGCCAATCATTATGACGGCAGGTCCCTGGCGTCCTATCTATTTGCAAGGGTACACCACACGTATTGCTGATCTGGCATGTCCCTACGAAATTTCTGCTGACCTGCAATATGCAACCCTGACAGTTAATGCAACACTAGAACAGAGCAACTCTCTTTCCTCACAGAAGCAGTTCATACGTGTCGCGCTCTATACATCTGACAGTCGGTTGTTTGAAGAGGTGACGCTACCTGTAGATGGAATAGAGGTGCAGCATACCTTTACACTTTCTTCACCTGACCTATGGTGGCCGAGTGGCTACGGTCAACAACATCTGTATCGCGTGGTTGCTATCCTTCTTGTGGGAACACAACAACTGGATCGTCGTGAAATGCGGACAGGAATACGTCGCTTACGACTTCTCCAACATTCATTTGCGGATCAGCCTGGAGCGGCCTTCTGCTTTGAAGTGAATAATACACGTATCTTCTGTGGTGGTGCAAACTGGATTCCCGCCGACTCATTGCTTCCACGCGTCACTCCTGAGCGCTATCGCCAGGAGTTGCACTATGCTGCAGATGCGAATATGAAGATGGTACGAGTCTGGGGTGGAGGAGTGTATGAAGAAGATAGTTTCTATGATATGTGTGATGAGTTAGGGTTACTCGTCTGGCAAGACTTTATGTTTGCCTGTGGTATCTATCCTGCTCTAGACTGGTTTCAAGCAAGTGTGCGAGCCGAGAGCGAGACTGCTGTACGTCGTTTGCGTCATCATCCCAGTATCGCACTCTGGTGTGGCAATAATGAAGATTATATGCATAGTAGCACATTTGGACTCTATGATCCTGATGCGGTACAAGAAGAAATTATTACGGGTCTTTTCCCGTCACGCGTAGTGTATGAACAACTCCTCCCAGATGTTTGTGCCGAGCTAGACCCTGAACGCCCCTACTGGCGCGGTAGTCCATATGGTGGTCGCAATGCAAACGATGTACATGTTGGCGATCATCATATGTGGAATGTTTGGCATGGTCCTATGCTACCCTATCAAGAGTACGCGACCGTAGGCGGTCGTTTTGTGAGTGAATTTGGGATGCAAGCGTTTCCAGCATTGAAGACAATCGAGTCTTTCACTACGTCAGAGGAACGCTATGTTCAGAGTCGTACCATAGAGCATCATAATAAAGCATCAGATGGTCCGCGTCGTCTGGCTGTCTATGTAAGTGATACGCTTCGCACACCATCCGAGCTAGAGGAGTATATCTACGCAACACAGTTTGTACAGGCGGAGGCGATTGGCGCGGGTTTGCGTGGGTGGAGAAGACGTTGGCAAGGAGAGGGACGTGAATACACTGCTGGTGCCTTGGTGTGGCAACTCAATGATTGCTGGCCCGTTACCAGTTGGGCATTGATTGACTCTGCCCTACGTCCAAAGGCAGCTTACTATGTTGCCCGACGCGAACTCGCCGCTTTAAGTGTAGGACTTGCACGTAACTCACCTACAAGTGTAGAAGTATGGGCGACGAATGGAACGCTTGCAACAGTGAACGCGAAACTGCACGTAACTATGTGGACACTCGATGGCAAGCACATGGGCGAAGTGCAACGATCATATGTATTACCACCAAATCGCAGTATTGAACTGGGAGAAATTCCGTGTCAGGAGAGTGCATCATGGGTTCTGGGTGCATCATTACAGGAAGAGGATGGGCTGGTTGCATATACAACATGTTGGCCTGAGCCGTTCAAATATTTGACTCTCCCCAACCCACATATTACGCTCGTTCGCATGGGAGATGATATACTCAAACTGGTAGCTGAACGTCCTGCTAAGGGCGTTTGGCTAGAGGCAAGTGATAGCGTCAAATGGAGTGATAATATGCTTGATCTCCTTCCTGGTCAACCACGTGTGATTCAAGCATCGGGATTAGGTGACAATGCAGTAATAATGCGATGGCTGGGATTAGCAGTATTGTCGAAGGAAGGCGCCTGAAAGCTTCTGCCTCAATTCAAATATGCTGTTCTCATCAGGAGAAGAGAGGAACAACTCAATCTACCCGTACTGGCATCAGCGGCCTTAAAAGCCAGATCATCGGTGGGCGGTGCTGCAATTTGGAAAAGGTCCAACTCATACTTGCCAAAGCGTCTGGGTTTTGATCAGTTCCCAATCGACCATCTGATCGTCAAAACGGTGCTCGATAGGCATCTGGCGAAAACCGTCCGCTTTTCTGCCTGCTTTGGCCCTGGTAGATTGATGAAACGACATGTATAGTGTATCTATCGTTTAAGACAACGGGCTGATTGAGGTGATGTCATTCTCTGAGTGTGAGGAGAATGACCCAAATTCATCACGACATTTGGCAGCCTTGATAGTACACTGATCCTGATTTTTCCCGAGGAACTCTCGTTCCTCATCAAAGAAAGAAAACAACTCATGTCGCAACATCAAAATCCTTCTCAATACGATACAAACAGACAGCCTCATGCTGCAACAACTCCTCTCCAAGAGAAGCCCCCTGCCTACGAGCAGGCGATGCAGATACTATCTTCGCACGTTCGGGGTGAACTCGTTCTTCCAGGAAATCCTGTCTATGAAGCTGAACGACATGTCTGGAGCGGTACCTTTGATTTCCATCCTGCTGGCATCGTGCGCTGCCTTGATGTGGAAGATGTCAAGGTCGCTGTCAATTTCGCTCGTGAGCAGGCAATGCCTCTCTCTGTGCGTAGTGGGGGACATAGTATGTCCGGTCATAGCACCAACAATCATGGTCTCGTCATCGACCTCTCAGGTATGAAGGCTATTACCGTTGACCCGCTCCGGCGCACTGCTCGCCTGGAACCTGGTCTCACTTCGGGTGAACTTGCAAACGCGCTCCAGCCTCATGGTCTGGCGATAACAACAGGCGATACCGCTAGTGTAGGTGTTGGTGGGGTACTGCTCGGTGGTGGTATCGGCTGGATGGTACGCGCATATGGCCTAGCTATCGATCAACTGCGAGCAGTGGAACTCGTTACCGCTGATGGACAACTCTTGCGTGCCAGTGCCGATGAGAATCCCGAACTGTTTTGGGGACTGCGTGGTGGGGGTGGCAATTTCGGTGTTGTGACGGCTTTTGAGGTGAATCTGCACCAGGGTGGGACCATTCTGGGCGGTGCCATCTTTTATGAAGCACCCGCGGGTGAGGCTGAACGCATTCTGCAAGAGTATGTTCGTCTCGCCACAGCCGCTCCAGATGGACTTTCGACCGAGGCCATGCTCATACTTGCCCCACCTGCTCCTTTCATTTCAGCCGACAAGCAGGGCACTCCGGTGGTCGCCATCGTTGTCTGCTACACTGGTGATCTCAGCGATGGTGAGCAGGCCGTGGCTCCCCTACGTCAGATTGCTTCTCCTCTTGCCGATCTGGTTGCGCCTATGCCGTATTCAAACATCTTTACCTTTGTAGAGGTTGGCGAGATACGCGGCTTACAACAACATCTACGCTCGCAGTTTTTCGAGACGCTTTCTGAGGAAATGGTGCATACGCTAGTCGAATCGGCTCAAAGCGTCCTATCTGCGGAGACGCTGGTCCAAATTCGTGTGCTGGGTGGAGCAATGAGTCAGGTCTCCAACGACGCGACGGCCTTTGCTCACCGCGACAAACAAGGCATACTGATAGTGGATCATTTCGGACCGCTCTCTCTTGACTCTGCCGATCTGTCTGCCCGTACCCAGCATATTGTTCAGGCAGTCGCACTCTATGAGAGCGGCGTCTATGTGAACTTTCTGGGAGACGAGGGAGAGCAGCGTATTCGTGAAGCCTACACACCTGCGACCTATGAGCGCCTGGTCGCCCTCAAGAACCGATACGATCCGACGAATCTGTTCCATCTGAACCAGAATATCAAACCAACCTTGTAAGGTGGAGTGAAAGAAATGGAGTTTGTCGTGCAGCGTCTTGCTGAGAAATACTCCATCTATAAGAAAGGAAAAATGTATGAGCAATCACTCAAATGTTTCAATTCATCAAACATATCGCATGAGTATAGATGTTGAGGTGAGTATGAGTGCCGAAGGGAAAGAGAAGAACAGCATCCAGGGCGAACACTATCCACAAGCCTTTTTTACTTGGTTACAAGCTCATCCTAGAATGCGACAACAACTGTTGCGTTCCATTGCGCTAAATGAGCTACAAGCAGCCAGAATAGCCCTTGAAAATGAATACGGCTGGGGAAAAGTTTCCGAACAGCAGTTTCTTCAGGCCGCTATTGCAGAACTCGGACCGGCTGCGCGTGCATACTTTGCGGAAGAGCTTGAAGATGGAACGGTTGCCTATCTGGTAGATGACTACCAGACGACCATCAAGCATTTTCAAATACAGGAACTCGACTGATAGCATAGTCATGAGGTGAATTAGACGATAAGAAAGCATACAATATGACGAAGACAACAAATCGCTTTATTCCGATCAACACTTCAGGAGCAAGCTATGGGACTATACAATTTTTCTTTTCGAGAGTCTCTCATTCCTACTGAGAGGACACCTCGTACCGTTATGTTTTTGCTTCTCCCCTACGTACACTTACTCGATCTCTCCGGTCCTGCTCAAGTCTTTGACGCGGCTTTTCAGGCTGGAGTGACCTATACATTGCGCTATTGCTCGTCGCAGCCAACGCGTGTGAGCGCACAGGGGCTAACACTGACCGATCTCGCTCCTCTCCCTGTGTTGACCGCGGATGATCTGGTAATTGTGCCAGGTATCAAGCACCAATCTGATGTTCACCATGAGGTTCTCCTCGATCAGGAGACGCGTGATTGGCTTGCTACCACAGCTCAGGGCGGGACACGTATAGCTTCTATCTGTACGGGTGCTTTTGCCCTAGGAGAGGCAGGACTGCTCAATGGGCGACGCTGTACGACACATTGGGCATATGCCGAAGACCTTCGATCTCGCTATCCTGAGGCGCGAGTTCTTGATAACATGTTGTTTGTCGAGGATCGTACCCTCACCACCAGCGC
>CAXUHG010000007.1:43823-90413 GCA_964250805.1 uncultured Ktedonobacteraceae bacterium | reverse complement strand
CACCACCAGCGCGGGGGTCGCCTCAGGAATTGATCTGGCACTGGCTTTCCTTGAGCGGGAGCAGGGTCCCCTGTTTGCGGCTCAGATTGCTCGCTATCTGGTGGTGTACCTTCGACGCAATGGATTTCAGGCTCAGGAAAGCATCTACCTTGAGTATCGGACACATGTGCATTCGGGCGTCCACCGCGTCCAGGATTACCTGATCAATCACATTGCGGAGTATGTGCGAGTGGACGAATTGGCAAACGTTGCTGGTGTAAGCACAAGAGAACTCAATCGCGCTTTTAAAGAGGCAACCGGATTGACGCCGGTTCAGTATCATCAGCGTCTGAGGATTGAGCTGGCGACAACATTACTGCCGAATCGGTCGCTCAGTATTGAGGAGATAGCCTTCAAATGTGGCTTTGAGGATGTGCGTCATTTTCGCCGTTTGTGGCAACGACACTTTGAGATGTCTCCCTCCGCAAGCAGGGCACGCGTGTTCGCCTCATAGGGGTAGAGCTAGGGGTTTGCCCATAATTGGAACCAACACTTGGAATAGTCTATACTGAAACAGCCTGTAGGGAGCCTCAATGAAGCTCTCTGTGCGAACAGAAAGAAGCAATTTTACGAGGAATATCCCTTGGCTGTTTTATATCTATAAGGGGTAAAAATGTTGGGACTCCCAGTAATCCGATGTTGATGAGTTACCAACGTGCCAACATCCAGAGGCTTACTCGGTGGCTATCGGTAGTGGGCGTGGGGTGCGACTGGGCAGCATCAGGCCCAGCACGAGGGCGACTCCGGTGAAGCCGACCGCCCACCAGAATGCCTGTTTACGATCAGGGGAGAGACGCTCCAATTCGCGATAGGCATCCTCGGTCATAATTTTGCCCTTGCCCGGTCATCCCAATCGTTGAGAGTTCTTGCGTTGAGGATTCGTTGCCATAACATCCTCCTATGCCCAAATAAAACGGACGATTCTCCCTTTGTTAGCCAGTGTACCATACCAAAGAGAGATACTATTTCACCCTACTGGCAAAGTGGGTCAAGGTCACTTTCTCCTAGAGTATGGAGACCCATTTTGATTTCCTTGTATACAAGTTCGGCACCTCATGCTACAATACAAGGAAAAGAAGTATGTGCGACGTAGCTTCTCGTTCGCACTGTTACACCGCTTGTTTGAGATCGCGGAGAGACGCTAGTATGTCGTTGTCATCATTTTCCCAAGCCATCAAAATCTTCTTTTCCTACGCCATCTCTTCTTCTCAAGATACTCGTGTTTTCGAGAAACTCACTATGCACTTGACTGCCTTGCGACGACAATATCTCATTGATGAGTGGTATGATAGTGCTATCAGTGTCGGTGATAACATCACCCAAGCTATTGAGACTCATCTACGCGCTGCCGATATTATTGTTCTCCTCATCAGCGCGGAATTTCTGGCTTCAGAACGTTGCTACGAACTTGAAATGCAACAGGCACTTGAACTGAGTACGGCTGGCAGTGTACGCCTGATTCCAGTGATTCTGTCCCCGACTGATTGGGAAACTCTTCCCCTTGCTCGCTATAGCCCGCTACCTACAGATGGCAGACCTGTGAGTCTTAATCGCAATATTGACGCTGCACTCACTGAGGTTGCACGAGGCATTCGCAAAGTGGTCGAGGAATTGGTAGGCCAGGTGAAAAGAGTCGTTCCACACATAGCCCCATCGAACCAGCATCTGTACTATTGCCCCTATCGACAGAATGCTTTTTTCACTGATCGAGAAACGATTTTCTCGGCACTTGCTTCCTCTTTTACATTCTCTCAGTCTCCTCAGATGCGTATTCTCGCGTTGTATGGCTTGGGTGGTATCGGAAAAACGCAAATTGCATTGGAGTATCTCCATCGCTCTGCCGACTTCTATCACTCCATAATCTGGATCAATGCCTCGTCTCGTGAGCGGTTCACTTCTGATGTGAGTACTTTGGCGGAGAAACTGACATTCTCCGAGCAGGATCGGGCCGATGAAGATCGTCTCTTTGCTGCCGTCAAACGCTGGCTACAAAGTCAGTCCACTTGGTTGCTTGTATTAGATCATCTCGATGACCTCACCTTGGTTGATTTGATTGTTCCCTTGCAAGGCAACGGTCATATCCTCCTGACAACATCACAAACAACTGGAGATATTGCTTCGACGCTTTCCATTATGCCGATGGACACTGATGCGGGTGTATTGTTCTTACTCCAGCGTGCCCAGATAATAACTGCCGAAATGTCCTTTGATAAGGTACCTCTTAGAGTCATTGAGCAGGCAACCACCATCGTAGAAGCTATGGATGGCTTTCCTCTAGCACTCGATCAAGCTGGTGCCTATCTGGAGGAAACTGGTTGCGGCCTACATACCTATCTTGGCCTTTTCCATAAGGAGCGAGCGACTCTGTTAAGTAGACGTGGACGAACAGTGAGCAATCAGAATCATCCCGATTCTGTGACCATCACATTGACACTCGCCATTGAAAAAGTAGTGCAGCAACAAGTTGTGAATCTCTACTTATTGCGTCTTTTGTCCTTTCTACAACCTGATGCAATCCCCTATGAACTGCTTGTTGACGGTGCTAGTGTATTACATGAACCCCTACGTTCGCTTGTAGCTCGCCCTCTGGCCTTAAATGAAGCATTAGCTGATCTGCACAACTACGCTCTGGTCCAGCATCTGGCTGACACAACAACACTACGTATCCATCGCATTATCCAGGCCGTACTCATCGATGCCCTTCCTCGAAGGCAACAACGCCAATGGGCTGCTCAGGCTCTTCGTCTGGTCAACTCCGTTTTTCCAGAAGTGAGTTTCGATACCTTGGAGGAATGCGAACGATATCTCCCTCAGGCGCAGCACTGTGCGACGTTGATAACTGATTTTCAACTAACTCTGAAAGAGGGTGCCTTGCTCCTACAGCGTCTCGGCTCGTATTGCTATCAGAAAGCATATTATAGCGAAGCAGAAACCTACCTCACACAGTCCCTCCGGCTTCAAGAGCAGCACCATTGGGCTACTCTACAGAAAATTGCACAGACCCTCAATGCTCTAGGATTGCTATATCATCGACAGGCTCGGTATTCAGAGGCTGAGAAAAATCTTCTTCGTGCATTAGAACTGCGTGAGCAAACTCTTGGTCCCACTCATTCCCAAACGGCTGAGAGTCTACATAACCTGGCTGTCTTGTATACAAGCCAAGGACAGTATCAACAGGCAGAACACTTCTATCGACGAGTCCTCATGGTTGATGAAGAGACGATTGGCTCTGAACATCCTGAGACCGCAAAGACCCTCAATAACCTTGGGCTGATTTACACTCTGCAAGGTAACTATGTTCAAGCTGAAGCTGCTTACCAACGTGCGCTTGCCATCTATGGGCAAAAGTTGTCTCCCAATGACCCTGATCGAGCGTATCCTCTCATTGGCCTGGGAACTCTTGCCGAGAAACAGGGAGAGTATCAGCAAGCAGAACACTTCTATCTGCGTGCCCTTGCCTTGCGCGAACAAACGCTTGGAGATGCACACCCTGAGACCGCTCATAGCTTTAATAAATTGGCGGATATCTATGAAGCGCAAGGGGATAATCAGCAAGCAGAGGCATTTTATCGACGCGCGTTGGCTATCGGCGAACAGGTACTGGAGCCTGATCATCCCGATATTGCCCTCATTCTCAATAATCTAGCTTTTCTTGCAGACAAACAGGGAGAACGTCAGCAGGCAGAGCATCTCTATCAACGCGCTTTGAGCATCTATGAACACGCTCTTGGAGACAATCATCCCATTGTCGCGGACGTACTCAATAACCTGGGAGTACTTTATCAGGATATCAACAATGTTGAACGCGCACAGCCGCTCTTGCAACGTGCGCTTGCCATTCGCGAACAGGTTCTTGGTCCAAGCCATCCCGACACAGCTCAGAGCCTCTCGAACCTGGCAGATCTCCGAGCCACACAACACGCCTATCAAGAGGCTGAAGAGTTCTTCAAACGGGCATTCGCGCTTCGTCTACAAATATTTGGTCCCACACACTCCGATGTCGCTCGCACACGCGAAAAATATGCCTCTCTGTTGGATCGTATGAATAGACGTGAAGAGGCCGCCATGCTCCGGCAAGGAATGCAAATACAGGAAGAGCCACCATACGCAGAGCCGCGTCAAGACGAACAGTAAACATACTACTATCTCCTCTTTGAAAAGAGCCTATCCCTTTGTTTTCGGTTTCGGCTTCTCTTGCTGCTCTCGCTCACCTTGCTTCTCAGGTTTTGATTTGTTCTTGTCGGACTTTTTCTTATCGGAGGTTGATTTCTCGGCATCATTACTCTGGTTGTTTCTAAAGATATGGAGAGTAAGTGCCGTTGAAAACGTGCTTAGTATTCTGAGGAGAGTTGAAAATATGTGTGTGTGTTTCTCACACGTTCTGTGTACCTGTGATATATTTGCGCATGCAAATATATCTATCTGGGGGGGGGTATTGTTGCGCGTTATTTCCAGGTCGGCGTGAGTATCTGCAAGGCGATTACGCCGCCTGCTTCTTGATTGAAGTATATCAATCATCGTCAATGTAACCAATCTTTCAAATAGATGATATGTCACATTGTACATCATAAATGTTCACTCGACAAGGAATTCTGATGAATGCCATTTATGCAGAAAGGCAGCAAGGCCGTGTGACGGGAAGAACTGCTGCTGGACTAACAGTTCAAACGGAACCTGCAAGAAGTCGAAGCGTGTTGCCTGTGTACGAGCAACGAGCGTTTCATCCATAGCTTCCCCGTTGAGGAGTTTCCATCCTCTTTGCACGCCGTTCCAGATAAAACGTTGCTCCCATTCTACGACCAAAGGGGAGACCTCGATGTTCTGAAGTATCTGCATGGAGGGCGTGAGATCCTTCTCCAGAAGAGCGTACATCCAGTTACTCCGTGTATACCATACTCTTCGTTCCGTCCCCCATCGGGCAACAGTTGGTGAAGCATCAGAGAGATGCTGTGCGTGACGACGCTGTGGCTTGCCCGTTCGTCCTATATAACGGATGTCCCCCGTCTCAGGATCAATTTCAGCATAGATAACCTGACCTGGGGGAAAGCTCCTCCGACAACAGGCATGAATATGCATCTCTTGTCGAAAAGCCGGAAGTGCTCGAAAGGCGGTTTCACATCTCTGGCAACAGAGGGAAACCCAAGCTCCATCGCCACGCAACGCATAGCCGTCATACGAGGAGAGAAAATCATTGCGTGCCGTTTTCTCCTGACATAGACAACAGGCAAGCTGGCGGCGTGTACACACCTCCTGATGGCAAGTTGCACATCGTGTATGCAAGACGAAACCTTCGGACGAGGCCATCCCACTAAAGGCAGATGCAGGGAGAAGCTGATGGCACATCTGACAACGACGGTCCGGCTGCTGAAGATACCAGCGTTCCTTATCACACTGATGTTGCTCATATACCTGTCGCAAATCCACTTTTCGCTCCCACTCGCGTTGCTTTTTTTCCTTCCATGCCTGTTGCTGTTGCTCCGTTTTCCTTTGGCTCGCTAGACGCCGATGCCGTTCATCCTGGTTGAACCACTCACATTCACGACATATCTGCTTGCGTACATGCATTTTTCCTTTTTGCTCTGCAAAAGCCTGAAGAGGTTTTGGCTTCTGGCACTGAAGGCATTGTCGTTTCCCTTCTTGAAGTTCTGCTTCGCTGACTTCGATGCTTTGCATCTCTCTCCTTCCCATGTATCCTCACATCGTCTCTTTTTACGAATTGTTTCGCCTTTCATTATTTTCCAACGAGAGAATAGTAGCAAGAGAACGCCTATAGGCATGTTGTCTTCTGGTTACTTGGTTCAATAGGTAGCATAGGACTCTTGTCTGTGGTACTCTTTATTTGTTGAGGGTTTTACAAATCTCTGATAGAACTATCAGTAAGGGTTTTTACCATTGGCATGGCGAATCTTTAAAAACGTTCTTCATTGTCCAGGTTTAATAGATGAATTTTGATGTATTGAAATTCACACGAACAATTTTGTGCATTTAGGGGTATTTCCAGAAATCACGAGAGGAGGAAAAATGAGCAAAGATGATCTAACCGTTATATGTACTCAAGATTTCTCCTCCCTTGCAAGCAGCATTATACAAGTGCCTTTGCACAATTTTTATGTGCTTCCCGAAGGCGATACTTTGGTGGCTTCCTCCATTTATCAGCAAGCAAGCAGTATTAGTCACATCCCAGATGTTCGTGTCTTCCTGCCTCTAGCACATACCCCCCCCAAGTAGAGAGATTTGAATGCAAGAATATAAAGATAGTCGGGAAGAGAAGCAAGCGCAAAAATCCCCATGATCAGAAACATCTCTCTAGCTATAGTACTCTAAATACACGTAATTGGTCGATTTATAGAGAAAATCAGGAAAAGAATGGAGACCAGAAGCCTGATAAGTCGAAGTCTGACAAGTCGAAGCCTGATGAGTCGAAAAGAGAAGATGACAAAGGATTGAAGAAAATAAAGCCGCCAAAAAAGCCAAAGCGACTCCTAATTTAGCGTATTCGAGGGCGCAAACTCGCATTACGCAAACCGAGCATACACAGTCTCATTCCTCCTCTTCTGCCCGCTCGTCTTTCTTCATCTGCCTCAACAAGGCTGCATATTTTTCGCGCACACGCATCGTTTTTTCATAGTCGGTATCTGATGTTTGCAGATAGATAGTAAGTGCTTGTTGATAAAGTGGTTCGGCTTCTTTCCAGCGTCGCAAATCGACAAGTAGATCTGCAAGATTGCTCAGGTTTTGTGCGGTATCAGGATGAGGTTGGTCAAAGACATGTTCATGTATGACCAACGCAAGCCTCAGAAGTGCTTCTGCCCGTGTCACATCTCCGGTTTTTCGAGCGAGTTGTCCCAGATTATTGAGTACGCTTGCCACGTCGGGATGTTGTGGTCCCACTGCCTGTCTATAGGTAGTTAACGCGCGTTCATAGAGCGTTTCAGCTTGCACATACAATCCTTGTTGCTCAGCGAGCAATGCCAGGTTGTTGAGCAGAGGAGCGGTATTGGGATGCTGGAGTCCCAACCCCCGCTCATAGATAGCCAAAGCTTGTTGGTAGAGCATTTCGGCTTGCTGATAATCACCACGTCCTTCTGCAATGTCTGCTAGTGTACTGATACTGTGAGCGGTCTCAGCATGTTCCTCTCCAAAAGCTTCCTTGCAAATAGCCAACGCACGTAGCGCGAGTTCCTCAGCTAGCTGGTAGTTTCCTTCTTTTTCGGCGAGCGTTGCTAGCCCATCGAGTGGATATGTCAGGTTTGGATGGTTGGAGGGCAGAGAACGTTCGTAGATGGCAAGTGTACGCTGGTAGGTAGCTTCAGCTTCAGCATAACGTCCTTGTTGGTAGAAGATAAAGGCAAGATTGTTCAAAGTGCTGGCGACATCGAGGTGGTCGGAGCCTTTTGTCTTTTCCTCTATAGGCAGTACTCGAAGATAAAGGCGTTCAGCCTGTTGATAGTTCCCTTGATCGCCGTAAAGCATCGCAAGGTTATGAAGGCTCTCGGCGGTTTTCGGATGATCAGGACCGAGTAGGCGGTTCCGCAACTCAAGGGAACGTTGATGAAGGGTTTCAGCTTGCTCATAACGAGCTAATTGCTGATACAGAAGTCCCAAAGAATTTAGCGTCTGAGCCGTATCGGAGGGATTGCTTTGAGAATGACCTTCTTGAAGGTGTAGTGCCTGAGTGAGGTAGGTTTCGGCATCTGTATAGCACCCACGCTGATAATAATAGAAGCCTAGCCGTTCTAAAAGCAACCCACCCTCCTTTAGCTTGAGCTTGTAGTCACGGATGAGCGTAGCACAATTCACTGCCTGAGGCAAATACCTCTCACATCCTTCCCATGTCTCGAAATTTACCACCGGAAAGATGAAATTGACCAAGCGCACCGCTTGACTGGCAAGGGAGTGCTGGCGTTTTTTCGTTAGATCGTTCTTCAGAACAGTCTGAATGATATGGTGCATGTTGAGAGTGGTACTGTCCGTGCGTTGACGTATCAGAGAAAACTTACGTAGTGTCGCAACAGCAGCGTCAAAGACGAAGGGATCGCTGGTCACAGTGTGGAGAGGTCCACTGAGGATAGAGGCACCATACGTGATCGCTTCGTCAGGAAGCGCATCGGGATGCAGAAAAGCCAAAAAATAGAGCAATTCCAGGGCATTCGCATTGATCTCGCCAATTTTTTGAAAGGTTAACGCTAGCGTGGTCGTAACTGGGTCTGGATGATCACTAATGACACGCCCACGTTTTCCGAGAAGGATGTCCTGCTTTTTCTTATAGAATGTAAGATAAGATGAGAGTGGTCGTTGTGTTTCTTCAATATAGGCTCCTGCCTGATCGAGAGCGAGAGGATATCCATGTAGTTCTTCCGCAATCTTCCTCGCGTGTAGCCGATCCTCCTCTGACGCAGCATCCAGTGAATCCTGCCCTGAAATAATTTGAGCGCATCGTAGTAACAGAAGTGTGCCATCTTCAATACTCATCTGGTCAACAGAGAGGCGAGAAGTAAACTGCCCTGTCGTTTGTGACTGCGTAGTTAAGAGTACATGACCATTGCTGTTCAAGGGAATAAGCTGGTTCGTCAAAGAGAAGTCTTCCAGATTATCGAGAACGAGTAGCCATCGGTCATGAGCTTGCAACCAGCGTTTGATGGCATCAATGTGTGTTTCTTCGTCGCTAGCATCTGTTCCAGAGAGGCCGAGCTGATCGGCTAAAGAGAGAATATTGGCACTGAGAAGCTCAGAAGGACTCGTGCTGAGCCACAAGACGGCCTGATAATCGCGTTGATTGCGATAAATATATTCTATCGCTAGATGCGTTTTCCCTATTCCCCCTGGTCCATACAGTGCCTGTATTTGTGTTTGCCCAGAAGTAAAGGCATGATGCAACGCCTCTAATATGTCATCACGATCAGTGAAAAATTGGTTGTGCCTGTAGGCGAGATTATTGAAAGGAAATTGTGGCTGCTTAGCAGTCATTCGCCTTCTAGCGAGATGGTTTGTGAGCTTTTTTACCACGCGGCGAATTCCTTGCGCGACCTCACTCAGAGCAGTATCGAGGTTCTCCCAGGTAGTTACTGGTTTGCCATTTTGAGGAAGATAGCTGTATGCTTCGAGGGGAGAATCTTGCAAATCTGCTGGGCGCAGGAGTACGGGAATGACCGGAATGGCTCTGCTCTTACTTTGTTCCTGAGCATATCGCATCTCTACCCCGAAACACTGTTCAGAGGCGAAGAAATCGGCACTGACAAGGAGTACAACGATATCAGCCTGATTGATATACGCCTTGGTCATGTCTTTGAAGTTCTGTCCAGCACTGATGGCACTATCATACCAAATCTCAATAAGTCCCAGTCGCCTCTGAAGACTTAGGTGCTTTTGCAATTCATTGAACAGGTCTCTGTCCTGAGGCGTAGAGGCAACTGAGAAGAAAATGTTGATTTTTTCCGAAATATAAGAAAGAGCCATGTGGTGCCTATCCAAGAAGACATATTCTTTCCTCGTCATTTTAGCATACATTGATGCTTGTGTATATGATTAACACTCAGAAGAAGGTTGCTTATTCGCCACTTGATTTTCCCGAAGGGATGCTCTATAGCTGCTCCAGAGGCAGTTGAGGAGAGGAGCATAGAGAAATCATCTCTATGCTCCTGTGAAATTGAGCGTATGCTCACCGAGGATAAACGTCTATCCTATTTAGTGGCAAGCGCGAACACGTGTATTCTGCCCTGATTGACAAAACTAGGGAGCGTGACGCTTTGCACTGTTTTTCCACCTTGGAGTGCTACATCAGTGTAGAACACATAGGTGCTAACCTGTTGCGCTCCATTATTGCTATCACGCATTGCTGTTGTTGCCACCGTCCCATTGTTAAATGATGGTTGCGCCGTATTTCCACCAAGCGTCCAATCGCTGAAGCCGAGGTTGAAGTCCTGCGTTGAGCCATCAGTATAGTGAATGGTCGCCGTTCCTTGAGAAGGACCATTATTTGCCGCTCCCAGGAATGCGAGGGTGGTTGCACCATCGGTTGCCGAAACGCCAACGGTTTGTCCCTGTGCAAGATAGTTGTCCGCTCCACCGGAACCTGCATTGGGCCAGGTAAAGTTGACACCGTTATAACTCACTGTTTGTCCGGCAGTGATTCCCGCTGCTTGCAGCGCTTGACGTGAGTAGCTATAGCCACTTCCATCAAAGTTAGCCGCTGAGCTTTGATTATCATCGCCGATTCCAATATTGCTGAGGCCATTTTCCGCATCAAATGAGGGAGGAGCATCGGCTGCATTGGTTCCCCAAGAGGTGGCTGTAGTACCCAACGTGAAGGCGAGTGTCGCTCCATTGGCAAGCGTTGAATAGGGTTGCCACAATTGTGTCGAGTCTTGCCCGTTCACTTGTAAGCTTTGGACATAGGGTGCATTGTCAGCGGCTCCGTTGCCGGTGATCTGAACCTGCTTGCCATTGCCCAGAGTTATCGTTGCGCTGGGGAAGAGCGGACTACCCAGAACCACGTCTCCCTCGCCAGGATAGAGCGGGAAGAAGCCCAATGCTCCAAAGACATACGTGGATGATGTTTGACCTAAATCATCATTGCCGGGTATACCACCAGGACTTGCGTTAAAGAGCTGGGTAATCTCCTCGCGTACAACCTCTTGTGTCCCCGATGGCTGCCCTGCGAAATCATACTCCCAAGGTGAGGGGGTTGATGGTTCGTTACCTAGCCACGCATACGAAGAGTTTCCCCCATCGTTCAATTTGGTAAAGAAGGTGTTCAGTCTGCTGACCACAGCACTATTGCCGCCTAAGCGATTGAAGAGACCTTGCAAATTGAAAGGCACTGCCCAAGTGTATTGATATGCTGATCCTTCCTGAAAATCACCGTTATTCTGACTATTATGGTTGTAGCCTGCGATAAAAGAGCCATCCGAGTTGCGCGGCTCGATGAAGCCAGTACTGGCGTTGTACTCATTTTCCCAGTTCTGCGCTCGTACAGAGAAGATGGTTTCATCTTGACCATCCCCAAGTGCGTGTGCGAAGCGAGAAATGGCAAAATCGTCGGTGGCGTATTCCAGCGTTGCTGAGGCCGTTCCAGTGACGTTCGGCGTTCCGTAAGGAACATACCCTAACCCTTGATATGTATCTCCACCTGGACGTTCAGTGTAAGCTCCAGTTGTACAGGGCTGGGTTGCCCCCTTGATCATCGCTTGTAATGCTGTTTTCGTATCAAAGTTCGTCGCACCAAAGGCATATGCCTCTGCAATAATGGGATCAGCTGAATCTCCATCCTGGACATCGGTATGATAGTTGTAAACCGACCACTTAGGTAAACAGCCACTTTGTGAGTAATCGTTAACAAGTGATTGCATCATATCACTCGTCTGTCCCGGTAGGAGCAGTGCCAGGAGAGGTATCTGGCTATGGTAGATATCCCAACCTGAGAAAACAGCATATTGTGTACGACCGCCTGTGTTATGAACAGTATTATCAAAGCCAATGTAGGAACCATCGACATCGCTGAAGATGCTTGGGAAGAGGAGCGAGTGATAGAGCGAGGTGTAGAACGTTTGTGTATCAGCATCGCTACCACCACTAACTTGAATCTGGTTGAGCACATTGTTCCAGCTTGTATTCGCCGCCGAGCGTACAGCATTGAAGTCATTGCCGGAATTTTCAGCATTAAGGTTCGCCTTCGCCCCATCGACACTCACAAAGGAGACGCCAACCTTGACTTGGACAGCAGCGTTTTGTGTGGTATCAAAGGTGACATATGCGCCCGACTGTGTTCCATTGCTGGATGTCGAGTTGGCATTCACGTTTGAACCATTCCACGTTCCGAATCCGCTGAACCCTTGCACGAACTGAGCGGCAAAATAGATCGTGTAAGGACCATTGTTGTAACAGAAATTGCCGCTTGTTGCTGAGCCTGTAATAAGATTATTCGCATTATCAATAGTGACAGAACTTGCACTCACTCCATTTCTACTTCCTGATGTGTTGATGAGCAGAGTAGAGGATGACGAGGCAGGGTAAGTAAACTGCCCAAAGCCGGTGCGCGGCGTGACCGAGAGTTCTGTTTTGACTTTAGGTCCATCCAGTAGAACGCTATAGTAGCCAGGAGAAGCCGACTCGTTGGAGTGAGAGAACGTCGAGCTATATGCTGACCAGTTGCTGCCAGGCGAGGTGCTTAAACTCCCAACGTAGGGCATGAAGGGGATGTCGCCAACAGCGAAACAGCCGGGACCACTCCAATGAGTGAGACTAAAACCCGTAATAGTGTTGCTGTTGTATTGATAGTTGCCCCCCGGCAGACCCGAAGTGGTGTCGGGACTCCACTGTACCATACCCAAAGGATCATCTGCGCCCGGAAAGACATTCCCACTTGCATCTGTGGGAAAAATATCTGAGCTGGGTGAAGGGAAAGCAGTTGTACCGGAAAATGTGTTGACGTACTGAGTAAGGTTTTGAGTATCGAGAGAAGCTGCCTTGACAACAGGGGTACCATTTACCCCAAAAATACCAGCGAGTAAAAACAAGGTAAGAATGAAACTCGTGAGTAACGCTAGTCGTCTCATCATGATGACGATTCCTCTCTTTGTCTACACAGACAAACAAACGTAGTAGTGACTGAACTACCTCACACTTCCTCTTCATTAAGGGTATGAGTATTATCGCCTAAAGGCTCCCGATGATCTCCTTTCTATTCGCGATGCTTGCTCAAACATTTCTACTTGTGGAAAATCGGTAACAACCGTACTAACAGTTTTTCACAAAAGACATGAGCAAAAGCCTGTACAGGTCATTCTGTAAAAGATTAAAATGACGATACATTACATAGAAGTATACTGATATATGGGAAAAAGTCAAGTAAATAAGAAATTATTGCGTAATTTCCTATTGAATAGATGATTTCCCCTCTTTTTCTATGCATTGTATAATCGGAAAGGTTAAAGGTGTGATGTAAAAAACGTGTCTTTGCTAACTGAGGAGTTATGAAGCAGCAACGCGCGAACTTCTGGCAAGCGTGGAGTATCGTCAACACAAACGGCTAATAATCGAGCCGAGAACTTGCATCAACCCACACGCCTGCGCGAGAAGAATACGCCAGATCGCTTCTTTACTACCAGCAATCTTATGCAGCATGATATGCTAGTTGGAATCTAGTTGTACGTTACTTTGTCTCCGATGATGGTTTACACGGCACTATCCGCGATACTGATATCGTCAACATAGCCACGATATCCCCCTGTGCTGTTTGCCTGATCGTAGCCCAAGTCGATACGTTCAATAGTTTTGCCATTGACATACGATCCCAGCCGAACCGTTACCTGGTTCCAGTTATCAAGGGTCAGGTGATTACACTGATACGCCGGGTGTGCCCGATTGCCGTTTTGATCGACCGCACCAGAGTCGCGCAGGTTACTTCCATCGCTGAAGATCAAATCAATTGCTACACAGGTGCTGTTCGTGTCCGTGACTAGACTGTTCGCGGTCGAACTTTGTGGATAGATCCAGTACGAGAGTACTGTCGATGAATCTACGGTCAGGTTCAATCCGCTCAGGTTAAAACCGACCAGATAGGCATAATCTGCACTGCTGCTATTGGTTGCCTCGCCCGAATACAGGAGAGCGGTGGTCCCGCTATGGGCGGTCTCATTACGAGATCCCAATTCTGGTCCGTTCAGTCCGCAGCACACTCCCTCTACATTTGTGCTACCGCCAGCCGGATAGCCGCTCGAATCCGCAAAATTGCTTGAGGTCGGCTGCGGAGAACCCTGCTCGAAATCCGTCGAGAATTGATGGGTCTGATTGCTAAGACTCAGCTGTGGCAGGAGAGCGGTGTGCCAGACGTTAGCCATCAGCGCATAGCCGTAGTCATTGGGATGAATGTTGTCTGTAAGCAGACTAGCAGGAACCGCGTCATACATATCTACCATATGTACATTGGAACCGGCAGCTTTCACGATATCGGGGATAGCCGAATTAAACGTCTGGACCTCCGCATTTGAACTCGAACTCGAATTGAGCGGGACGATTTGTGCCACAAACAGGGTAGCATTTGGGAGCGTCGTCGTGATCTGATTGATGAGCGTACTCAACCGTGCTGGTGCGTTGGTCACGTCATAATTTTGTACGATATCATTAGTGCCAATGTGTAGCAAAATAATCTGTGGTTGGTAGGTTGTCAGCCAGTTGACAACATTCGCAGAAATCTGGTCAATCCTCCATCCAGAATGCCCTTCATTATCTGCGTCAAAATTCTCCGGTCCGTTTTGTTGCGACCCGACAAAATCAACGTTCGCGCCCTGAGAAATCAATTCATCCCAGAGAGGGAGACGATAGCCGCCCCCATTGGAAGAGTTCGTCCCGTACGTTATCGAGTCTCCCAAAGGCATAATCTTAATAGGAGAAGTTGCCGCATGGACGGTACCGGGAATGAAGAAAACAAGCATCAAACAAAGAGATATAAAGAGTATGCCTACCTTGTGCCATATCCGTCGGCAAGTTGTTTTCATGACAAAAATCCTTTCATTTCACGCGAATTGTATACTCAAGGGCTGTTGAAAGATGCTCTCTAAGAGTCAGAGGGAACCAAATAGATTCCCTATGAATAGTTTTGCTACGAAGAGAGGTCTCTTTTGCGCCAGAGCATATCTGCGTCATTGCATCCTACACGGTCGAGGTGAAACATCGTCAATTATTTGGCGATGCGGCTGTCAAAACAACGTGAGAAAGAGTTCACGAGACGAGTACAACTTCTGAGAGAAAGCAAATGAATAATTACCTCATTGTCAAAATTCGTCTACGTCCTGATGAGTGGACAGCATGTCAAGATGTCATCTATTTGAAAAAGATGACACCACGAAAAAAATCGATCTCGAAGATATAATTCGTGACTGCTCCCCTGCTAAATATAGTACCTTAAAGAAATCTCCTTATTCCTGTTACAGGCACCCCCTTTCACCCTCTTTGACCTGACCAGGCCATTGGCATACTGAAAGCAGTAGTGATAACTAGACTGACTGCACCTAGTGCAACAGCAGTAGAATTCAATTGGCTGGCGAGGATGCGTGTTTCTTTCCAAGCGGCAGGCAAACTGCGTGAGGAAACGGCACGCCGTAGTGGTTGAAAAAATAATTCTTCAGCTCGACTGACACCACCACCAACGACGATCGTAGAAGGATTCAGCAGATTAACCAGCCCAGCCAGAGCAACGCCTATACGCTCCCCTGCATGAGCAAGGGCCGCACAACTCGCTTGATCTCCATACTGAGCTGCCTCAATAACGTCCTTAATCGTGGCGTCACTACGGCGAGCAAGCACTGGAGAAGCCTGCTCAGAAACCTCTTGCAGAGTACGCAACCAAGCAAGCGAGAGTCCCAGACGAGCATCATGAATAATCGCCTGTGCCCCGGCAAAGGTCTCCAAGCAACCACGATTACCACAATGACACAGCGGCCCATTCTCATCAATCGTGACATGACCTAGTTCGCCAGCACTGCCACCATGACCACGATAGACACGACCACCCAGAAGCAGACCAGCACCAATGCCAGTACCAACTTTAAGATATGCAAGATCAGTACTTCCAACACCAGAGCCATAACGACTCTCACCGAGTGCCGCCAAGTTGGCATCATTATCCACATAAAGAGGAATATCGAACTCTTGCTGAAACGCTTGCCAGATATTCACTCCGTCCCAAGCAGGCATGCCTGGAGGGTCGCTCAAGGTATGGAGTTGGGGATCTAGTGGTCCAGGGATGCCCAATCCAATGCCAAGTATGTGTTTCCAGGAAATGTTCATACTCTCGACAAAGGCTCGCACCTCCTGGAACAATTGGGGTAAACAGAAAGCAGGTCCGCGTTCCATCGCAAACGGACATGTACGTTGAGCAATGACTTCTGCCGCCAAATTCGTCATCAACAACGTAAGATGTGTTCTACCAACATCGATTCCCAGAACGCGCCCAGCGTCAGCATTAAAGCGAACAAGCATTGCCCGTCTACCGCCCATTGAGTTTGCGTCTAAGAACTCCCCCTCACGTACCAATCCTTCCAACAAAAGCGTATCAATCAAGCTACTCACTGTTGTGCGTGACAGTCCTGTTACACGAGAGATTTGTACGCGTGCAAGTGGCCCCTGTTCGCGGACACTATTGAGAACGAGCAAGCGGTTAAACTCACGCATAACATGATGATCAGCACCCTGCGCTATCTCTTGCTGACTCTCTGCAAAAGAAGGTGAGGACTTTTGAGGAATACGGCGAGTGGAAGAATTCATAAACATCCTTACTAAATCAAAGTGCAATACTAGATGGAAACACTTGAAATACTGTAAGTTCCTAAAACAAGTATAGACTCAATGTGTTAGTTTGTCAAGAGTCAAAACTAACTAAAGTTTGATGACGATGGAAATGGAATACTAGTGCTTTTCATCCGCCTATTCCACATCTCTACACCAACTTACGACACAGGTTGATAGTTGGTAAAGAGAGCATCAATTGCTAAACTGGCGGCCCCAATGACGCCTCCATTTAGAGTCAGCGACGACAGCACAATCTCACACTGTTCGCGTGGACTATGCAATGCTCTTTGTTGCACTACAGTCCTCACCGTTTCTAAAAACAAATCACTCCCACTCACCGAATCACCCCAAATAATGATACGTTGGGGATTGAGAGTATTGACTATTGAGGCAACGCCCGTTCCAAAATGGTTAGCGTGCTGACGGACGAGTAACATCGCCTCTGGCTCGCCTTCGTTCGCGAGGCGAAAGAGCGTATTGGCGAGTGCTTTAATGGTTTGTGGCTCCAGTTGCTCTCCCTTATCCAATCTCCGTGGCAAAATGACTCCTTCGGATTGGAGTCGGTCTTGATGAATCCGTGTGTATGCCTGTTCTACCATCCAGGTAGTGGACGCGAGCGTCTCCCAACAACCATGATTGCCACATTCACACAATGGTCCATCATCCTGGACCGTCATGTGCCCAATCTCGCCCGCTGTCTCACCTCTCCCACGGTAGAGCGTATCCTGCAAGTAGAAAGCCGCCGAGACTCCAATCCCGCTTTTCACTGTGACAAAGTCGCTACAGTTTTGCCCCGCTCCGAAGTGCCGTTCGGCAAGTGCCTGGACATGACAATCGTTATCAACCCACACCTCTCCTTCAAGCCGTGCTTTTAAGAGGTCTCTGAGTGGCACCTCATGCCACTCAGGAAAATGGGGAGCGTAATGAACATAACCTGTTTGAAATGAGGTCAATCCCGGTACGCCAACTCCAATGCCTAAAAGCTGATGCTTACTGATATGGAGCAAACTTAGCAGTTCCTGTATCCCATCAGTTACTAGCGCGATGATCGGCTCGGGACGGCGGTCAGGACCTAGCGAGCGTTCGATGCTCCCCAGAACTCGCCCATTCCCATTCACAACCGCCAAATATGCGGTATCGACGCTGAGAAAGATGGCACCGCTCTGCACCCCCTCGGCATTAAAGCGATAGAGTGCCCCCGGTTTTCCCCCACTGGCTGTTGGTGAAGTAACGCCAACACATTCTGCTAATCCATGCTCTTCCAGTTCATCAACTAATTTGGAGACAGTTGGACGGCTAATCCCACTGTACTGACCAAGTATAGGTTTGGTAACGGGTCCGTGTTGGCGAAGCATGCGTAAGATGATGAGTCGATTTATCTGTCTCAAACTCCCAGGAATCGCAGGTCCCTCAAGAAATGATGTCACATCCATAGTCTTTCTACCGGAGAACAGAGTACACGTATAGCGGCTGACTACTCCTCTCGCCCTCAGTAATGCTCTCTCTCAGGAGAAACAGACGCATCATCATATCCAGAGAAGTGCGTTGAGGGAGCGGTAAATGAGTGCTGCCCGATGTCAATAAAAATATCCACCTGTTTAAAAATCCCAAGTATATTATACGCCTCTTCCATAGGCAGAGGAGAAGCCAAGTACTGGTTTACTCTTCTAACGCTTTGCAAGCACAACAATAAATCGTGAGGGAAATACTTTTCGATATGCTCGCGTGCCTCTAGTGTAAGCAGGATGTACTTCTGCGTGCTTGGGAGAGTGCTGTAGATGAGGTGAAGCAACAAGCCTGTCATCGTTCCGATTTCAATGGTTACATCCAACTCATTCTCAAGGTGAGCGAGCATCTGTTCAAGCAGAACCAGTGTATTTGGAGGGTCAAAAACAATGCGTGAGTGGGCCAAAGAATGTGAAAGCAAAGCGAGCAGCGACGCACGCGGTGCAGCCATAGGAGGCTCCCTTCCTGTCAAGACGGGCACTATAAAATAGACTCGATAATGGTAACGAAAGTATGTTACTTAACAGTACGCGTGGAGTATAGCGAATGTTGTTTGTTCTGTCAAGCTTGGTCAATTGCCAAATTCAGATATCATTTGTGGGCTAATTACACACATGTAGGTTTCCCTATTACGCTCTTCTTATTCCTAGAAGCACTTGTTGATATATCATGCTAGTACTCTTGACAAAGGAAGAAACTGTCAGGTACACTTCGATGTAGTAAGTAAGTTAATTTCGTTTCTTAACTTACCTATGAGGCTCAAGATATTTGTATGCGTTCTTCCTTGCTGTAGAGTGATTTCTACAGTGCCATGACCATGATGGTCATACAGGATGTTCTCTCGACTTTGAAGGAGGATTCCATGTCCAGAACGATGCATCTCCGGTTCAGTCTTGTTGTACTATTATGTGGCGTGTTCGTGGGTTCGTCTCTTTTCTTCTTTATTCCTATGCTACCCGTTCATGCGGCAGGTGAGAGTGTAGGTGTTTGGCTTACCACTACCGATGGACAAAACCAGTTGACGCCGCAGTCCAATCTTACCTTCTCTCCCGGAGGTGGAACAGCAAGCTCCACAATTACTGTCAATGAAAATCAGCAGTTTCAGCAAATGGTCGGCTTCGGAGCCGCTATGACTGATACCTCGGCTTATCTGATTGGGACAAAGATGAGTTCGTCCCAACGTTCAGACTTGATGCAGTCACTGTTCAGCTCGAACAATGGTATCGGTGTCAGCTTTGTACGTATTCCAATGGGGTCGTCTGATTTTACAGCGACGCCCCCCGACAATCCTCAGTCCTACTCCTATGATGATCAACCTGCTGGTCAGACCGATCCCAATCTCACCAATTTTTCGATTAGTCATGATACGTCATATATCATTCCCACGCTGCAACAAGCGTTGCAGACAAATCCCAATCTCAGCTTCATGGCTAATCCTTGGAGTCCGCCTGGATGGATGAAGACCACCGGTACAATGATTGGTGGCGGCAACCTGATCTCCTCGGATTACGAACCGCTGGCTCAATACTTTGTGAAATTTATTCAGGCGTATCAGGCGGCTGGTATTCCTATTTACGCGATCACGCCTCAGAACGAACCGGATGTTTCGGCTGATGGCTATTCGGGAATGATCTTTCCACCATCTGACGAGGCAAATTTTATTGCAAATAACCTTGGCCCTGACCTATCGCAGGCGAAACTTTCGACGAAAATTTTGGCTTGGGATAGTGCTGTCAATGTGAGCAATGCCGAAACGATTCTGAACAATGCTTCGGCGAATCAGTACATAAGTGGAGTAGCCTGGCACTGTTATGCCGGTAATCTTCAGGGAATGTCTACCGTTCATGATGCCTATTCTGGTAAGGATCAGTATGAAACTGAGTGTTCGACAGGTCCCACAGGCATTGCGCCCTATAGTGCCATTGATGTGACACTGGACTCGGTGCAGAACTGGGCCAAGACCGTTGAGCTGTGGAATATTGCGCTAGATCCAAATGGTGGTCCTAAGATGGGTAATGGTTGTGTTGGTTGTACTGGTCTAGTGACGATTGATCCGTCTACTGGAGCCGCTACTCCAACAGCAAACTACTATGGCTTGGGTCAGGTAAGCAAATTTGTGGCACCTGGTGCTTATCATATAGCGTCCAGCAGTGCAGATGGGTATCTGAATAACGCCGCCTTCAAAAATGCTGATGGCAGCAAAGTGCTGGTGGTTCACAATACGTCCTCATCGAGCGATACCTTTAATGTGAATTGGAACAGTACGCAATCATTCACCTACACCTTGCCTGCTGATGGCATTGCAACCTTCAAATGGAGTGGAAATCCAGCTACGGTGACGGGGTATGCTATCAACGCTGGTGGAGACAGCACGGGAGCGTTCGCTGCCGATAACTACGCGAGCGGTGGCTCTACCTACTCTACTTCCGCAAATATCGATACCAGTGGAGTGAGCAATCCAGCTCCGCAAACGGTCTATCAGACCGAGCGTTATGGCAATTTCTCCTATACCTTTCCCAATCTGAGTCCCGGCACGCAGTATACGGTTCGCCTGCATTTCGCCGAAATCTACTGGACCAGTAGCGGGCAACGTCTCTTTAATGTGAGTATTAACGGTCAGCAAGATCTCGCCAACTTTGACATCTATGCTACGGCGGGAGGCACAAACAAGGCGATTATCGAGCAGTTCACAACGACCGTGGATACCAACGGACAGATCACTCTCCAGTTCACCTCAGTGGTTGACAACGCAAAGGTGAGCGGAATCGAGGTGACTGCTAGCTGAGAGCAGAGGAACTCTTCGCTTTCTTCACATAAGAAAACGAATGGCTTCCTATAGTCAAAAGGAAGAGGATGGAAGCGTCAAGGGCCGCCTTGATGCTTCCATCCTCTTCCCTAGCCCTGCAGTCGTTCTCACACTTTGTCAGTAACAGGAACATTCCTGCCTTTCACCACAGAAGATTACTTGCAGTATACCATAACTACATACTAAATGTTCTATTCGTCATTTTACTAAAATAAGAAACGAGATATTTATTGTACAAATGTGCTATACTAAGAATACTATGATATTGGAACAACAAAGCTGGAAGGAGAGCCGATATGATACTTTATGCTCTCCAAATTGGAAGACGCCTGTTTCCTCCTGACTCCTTCCACTTAGAGGAGTTGATACATTATGACTTATACTCGTAGAAATAGTGCTGAAGAGCAAAAAGACGCGTACCAGAAAGCGCAACACCTAACAGCCCTCTGCGAACAGTTTCATATTACGCTTGATCCTATTGATTGGCAAAACGCTGGAATGCAGGCCGATGTGACGGTACAGACACTCAAGATAGCGGATCTCTCAGAGATGAGCCGACAGGATGATATGTCCGTCCTGCGCCAACTTCAAATCAAACTCTTCGAGCAAGCTGCTCTCAAAGTAGTCCACGCTCGACCAGATATCAAAGCCGTAATGTGGAGTCCTGTTGAGGTGATGCAACCACAAGCATTTTTGTCCCTCTGGATCATCACACTTGAGACGGATGAGCGGGTAGCGATTGCCGAATACCTCGAACATGAACAGCGCGTCTATAAGCACTTTGCGTTCGATGGAGACGATATGAATGCTCTCGTGAAACTCTTTGGACCAATTCATACGGGAGGAGAGTACAAGCGCGGTGCTCTCGTCACTATTGGAGAACACGAGCGGAGATATACCGGAGAAATCGTCTCTCTTCTTCCCCCAAGCAAGACATCTACTCGCGGTACCTCTTCCTCAAGAGGGCGTCATACCATTTCGGGAAAAGTCTACCCAAACGACAACTCATCGCGGTATGTCGTCAATTGCCATGATGGTTTCCCCCATGTGGTCGGTCAGTGGCAAATTATCAGTGAAACAGGCGAAATATAAGAGCAGGTAAATAACAAAGCAAGGAAAAAACCATGCTATCTATCATCGCTCTCGATCTCATACTTCTAGTTCTAGGAGTGCGAGGACTTACTGAACCGCATGCTGATTAGCTTCGACAAGCCAGAGCCACATATCGATGTCACGTGAGATATCGGTGAAGAGAGCCGCGCTATCGGCATCCAGTAAGTCCGTCGCTTGCCCAATCGCGTAGCGAACATGTTTGCCAAATGAGGCGAGGACTGTTGCGAGTGCCTCAATGTGTCCGTTCTCGTCAGAGACTTCAAGCGGATACCTGTCGAGTGCTGTTCTACGGGTGACGACATAGGCCGTTCCATCGGCACTGCCTCCCAACTGCACAATCCGCTCAGCAATCTGATCAACATACTCCTCGACGCCACTCGCAATCTGACCGAAGAGCGCGTGCAGTGCTAGAAATTGAGGACCTTTTACATTCCAGTACGCTTGCTTGGCTTGAAGCATCAGATCAATGCTATCAGCTAGGCGACGATTCAGGACCTCGACCAGTTTCACCCGCTGCTCTTCGGGAAGGCTATTATGAGTCTTGTGCATGATGTCTCCTTCTAGTTCTAGCATACCTGATGTGCGTGAGAATATGCGTGAGGGCGTGCGTGAAACCAATTTTGTTCGCGCGAAATGTTTGACGTTGCAACACTGATGGTGTACGATAGGTATGAATCAATGTGAGTGTTGCGCTGTATTGTACAGCCAGAACGCTCATGAGAGACAGGATGTGCCCTATGGTGAGAGTATTGGAGAAGGGGATGCTTCATTTTGCGTTGCTTGGACCGCCTCAGGTGTCCCGAGATGGGCAGGTGTTGGTGTTTCCCTCTCACAAAGCCCTCGCCTTGCTGCTGTATTTGGCGGTGGAGCCGGGAAGCCATTCGCGCAAAACGCTCTCGGAGTTGTTTTGGCCTGAAAGTGATGCTGCCCATGCGCGGTCAGCACTTCGCACGACCGTGGCTGAGTTACGCGACGTGCTGGCTGAGGAGCCATTTCCAGCACAGAGAACGGGAACGCATCGCATTCCGCATCTGCTCATTGACCGTGACAGCTTGAGTCTCGACATGACCTCTCAGGTTAGTCTGGACCTCCACACACTGCAAGCGGCCTGGGTCCTCGCTCGTGACACCGCTCGTGGAACAGCCCCACTCCCAGAGGAGACCCGTCGCGCACACCTTGCACACCTTCAAGAGGCGGCTACACTCGCACGTGGAGAGTTTTTGGACGGCTTTTCGTTGCAGAACGTGCAAGGCTTCGACGACTGGGTTCGCTTCCAAAGGGAATACTGGCATCTGCGCATGCATCTGGTCTTCGACCGACTCTCCTCGCTGTATGAAGACGTTGGAGAGTTCGACCAAGCCATTGCTGTCATCGTCCGTTGGCTCGCCCTCACCTTCCTCAACGAAGAGGCGTCCCAACGCTTGATGCGTTTGCACTTTGCGGTAGGCAATCGGGTTGCCGCGTTACGAGCATATGAGGTCTTACGTACCCTGCTGGCATCGGAAATTCATGCGGAGCCAACCCCAACCACGATGGCTCTGGCTGAACGTATTCGGGCGACCCCTCCTGCTCACCAGACACAGCAGCAGGCGACGAGAAAAGCATCCCCGTTGCAGACACTGCTTGCGGCACCTTTCGTTGGACGGACGCGAGAGTATAGTCTCTTGCTTGAGCAGTACTATCTCGCACGCCAGGGACAAACACAGGTGGTACTTCTGGAGGGGGAAGCGGGCATTGGCAAGACGCGACTTGCCACCGAATTTCTGGATTGGGCGGTGGCACAAGGGGCTGATGTACTGCGCGGTCAGGCAGTTGAAAGCAATAGGCGGCTCTCGTATCAGCCATTTATTGAGGCATTACGCCCTCGCATCGACCAGGAAAATGCGCCAGAGGACCTGCTGCATGATGTCTGGTTGGCGGAACTTGCGCGCCTGTTACCAGAACTACACGAGCGTTATCCCGATCTGACTCGTGGAGTCGTAGACGCGTCGGTGGCACGCAACCACTTGTTTGAGGCTGTGACACGTTTGCTCACTGTTCTGGCAGCGCGTACACCTATCATCCTCTTCCTGGATGATATCCACTGGGCTGATACCGCCACGATGGACCTGCTCCATTACCTAGCACAACGCTTTACGGCGCAGGCGACGCCAATCTTGCTCCTCCTCTGCTTGCGCACTGATGCACGACAGACGACCTCTGGTCTCACCGCATGGCGAGCGAACTTGGGACGGATTGTGCCTTTGACTCGATTGCAGCTCGGTCTCCTTTCTGCGCAGGATACGATCCACCTGCTCCATATCTTGGTACGGCGAAACCAGGAGGCAGAGGCAAAGGAGTCGAAAACTTCCACTCTTGCTATGTATGAGCCAATCGAGGTCTTGGAGCGCGTTGGGCAACAGCTCTTCACCGAAACACGCGGGCAGCCCTTTTATCTGATTGAAACGCTCAAGCTGCTCCTCGCACACGGCCTTTTTCCGCTATCTTCGGATGAGGATGTTGGGGTAGCGATGGTCAAGGAACTTGGCATCGCACGGCTCTTTCCGCCGAGCGTGCGTGAACTGATCAGTATTCAGCTTGATCGACTTCGCCCAGCCGCCTTTGCCTTCCTTGTTGCTGGAGCCGTGCTTGAACACAATGCTACCTTTGAGCGGCTTTGCGGGGTTGCGGACCTCTCTGAACACGAGGGACTCACTGCTTTGGATGAGGTGTTGCGGAGCCTTCTGGTGCAGGAGACGAAGCGGTCGAGGGGATCAGCAGAGAGTAGCGTGTACACCTTCACTCATCCCATGATTCGTGATGTGGTCTTTGTCGAGGCTGGTGAGACACGCAATCGTATCTTTCATCGACGTGCGCTACACCTTTTGCAAGATACCTCGGTTCCTGTGGCAAGGCTTGCGCATCATGCCATTGCAGCAGGGATGCTCGATTCAGCATTTCGCTTGAGTGTGGCGGCAGGTGATGAGGCAAGAGCTGTCTTCGCGCTGCCCGTTGCCATCGAACACTATGAACAGGCATGGCAACTCCTGACAACGCAACGGATGGACTCCATGCTTCAGGCGAACATCATTGTATCTGATGTCCACCATCTCTACGTCGCACTAGGACACGCCTACGAACTAACCAGAACATGGGAGCAGGCTCGTCCACTCTACGCTGCCATGCTCGACTATCTGCTCCAGATGGTCGCACAGGAGGATGAGACGAGCAGAGTGGCGAAAACACAGTGGTATCAGGCGATGCTCGGCCTCTCGACGACCGACCTGGAGACAGCCATTCCATATGGAGAGCGTGCATTGATACTGGCTCGAAACAGCGGACAACCAGAGCGTATTGCTCAAGGCCTGAACGTGTTGATGTATGTCATGATGCAGATAGGTGCGTGGGAAGAGTACGAACATCACGCTACAGAGGTGCTTGCATACTACACTACACTCCAAGATCGGGCAATGGAAGCGGATGCTCTCTGCATGCTCGCTCATGCCTATCTACATAGTGGACGACTGCACCTGGGGATCGCGCAAGCACGCAATGCGCTTGTGCTCAGCCAGGAAATCAGGAATACCTGGGGTGAGGTCAATGCGCTCTATGACCTGACCTCGGGGTTACTCGACAGTGGTGCCTATACAGAAGCACTTGAGAGTGCTCTCCAGGCTGTCGCAAGCGCACGAACCCTCAATAGGGAGTCAGCGTGGGCGAACACGTTGCTCCTGCGTGCCCTCATCCAGTTAGGGGGTGTCTACCGAGCAATGCAAGCTGGGTCTGCTGCACGCACGGTCGATCTGGAAGCTCTGACGCTCAATGAGACACTCGCGGCGTCCTCCTATACGGCGGTTGTCTCATCGGTCCTCTGTGCAGATTACGCCCTTGTTGGGGAGTGGGTTGAGGCTGGACGGTACGCACGGCAAGCAACAATGGGTGCAGAGGAGCATGGACTGGTGTATGTGGAAATTCCTCATTGGAGTGTCGCGGAGGCATTACTGCATGAGGGGGATGCCGTGCGTGCGAAAGCACATCTCACTCGGCTCAACGCGCACAATGGAGATGGTCGGCGTGATCGTGTGCCATACCTGCGAGCATCAGCAGAGCTGGCTGTGTGGGAAGGTCGTCTAGAGCAAGCCCGCTCCCACCTGGAGGAGGCTCGTGTCCTCGCCGAAGAGATCGGCTTGGCAGATGAACGATGGCAGATTCAGGTAGCCCTCGGAGACCTGGACCTGTCGCGCGGAGAAGCGGTGCTGGCAGATCGTGCCTATGCCCAAGCGATGAGCGTGGTTCAAGCACTTTCCGAGAGAATCGAGGATGAGGCATTGCGGACGAGTTTTCTCGCAGCACCTCCAGTGCTGCGTGTCTTGGAACACGTCGCATAGTGAGATAGTCCTTTCCACACAATATTCTCCTTAGCTCTAGCAGTCGTTCTGTTTTTTCTTCTCTTCCTCATCGCAGGAGATATGCAGAGCGTATATTAAAGAGCAATCTTGCATTTTTTCCCTCCCACGCGCAACTCACGGTCGTTCTCACGCTTCTTCTCACGCTCTGCTAGTACCATGAGGAGGAGAGCAAAGAATGCTGAAGAATCTGTCTACTTCTTGCGTCACCCCTAATCGTGTGTGGGGATGCACGAGAGAATACTTCGAGCAAGTCACCCAAAGCAAGATTACTTGTTTGGAGATGAGCCGGTTTGGCTCATTGAATTCTAAGCTGTACACGAATGAGACATAGGAAGACAGAAAGAAAGCATGCCTACTACCTCGACATTGTTTGAGAGAGAAACCTTTGTTCTTTCTCCTGAACCGTCCAAAACGCAACAACTTCTTTCGATGCCTGTATCAGAGACCAAGGAGCATCTGGCGCGAGCCGAGCAACATCTCGTGATGCATGCTCGACAGGGCGATGAGAAAGCGTTCGGCGGTATTGTTGATTTGTACGGAGCATTGATGCTGCGTACAGCAACCCTGATCGTTATGAATCGTGATATTGCGGAAGATGTTGTGCAGGATGCACTCATTCAAGCATGGCACCACTTGCCAGATTTACGCGAAGCAGCAGCCTTACGTCCCTGGTTGATGCGTATCGTCGTCAATCAGTGCCTCAGTTTCAAGCGCCGCCATGCTCGTACAACGGCCTTTATGCATCAGGCACTCTGGGAACAGGAAATAGACCTGTTTGCACAGATAGCTGATTATCATAAGGGACGTCTCGAGCAAGATTGGGACCTTGCACACGCGATTGAGGATTTGCCGGCGCGTCAGCGTATTGTCATCTTCTTGCATTATTATCATGGGATGACAATGCATGAGATGGCATATGTCTTGCAGATATCCGAAAACACGCTGAAAAAGCGGAGTCAAGCAGCACTCAACAACCTACGTCGTATGCAACACCAACTCTTATAACGAGGTGTCTCCCCATTATAAGAGTTGGTGTTAGGCATATCTCCTTAGGAGTACCCGCAATTCCATCATAGTGCTTTGCTCACTTTGTGGAACACGCAAAGTATCATTCCTGTTGAGGAGCAGACCTCCTTGTATATATCACATTCATATACATATGAGGAGTACGCAGAATACTTTAGTATGAGTCAAGGGAAAGATACCAGTGTCTCATGTGTAGGAGGAAAGACGAAGAGAAAGAAGTGATGTTAACTATATTCTGGATTTTCGGTGGCTTGTTAATCGTTCTTGCCATCGCGTTTTTGATTTTTGCAGTCGTGGGAATGATGCGTGGTGGCAACAAACGCACTCAGGTGGATGATGGGTTGGCGAATGGATCACTTCCAAGCGACCTCACCACGAACACCCACGAGAGAGAGAGCAAGAGGGGTGAGACTATGCCACATCAAACTCCACCCAAGAGTGCCTGATAAATACTCTTTGAAAAAGTGTGTTTCATAAATAGAAAGTAGGAATACCATGAATTCTAATACCGATAGCATCAGTTCAAACGTCGGTTTCTTTTTCCTCCTCTTCGGAGGCGTTATCGCATTCGCTTTCGGGGTAAGCTACGCACAACGCTCGTGATATAAGGGTAACGAAAAGGCGTGGTCCTCACCATAAGGATCACGCTACTTGGTCGCAATGTGAGAATGAAGTAGGCTAACTATTAAAAAACTTGACAATTATTTGAGTAGACAAGCAGTCAGGATAAAATGTGGTATGTAGCCAAAAGGAACGTGAGACGATGGAAGCGGTGTGTGCGAGGCTAGGAAGTCTCTTTCACTCAAAGAAACGAACGTATCTTGATCTCTCTACCTTCATACCTCATACACGGGATTTTTCAACGGAAGCAGAGCGTGAAGAGATGGCTCGTAGAGAAGAGCTGTCAAAGCTTACTACTCTGCTCTTGCACCATCGCTATGAGGTGGCTGTTCATTCCCAGCGTGTGTCTCGCGTTGTACACGTTCTAGCGCACCACTTGTGCCTCTCTTCCGAAGAATGCACGCTAGTCGCCCTTGCTGGGCAGTTTCATGATGTAGGGAAGCTATGCATCCCTACCAACATTCTTGATAAGCCGGATTCATTGACTCCGGGAGAATGGGCAATGATGCGTACCCATGCAAGGATTGGGTCTGAGATGCTCCTCCGCGTGGGAGGGATTGGGAAACATCTTGCCCCACTTGTCGCCGCTCATCACGAGTGCTGGGACGGTAGTGGCTATCCCGATGGATTGAGAGGTAGTGATATTCCAAGAGGTGCCCGTCTGCTCTCTATTGCAGATGCGTATGATGCGATGCGCTCAACGAGACCCTATCAACGACGACTCAATGCTAGGGAAGTCGGAGCAGAATTCCAACGGAGTGCAGGGAGTCAATTTGACCCTCAGATGTGTGATAAAGTGCTTCATGTGCTTGAGAAAGAGCCAGACGAGTTTTCCTTCTACATGTCAAGAAACATGAAAGAAGAAAGGACATGATTCATGAAACAACACAACGCTCAACTACTCTCCCCTGGAATCGTCTCCGAGTGTCCTTGTCAAAACGTGAGAGAGTACGTGCTTCAGTTTGACCTTTTTTCTGGCTCTCCTTCACACTCTCACTCCTTCAACGACTACCTGCCTGTAACATTTTAACTAATTCGCGGGCACTTACTAATGTCTTCCGGCTCCTAATTTGATCTGGATTGAGAGAAACTCCATCAATAAGATGAACTCCGACGGTCGTCTCATCGTCCACAGGAACGTCTTTATTCGCATGGTTGAGAGTTATGAAATTGAGTTCTGCACGCTGCGCAAGTAAATTTCCTATGTAGTAGTTGCGAGCGTCATTTGTAAATGGTGTCCAGCGAGTTGGGGGTATTTGTGTTGAGCGTTTCACTTCTATAATTTTCCACGGTCTATATGCCTGCGTAAGGAGTACTGCATCAATATCATTACGCACATAGTTTCTGGGAAGATTATCTCTAGCCCAGTCTTGGAAAGCATCATTGGTCCGTTTGTTGACATCCTTAGCTGTTCCAAGTATTGTTTGATTTGTACCGAGTAATACTTGTATTGCTTTTTGAGCATCGTTTTTCCTGATACTTTGACCATTAAGGAGAAGAGTAGCAAGAGGATTTGTTTGTAAATCAGGTGGATACACAATATGCATCATTGGTAGGTTGATTTTTGAGGCAATATGTTTTCCACAAGAGAAAAGGAAGTCGCCATGTCTCTGCGTTGTCCTCGTAACAGTCGAAACGTTAAAAGACAGGCCGAGAAGCTTTACCCCATTGTTGATGCGTTCCCCCCATATCAGTAAATCCCCTGCTTCACCACTTACAGCTACTTGGTCCCTGAAATGATTGTGCAGGTACGTCAGTAAATTGTCCATTATTTCCCTCCCTGCTATTCTACCTATGTAAAACGGTTTGATAGAGGCTTCCTGCTTTTTTGATTCGTCCTTCGACCAAATTCACTACCTCTTCATATACAGCGTCACGTTCTATGTGTGTAAGATGGAGGATATCGAAGATGAAATCATCAACAACTCGCCAGGGGTTGTCAAACATATCTATTGTTGGAAGCCTTTTTCCTTCCGAGGCAACTAATTTACGCGCCGCTAAACCATACACCTGTTGAAAGACTTGTTCTGCCTCTCTCTCTTTTTCGACGATGTTGCACAGTGCTGGTATTTGAGTATAATCGGAAACCATCATACTTCTGGCTCCTCCTCCAAGACCAGCACGATTATAAATCTCGAACAGAAGTGCTCCTACAGCAGAATTAAGATAGACAAGTGTGGTTATTGGCAGGTCAGCGTAATATAGACGACAATCGACGGGGTAGTTGCTGGGATTGTAAAAGACTGCGGACGTGTTATGTGCTTCTTTGACAAAGATACTATTGGCAGCATCAAATGATACTGACCACCACCTTGTTCTTCCACTTACACTTGCATTTTTATCAAAACCTTGTGACTCACCCCATCGAATGTATTCTCCTGCCGCCGTTCCTCTGAGTTCAGCTTCCGTTTTATGACAGAAAAACAGCTTGCTTTTCAGTACGTTTGGTTGAACAAGAATATTGGTGCAATCTGTTGGACTCTTAATAATAGGTTGTAAGAACTCTTCCTCAATTTGCCATCGCCTTATCTCTTTATCATTCAGGTAGAAAAACTCATTTGCCCCCGTTTTGATGCCGTATCGTATCGTCGTAATATCGCCAATTCGCTTGAGCTTGCCTTCCCCTTTCTCTAAGAGAGTCCAGTAGATTTTTGGGGCACGCAGAAACTTCCCACCCAATTTGTTACCTGTATAAGAGGAAATCTCAGAAGGTAAGTGTTGCATCGTTTTTGTCTGTCTTTTCTCCTTTATGCTACTCAAAAGTTTAACTTTTTGCATAGTGCTTCCTTCTCGTAATAAAGCACGTTGAGAGATGGGATAGATACGATACCGTTCAGTAGAAGTTGGCTCCTGTGTGTTTTCAATTTCTCGAAACACGTCAGGAGAGAGAACTTGCTCGAAGTCAACTGTAAAACGGACAAAGCATGTTATAGACTCTTGACCGATTGAGTCACGAGAAATTGGGGCAGAGAAAAGTGTAATAATCGTGTTTACATCCGCTGTTGCAAATGAGCGTTTAGAGGCATTATCAATAAGCATCTTCATCTTACAATGCTGCAAGAGAAATTCCTGTAGTATAGTTCCATAACCTACATCGAGCCAGGAATTAGACGTGATAAAACAGAGCGTTCCGTTAGGGTTTAGAAGATGTAAGCTATGCAGGTAAAAGTAGACATAGAGGTCACTCTTGGCGTCAAGTTCGTGACCAGCCTTCTGAGTTTCACTGTTGTACTGAAAAAAGTCGGGAAAGGCTTGGTAGATACTGTGCGCAAGCTTCTTTTTGTACGCGCGTTTGTTCTCAGAATCCACTTTTTTGCGTGGAAGCAGAGGATTAGATATATTTTCCTGACGAACATAAGGTGGATTTCCTACCACAATATCAAAGGCTTTATGAGTGTTGTCGCCCATCTGCTGTACCAGGCTATCACCGCTACGTATATTAAAGGTAAAATGAGGAAGAATGGGATCTCTACGACTGTGGAGTTGATGCAGAGGAATATCCGGTTCAACGGTCAGAATAAGCCAGAGACGGAGTTCTGCAACACGCGTAGCCCATTCCATTATATCAACACCGTAGAGGCTCTGACCAATAATTCGTTTTCGACGATCATAATCATCCCCTGAATTTCCCTGAAGATACCGATTAGCTCTTGCCTGCAAATCATCCAGTACTTTGAGCATTCCAACTAGAAACGCGCCAGAGCCACATGCAGGATCAAGAATAGTAACGACGCTTATATGCGTATTTATTATGTCCCAATAACCTTGACTCTCGATCTCTTCATCTACGTCTGATTTTTCATGAGGCTCTAGCGCAAAGACCAACCTATAAAAAAGATTTTTATCGACATGAGGAAGATGATTCGCAAGGTAATCAACAATTGATAAGCGACACATTAAGTCAATTTCGGTACGTGGAGTATAAAAGATGCCCGCGTCTCCTCGCTCATCTAGCTCAGAAGAGACATTCACTAGACTTTCATAGACACGACCAATCATTTCAGGATCGACTGCGACTTCCTGATCAAGAGGACTGTCTTCCACAACTGTAAAGTTGTATCCTTCAAAGAATTCAAAAATTTCGCCAAAACGAACATCGCTGATGCTAAAGCCTTCTTGTTCATCCAAAGAGCCAGGCGCAAATAGACCGCCGAGAAACGGAGCTTTGGCAAGAGTTGTTTTTACAGAAGAGGGCAAGTAACTATACTTCTTATTACTCTCATCAAATGCTTGGTTAAATGCTTTCAAGAAAAGGACTTGGAGCCAATCATCAAAAAATACCTGTTTTTCTTGAAACAAAATTTCCTTATTGTAAGTATCCCAAAGCGTATGTAAAATTTTTTTATTGTCACCTAGCCATCCTTTACGTTGAATGAAATAAAGAAACATGCAACGATTGAGAAACAGGTGTGCATAATCGTGTGCCCAGTTCATATCTCCAACTTGAATATATAAATCTTTTTGCAACGCGCGGAACTGTCTTTGGTAGGCATCGAAGAATGCTTTTGTAACTGCCGTAACATCAAATGCTTCGTTATGGCGTTTTTGAAGCTCTAACGCCGAAATATATTGTAAATCAGCTATTGAAAGCAGTGCTAACCGTTCAGATGCAATACGAAGTTGCTCTTCTTGACCAATAGTAAAACGTCGGAATATACGTCGTTTTGCTCGTTTATCGTCGGGTTTCACATTCACAAAATGCCATTTGTCGAGAGATGCATTAGAAAAGACGAATAAGGCGTCGAAATGATTCTGTAATAGATTGTGAATTATAGGGCATTCGTAGGTGAGAGGAAGTTCTAATGATGAGAGACGAATATAAATAATGTCAAAATCTCCCTGCCCACTTGTTGCGAACAAGAGTAAGGGATTATCGGGATACAGATACTGTTCTATAGTGTGAGCATCCTGCCAGTTACGGAATGCAAGAGGTTGATCGACACGTTTGTAGCCTAAGTCGGTCCAAAACATTTTTTTGAGCGGTTCTAGGCTTTTTTGTATGCATAGAGCTTCTAGGCTATCAAGGACACGTTTGACAATGTTTGCTTCCTGTCCCGCATCCTGTTTTTTATTCACTACATTCATTACAACTTCCTCATCCAAAATACAATGTTTGTGGCACCAGTATTTTTCTGATGCCTGGAATACCTAGAGTATCAGTTTCCTTGCAACCTAGCAAGGTGTTAAATTGCATATCTTTTTTGTTCTTTTTTGCTCAACTCCGGGTGAACTATCTGAATGGTGTTCTAACTGTCTCTTTTGTATAAAAGAAGTTGCGCCAATTGCTCTGCCTGTATTCGTATTTCCGGTATAGCAGTCGTCTCCCACAACGTTCCTTTGCGTAGTGGACCAAGCGTGTATATGAAAGGAGAGGTAGCACCATCATAACCTATAACAGCCCCATTCGTCGTAGTATCAATACCCAGGTAACATGGATCAGGACGTATCAGTCCCTGTGAAAACAAGTTTGCTAGAAGGGGACTCTTTGATTTTCGTATATCGCAACCCGGCCCTGTACAATTAATGACGTGTTGAACGCGCAACGTCAATGGTTCCGCTAGACGCCGTAAACGTATCATAACAGCGACATCTTCGTCCGTTTCATCGTATCTTTGTACACGTCCTGCGTAGACCTGTAGCTGTTCTGTTGCCCGCATCTGTGCTACCGCTGCAGCCACCATAGGTGCGATGCGATGGCGTCGGGCATCCCAGTATGGTTGCACATGGCGCAGAAATTGCTGTTTTTCGGCAACAGACCAGGACTGCCACAGTATCTGGATGTGCGGACGGAGAGCGTCAACGATGCTACGCCAATCGCCTCCTTCCTCTTGCATGACCGTCTGTTCCATCTCACGGAACCAGCGCAATGATGCACGCAATGATTTCGGAAAATCATGTGATGGCAGTTGTATTGTTGACAACGCACTCGTTCGATGGGCAGAAGGCACTACCCCACGCCGCGACACGGCAAAGAGAGGACCGGTGTGCCCCTGTGCTTTTAATGCCAGCGCGATATCGATCATCGTGAGACTGGAACCAAGAAACAAGACTGAAGCAGAGGAAGAAATAGCTGTAATTGCCTCCGGGGACCACGGATTATAAGAATAGCGATTACTTGTATAAAAATCAGGTGTTTCAACGAAAGGATGATGTGGTTCAGAATTGCCTGTCGCAAGGATAACTTGATGAGCAGAGAGACAACGCCCACTTTTTACAACAATCTTCACACCACTCTCGATAATGCAAACAGCAAGAACTTCATCCTGCACTTGCTCAAGAACGCTCTTGCTGTTTGCCGCCTTTGCCTCTTCGAGAACGTTTTGTAAGTAGAGGCCATACATATAACGCGGAACAAATGATGTCGCGCTTGTATCTCCTATTGCTCTCGTATTTTCAGCGTAGTTCATGAGCCAGTGTAGGAAGTGGTCAGGGAATTCTGAGTATGCGCTCATCTTGCTAACTGGAACATTGAGCAGATGATGCACATTTGTTGTACTATAGGCGACGCCTCTGCCAATGAGTGGACGTGGATCTATCAGGAAAATATGTAGTGGTTGCTGAGTAGATCGTAATAATTGTGTAGCTAGCAACGTCCCGCTCGCACCATCTCCAATAATCGCAATTGTATGAGGATACATGTAAAGCACTCTCTAAAAAGCTCCTCTATTGCGTTCCAGGCAGGCTGTCATGTCTTTATCTCTCAGTAATCGGCGTTCGCTCTGCAGAAGTAGGACGCGGAAAGAGTGTCTTCAACTTTCTTTGAGCATTACCCCAGCGTGTCCATTGATAACGGAGGAAGAACACAAGTACGACGACAAAGCCAAGTACGCCAATGAGAGTAGAGAATACCAGAGACAAGGCGATGAAGCGATACACCACTAGCCCGATAAATGTGCCCGCAAGCACACTGTTAATAACAGCGATCATGCCTGATATCGTCAGGAAGAATTGCCACCAGGAGAGTTTCGCGCCCTCACTGCCGTATACACTCATCTCATCATCGTAGTAGGGCAAGACAAAATACTCCGCGATTTGCGGCGCGATCTCGGTATACAAATGCCGGATGCGGTTGATACCGCGTGCGTAGATGATGTCTTCTATCGCCACTTGAACGGCTCGCTCAAAAGTGACAAGTCCCACAAAAAAGAGTGATGGGAACAAAATCAAGGCAAAGACATAGAACTCTGTTCCCATGTGGGCGACTTGTGCGACAAAGGCCAGCGCGACGAGGGCGGTGGAAACAGTGCTGAGATAGAGGCTGGAGCGACCATTCGCTTCTGAGATAGTCATAGACCGTCCAGATTGCAGATTGTAGTGTTCCGTTGTCATCATCGCTATGATATTTGGCTGATTCTTGCTCTCTTGTTGGAGTAGTGCTTGCTGAGCCTTGTTCTGTTGCCCATCCACTCTCTGCTGATCTTCTTGTTGAGATGCCATACATTTTCCTCTTTCTCGTTACTAGCTTAGAATTGTATAATAATCATCATCAAGTTCGCCATCTGTGGCTCTGGTATCTGTTCCTCACCACAGATGTTCTCTTCACATTCTTACAGGTTTCCCAACTCGACGACGAGCTTTTTTTATCGAACCTGAACTCCTGCTACCCACACGTTCCGAATGGCACGTGTGGCGGTGATATCCTGGGTCGGGTCTCCATCAATGAGAAGAAGGTCAGCCCGACGACCAGCCTCAATGACACCTCGATCCGTAAAGCCAAAGTACGCGGCGGGTACCACCGTTGCGGAACGCAGAGCTTCAACGGGTGTTAGCCCAGCTTCAACAAGCAAACGTAGCTCATCATGTAATGCTTCCCCATGTTGAATTTGTGCTGGTGAAGCAGGTGCTGTGTTCGCGTCAGTGCCAGCCAGGATTGTTACGCCTGCTCTATAAAAAGCTGATACTGTGAAGCGAGCATGAGCGTAATCTACACCGGCTCCATGCGTCGGCAGACGTTCCGCTATGCTTGCCACGCTACGCATCATAATTAACGTCGGCACCGACACGATGCCGCGCGTCGCAAGAGAGGATACTAGTGTTTCATTCACGTCTGCGTCGAGGGGGGCATGCGTGAGAATATCTACTCCTGCATCAGCAGCATTGGTAAGCGCGGCTAAGGTGGTTACATGAGCGATAGCTTTTAGACCCGATTGATGGGCAGCCTCTACAAGCGCAGCGATTGTTGCGACATCAAACGCAGCAGAACCCATTCTGTGCGGGTCCTCAACGATAATTTTGATGTAATCAGCACCTTCCGCAACTCGTTCAGCAACAAAGCGACCTGCATCAGCGGGACCTGTAACCGCACTCGAGGCAGGAAATCCCATTCGAGTCGTCTGTATGCCTCCTGGGGCACTAGCTGGATTTCCTACACCTCGTATATCAGCCAAACCTTTCCGATGACGGAGTGAGTCGGTCAACTTCATAGTTGGCGAACCCATGTCGAGCATCGTCGTACTGCCCCAGTGCGTCCCGTGTTCTAAGTCAGCTACGTTCTTCAGATGAACATGGGAATCGATGAAGCCAGGGAGAAGTGTGCCATGCTGACCATCAACAATGCTGTCAGCAGTAGTTGCATCAGAGATAACACCATTGTCAATGACCACTGTCCGTTCATCGGTCAATTCCTTGCCATCAAATACTTTTACGTGTGTTATTGCGATTGTGTCAGACATACTTAAAACTTCCTTATTCTTCCCTCAATTTGATAGGTTTTTACTCCTTATCAAATAATACTCTCTATGGGGTGAACATATCAATCCGCTTCAAAGATTGCGGTGCAGATTTGATTATGCTGCACCCTCTGCGGCGTTGACACTTTTACGGAAAAACCCTCCGAGTGGTAAGATGTTACTGGTAAACGCTAGACATGTTTTTTAAGGAAAGGAAACACCGATGGCAATACGAGAACAGATAGATACACTCATGCAAGGAGTGGAAGCGTGGAACGCATGGCGCAATGAACATGCTGATATCCAGCCCGATTTGAGCAATGCAGATTTTAGTGAGGCGCATTTCGATGGTATCAATTTCAAAGATGCTGATTTGCACGGCACAACGTTGAGCCAGACACACTTGCGCAATGCCGATTTGAGAGGGGCAAATCTCACACGAGCAGACCTGCACGGAGCAGACCTCATTGGCGCGAACCTCAGCGACTCTCTCCTCCACGATGCAGATATAAGCGACGCATTTCTGAGCAATGCCAACCTCAGCAATGCAGACTTGACGCAGGTCGAATTGATTCAAGCGGATTTGAGTGGCGCAAAGCTGAGCGGAGTCAATTTTAGTGGTACAGACTTGACAGGAGTCAACCTGACTGGAGCCGATCTGCAAGGGGCACTTCTCACTCCTGACCAGCTCAATCAGGCTTCCCTACCCGACAACAATACTAACCGCTCGTAACGCTGTAGGGACCGATGTATCGCGTCCTCGGTGGGATTGGGGGGAACGCGTGGGCAACGATTGTATATGGTTACGTGTGCCCCGCCGTCCCACCCCACCGAGGACGCGATACATCGGTCCCTACAAAATCATTTACACATTATTTCGTACAGGTTCAATATCGTCTTCTCTCTGGATTCGGTGGAGGCAGGAGCAGTGCATATCCTGTAAGCTCACCGAGCAACGGATCGATATCTGTTCCTGTCGCAACGAACCACAGAGGCGTTTGCATTCTCTTGGCTCTTTGTATGTTATAGGTGAGACGCTGTAACTCCAATTTGATTTGCTGCAATTCGCGCTCGCTCATCTTAGGTTGCTGGAAACGGGCACTCTGCAGACGCGCAAGCAGCGTGTTAAGTCCAACGCCTACCTGCCAGAGCGCATGTTGCTGAGCTAGAGGTGCCCGCACATTCATGTCTCCATTGGCTGCTTGAATCAGCGTATATAGAATTTGCTGAATACCCTCATCCAGTTCCTTTTTTTGCTCCGCGATAGTACGCTCAAGCTGTAAAATTACCTCTGCTTTATTCGCGCGCTCCAAAGCTTTCATCGTGTTACGCACCCAGAGATAGGTCACGAGGGCCGCTACTAGTTGAATAACCAAAGGACGCACCATAAAGCTGTATGTGGTCTGATCCACAAGTAACTGTAGATCGGGAGCATGGGGTTGCAGAATGACATCGCCCATCATAAAAACGCTGTGGAAAAGCGAGAAATAGATAATGCTATTGATGGGCAACAGAGATACTGCGATGATATCGGACAACACAAACAGGTCGTAAATCGGCACAGCGTTTTGTGTCAACATAAAGTTTGGATAGGACAGCAGTGTGTAGATCAGCGCAATATCAAACGCACCAACAATGAGCAGTCCCACAACCGTGACCTGGCCCCGCTTATTGAGAAAAGTCGCAAGGCAGGTGATGAGAAACATGCCTATCAGTGGTGGTACAACGTGCAGACCGTCGCTTGTAGCAGCGGCGGGAATAAAGGCAATGATACCGAGAAAAATGACAAGCAATAAAATGCTTGCCAATCGCTCACGCGGAATCACCGCTTCCTGAGTATCCTCAAACCCCTCATCAGGCGCACTTAGACGATACCACAGGGACAAGGGACTTCTTCTCTGTCGAATCGGCTCCTGATATACCTTCTGGTCTAAATCTGTTTTATGCAAACGGGGGGACATGGATGTAGGTTCACGCATCATACAGAAGCCTCCTTACAACTGACAGGAGTAGGCTACGTCAATCTTCTCTTTATTGCACACAGCGCTAGAAATAGTTCCCCATATCGACTGATCGTTCAATCGTTCAGCTTATGCTGTGGTTTATAGCAAGAAGAGACACTATTATAAATAAGTACATTTCGTATCAGTCATAGTAGCAAACAAAAAAGCTTGTGTCAACTATTTCGTTGTGTTGTAGCCTTCTTGCCTTGATGCATCGTTTCTAGTGGCGGTGAGCTACCTCTACTAGGCTCTATCGTACTGATTGTCTCGCTGATGCTGTTGATCTCAGGGGTGATTCTCTTTTTATGCTTGAGGGAGTGGTGGATCAATAGAGTGAATCTCATTGGATAATTGTGCCCACTGCCCTTGCTCTGTCCTAAGGATGCGTTCAACTTCATTAACATATTCCCTAACCGTCTTGCAATAGTCAACTTCGTTAAGCCCTGGTTTTAACTCTGGTTTATCAGCGTAGGCACGATGAAGAGAAATAACAACGTCATCATAAAGCTTTACATGACGCTCGAATGCATATAGTGTATCATAAGCCGAGATTACAGTAGCACATATTGGAAAAATTACGGCTAGAGATGCACATAGTTTTCCTAGTCCAATGTTATTGAACGAGATAAAAACAGAGGTAAATATAGCAGCTATACAAGCGAGAAACATAAAGCCTATAATTAGCAAGAACGCCTGCCCTCTAGCACCCTCAAACTCCTCCTTACGAGCTTCGTAGTATGCGACTTGATCATTATAGCGACTCTCTTGATAGAGTTCTAAAAACTGCACATCTCGCTGATTCATACTCCTTCTCCTTTTGCAATCTTCTCGACATCATTTAAACGGAGCAATAGATTCCGTTTCCGATTCTGATCGTCAGCGTAGTCGCCAAGCCGTCCGAGAAACAAGAAATATTCACTTCGTAATATCTCGGCAGCGAGTCGATTAGTAGCGTAAAGCTTTTGAGCATCTGACCTATATCCTATACGTGCCAGCAGAGCTAATGCACCGGCGCAGACAGCTCCTATTCCACCAAGCAATTCTGCAACTAGTACATTATCAATAAAAACGAGCAAGACTACAGCCAGCACAGAAGTTAGCGCACCTCCAACAATAAGTAGAACTTGATAGAAACGAAAGTGATTCTGCATCTTTAAGGCTTTGTTATCGAGCTTTCTGTAAAGCGGCATTAAGTCTTTCTCTAGTAGATCAAAATCATCGTTCAAAAGGGGACAACGATTCTGTATATCACTTTGGACAAAATTTTGCTGGCTCTTTGGTCGCCAGAACAATGGAGCAGTGGGCAGACGCTTGAATAATTGTTTCATAAAAGCCTCCAAGCCAGAAAATAGAATGAGTAAGAGTGGATGAGATAAATGTCGTACTAACTCAACAATGTAGCACTTTAGCTTACAGTCAATCGCGGGGAATACAACTACTAAGAAACTATTGGCTTGAATTGCCGAACAATGTTCTGTATTGCAGTATTCACCTGATCATCTAATACTTGAAAGGAAACAAGCTCTTCTAGTGGAGACATAACCGAAGATAAAACCGATTTTCTATATTCTTCTGGCACTTCTGCTACAGCCTGATTGTAATAAATCACTCCCTGATCTACGTCACCTGATAATAAATAACTATCAGCATAATCAAACATTAACCAATATTTATCATCTCTTGCAATGTCATCTTCATAAAGCTTGTATTCGCAAAGAGATTTCAGCCTCTGTAAATCCTTTAATGCTGTCGCTCTGTTGTTATTATCAAATTTAGAAATCAGAAGATTTAACCTTGCTATGTTGCCTAAAGCATAATTGCTAACTTTATCTAATTCAAATGCTTTTTTATAACTATCTCTTGCACTAAGCAGGTAATGCCAATTACCTGTATTAACTATATTTTGCATACCTAGCTTGCGAAGTACACCGCCTCGAGTCCTCCATGTCTCTGCATCATCAGGCTCTATTCTCAGAGATTCATCAAATTCAGGTACTGCTTCCTCAAGCTGACCATTCTTATTGTAGGCTATAGCCAATTCCCGATGATATGACGGTAAATTGGTATTCAGCGATACCGCTTTTTGCAAATCAGTAATAGCATCCTTATAGTCTGCCAATTTACGTTTCTCAACGCCTCTTAAAAAATAAGCCTTGTCAAGGTATTCGTTTTCTGAAATGGCTTTACTTAACAAGTCTAGACGCATTAATGAGGAGATTTTTGGATCTTCAGCCATGTTAATAAGATTTCTCACATATTCTGAATTTAGCTTTTTAATTTGTTTCTCGAGTCCTTCAACGTACTCTCTAGGGTAGGAAAGAACTTTAGCATTTTGTCTAACAGGACTATCACAAAAATTTTCCTTTTCAAGCCCCTGAATAATAGCTTGTACTACTTTATCACGGGCTTGCTCGATATTATCGAAATCCATCTCATATGGAATTATACGACTAGCAGAGGCATTAAATAGTACACTTACCACTTCCTGACTAACCACAACAGTTACACCGTCTTTTACAGCCCAACGAACTCCTAATTCTAGATAAACGTTAGGATTATTTCCAGTAAGATCTGCTATATAAACATCAGCTTCCCAAGCCTCTTGAAACATTGAAGGGTGAATTGGTCCACCCCAAACTTTGTCTTTCTCAATAATCATCTCTACTTTTCTATGTAACTTACTCTCCAGTTGCTCTTGAATCTGTTGAAAAAAGTGCCTTTTGATCTGCTCTGGGTCCTTCCATTGAGCCGTTGTTCCCATAGTAGTTCCAGGCATAGCAACAAAGAGTCTTAATGGCTTGTCGTTACTCATAATATTGTCTCCTATCTTAATTTATAAAACTGATTTTATCAGCTTAGTAGAGATTACACTGAAAACGAAGCAGATAATTAATATTACCATTATTTAATACTAGAGTAAATACATAAATCTTATACAAGCTAAGCTGAATATAAGCCTTGAAAATTTTCTTTAAAATAAAAATATAGCGTGAAGTTATTCCGAAGCAAAGTTCTCAGACAACCCCCAACTTCCACCCTCTTCCCATCCCCCATCCTCCGCCCTATAATACGTACAGGGAACATCAGTCCACAGACTGCACAATCCTCACAAGCGAGAGTTAGGAACGCAGATATGATTGACCAGCAACAGGAAGCAAAAAATGTGGCGGCGGATTTGCCTTTGACCGCTCGGCAACTCTATCAACATGATCCCTTGCTGCTTCTGCTCAAGGATAGATGGCATTTGCACACAGTGTGGATTTGCGCGAGCGTGGTCATTCTTCCGGCAAGCGTCTTCCTCTTTTGGTGGCTCGCATGGGCACGCACAGTGATGGAGTGGAATATTGGCAATACATTGAGTGTGCTAGTGCAAACCTTTGTGCTTTTTCCAGTCATCTTTTTGATCTATGGACTTGTTCCTGATGCGATTGTGAAGCTCTTCAATACACTCAAAGCTAATGGGGTGATTGGGAAACCTCGCACCTATCCAGCAAGCTCAAAGTCGTATGAAACTTATGTGCAAGATATGGTTAAGTGGACCGATAATAGCGGATGGACGGTAGCAATTCTGGTTCTCGTTGTCTGCTACGCCCTCTATCGGTTGCTGTTGCTGGAACCCACGAGTCTGAGTCCTGTTCCCTACTGGATGAGAGTTTGCGCCATTGTCATTTATTTGCCCTTGATGTATGTTACTGGCATCAGTGTGATACGGATTGTGCTGGCGTTGATCTTTACCAACTGGCTGTTCTCTCGCTTTATCCTTCAAATTAAGCCGTTGCATCCCGATGGAGCGGGTGGGCTTGCGGCGATGGGACCTCTTATCTGGGCGAGCGTTGGCATCATGCTCTGGGAGGCACTGCTCCTCGTCGCCTCGGTGCTTTCGCGCAACCTGATCTGGCTCTCACTCTCGGAAATGATTCTGCTGGGTGCAATTTATGTCGCGCTCACTCCTGCTCTGTTGGTTGGGTGGTTGCTCTTTCCTCACTACATTATGTTGAAGACGCGCAATGAGATGCTTCAGCCCCTGACCGAGCAGTATCAACAAGCTCTCATGCAATCTCTGTCCTCAAACGAGGGCGAGACGCGGAGCCTTGTGAGTACGACGCGCCGTTTGACTGCCCTTAAACAACAGTATGACCTTTTACAGAACACCTTTCCCGTCTGGCCCCTGGAAACAAGCGCATTAAGTCGTCTAGGTGTCACCGTAATTTTGCCGCTCCTAATTCCGCTCCTCACGTCGCTTCTCACCCTTGCACTACATTTGCTTGGTTTTTGATGACATTCTCTTTTGACATCAAGAGGAAGTTAGCTCCAGAGCATGGTTAAGAATTTCAGTTTTTCCACGGTCTGATAGTTTGTGCCTCCCTCATGATGATTGTAAGGCCAAATCTTTATCTCTTTCGCACCAGCATAGGAGTTGTACGCGGCAAAGACGGTGGATGGCGGGCAAACTTCGTCCATCAAGGCGACGGAAAAGAGGGCGCGAGCATGGGCGCGTGAGGCAAAGTTGACTCCATCGAAATAAGCAAGAGTATCGAAGACCGCTTCAACCTTGTCACGATGAACTTGACAGTACTTGACGATTTCCTGATAGGGAAAGCTATCACTAATCTGTATCGCTCGCTGATAGTGGCAGAGAAAGGGAACATCGGGCATAGCAACCTGGACATCAGGAACAAGCCCACTGACAGCCAATGTTATACCACCACCCTGACTTCCTCCACTGACAGCAATACGCTCAGCGTCGATGGCTGGATGAGAGCGAGCAGCTTCAACGGCACGCACAGCATCAGAGAAAACACGGCGGTAATAATAAGTTTGGGGATGAAGAATACCGCGTGTCATAAAGCCAGAGATTTGAGGATTAGAGTTATCTGACTCGCTATCGGACGTATCGCTACCCTGACCACGCGTATCCATAATCAGATGCGCAAAACCCGCGCTACTCCAGAGCAACCAATCGCAAGGAAAACCTCTGCCACCACCATAACCTATATACTCCACCACGCAGGGTAGAGGCGTACTACGTTGCTTAGGAAGAATAAGCCAACCCTTGATAGGTTGACCTCCGTAACCGTTAAAGGTCAAATCGAAAGTTTCAACGGTACGCAGGCTGTAGTTCACCGCTTCAAAGCGAGGATTCAGCGGATACTGTCGTACAGTATGAAGCGTCTCTTGCCAAAAATCATCAAAATCCGTAGGCTCATGGCGTGGTGGTACATAGAGTCGAAGTTCATCTAAGGATAGATCAAAAAAAGCCATTCTTGCTATCTTTCATCATGAATTTGCTCATTTGCGGTGTCCAGAAAGACCTTTTCAGCATGAGACAAAAACTTCACTAAACAAGAAAATACATTATACATACACACTGCAAAGTGTGTATGTATAATAGCTTTCAAACAAGTAATGATAGACTGATGTGTAGCTATGCGGATGTGTGATTGCGTCTCGCAGACAATCGTCCGAATCAGTTATAACTTGTTCTTGTTCTAAAACAAGAGTACCCGAAAATCTCATAAATGTCAAGGATGTTATCCAGAAAAGGGAAAACGAGGTATTTGTTTTCTTGCTTTGTTAATATTTTATATCTCACTACATTTTTGCTTTAGAACACGGTAAAAACGTCTTCGTGTATTGACGTACTCCCCTTCGACTAAGATAGTGCATCGCAAGTCATGAGTGAATTTTGGCTTGTTATCCATTGACTTTACTATTTTATTATCTTATACTTGTTCCTAATAGATTAGCATCTATGCGAACCGAAAGGAGGAAATACAAAGAATAGCAGGAATACATGAGATAGTACTCAGATTTTTCACTTTTGCGCTATTCACTTCTGATGGAGACTATTCAATTCGGAGTTATACGATCTTAGTGTGAGCTGAGTATCAGAAGCGAAAAATGCGCAGAAAAGCCTTGATGTCAGACAACAGATAGTGATGCCGTGACGTGCATTACTTTGAATAGGGAGGATTTTGCAATGAATGCATTTCCGCGAAGCATCGGAGTAGCGGACCTTTCTCAGTTGTTACCACTGGCAGAAAAGGGAGGACACTGAATATGACGATGAAACGCCGAGAGTTTCTCAAAAAAAGTGTCTTTACCGCAAGTGGATTGGCGATTCTTGGAACCATTAGCACGACTCGTATTGCTCATGCCGCGTCAAGCGGTCTTTACTGGCCTAATTTGACTCCTCTACAACCTGCCGCCTTTTATCGTCTACCGCCTGGGAGCGTGAAGGCTCAGGGCTGGTTGGCTACCCAGTTACAACTCCAACTCAATGGCCTCTGTGGTCAATATAACCATGTCTCCCACTTTCTCGACTATAACAACACGGGCTGGATTCAACCCAATAATACTGGTTGGGAAGAGGTTCCGTATTGGTTACGTGGTTATGGAGACTTGGCGTATGTTACCGGAGACACCACCGCTCTCTCAACCATCCAACAGTGGATCAACGGCATTCTCGCCACACAGCAGTCGGATGGTTTTTTCGGTCCAACTTCCCTACGTACCTCGCTCAATGGAGGCCCGGATTTCTGGCCTTTCATGCCTTTATTACGAGCATTCTGTTCCTTCCAGGAATATTACAACGATGCGCGTATCGTGCCCTTCCTGACTCAATACTTTCAGTATATGAACGCGCAACCCTCCTCTGTGTTTACTCAAGGCTGGGGCTACACACGCTGGGCTGATACGATTGACGCTATTTACTGGCTCTACAACCGAACGAGCGATGCTTTCTTGCTTGACCTCGTGAGGAAGATTCATCAAAATTCAGCCAACTGGATGAGTTCCACCTTGCCAACCCTGCACAATGTCAACTTATCTCAAGGATTTCGTGAACCTGCGCTGTACGGCGTTTTGGATGGTGGCTCTCAGTACAAGACGGCATCCTATCAAAATTACACCCTCATCCAGACGACCTACGGGCAATTTTCTGGTGGTGGTTTCGCCGGAGATGAGAATGCACGTCCAGGTTTTGGCGATCCGCGCCAGGGCTTTGAAACCTGTGGCATCGTCGAATATATGCAGAGTCATGAGATTCTCATGCGTATCACTGGCGATCCTGTATGGTCAGACCGCGCGGAAAACCTTGCCTTTAACTCTTTACCTGCCGCCCTTGATCCACAGGGTAAGGCTGGACACTACATTACCAGTGCTAATAGTATCCAGTTGGATAATGTTGCCAAGACGCAAGGGCAGTTTCAGAATGGCTTTGCGATGCAGGCGTATCTACAAGGCGTGGATCAGTATCGCTGTTGTCCACATAACTACGGGATGGGCTGGCCTTTCTTTACGGAAGAGTCCTGGTTAGCGACTCCCGATAACGGCCTATGCGTCTCGTTGTATGCCCCAACAACCGTTACAGCGAAGGTCGGGGATGGAACGACAGTTACTTTCACGGAGCAGACTAGCTATCCCTTTGGCGATACAATTACTCTCACCCTGTCCACGCCAAAAGATCTCGCATTTCCCCTCTACCTACGCATTCCTGGCTGGTGTTCGCAGCCAGTCTTGCAGGTGAATGGTCAGAACATAGCCGCGAACGGTGGACCAGTGTTTGTGAGTATTAACCGAACGTGGGCTAGTGGAGATACCGTTACGCTGCGCCTACCAATGCAGACAAGCGTCCAGACCTGGGCAAACAACCATAACTCCGTCTCAGTCAACTACGGTGCGTTAACGTTCTCGCTCCAGATTGGCGAAAATTACACGCTCATCAACAATAGCACTGCCCAAATTCCAGAGTACCAGGTGACGCCTACCTCGCCGTGGAACTATGGGCTGGTTCTAGCGAGCAGCAACCCTGCACAGTCCTTTACCGTTCAGCAGAATAATGGAACGCTGCCCGCAAATCCCTTTACCCAGCAGACCGCACCAATTACCATGCAGGTGCAGGCGCAACAGATTCCAGAGTGGCAGGCGGACAGCCAGGAGGTTGTGACGACGTTGCAGGAAAGCCCTGTACTTTCCAGTACGGCAGCTCAAACGGTGACATTGATTCCTATGGGGGCAGCTCGGCTACGCATCTCCTCTTTTCCAACCATAGGCACTGGCTCAGACGCGCATCCCTGGGCGAGCGGAGTATACTTCCGTATTCAGAATCAGAATAGCGGCAAGGTGTTGGG
>CAXUHG010000007.1:30332-43723 GCA_964250805.1 uncultured Ktedonobacteraceae bacterium | reverse complement strand
GTGACGAATATGTCTACCTCTGATAGTGCGAACGTCGTCCAGTTTGATGACAGTGGCACCTCAGATCATCTCTGGCGGTTTCTCTAGTACGTTTCTCTTCTTAATCCGACCTCGGCATGATGAGCTATTTCATAGAGGAGGCGGCTATCGTCGAAGCAGTCCTTCTTTGAAATATATCTTGTAATTGTTTACACACATAGGAGGCAATAATGAGACCCATGTGCAGAAACCGGTTTCTTGGAACGATTATCCTGGTTCTACTGGCGACCTTCTTTGCTCTTTGTCCCTTCGTTGGAATAACTCCTGCTCACGCACAGGCAAACAAGTCGCGCTCTTCTAATGCGACGACAAACTATGCGGGTTTGGTCGATCCCTTTACGGGAACAGGAGCCGCGACCAATGCTCCGAGTGGATGGGCTGATGGAGATACCTTTCCGGGGGCAGATGCTCCCTTTGGTATGGTTCAGTGGAGTCCCGACACGGTGAATGCATACGCTGGCGGCTACGATTATGGCGATAACCGCATTCGAGGCTTTAGTTTGACTCATTTGAGCGGTGCGGGCTGTAACGGCTACGGCGACATCCCTTTTATGCCGTATCCTGGTGCCGTAACCTCTTCACCTGCGAGCAATCCTTCTCAGTATATCTCTACCTTCTCACACTCGAATGAGTCGGCCTATGCTGGCTACTATAAGGTGGGACTGGATAGTGGTGTGACTACTGAGTTGACCACTACACAACGTACAGGCGCGGCGCGTTTCACCTATCCTTCAGGCCAAACCGCGACCTTGTTGGTCAACGTCTCAGGCTCGATCAATGGCGATTCCAACGATCAGGTCAACATCAACGGTAATACCATTTCAGGCTGGGCTACTAGCAATGGTTTTTGTGGCTCAAGTGCGAACTATACGGTCTACTTTTATGCAACCTTCAACAAGCCATTTGCCAGTTCTGGCACCTGGCAAAATGGTACGGTTTCACCCAACGTAAAAGTTGCGAAAGGCAAGAGCCAGGCCGCACCAGCAGTACAAAAGGCCAATGCAGCCCAGGCAAAAGTGTTCAAAGGACACGATGCAAGCAAACAAACGCGGCAACAGGCTGCCTCTCCATCTGATACCAGTGCATCTGGTTCAGGTGCAGGTGCTTACGTCACATTTGATACGAGCCAGAGTACAACGGTCGAGGCGAGCGTGGGTGTTTCCTACGTGAGTACCGCGAATGCACAGGCGAACCTGAACCAGGAGAATTCTTCTGGTAGCTTCAGCACGGTTCTCGCGCAATCCACCTCGATGTGGAATACCTATCTTGGCGAGATTCAGGCCAATGGTGGTACGGCGGCACAAACTGCGACTTTTTACACCGCGCTTTATCACGTCTTCTTGTTTCCCAGCGTCTTTTCCGACGACAATGGGCAATACACAGGATTTGATAACAAGACGTATACTGAGCCTTCCGGTCATGTGCAGTACGCCAACTATTCTGGCTGGGACATCTATCGTTCTGAAGCTCAACTGCTGGGTTTACTAGCACCGAGTCAAGCTGGCGATATGGCACAATCAATGGTCAACGACTACGCGCAGAGTGGGCAGCTTCCTAAATGGAGCTTTGCGAATACCGAAACATATGTGATGGTTGGAGACCCCGCAGACCCAATTCTTGCCGACCTATATGCATTCGGTGGTACAGGTTTCGATACTCAGAGCGCATTGAATGCGATGGTAAAAGAGGCAACGCAAACTAACAATATCCGTCCTGGTCTCAACTACCTGGAAAATATTGGGTATCTTCCGTCGGATGGCAGTTACGGTTGCTGTAACTACTATGGTGCTGCCTCAACAACGCTTGAGTATAACACCGCCGATTTCGCCATTGGTGCCTTCGCGGGTGCAATCGGTAATAGTGCTGTACATGATCAGTTTGTCAATCGAGCGCAGAACTGGGAGAATCTGCTCAACACCAACGATCAGTACCTGGAGCCTCGTAGTCAGAACACCTCATTTCCATCACCATACGACCCGACGAGCGGGGATAACTGGGTTGAGGGCGATGGCGCACAGTACAACTGGCTAGTACCCTTCAACCTGAAAGGTCTCTTCGCGAACGAAGGTGGTAATGGTGCCATTGTTTCGCGTTTGAACAATTTCTTCACCAAGCTTGACGATGGTCCGAATTCTTCCTACGCCTTCCTGGGCAACGAACCCACGTTGGAAACACCCTGGGAGTATGACTACGCGGGCGCACCATATCAGACGCAAAACATCGTGCGGCAGGTTGAAAACACGCTGTACGGTACAGGTCCCAGCGGTCTCCCTGGCAACGACGATCTTGGTCAAACCTCTTCCTGGTACGTGTTTGCGGCACTTGGTATGTTCCCTGAGACTCCAGGAACGGCAAATCTAGTTCTTACGAGTCCACTTTTCCCCAGCATTACCGTGAACCGACCGAGTGGTCAGACGATTCAGATCAATGCGCCGGGAGCTTCGGCCTCGACGTACTACGTGCAGAGTTTGAACGTGAACGGAGTTGCTACGCAAAATCCCTGGGTATCCTCATCGTTCATTACCAGCAATGAGACGCTTGATTTCACGCTTTCAAGCACAGCGAACACTAGTTGGGGTGCAGACCCCTCGAATGCACCACCTTCGTATGGTAGTGTGAACGGCGTAAATGGAGCGTTCTCAACGGGTTTTGAGAGTGGCAGTCCGCTTCCAAATTGGGTCAACAGTGTTGATGGCGCACCCTATCCCGCTGGTGGCCTCAGCAACGTGACGGGCATCTGCTGTGGATTGAAAGGACCGGAAGCTGCACTACGCAGTACCGCCGCTGTCAACGATGCTGAGTATGCACACACTGGAAACTTTGCGCTCATGTACTCAGGAAGTGCTCAGGGCAGTGCAGCCGACTACGCCTACGAACAGCTTTTCGATCTGAGTGGACAAAATGTCACTGTGAGTTCCGGTACCACGCTGTCGTACTGGGTGTACCCACAAAGTTCGATAGAGAATAGCTTAGTAACAGGCACGAACAGTACCTGTGTAGCGGTTGATCTCATCTTCAGTGATGGTAGTAATCTGCGCGACTCTGGCGCAACTGATCAAAATGGCAATCGTGCGCATCCCGCGTATCAATGTAACCACCTGACACTCGATAGCTGGAATCAAGTGACCGTTCAGCTTGGCTCTTTTGTGAACGGGAAAACCATTGTACGCGTTGACCTGGGCTACGATCAGCCAAACAGCACAGGCGGCTATCGTGGCTACATAGATGATATCAGTATCTCGTAGTGCATTAAGCCAGTAGAAGTCCCTAAATTTCTGGTGTCCTGAACGCATAAAACAAGAAACTGCTTTCCTTGTTTTATGTGTTCAGGACACCAGAAATTTCTTCTATTTTCAACATTTTGCAAATAACTTTCTTCCTTGTTTCGGACAAATAGGAAAAGACGTGTAAAATGAGTATAAATGCTTCTTGACAAGCGTCAGAAAATAAGCTATATTCGGCATATAGACCGATAGTAATTTCCGAAAATGTCGAAATTTGCAAGAAATTTCTATGCAAGAGCTATTTTATGGAATAGCCCTGGTATATTGAAACTCCCTGAAAGCGTGGCAGAGTTTCCCTTATTTGGCATCTGACCAGACTCTCTCGGTGTTCCAAACACCAGGTATGTAAGAGCGAAAAAAGGAGATGTCATGGATGCACGTCCACGCGGTGCAACGGTGTACCGAAAACCGCTTTCACGGCTGATTGGATTGATCATGCTATTCTGTTGTATGATCGGACTCTTCGCAACCTCTTCAATTCTTAATCCTTCTGCTGCTCATGCCGATGCAGTCGGAGGCAAGGCTGGCTCCAATGGTGTTGTTCCAGCAGTTGAGGCTTCGTCTAGCCAACCTAACTTCGGCCCGAACGTCTATATCTTCACTCCTAGTATGTCACTGAGCGATATTCAGACAACTGTCAACGCGGTGGCAAATCAACAGCTATCTAACCAGTTTGGGACTCAACGTTATGCATTGCTGTTCGAGCCAGGAACATATGGCTCCGCTACCACTCCTCTCAACTTCCAGGTTGGTTACTATACCACTGTGGCTGGCCTCGGTCTCTCTCCGAACGATGTCGTTATCAACGGCTCCGTCGATGTATACAACCAGTGCTTCGGTAGTAACAACTGCATTGCGCTTGATAACTTCTGGCGTTCTCTGTCGAACCTGACCATCAACGTGACCAACCCCGACGCTGGCTGCTACAAGGGAGAATTCTGGGCAGTGTCGCAGGCGGCACCAATGCGTCGGGTCCAGGTCAATGGCGCAACAACTCTTATGGACTACTGTACTGCTCCATCATATGGCAGTGGTGGCTTCATCGCCGATTCAGCATTCACCGGAGGCACGGTGATCAACGGCTCGCAGCAGCAGTGGCTGGTCAGGAATAGTAACCTGGATGGCTGGACCAACGGCGTCTGGAATCAGGTATTTTCAGGCGTGGTGAATGCGCCTGCCCAGTGTTTCCCCGCTCAAACGTCATGTGGCGGCCCCTACACCACTGTTGCAACCAGTCCGGTGACACGAGAGGCTCCCTACCTATATATAGACCCCTATGGACAATACAAGGTTTTCGCGCCCTCGGTGCAACACAACTCTGTGGGTACGACATGGGCTAGTGGTGCGACTCCTGGCTCTGCAATTTCGCTCAAGAAGTTTTTCATTGCCCAGCCAGCGGACTCGGTAGAGAAAATCAATGACGAATTGAAAGATGGTAAAAACCTTCTTCTGACTCCTGGCGTCTATTCCCTGGATCAAAGCATCAAGGTCACGCATCCTGATACTGTGATACTCGGCATCGGTTTCCCAACTCTGATTCCTGAGAATGGGGTCGTGTCCATGAAAGTCACTAGTGAGCGAGGAGACTTGATTTCGGGACTGCTCTTCGACGCTGGTGCAGAGAACTCTCCTACGCTGCTACAAGTCGGGAACGGTGATGTACACTACAATGACCATAGTGCCACCGATCCAACGGCTCTTTCGGATGTGTTCTTCCGTATTGGTGGTGCGCAGGTGGGCAAAGCGACGGACAGTCTGGTCGTCAATAGCAACAACGTCATCCTTGATGATATCTGGGCATGGCGAGCTGATCACGGTAACGGCGGTGTGGGTTGGACCGTCAACACAGCCGACACAGGCGTTATTGTCAACGGGAACAATGTGACTGCATACGGCCTTTTCGTCGAACATTATCAAAAGTACGAGGTGATCTGGAACGGAAATGGCGGTACCGACATCTTCTTCCAAAACGAGATGCCCTATGATCCACCTAATCAGGCGGCGTGGATGGAGGCTCCAGGGGTCGATGGCTATGCGGCCTTCAAAATTCCCAACACTGTTACTAGCTTTAGCGGTTACGGTATGGGAAGCTACAGCTTCTTTAACCAGGGCGTGAACATCTACGCGGCACATGCGTTCGAGGTTCCCGCCACGCTTCCGGCAGGAAGCCTCCACGATCTGTTCACGATCTTCCTCTCCACATCTGGATTCGGTGGCATTCTGAACGTGGTCAATGATACAGGCGGCTCATCAACCATCGCCAACCCGGATACTCCGGTCACGGTAGTAAGCTATCCGTAACGGTGTGATGCCTCGTTCGATTTTCTGAAAACGAATGGACGCCTACAAAGGATAATACTGTTAAAAGGCGAACGTCAGTGGGTTGGGACCGGACGGACGCCCACAAGGGGCGAGTCCCTACTATACACGATATACGCGAAGCGCAAGAAAGTATAGTAGGGACTCGCCCCTCGTGGGCGTCCGTTGTAAGTATATGTATACGCACCTTGTTATTTGAATAGTATTGGCTCCTGTGGGCGTCCGTCCATTCTCAACTGGCTTCCAGACGACTCACGAATAATCAATTGCGTCGGTAGGCGTATCTCTTTAGGCTCCCTCTCTCGATTCCTTAGCCTCTCAAAGAGGAGGCGAGCCGACTGTTGACCAATTTCATACGTCGGTTGGTCAACGACCGTTAAGCGAGGACGCATGACTGATGCCCATGCAAAATCGTCGAAACACGCAATGGCGATGTCCTCTGGGCAACGCAGACCGAGCTTTGTGATGGTTTGCAGCGCACCAATCATCATTGTTCCATCCATCATGAAGATCGCGATAGGCCGATTCTCGTGGTTAAGGAGTTGCAGGGTGCCACGCTCTCCGCCATCTATGCGTGAACTCACCGATGGCGCACTCAAGTAAGCAATGGAAGAGGATTCGGCAGTATAATACACATAAATTGAATCGTTTCTCAAGCAAAAAGGAAGGGAAACTATGAGAAATCAAGCTGCCGTTTTGTATGCTCCACACGATGTTCGTCTGGAGGAGCGACCGATGCCCCAGGTTGGTCCTTCCGACGTTCTGGTCGAGGTCAAGGCAGTTGGAGTCTGTGGTTCTGACGTTCATTACTACGAACACGGGCGCATTGGTGCATATGTTGTGCGACAACCACTTGTACTTGGTCATGAGTCGGCGGGTATCATTGTGGCAGTTGGAGCGGAGGTAAACCAGAGCAGAGTGGGGGAACGCGTAGCGATAGAACCGGGGATTCCCGATGGGACCTGTGACCAGTGTCGCGCAGGACACTACAACCTGTGTCCCAATGTGCGTTTCTTCGGCACACCTCCTATTGATGGTGCGTTTGCAAACTATGTTACCGTTCCCACGCAATTTGCCTACACTTTACCAGACACGATGTCGAACGAAGAGGGGGCACTAATCGAACCTCTCTCGGTCGGCCTCTGGGCATGTCGCAAGGCGAGATTGCGCGGAGGTGACTCTGTGCTGATAACCGGTGCTGGGCCAATCGGAATGCTTGCCATGAAGGTTGCCCTTGCGCTAGGTGTTGCGAAAGTGACCATCACGGATGTATTTCCGCAGCGATTAGCTATCGCGCAGCAACTGGGCGCGACTCAAACCATCAATGTCGCGGAGCAGCCACTTTCACAGGCAGGTATACAGGCTGATGTACTGCTTGAATGTTCGGGGCAGCAACAGGCGTTGTCCGAAGGCATACGCTCATTGCGCCCCGCTGGTACGGCTGTCATTGTGGGTATGAATCCTGGGGAAGAGTTGCGCGTCCCCATATCATTTGTTCAGAACAGGGAAATCGTGTTGACTGGAACGTTCCGTTATGCCAATACCTATGCGGACGCAATTGCCTTGGTTGCGAGCGGGCGCATTGATGTGCGCTCGGTCATTACGGGTCGCTATCCATTAGAAGACACCGAGCAAGCTTTGCAGGCCACGAAACAGGACCCAACTAACATTAAATCAATTGTTGCTCCTTAACTACGAGAAAGGGATACAACTTCTATGCGTGCTGTAATGATTTCCGCTCCAAGCAGTGTTCGGGTGGAGAGTGTAGAGAATCCCACTCTTCGTCCAGGAGAAGTGCTTGTGCGCGTGAATGCGTGTGGTATCTGTGGGACAGATTTGCACATACTGGATGGCGATTCTCCGTTGGCCCGTTATCCTGTTATTCCCGGTCATGAGTTTGCGGGTGAGGTAGTGGCACTGGGAAGCGAGATTACTGAGGGAAACGGAGAAGTACCGATAACGGTTGGTAGCAGAGTTGCAATCGACCCAAACTTGAACTGTGGACGTTGTGAACCTTGCCGTACAGGTCATGAAAATCTTTGTCTCAACTACAATGGAGTTGGTGTTACGACAAACGGCGGAATGGCGCAGTACGTCTCGGTGCCTAGATCGAGGGTTTATGTGCTGCCCGATACGCTCTCGCTACGTGAAGGGTCATTGGTTGAACCTCTCTCTTGTGCTGTACATGGCATGAATCAGCTCCAACCTCAATCCGGTGATAAAGTTCTTATTGTAGGAGCGGGCACGATGGGCTTGCTCCTGCTTCAACTGATAGTACGAGGCGGAGCATCGCGCGTTGTGATGATCGACGTGAATGCGCAACGCTTGGAGCGTGCGGAAGCGTTGGGGGCGAGTCGTACCTATCGAGATATCAAGCAAGCCCTCAACGATGAACCTAGAGGTTTTAATTGTGTCGTCGATGCTACCGGAGTGCCAGCGGTTGTAGAGAGCGCGTTTACGGCGGTCAAGCGCGGTGGGAAGTTGATGATATTTGGTGTTGCATCGCCAGAGGCTCGCATCTCTCTTTCTCCGTTCCGCATTTACAATGATGAGATAACCGTGCTTGGCTCAATGGCGGTACTTTTCTCATTTCAGCCCGCAATCGATCTTATAGGTGCAGGCGTTATCAACACGGAAGCCATGCTGACAACGGCATTTCCTTTAGAGGATTTCTCTCAAGCAATTGAGATGGTACGACGAGGTGAAGGGGTAAAAACTCAACTGCTGCCGAATGGCTAATGCCTTCATTGCTTAGAAGAACTACTTTTGCTGTGTCGCGGGTTATCATAGTAGGACGAGTAAACCAAAAAAGCTTTGCATTTCCATACAAAGTAGATGATTTTCAAATACTATGGTATTATCTTGTGGCAGAGAGCGAGCGACACATGCACAAGGGAGAGCTTGAATATGGACGGCAAAACTACCTACCATCAACAGATCAGTTTTTGTGGCAAGGCGCGTTGTCGCAAGTGCCGCGAGGGTATTGGGCACGGTCCCTATTGGTACGCATATCAGACGATTAACGGACGCGTGAAACGCACTTACATAGGAAAGACATTGCCACCAGATGCATTGCCTTTTGTGGAAACTGAGACCCTTCCCGTCATTCAGTCTTACTCCGACATGCTTCCTACAGGCCGTATTCATCGCAATCCACTGATTGGACGCGCGAAAGAGTATAGCATGTTGCGCTCTTTGTTGCTTCAGGTTGAGCGTAACCGCCATGATAATGTGCATATGCCCCAGAAACGCACCGATCTTCCGCTCGATACGCAACGTAGTTCGCAGTGCGTTGTTCTCTTTGGTGAGGTTGGTATCGGCAAGACGCGTCTCGCCGAAGAGCTTGGGCGCGAGGCGCAGCAGCGTAACTGGGCTGTGTTGTGGAATCGTTCGTATCAGCAAGAGAGTGGCATTCCGTATAGAGCTTGGTCCGATATTCTGCGCAAGGCTTTACAGGTGGAGTCTACTGGAGAGAGCAGCAACGCTCTGGTAAGTGAACCGCGTGCGTCACGCGTATCCAGAGGCCAAACGCAAATGTTGGAGATTGAGCCGCCTTATCCCATCATTCCATCCTCGCCGGAGGAAGAGGTGATGAATCGTTCGTTGCAATCCATTCTGCCAGAACTATGGGTGACGCAACAATCGCGCACCGCTCTTGGCGTCATCGAGCCAGAGCAGGAACAGTTGCGTTTGCGTGAGGCTGCCTACACGCTTCTCCTTACCGCCAGCAAAAAGAAGCCCCTGCTGATTGTCCTAGATGACATTCAATGGGCTGACGGTAGTAGCGGTGAACTGCTTGCCTATCTCGCACGCCATATTTACGACGCGCCAATTGTGCTAGTGGCAACTTGCCGCGAGAATGAGGCACCTAAGCCACTGACCAAGCTCATTGACCACATGCAGCGTGAACACACCGTTACTACATTGTATATTGACCCCTTGACGAGCGACGAGATCGCGCAGTTAGTCGAACACCTTCCTCCGCAACAGGTGGAACATATTCAGGTGCAAGCGGCTGGCAACCCCTTCTTTGCTGAGGAACTAGCTCGTACCACGCCACCGCGCCTGCCCGATACGATTACTGCTGCCCTTGACTCGCGCATCAATAGTTTGAGTGGCGAGTGTCGCGCCATGCTCCGTAATGCCTCTGTCCTCGGTGGTTCCTTTGAATTTCCTCTCATACATAGCCTGGAGGTCAAGCGTATTGGCGAGAGCGCGGACGAGGATGCCCTTTTCGATCAGCTTGAGGAGGCTCTTCAATCAGGCATCCTGACCGAGGAGGGTACGGGCAGTCACGTCGCCTATTCGTTCTGGCATCCTCTCATGGTGACACATCTCTATGAAAGTATTTCAGCCGTGCGTCGCACGCATACACACCGCCGTGTCGCCGATATCTTGTTGCGTATGTATCATGGACGCGAAATAGAGGTTGCCGCAACCATTGCCGATCATTTACTGCTAGGTGGAGCTGATGTGGCCTCTATCGCACACTACGCCGAGATCGCGGGGAATCGTGCCTACGCGCTCCTGGCCTATTCGGAAGCCGAACGCTACTATAAGAGTGCCCTCGAAGCCATGCAATCGGATACCATGAGCAAAGACCCCGCCGTCATCGGTCCTATGCTGGCACCAGGCCATATTGCACCATTGAATGAACGGCTCGCCGAAAGTATCCTGGTGCAGGGACGCTTTCAGGAGGCACGAAGCTACTTAGAGCGTGTCCTTGCATTGCGTATACAAGAATTGAACGGGCGTAAACCGTCTTCAGATGAGGCACAGGTACAAGCTCTTTTATGGTGCGAGATGGGACGTACATGGCTGTACCTCGGCGACAGAGAACATGCCCGCGAATACTACGAACGCGGCGAGCAGGTACTACAAAGAGCCAATGTGCAAACTGGTTTTGCTAGAGCGCGGCTCCGTTCACTACAGGGTGGCCTCTTCGCACAGGAAGGCAACTATTCCCAAGCGTTGAGCGTGATCAAGGAGGCTCTACAACTCTTCCAGGATGAAAGAGAACGGCAGGGTAGCGTTCTCCTCTATGATCCCAACATGCTGGCACCGCTCACGCGCATACAGCGTACTCTAAATGGCGATTCGAACGATCTTGGGCGCATGTACATGTTGCTTGGCTCCATTCATAATAGTCTGGGACAATTAAACAATGCCCTTGCAGACCTTACAACCGCTCTGACAGTATTTGAGCAACGCGACCAGAGGCGTGAGATTGCCAACGCCTCCTGTAACATTGGCTATATCTTGCTGAAAAAAGCTGAGTATGTCGAGGCCCAAAAAGCTCTTGATCGCTCGCTCTCTATCGCGGAAAGTATCGGTGATGGTCCAATCAGTTCCGTCGTGTATAGCAACTACGGTGAACTAGCCGTCTGTCAAGGCGACCTGGAAGTTGCCAGGAATCGCTACACCTATGCCCTCGCACTCGCAGAGCAGTTCAAGGACCGCAAATATATCAGTAATTGGAGTTCGGAGCTAGCGGTTATCTTGCAAGCGCAAGATAATGCAGCAGAGGCAAAAGCATGCCTTCTTAGGGCGTTCAGAGTTGGACGAGCGATGCATAATAACGTGTGCATTGCCAACTCTTTGCTCGCCCTTGCGAACATTCGTCTGCTGCAGGCACAGGAACTACCTTCATCATCAAAACGAACTAGAATGCGCCTTCTAAAGCAGGGCTATCGGAACGCTCGCCGTGCCCTTCTACTTGATGGCTTAGAGTCCGAAACGCACACGCGTGGTCGTCTCGTTCTAGCTCATGCCCTACTCCTGCTTAACGACGCCTCTAACGCTCAAAAGATGTTCGAGGATGTCGTCGAGCGAGCGCACCGCCACAACCTCACCTACATTGAACAACAGGCACGAGAGATGATAGACAAACAGAGTTAATTGCTACGTGTTCTTTCCTCTGCTAGCAGAGGAAAGAACACGTAGCAATTAACTCTGTTTTTATGGAATGTATTTGTGCATTGCTCAAAATTTAAACTAAATATTACACTCGTTTAACACAAAACTGTTTTCTTGTACAATAGCTCCTCCGTACAATATATAGGTGGACGAAATTGTATAGCTTTATCTATGGACGGAGGGAAAACAGTATGTCCTCATCTCAAGATGCCCTGAAACGATTAGACGAAAGCCCCATGTCAGGCTTTCACTTCAAAACAGTGATTACCGCTGGTATGGGTTTTTTCACGGACGCCTATGATCTCTTCATTATCGGTGTGGTATCCACCATTCTTACTCAAGTGTGGAAGATCAACCCACTACAAGTCTCACTTCTGAGTAGCTTGGCTCTGATTGCCTCAGTGTTCGGCGCGATCATCTTTGGACGTATTGCCGACACGATGGGACGAAAATTCATTTACGGCTATGAATTGATTGTGCTTGCAGTTGGTGCCCTTGCGTCAGCCTTTGCGCCAAACATTATCTGGCTGCTCGTCTTTCGCTTTATTCTGGGCGTTGGCATTGGTGGCGACTATCCTGTAAGCTCAACCTTGATTAGCGAGTATGCGAACCGTAAGGATCGTGGTAAGCTCATCACCTTTGTTTTCTCTACACAGGCACTCGGTCTCATTATTGGTCCGCTCTTGACGTATATTTTGCTGGTTAGTCATGTACCAACAGACCTTGTATGGCGTATCATTCTTGGCGCAGGTGCTATTCCTGCTCTTGCCACCTTCTGGTTACGCCGCCAAATCTCAGAATCGCCACGTTTCGCGTTGGCACAGGGCGATGATGCAGGCGTACAACGTGCGGTAGATATGGCGAGCGGCAAACAAACCGATGCCGCAAAAGCTGGCGATAAGAGCGAGAGCCTTAAACCGCAGCAGCAGCAAGAGGCGAAAAACAAAATAAGGTGGCAAGAATTGTTTACCACGCGTCACTGGCTCCTCTGGCTTCTTGGCGCAACAGGCACTTGGTTCTTGCTCGATATCGCCTATTATGGTACGACAGTTTCGACACCAATTGTGATTAAACTGTTCAGCCCCAAAGTCACGCTACCTGTGACTATGCTCTACACGCTGCTCATTTTTGTCGTTGCCGCACTACCTGGCTACGTTCTCGCTGCATTTACCATCGACCGCATCGGGCGTAAGCCAATTCAATTGCTTGGTTTTGCGATGATGGCAATCTCTTACGGCTCGCTTTTCATCTTTCCTGCGCTCACGAAAATCACGGTCACGTTCCTCCTACTCTACGGTTTGGCTTACCTCTTCACTGAGTTCGGTCCCAACATCACAACATTCTTGTATCCTGCTGAAATCTTTCCAGTCACAGTGCGCACAACTGCTCATGGTATCGCGGCTGGTATTGGCAAATTTGGCGCGTTCATCGGAGCCTTCATCTTCCCCCTTATGCTCGCCAGTTCCGCCTTCAAACTCCCTGGTGCTATGGGGGTTGCGGCAGGTATCTGCGTACTTGGCTTCTTGCTCACCTTCTTATTACCTGAACCAAAACAGAAATCGCTCGAAACCATCGAAAAAGAGGGCGAGCAGATGGATGAGAAGTCACAGCAACACGAACCTGCTACTAACACAGCAGTAAGTAGTCAATAAACGTACAGCAAAAAGAGAGGGTTGTGGCGACGCATCGCTACAACCCTCTCTTTTTGCTATATTACAGAAATATGTAATGCATCAAACAACTTCATAAGACGCCCTATCAGGAACGTGGGGTAAGATACCGTCGTAGATGACTCTTGATTGGCTATACTTTGTGTACGAGACAAAACTAGCT
>CAXUHG010000007.1:0-30232 GCA_964250805.1 uncultured Ktedonobacteraceae bacterium | reverse complement strand
GCTCTGCTCATTATGAACTCGCCGATGGGTGGTGCGCGTGGCTCGTTGATCGCTTTTCTCGGAGGTCTCTTTTTCACCTGCTACATCTTCTTATCTGATACCGAACAAAAGCAGCAGGTGGCACCCTGGCCTCTTTTCGCCATCGAGCTATTAACTATGGCGGGCTGGGCGTGTCTGGTCTCGCTCCTCTTTGGTGACTGGAAAGCGTTCCATCCATCGCTGCCGAAAGATATCTATGTCATTATCTATGTCGCGGGTGCGTGTACCTTCGTGCCCACAATGATCACTGTCTTGATGCAAAAACATATCTCCGCACTTACGGTCTCATTTATCTATGTGCTTGAACCCGTTCTGGGTGCATTCATCGCTAATCTGTATCTGCATGAACTGCTCCCGCTCTATGGCTATATCGGTGGCAGTTTTGTCGTCGTCGGAGCAATTGTTCAGACATGTACTGGCATCAAGCGAACGCACACTCAAGAGCAATATGGATATGGGCAATTGGGACAAGGGCACCTGTTGCTCAACAGAAACTTTATGGCAGGTATTGGTGGCGTGACGTATCCATTGCTGTTCTTGTTTGGTGGTGGCTTCTTACTTACAAAAATTGGTGGTTTGCCGCCGACCTCGTGGCAAGAACTCTTCCTGATGCGTACACAACTTCTGGCATCGTCGGCTCTCTGGCGCGACCTTGCGACACAGCTACTGCTTGTACAGGCTGTATGTTGGCTTGTTGCGTGGGTCTCTGTCATTTTGACTGGTAGTATCGGTATCGCTCGTGGCCTATCTCTGCGAGCCGCAACAGCACACATTGCAGAGCAAGAAACTATGGCATTACTTCAAACTCCAACAATGTCACAACCTACCACAATAAATGTTGCTCAGCAGGCGCATACAGAAGACCTTGTAACGGCTGAGAACGTATTGCAACAAACTTTTGGCGGTGACTTTGTGACCGCACGGAGAGATGCGCGTATCACCGAAGAACTGCCTACGCAACCAGAGATACAAGTATGGGAGGAGTATCCAGAGATGGAGTTGGCGGTTGCCTCCTACGAAGTGCCGACTATTCCACCTATGAGTAGACAAGGCGAGGATGCACTGCTAGAGCAACGGCGTAAAATGCGCCGCATGCGACTTGCCCGTGCATAGCACAATTCCAGAAATGAGAGAACGATGAAATACAATGATACAGGCGACTTCTGCGTCCTATACGTGGAACAGATGGACGACAAAACAGCTTTATTCACCACGATCATCGGTCAAAAAAAACCTGTGGTGTTGATGCTCGCAGAGCAGACGCGCGTGCTACAACGCCCCGAAGACTTTACGGAACTCAAGCACGTCAAACGACAATTGGATCAGCCTATTGCATTTGTCGCGGCACAAAGCGAACGTCTGCTGCAACTGGCGCACCGCAATGGCTTTCCAGTCTATCCCTCGATGGACGCCCTCGCCGACGCATTGACAAAGGGGCATATGACGCGCCAACGTACAAGAGCAACAACTATGCCGCTCAATCCAGAACGGGTTGCTTCCCTCTCTAATAAGACGATGCCACTGATACCGCCAGTGCAGAATGTTCATACAACCAACACGCTGTTTCCTGCACAGAATACACCTACAACTAATACGTTGCCACCATCGCCATTTACGTTCCACACTACCGAGCCGATACGCACAGCGGAGCCACCGCTACGGCAACCTACGCGACCAATGCAGGGCGGACATGAGCATGGACGTAAGAAACGGTTTTCTACCATCCTGATTGGCTTGACGATCACCGCACTTCTGGCGGCGGGACTCGGCACCTTCCTGGTTTTTGTGCCCAATGTCTCTATGAGTAGTAACGATGTGGGTGCAGCACCGACTATCATTGGACATCTCTACTTTCTGAGTAGTGAACAACTCAGCGAGAATAATAATCATGGTATTGCCGACGAGATACAGATTGATATAAACAATCTGCCCATCCCCAAAGCTGGCAAGAGCTACTACGCGTGGTTATTGAGCGACAAGAGTCAGCCCGATATGAAGGCGACGCTATTAGGCGTGTTGCCTGTGAACAATGGCAACGCTCATTTTTTCTATGCGGGAGATGCACAACATACGAATCTACTTGCCACCAATAGCCGTTTGCTGGTGACGGAGGAAGATGCGACGATGGCACCGCTCACACCTTCACCCGACGAGGGAACATGGCGTTACTACGGCGAGATTTCATCCACTCCAATTGCTAACACGAATGATGGTACAGGTAGCACCAAAACGTTTAGCTATCTCGATCACCTGCGCCATCTACTCGCGTCTGACCCGTTGCTGGATCAGATGGAACTCCCCGGCGGCCTGAATAACTGGCTCTATCGAAACACTGGCAAGATTCTCGAATGGACGGGCAGTATGCGCGAACATTGGGAAGAGACGCCCGATGTCACCTTTCTTCGTCGCCAGACCATTCGCACACTCGCCTACCTCGATGGACTTTCATATGTACAGCAAGATGTACCACCGACGATTCCACTTGGCATCAATGATCGCCTTGGTCGTATTGGTATTCTACCTGTTAATGGTGTCAATCAAGACCCGCCAGCATTCCTCACTCATATGGCGTTTCACTTGAACGGTCTGTTGCAGGCGAACATATCTAATAAAGCCTTACGTACCAATATCGCTGCTATGATTGTTGCCTTGAACAACGTTCGTTTCTGGCTGATGCAGGTGCGTAAGGACTCACAGCAACTACTCAAGATGAGCGATGCCCAGTTACACCAACCAACCACGTTGACGCTGCTCAACGATATGATTATGAATGCGAACTCCGCCTATGTAGGCCAGACTAATACTGCTACAGGCGAGGTTCAGCAAGGTATCACATGGGTACACAATCAAATGCAATCGTTGGCAGTTATCTCAATTGCACCATACAGCCGGGGGCGTTCATCCATTCAGATGATTGAAAATTCTCCAAGAGTGGGCATGATAGGGATACGAGGAGGACAGCAATGAATCTACGACTCCTTGGCATCTCGCTGCTGGTGCTTATGATTATTGGGGGCCTCATCGCTGGCATCTTCACGAACAGTATTCAGCGTGCGCTTACTATTCCAGCTCGCGCCATGCCTGCTATGCCGATAATTCCTATAGTCAAAGGAAACATGCCTCAATCGAATCCTACAATGGCAACAAATACTCCAGCTAATGTAATTGCGCAAGATATGTTTCAACGCCCCGACCAGCCATTATGGGGCACGGCAACCGACACGCGCACATGGGCAGGTGACGCCAACAACGCGAACGAACAGAACATTTTCTCTATCAGCAACAAGACAGGGCAAATTGCTCATGGGCAAGGAACCTTCGATGCCTTGCTTGGAGATGCGACCAGCAATGTCGAGGTGTTGATGCAAGGCTCGGTCAGCCACTTCGATGGTACCGTCAATCTTGGTGTGGTGCTACGCTGGAATGATAAGAACAACTGGTACAAGCTGCTTATAGATGGTACGAATGTTGAGTTGCTGAAACGCATCAACGGAGCCAGCACTGTGCTTGCTACACAGCCCTTTGTGGCAAAGGGTGGCAAGTCGTACAATCTTCGTTTCCGTGCCGTTGGTGCCATGCTCTTTGCCAAGGTATGGCGCAGCACGCTTGCTGAACCCACGAACTGGATTCTGATGGTCAATGATACCGACCTTACCAATGGACAGCCAGGAGTACGTGTCCTTGTGAAAAATAACACAGTCATTCATGTGACCTCTTTTGTTACCACTGTCGCGAATAGTGGTATGTGAATAGCGATATATAGGGAGTAGAGATAATGCTGGACCAGATGAAAACTGCGTATGCCAATTCGAGATGGGTACGCATCGTCGCGGGCATCTCGCTCTTTCTTGCCAGCGGTATGCTGCTCTTGTTTGCGGGTGGCTTTCCGCCCTGGGCGTGGCGGTTCCTCTTGCAAACACTGCCCCAGGTACCTGCGCTTGTGCAGGCACGAGGAAATATTGTGTTTGTGCCACTGTTCGGGCTGATTGTGCTATCGCTTGCCATCCTCATTTTGTGGTGTGTCATCGTCACGGCATGGATTAACATGCTTATCTACTGGTATCGTGAGAGACAGGCACGGCAACAATTCGCAGTCGAACTACAGGAGGCCGAGGTGTTAGCATCCCAGGAAACCGAACGTCAGATGCGACAGACAATACAACCCTCGCATTACGAGCGGCAAGAACACGCGATGCCACCGCTTATAGTCTCGTTAAGAGATCGCATAGCAGCGACACCGACACAAACATATCAAGCCGTTGGAGGGAGAAGGGCAAGTGCAGTGGCTTTGCAACGAACTACGCCACCGCCGCTACGCCTTTCTGCTCTCGATACTCAGACGCTTCCTGATAGGTCAAGGGAAACACCGCTACCGGCAATACGTTCGCAACTACGTGTTGTGCCTCCTCTTGCCAAAGATGAAGAGATTGTCGATAAGGACACGATACCGGAGAGTGACTACGAGGCCGAAGAATTTGATACAGTTCCTATAGCCCTAGACTCTCTATTGGATGACGACGAACTTGAGGAGGACGAACTGGAAGAAGAGAGTGAACCCGATGCAACGGCTTTACGCTACGTCATCGGGATTGCCTCCGACCCCGGTCTTGTGCGGAAGAACGCTCCGAACGAGGACAATCTTCTCGCTATTCAAGGAACATGTATCACGCCAACGGGGACGCAACCCGTTGGTCTGTTTGTAGTTGCCGATGGTATGGGGGGACACGCCAATGGACGTGAGGCGAGCCGTTTAGCGATACAAGCGTTCAGCGATGTGGTTGTACCGGCCTTATTACGCAGCGTCGAAGACGAAAATATCTTTGTCGATATGCTCAAAGACGGCGTACACCGCGCCAACCTCAACATTTACCAGCGCAACCGAGGGCAAGAATCCATGATGGGTACGACGATCACCGCCGCCTTGCTCGTTGGAGCGAAGGCTTATGTTGCCAACGTTGGCGATAGTCGCACCTACATCTATAAAAGCGACAAACACACGTTAGCACAGGTGACACGTGATCACTCGCATGTCGCCTTACTCGTCGAAAAAGGCTCAATCTCGCATGACGACATCTACACACATCCACGCCGCAATCAGATTTATCGCTGTCTCGGTGAACACGCCTCGGTGCAAATCGACATCTTTGAGGAGACACTCACTCTCGGCGACGGCCTGCTCCTCTGCTCCGATGGTCTCTGGGAAATGGTGCGCGATCCTACACTAGAAAAGATTCTGCAACACACGTTAGCGCAACCAACTCGTGCTAGTGAGCAACTTCTCGATGCCGCCCTCAAAGCTGGCGGAGCCGACAACGTAAGCATGGTAGTTGTATACGTAGGAAATTGAACTGGTAGGGACCGATTTATCGCGTCCAAGAAGTGGGGTGGGCATACGTCACCGGAAAGAATCATCGCCGACGCGTTGCCCCTTCCTCCCCCTGGACGCGATAAATCGGTCCCTACCTTTTGTACAGCACATCACCTGCTCGCACTGTTACCGTTTGCTCTCGATGGACTAGTTCCGCTAGGAAGCCGCGTCGCCCGCCCATCAAAAATTGTAGCGTCTCCTTCGCATCAGTTGCAGTAAGTGTTCTCTGAGCCGCGTAACTGCTGAAAGGAAGGCAAGGAAAGATAGTTCCGACATGGAAAAGCGGGATGAACTCACCCGTTTGCTCTTGTTGAATGGCGAGACCAGCTTGTAGCTCATCGAGACCGTGCATTCTGTCGGTTTCAACGATAATGTTTTCGCCTGCACAACCATCGACAAGATGTTGACCGAAGCGCGAGCGCAACGAAGCGTAGTGGCTGGTGAAGCCAAGCGAGAAGCCATTATCTCCTCGACTCTTCGTCTGTGGATGTAGTTCGTTATGCACATCAATAATGTGCCGACCATCCTTCGTTACGCCAACAACTCCCGGTTGTGATAAGAGAAGTTCATTAACTCTCAGCAAGCGCGTTGGATCATAGCGTTCAGGCTTGCCCACTTTGATCGATGCTGGCTGAATCTGTACGAACACAATACGACCAATTTTTTGCATAATGCTAGTGGATAATTCCTTCCACCTGAAAACTATTGCTGAATGAAGCCTGCTCGTTCCAGTTCGTCCAGTTGGCGTGCAACCTCTTCCGCACTATGTCCAACCAAGCGTCCCAGTTCGGTAATGCTTCTTCGCCCATCAATGAGTAAAAGTAGCCTTCGATATGTTCGTGAAAACCCTCTCTGTTCCAGGAGTGCTAGCCCCTCTTCGATTGATGTTGTGCGCCGAGGAGGACCACTCACAAATCTCTCTACCGATTCTGTCATTGGGCTGTTATTATGGAGTTGCCCTCTAAGTTGAGCATTAGGCGTGTTGAGAGACGGCTTGTAAGAAGCTTGTGGTGTAGTAAATGCGGGAAAACTGCTTGTAGATTGTTCGATAAATGCGAACATGCAATCTCCCCATGCACTGAGCCATGCTAATGCTTCTTGCCCACTCAGGATACCAACATTCGCCTGCACGATCTGTCCATTAGCGAATAGAATACTTCCCTCTTCAAATGTTGTACCTTGCCCACGTTCAACAGTAAGCATACCTGTTCTACGCCCAAGGCGAATCACATTGATAACATCAGCAAGCCGATCAGTTGCCGTTTCTCGCTGCTGCATTTCTTTCTCCACGATAATAAAATATGCTCTACAATGAACATTACTACACGCGAATATGGTGTGAAGTTGCTAACGCTATCAATAAAACTTGCCTAAAGATATCACACTGCTTTGACAAATACAAAGAAACTATAGGAATTTGAGCAACTTTTTAATAGCATCTTAATATGAGGTATGCATAAAACAAGGGAGCGTTCTCGTAGCGAGAACGCTCCCTTGTTTTATGCATACCTTGTTTATTTTCCGACGACGTAGCGCAATTCCTCGACAACACGCTCCAACTGGTTTGCAGCATCAGTCGCGGAGGTCGCACCAGCCGCAAGTTGCTCCGTTACCTGTGTTGCCACTTTCAGAGCAGTGGCGAGTTTCTGATTGCTCGTCCCCTGATATTGCGCGGCATTCTCGATGTACTGGGCGGCAGAGGAAGCTTTCGCTAGATACTGGCGTGCGTTCTTTTCGTCGATGGAATACCAGTTTTGCGATAGCTCTGTATTGATGTCGTTGAGTTGGCGTGCCGCAACCTTTGTTGCATCGGTGTAATACTGGACCGATTGTAGCCCAACCTGCGATGAGTCTACCACCCACATCTGCTCAGAAGCCGCGTCCTGCTGTTTCGTTGCCAACGCATTCAACGCGAGGCTACTCTTTTGTAGCAATTCAACAGAGGACATAATTGGATACGAGATGCGACGCCCGAAGATAACACCGATGATAGCGGCGAGAATTGCGATGGCAAGCCCGATAATAAGCGTAGAAAGCAACTGCTGATTGGCGACAAGAGTGACCGTATTGACCGGACTCAAGACGTAGTATGTCCACGGAACCGTACTTGTTGCGCGTTGTACGATTTGATACGACTCGTTCTGGCCTGTTGGTGTACCTTGATAGGTTCCTGCTGTACTATGCATATGCTGAGCGAGGAGAGGGTCAGCGAGTAGTGGTACATTATCCGTTGTGCCATAACGTGCTTCATCTGAAATGCGTTGTTGACTCTCCGGTGCGATAGGTGCCACTGCTTTGAAGAGATGAGTTGATTGTGTGTCAGCGATACGTACACCATTCTCGTCAAGGATAAAGGCTGTATTGGCATCCTGTTTGACGATATCCCAGATGTAGTCGAGATTGAGCGTAGCCTTCATAAAGCCAAGTAAGGGAATATTCGCGGTTCCACCGACGGGGCTGTAGATATCGACTGATGCCTTCTGTGTTACAGGGTCGTAATAGACCGCTGATGCAAAGGTTTTAAGCGCATCCACCTGCTGTAAATCTTCAGATGGCACCAGAGATTTTCCATGTGGCTGTGGCATAATTGGGTACGAAAGAAGTAATGCACCCTTTGTCGTAAATAACGCCCATGTGGTGTAGTGTTTATCACGAAAACTGCCCGCTCCTAATGCGTAAGATGCATGGACCGCAAGGTCGTGATAGGCGGGGCTTTGACTCGGTTGAGCCTGCATAAATGTCTGTAGCGATGGAACCTGACTCAATGTTTGTGCGTCGAGCAGTCGCTCATTAAAATAGGTGTTGATAAGCTGAACACGCGATTGGGCATCACTGATCATCGCGTTATTTGCTTGTGTGGTCAATGTCGGGCGCGACTGTAACTCACTGAACACGATAGTAAGTACGAGCGGAAGAATAGCCGCCAGCACTAAACCGATAGAGATACGAACCGAAAGTGAAGAGCGACGTTTGTACGTTCGAGCTGGAAGTTGCAACCCTTGTTGAGCCATGACAATGAACCGTCCTTTACTGGTTATCGAATAACGCCAATGTGTGCCAGATCGCGTAGCAGCTTGAGTCCCTCACCCTGCTTCCTTCCTAAAAGCCTGAGTAACTCTGCCACATTTCGCTGTCCATCAATGAGTAAAAAAAGTTGACGGTGTGTGCGTGATAATTGCGCGTTTTCTATAATATGGAGTGCCTTCTCTGCGTAAATAATACGTCGTGGCACGGCAGAAAAATTATCCTCCTCTTGCCTTGCACCTTGGATGTTTGTCGGAACACGTTGCGGTTGCGTGTCGCTATTATGCACATCTACCTTCGACGATGGTGCGGCGGGAAGTGGTCGAGTTGTTCGAGGCACCTCATGCGTTGCCTCGAAGAGAAAGCGACAGGCACTCCATGTACGAAGCCATTGGAACGCGGCTTGACCTTCCGCGCTAAGATAGTGATTGCTACGTGCATGCGTAACCTGCCCGTTCATGAACGTGATTTCACCCAGTTCAAGATATTCATTCACCTCGCGCTCGACAGTCAAAATGCCCGTTTTGCGCCCAAGCTGAATAACATCAATGACATTGACAAGGTTACTCGTTTCCGTCCCACGTTGTGATGGTATGGACATATTGCTCCGCCCATTGAGTAGTAGCATTCATGTTCCTTAAAATAGACGAATTGGCACAAATAAATGTTGCAAGAAGTAGAGCATTTTTTCTTTTCGTCTGCTAAGTTAGCTTTGCTATCATAACACAAGAGTAAGTATTTGACAAAGCCTGTACTACCTTGTCTTCTAATGAGCATAAATTACGCTGATGCATCTTTAGTATAAGTACTTTCGGGTGATTTTGTAAAGTAATGATGGGCGATAGTTGTGTGTCTTCCGCTTGTTGAGTTATGATTAGTTCGTTGTACCTCCTTTTACTAGTAGACTAGCTTTGCTTAGGGAAACGTGCGATAATAGTAAAACTTGTGTCATAGGTGTTGACAAAAACCTGTGCAAGGTACAGCAGTATACCTTGTACCTGTATGATGCTCATGCTATACTGCTTGAGGATACCAAAAATACGTCGTTAGGACTACAAAATAATAGGCTATAGTGAAATCAGGGAGCTTACCTGCGATGGAGTCTCGAAATCTCTCTCAGTCATCAGGAACGTTTCCTGATGCGAGGGGACAGGGTGAACGTGTGAGTAATGGCAATGGCTCATATGAAGCGCAACAGAATGCACCTCAACCTGAACTGCTCTCAATCAACAACTTGGCTCGTTGCTGCTCGGAAGAGACCAACAAATTTCTCAAGCAGAGTCCCTCAAATGATCGCTTCTGCCTGGAAATGTTTCGCCGTGCGATTGTGCAACGGAATGACGATGCGTGGTCGTCTATCTATCAGCAATACGCTCCACTCGTTCTTACATGGGTAACACAGCATCAAAGCGCAACCCCCCTACTAGGCCAAGATGGTAGTGGACCTCTGGTCAATGCGGCATTCGCCAAATTTTCGCAGGCTCTGACACCTGTGAAAATGACGAACTTCGACTCACTGGCTGCTATCCTCAAGTACCTCAAAATGTGTGTGCATAGTGTTGTTGCAGACGAGGTGCGCTCACGGCAAGCACGCCAGTATGAAGAGACACTGGAACTAATCGAGCATGAACCCGCCTCCGACGATCCCGCTGATGATGTTGTCTCGAATATTTCAGCACAGAGTCTGTGGCAGGTTATTCAGGAAGAACTTAACGGCGAAGATGAGCGTGTTCTCATCTATTTAGCCTATGTTCAGGGCATGAAGCCCAGCGAGATTAGCAGTCAGCACAGGCGTCTCTTTCCTACCGTAGATGATGTCTATCGTATCAAACGCAACGTCTTGGAACGCTTGCGACGCAATCGTCGTCTACTCACCTTATTTCGGCAGGAGCATCTCTAAGGAACATGTCCTTCCTACTCACAAACAAAAACGTCCTGCTCTTTTATCCAACGCAAAAGGATAAGACGAACGCCAAAACGAGGAAATGCATCGTTTATTGAGGTGTAAAGAAAATTTGCTGAGTAGCGCGGAGAACACAAGCGACAATGGGGAGAGTCGCGGGTTGACTGCCAAATCTACTCTCGTTTGACTAGGGGAAAACGCTCATGGAGTGTAGTAATCCGGGTGCCGTGCGCGATGAAGAGTTAATTGCCTATAGTGAGGGTGAAAGTGTGCGACCTGCGGCACTACAACATATCAAACAGTGCCAGTCCTGCTTAGCTCAGGCAACTCTGTATCGACGCATGGAACTCAAACTCGTTAACAACCTGTATCGCTGGGACTGCCCACCGAATCAGGTACTTGGCGACTATCAGTTTGGTTTGCTGAGTCCACAACAAGCGAACGATGTTCGTAATCATCTCAACATATGTGTGTTGTGTAAGACAGAGGTGGCGACGCTCACCGAATTCCTTGCCAACGATCCAATGCTTGTCCCACAAAGAGAAGCCCGTCCAGCCGTGAATGCTGTGCGACCAAAACAGGAGGCGAAACGCTTCCTGGAAAACTTGCGCGACACATCGCTCGCGGGTACACGACGCATCGTCGCAACGCTAGTGCCTCAAGCACCACGCATAGCCCATCAACGCGACACAGCACCTCAAACAGCGTTATGGCCGCGTCGTTATATGGCAGAAGATGTCAATATATCTGTGCAGGTCGAGCGCGAGGCAAATTCCAGAGACCTGCTGCAGGTGATTGGCTTCGTTGCTCGTAAGGGGACAACACTGGAAATGTTAGATGGTACGCCCGTCAAGCTTATGAAGCAAACCAACAATGCATTATCTGAATATGCGGAGATTATCGACGATCTAGGTAACTTTGTCTTTCCTGGCGTCGAGGAGGGTACGTACACCCTGGAAATTTCTTTCGCGGAAGGTGTTGTTGCCATTGACCAGTTACAAGTCACGCTACAATAGTAAAATGGGATGGGCGACCCTTGTAGTCGCCCGTCGGTAATATGTACCGTCGGCAGTGCTTATATGACACCTCAAGACTTGGTTGCGAGCTTGCTGCTCAAAAGCGAAGAGCAGGGGCGGCGTCTTTTGCAGACGCAGGTGCCTCTGCTCACAGATGTCACGCTCGATCAGCTTGTCTATCTGCTGAAAAAAGAGACAGACCGCCGTTGGACAAACGATGCACAATCATCGTTTGTCCTTTCTGGCTATCTGCTGTTGATCGGTGACTTGACGCATAATGCCTATTATCATGCCCTCGGCCTGATGGCGCGGGGTGATGCTCTGCGCCGTTTAGACCGAGATTCAGATGCTGTGCCTTTTTTCGATGCAGCGGGCGACGAATTTCTCTCAGTAAAGGATGAAGTTGGCTGGGCACGCACTCGCATCGGACGCATCAGCTCCTGCCTACGCTTGAATCGCACCACTGAAGCACTACGCGATGCAACACAGGCACGCGATATCTTCATGCGTCACAACAAACTGTTGCGTGCAGGTCAAATCGACGTAAACGCCGCCGTTATCAACTTTGAACTGGGGCAGTACGATTCAGCTCTACACCTGTTCGATCGTGCCATCGAAACGTATCTCATGCATGGTGAGCATGTCGAGTTGAACATCGCACGCGCACGCGGCAACAAAGCTTTGACACTTGCCGCGCAGGGACGTTTTCGTGAGGCCGTTGCCTTGCATGAACAGGCGCGTGCGACCTTTGTCGCGCAAGGTGAACGGGAAGAGATATCGGTTGCACGTGAGGATTTGAACATTGCCGACATCTATGCAGCGCAAGGACATTATAGTCAGGCGTTGCTTCTCTATAATCAGAGTCGTGCCCTTTTTGTGCGTTACAACATGTCCTTCTCCGCCGCAGAGGTCGCACAACAGATGTGCTTCTGTCTGATGCGTCTGAATCGTGTACGAGAGGCATATGAACTCGCCTCCGAGACCGTCGCATTTTTCCGTACCTCTCCTGCTCATCATCACAATCTCGCGCAGACACTGATGCATCAAGCAGCCGCCGCCTCATTCGAGGGCGATATTGGCGCAGCGGAAGGCATGTTGCAAGAGGCAAGCGATCTGCTCGAAGAGGGTGGATTGGTGCGTCTTGCTGCCTTCGCTCGTCTTCGACGGGCCGAATTGTATTTCGCCGACAAGAAGCTAGAGGCGAGTCTACGTGAGGCTCAATACGTCGCCGATGCCTTCGCCGAGCAGGAAGACTTACCCCAACTCGCGCGTGCAACTTTGCTTCAGGCTCATATCGCCGAAGCCGAACACGATTTGCCGACCGCGCAATATCTCTGTGATTCCGCGCTTGATATCGCCAAAAGTCAGGGTCTACTTGAACTCAAATATTCCTGTGACGATCTGCTTGGTCAACTTGCCGAACAGCACGGGAATCTTGATGTAGCGGCTCAGTACTACGAGAGCGCGGTGCAGGGCATCGAGGATGTGCAGAGCCGTCTGGTTATGGATTCGCGCACCAGTTTCCTCGAAGATAAAGCAGGTATTTACCGACGTGCCATCATGCTTTCCCTCAAGCGCGACGACAAAAATCAGGCTCTCATCTATGTCGAGAAGGCCAAATCACGCGTCCTCGGCGACTATTTGCGTAACAATATTGACATCCGTTTACGTGCGGGTGATAAAGCTGGCGAGGCGATACTCGGTGATCTCGCACGTCTACGCGAAGAGCAGGCATGGTTTAGCTCAATTGTCTATGAGACCGAAAATGAAGCTAATCTAAGTGATACCGCCGTCATGCGCATTCGTGCGGTTGGACCTGTCAAAGCACGTCAGGAGATGCAGCAACGTGAGCGGCATATTGAATCCTTGTTGGAGCAGATGCAGTTGCGCTCCGTCGGCGATCTCGTGGCACGTCCCCGTCCAAACTGGACGAAGAGCATCGTCTCCGACCTCTGGCCGCGCCTCGATCCCAGGTCGGTTATGCTCGAATATTATCTTACCGACCAGGATATCTATATATTCCAGTTAACGCGTAATGGGATTGACGTACAAGTGGTGCAGGGGGCAGTGCCAAAACTGAACCGTCTGCTGACGCTATGGCGAGCAAATCTCGATCTTGCGAGTCAGGCTGCGGGTACCGCGGACCGCGCTCAAGCCTTTTTCGGTCTACAGGAGAATAGTTTGGGCCTGCTGCAACGTTTCTACGACCTGTTGCTTCGTCCTGTGTTGGATGTATTGTATGCAAGCGAACATCTCATCGTTGTGCCATATGGTGTACTGCATTATCTACCGTTTCACTGCCTCTTTGATGGCGTCCAATTTCTCGTTGAGCAACTCAATATATCCTACCTGCCATCGGCTGCCTTGCTCGATATTTGTCGTCAGCGTGGGCAACGCATTGAAGCGGGGAGTATTCGCCTCGAAGACTCGCTTGTGATGGGTCTCTCCGATAATGGGCGTCTTGCCTATGCCACGCAAGAGGCCGAAGTCGTAGCAAAACAGCTAGGAGCGCAATGCGTTCTTGATGAGCGAGCGACCACAACCCTCTTGGAGCAAGCAGGACCATCTAGTCCCATTATACATATTGCGGCTCACGGCTTGTTCAGGCTCGACTCTCCAAACTTCTCGCACATCAAGTTCGCCAATCGCCAGTTGAGCGCGATTGAGGTGTTCAATCTCGACCTTTCCAAATGCTCGCTTCTGACATTAAGTGCCTGTGAAACGGGGCGTGCCGTCGTGCGTGGCGTCGATGAAGTCATCGGGCTTGGGCGTGGCTTCCTGTATGCTGGTGCCGCCTCCCTACTCCCAACACTGTGGAAGGTAGATGACGCAAGTAGTGCCGAACTCATGGAAATGTTCTATCAGGTCCTGAGGCATGGCTACTCGAAGACCTCCGCTCTTGCTCAGGCACAGCGTGCATTTCTTGCACGAGCGCGTACCTCCGTCCGCCCCTATCGCGTTCATCCCTACTTCTGGGCCGCCTTTCACCTGATCGGTGATTTCAACCCCCTATTCTCCTCATAAGTTGATAGTACAAAAAGTTACATATTGTAATATCTAATTCTCTTTAAGCGTATTAACAAGGTTGATACGACTTTTTGTATAAACACAAGCACTATCGACGGGTAGCTCTCGCCAAACAAACCAGATTCAATCAGCCTCACTCCAAGCAGTTATTAGGAATGTAGGAGAATTCTGTGGCAGTTTCAATGTGTAGAACGTCTCAAGTAAGGAACAATTTCTGAGAAGGATGAAATAATCATCGCATGGCCCAAACAAAAACGCTTTCATATCCTTCGTATGTCGTTGAAACAGTACAACCAACACACACACGAAGAATTTTCCTATTTCCGTTGGCAACACTACTTTTAACCGAATGTATTGTACTCCTCATAAATGCTGTGCTTCCTTTGCGTGGTATCTGGTTTTATGATGCGCTGTTGACGCAAACCGGTTCGTGGTCGCTTTTCCTGACGCATCTGTTGTTCCCGCACGCATCAATCATTATCGAACAGCCGATTACGAAAACAGCATTGCCGAGAGACAATACATGGTGGGAAACATGGTTGCTTTTTAGTGCCTTTTCCTTGCTATTTCTGTCGTATCTTGTCGCCATCTACACGCTACCCCGTCACATCTCGCGCCGCTTTCTGCTACTTTCTACTCTGCTTATTGGCTTGACATTCGCGCTTTGTCCCGTAATGGCGTCACAGGATGCTTTCTCCTACATCGCCTATGCTCGCATGACGGTGCTGTACCATCTCAATCCCTTTACTAATTTTCCTACTGCAATTTCTAATGATCCAGTATATCCGCATGTTTTCTGGGTGGGTTTGTCGTCGCTTTATGGTCCGACCTGGATAGTGATTTGTAGCTCTCTACAGGGGCTTGCGGAGATATGTGGCCTGAGAAGCGTAGTGGCTATGGTCATATTGTTACGCCTGTTCAGCTTGACTATGCATCTCGGCTCAACGTGGCTCGTCTGGTCGATTATCGGCTACTGCCAGAAGCGCGATGTGTTTTCGTTTCAGCAGAGCCAGACGCGCCGTATGTTTGCGACCCTTGCCTTTGCCTGGAATCCGCTCTTGCTTTTTGAGGCATGCGTGAATGCACATAGCGATACAACAGTGCTGTTTTTACTTTTGCTCTCACTGTGGTTGCTTCTGCCGAGAGCGCAAACGTCACGTTACAGGTTGTTGCTGGCGGTTGCTGTTTTCGCAAGTGCCGTATGCCTCAAGGCGAACTTTATTTTGCTGCTTCCTGGCGTCTTTCTTTTTCTCTGGTGGTCACAAGACACGCTTTCCTCATGGAAGAAACGTCTAAACAATATGTTTGCTTTTACGGGAGCATGTGCGGCTGTCGTTCTCTTGCTTTATCTTCCTTTTTGGCAGAATGGCGATATTATTCATGTTCTCATGGTGAATCCAAATACTGTACATGAGGCAAATAGTCTCTATGAAGTGTTTATTCACCTTTTCGTAGGCGGTACAAGAGTTTATCTGCCTCCTGGTAGCTCAAAGGAGAGCATTCCTGTCGAGAATATTTCTCATGTCGTTGGTACCGTTCTTTTTGCGCTTGTCTATGTTGCGCTCTGTATACGTACACTGCTTGTACCTCACTCCATCGATAGCATCTCTGCGTTAACGCGCTGGCTGGCGTTAGTGTGGTTTTCCTATTGTCTGCTGGCTTCGCCCTGGTTCTGGCCCTGGTATCTAACGACCTGCTTTGGCCTGTTTGCTCTCATAGAGGCCGATGGAACTCTATGGAGTGATTCCTGGTTCGGTCTCTTGCGCGTTCCCCTGGTCGTTCGCGCTTTCACGTTTACCATGCTTAGCATCTATTGTTTCTCTACGTGGGCACCCTATGCAAGCTACATCTTTGGCTTGCAATGGTTATATTTGCGCGGCCTCTGGGCATGGTTTCTCCCTCTACTGATTCTCGGATTCTATCCCTTTGTGCAGAGAAGACGCAACCGTCTTTATGGAGCCTTAAAGAAAGCGTTGCTTCCAACATCCTAGCATCGTTAGAAAGAAGTGAGAAAAAGAATTAAGGGTTGCACTTATGCTGTTTAAGCAAACAATGAGGAAATCGAAAAAAACAACGGATGATCACAAAGGAACGGGCGGCCACAAGGGTCGCACCCTACTATATAACGGGACGTATAGTAGGGCGCGACCCCTGTGGTCGCACGTTCCCTCATCCATGTTGGTAGTACAATCGAAGCACGAAACCAAAACTGCTGTAAGGCACTATGCCGTTGTACCTATTGTGTTCTTGCTAGCTGTCTGTATAGCATGGACGCTCATGGGGGTCGTATTGCCTTTGCATGGTTTACTTTTTCCCTCCGCTCAACTGATTTCTTCCGGTCAACCCTTACTTAATCAAAATCTGCCTTCGCCCACACAAACAGAGAGCTGGATTGCAATTGCGATATTCGCCGCAACCTGCGTTTTGCTCTTTCTGTGCTACATCTTCGCCTTGAAGTATCTCCCACAAAGAGTACATCCGCGCTATATTCTGCTTTCAGCGTTAGTATTCGGTGCTATTTGCATCGCTTTTCCAGTTGTGACCTCACCAGACATATTTTCGTATATCGCTTACGCACGTATGCAAGTTGTATATCATCTTAACCCGCTCGTTACTACACCATCTGTTGTGATGCGCGACCCTATCTACTCCCTTTTGTACTGGAAAGAGCAGCCATCGGCCTACGGTCCAACATGGATTATACTAAGTGGCCTATTACAAGAGCTTACATATGATGTAGGCAAAAACATTACGGTCATGGTGATACTTCTTCGTCTACTGGGGCTAGCCGCGCACCTTGTATCCACCGTCTTAATCTGGTCGATTAGCGGACACTTACAACGTGCTATAGGCAAAGAGAGCCGATATGCACGCGTATTAGTAACGCTTGCCTTCGCATGGAATCCGCTACTGCTCTTTGAGGCATGCGTCAACGCGCATAATGATACGGTTATGCTGCTTTTACTGTTGCTCGGTCTCTGGTTTCTTGTGCGTCAAAGTTCGCTGTTCTCTTACGCCTGTGTTGCATGTATGCTTGCTCTTGCAACCTGTTTGAAGGTCAATGCCGCCTTACTCATTCCTGGACTACTCATCTATCTCTGGTGGCAACCTCGCCACTGGCAAAAACTCGCCGTTACATTATGCGTTTACCTCGCTATCGTTGTGGCTCTCTACACACCATTCTGGGATTCTGGAGCTATTCTGCACCTGCTCAACGTCAATCCTGGCACGTACCGCAACATCAACACGCTGCCTGAATTTTTCGGTCAGCTCTACAACGCTATTGCGCATCTCTTTGGCGTACCACTCGCACCCGAAATTGGCTCACAGCCTGAACGCATTGCTCATATCATTAGTATAGTATGTTTCGCACTTGCCTACGTGTTTCTATGCTGGCAAGCTCTTTTTTCGCGCCATTGTCTGCATTCGCTTTCGCAACTTATTCGTTGGATGGCTATTACATGGTTTCTCTACTGCTTACTGGGTGCGCCCTGGTTCTGGCCCTGGTACGCTGTGACCTTCTTCGGCCTATTTGCCTTGACACAAGTTAGCACACCTACAGAGCGGCAAATAACTCTAAGTATCTTAATGGGAATATTCGCCTTTAGTCTGCTCAGCGTCTACGGCTTCTTTCCGTGGGGCATATACAACAGCTTTGTCCCCTTTTTGGAAGGATTCCGTTGGGCTTATGTGCGCGGAGTGTGGGTCTGGTTGCCTGTTCTTGCTTTGTTGCTGTGGGATTACAAGCGTAGACGACGTTTCGTAGGGACCAGATTTATCGCGTCCGAGGCGGAATTTATCACGCGAGATCAGGTCTAAAACGCCTTGTAGAGGGAGTTCATCATGATCTCGCTCAATAAATTGAGCAACGGACGCGATAAATCTGGTCCCTACAAAACCTTGATTATATAATTCTTAGAACACGTTTTGATGAAACCAGTAAAAAATCTTCTAAGGAAAGGGCTTGTCCAATGAAGTATCTCGCCCCCGATTACATATATACAGCGCAAGGCATAGAGCGCGACATGCTTGTTTCGGTTGCAGATGATGGACGTATCACAAGCATAGAGAAAAACGAACATGCTACACTCGACAATCTTACACGTCTACCAAATACGCTCTTGCTTCCTGGCTTCGTGAATGCACATAGTCATGTCTTCCAACGTGCGTTGCGAGGACATACGCACCGTGCGCTTTCGGAACATGACAGTTTCTGGACGTGGCGACGTGCGATGTATGTCGAGGCACAGCGTCTCAATCCAGACACGCTATACGAGAGTGCGCTACGTACTTACAAAGAGATGGTGGCGGCTGGCTATACCACTGTTGGTGAGTTTCACTATCTCCATCATCAGCTCGATGGACAGCCCTATGAAAATCCTAATGCGATGGCTGAGGCTGTACTAGCGGCGGGACGCGAAGCTGGCATTCGTATTGTGCTACTGATGACTGCCTATGCTCAGAGCGGCTTCAACCAGCCGCCAGAAGAGGGACAACGCCGTTTCTGTGATGGTTCCGTCGATGCCTATTTACAACGTGTCGATGACCTGCGTATCAAAGGCGTTTCTATCGGAGTCGCACCACATTCTGTTCGTGCTGTACCTGAACATTGGTTCCGTGCCATCACTGACTACAGCCACATGTATGATCTACCACTACACGTCCATGCTGACGAGCAGGTGGCAGAGATCGAGCAATGTCAGACGGCTTATGGCTGTACTCCTATCGAACTCTTAGAACGCTTTGGCGCGTTGGGACCGCTTACCACTCTCATTCATGCCACGCATGCGAATGAAACAGAGCTTACATTACTCGCACAATATAAGTCTACTGTATGTGTCTGTCCCACAACTGAGGGCGACCTTGGCGATGGAATTGCACCCTACACTGATTTGATGAGCAAAGACATCTTGTTAGCGATTGGCTCCGATAGCAATACGCGGCTTGACCCTATCGAGGAGCTACGTTGGGCTGAATATACTGCACGCATGCGTTATCAACGTCGGCGCGTACTGGTATGTGAAAAGCTAGCTTCCCCTGGTCCTCTCTTGCTTGATATTGGTACGCATGGTGGAGCAATCGCGCTCAAACAAACAACAGGTATACTCGCGCCAGATATGGCTGCCGATTTTGTCGCTATTGACCTTAGTTCTCCATCGCTTTACGGCTGGACACAGGATGATGTGCTGGATGTGCTATTCTTCGGTGCCTCGTCTGATGTTATAAAGCAGGTATGGGTTGGAGGGGAACAGGTTTCGTCGTAGTAGAAAGGGATCATTGGTAACTAAGTAGGCATCTATGGTCTTGCACTTTATTAGAAGTGGAAGGTCATAGATGCCTACTATGCTTTATTGTACCAAGAGCAATGTTATAGCTAGCTTAGGAGCCGAGTACCTTCAATTCGGATACAAAGAAGTAGCCGCCATCGGTCTTGAGTACCGCAACATAGCGATATGCTGTGGTGTCGGTGACGTTCGTTGTCCAGGTAGATTGGTATGGCAACGTATCACTTCCTTGCGTACCGAGAACAACATGCCCCTTTGACATATCAGCATTATTCGAGGCCCAGATGACGAAGTTATGTCGCGTCTCAGGCTGATCAACGTCCTGTCGCGTTATAAGTTGAATCTGAGAGAGTGTATGGGCACTTCCCAGGTCTACTTCCCACCAAGCACCTTTATCGCTGCCCTTAGGGGACCAACCTGTAGCATTGTTGCCATCATCGGCTTTGCCTGCTGTGTAACCACTACTGTATACAGAAGAGGCACTCGCCTTCTTGTGTAATGCGAGATCCGTTGCTCCTACAGGAGTAGTAGCCGTTGCAGTTGGTATGGGAGTAATACTTGGCGGAGTCGCTCCAGGAGTAGGATTTGCTCCAGGAGGAGGACCGCCCGTGCCATCAGCGAATGCTGGTGCCCACGGCGCACGTCGCGTCGCACCACCACCACCGATATTGTCGGGGGTATTGTTGTCGATGATTTGCAGTGTCTGGAACATCTTTTTGATATCGTCGCCGAAGGCTCCAGTACCAAATGGATAACCATATGTCTGCTGAAATTCTTGTTCTACGCCTTTCTCTGTACTGATCTGAAAGTCGTCCCAGCCTGTGTCATCTGAAAGGTATCCACCGTAGTTTTGTAGAGCTGCAAATATCTTTTTTGCCGCATCGGTCTGTAGATTCAAGCTGCCCATCGTTACCGCGGGCGGAATTGCGAGTAAGGAACCTTGTTCCAGGCTAGGATTAGGATGGCTGTGGCAGGGATCAAGAGAGCAGTAGCCACCAGCCGTTGGCGCATAGGCATCTGCTTGACTTGCAGGCCAGCGATACCCAGGTGTCTTGCTACTTGCTATATAATCCGCGTATTGCCTCATCCAAACCTCAATAGAGAGCGCATGTTGAATGGGCGCTGTGCCCGTCAATTCTCCCTTGCGAATAGCACCGCCGATACTGGAGAGGCCAGAGCCAAAATGCGCTCCACACAGTCCCGCACCTTCGATATCCTCAGTATGTCCCCAACCACAAGCAAGCCAGCCATATGCAGGACCTCCTGCTACGCAGCGAGAAAGAGGTTCGATCTGAATAAGTGATCTGCCATCTGGTTGTAGAATTGCTGATGTGTTATTTGGTGTGTAACCGACTTTTGAATCATCAGGAATCAGATAGTTTTGAGGAAAGTAGATTGGGTCGAAGCCTACTTGTGTCGTACCTACACAGCGATTTCCTGCCCATCCAGATTGATAGAGAGGCACTTTGGGATCTGTGCTACTGGTCGTGATAAAGTAGATGGGGTCATAGGTCACATTCGCCACTGGCTGAAAATTTGCTGGTACGTATGCTGCACCGGAGCCAACAGGTGTATTCCAAATGCTGTCGGAGGCGAACGGCCACAGCTTTGCGTCGCGTGTCGCAACGTCGGCTTTTGTTACCATGTGACTAAATGTGTTCGAGAACAGTGCTACTGTGCAAACGAGAACGAGTAGAAACATGGTCCCGATGACGGTGAACAAACGAAGTCTCTTGCGACTTGGCTTTTGCCCCGCCTCAGTTGGTTGTGTGTTAAACGAAGAATTCACTTTATATCCTTTTCTCCTGTCTTTCGACAAACATGGGTTTCCAAGACATGCAATGCTTACTTCTCACGCAATGTCGTGCTATAGAAACAGACTTTGCAGGTGAGGAATGTTTTGCACCGCTCGCCTTGACAAAGCTAAAGAATAGCCCCAATGATAAGTGCTATGCTTAGTGCTACAAGCACAAAGCGCGAAATGGATCAACGCAGAACGCGTTTCACCATTAAGAAAATATCCTCCGGTTTCGATAAATTCGCACAAGAGCAAAATGCCTTGTGCAATAAGAACATATGCAGCATAGCAGAAGACCGATCAATATTTGAAGAGAGCGGTTATGATTTGGTAACAAAGTCCTGTGTGAGGTGAAGACTTCTCAACCAAGAAAAGGAAAAAAAGAGAAAAGTCCTAGATTGTCCGCTTTTGCGGAGTTGCCAAATTCCCCCATATTTGTCATTACCCCCTTGTCAGAATCACGAAATAATGATAACCTCGACATGCACTGATTTATGTACAAATATGAGGAGAGGTCTATCTATATGACGCAATCTACGAAAAATGGCACTAAATCCACGCAAAAACTTTATCGTCCGGGTCAACGTCAGCAGGAGCGCCTGCAGCGTATCGCGCGTCGTAGAAGGCGTCGCACGATTATTACAAGTACTCTCGTCGCTCTCGTTCTCATCGCGTTGGGTAGTCTCGGCTTCTGGCAATTTCAAGTCTATACCGATCATCAACATACTCTTTCTGTAGCAGCAACCGCTACAGGCACAGCGAAAGCACATGTACAAGCTACCGCAAAGGCGAATGCATCGGTTACGGCTGGCGTACAAGCTTCTGCGACCTCTATCGCGCAGGCTGTCAGTACCGCCTATGCAGGTTCGCCAACGCCCTCGGCGGGTCCCTCGTCTCCGCCTGTTGTGACATTGCCCGCAACGAAAACGAAGAGTGGCTTGCAATACATCGACATTAAAGTTGGTTCGGGTGCTGTAGCGAAAACAGGCAGTACTGCTGAGGCAGAATATACCGGCTGGATACAAAGCACAGGCAAGAAGTTTGATAGTAGTTTCGATCACGGTGGTCAACCAATTGAAGTGACCCCACTGGGTACCGCACAGATTATTCCAGGGTGGAACGAGGGCCTAATTGGTATGAAGGTTGGCGGCACGCGTCGTCTCATCATTCCACCATCACTTGCATATGGTAGTCAAGCACAAGGTCCCATTCCTGCGAATGCGACGCTCATCTTTGATGTCACGCTTGTTTCCGTGAAATAAGACTTTTCTATAGTAGACAAAAGTACCACGCATAAACGGTTGTTTATGTGTGGTATCTCCACATATTTTTATTGTATTGCCCTTGACACATTCCTTCGTGGGTGGGTATAATTTTAACAATTTGAAACTCGTTTCCCAGGAAAATAGTGCTGTTAAAAGGCGCGGTATCATCATGGCTTCAAACATCTGGCTCACATCGAATATACTACGAAAAACTCATCTCATAGATGAGCCAACGAGTCTTTTCCTGGAAGGACTTGAAGCAAGTACTTTTCCTTCCTCATCCCGTTTCCAGGGGTGAGGAATTTTTTTGACCTTTTTATTTTATGCTAAGAGGAGGGATAAAATACATGAATTCAGTGATAACCAATATGCAAAGCGATCCTATCAATGGCACCTTCAAAGGGAAAGATATCGTATCCCTCGACCAATTTTCACAATCGGAACTGTATAGACTATTCACGCTTACAGGCGATATGAAACGTATCGCCGTCAATAGCGAACCATCAACGCTACTTGCAGGTACCGTTACATCACTCCTCTTCTACGAGCCTTCCAGCAGAACATTCGGCTCGTTTGCAACTGCTATCAAGCGGCTTGGTGGGCAAACACTCGACATTCAAAGTCCCGAAACAATCACCTCGGTCTATAAAGGCGAAACCTTCGAGGATACCATTCGTGTCTTCGAGGCGTATTCTGATGCAATTGTCTTGCGCCATAGAGCCGCAGGTGCAGCGAAGCATGCGGCAGAGGTGGCGGAGTTCGTGCCGATTATTAACGCGGGCGATGGCAACAACGAACATCCGACGCAAACTCTACTCGATCTCTACACGCTCTACGAAAAATTTGGACGGCTCGACAACCTGACGGGTTTGCTCGTTGGCGATCTCTTGAACAGTCGCACCATTCATTCGCTGATACGCGGCCTCTCGCTCTTCAAAAACAACACCGTTTACCTACTGTCACCTGAAAGCTTGCGTTTAAGTCGAGACGAATTTCAGTATCTTAGCACACGCGGCATCAAGATTATTGAGATTAGTAGCGAATGCGAGATACCGCGGAACTGTTCCTTCTGGTACTGGACACGCATCCAGAAAGAACGTTTTGCCTCGATTGAGGACTACAAAGATGTTGCCTCATTCGTAGTGACGCTACAACTGATGAGACAATATGCCAATGACGACATGATTTTGATGGACCCACTACCTCGCGTCGGCACCATCGACCCAGAGGTTGACCGTGACCCACGAGCCGTCTATCTACGTTCACAGATTCGGAACGGACTCTATACACGTATGGCTCTGCTTGCACTCGTGCTTGGCAGAGCTTAACTTGAAAGGACTCAGTAGTTTCTCATGACGCTTCAAAATACATTGTTAAGGGAATATGATCCTATGTATATTGTCACACCTCGGCATATTGCTCGTCGCGGTAAGCTCATTCTTGAAGACGGAACGATAATGGAGGGTATGTCGTTCGGTTATGAGGAAGCGGCGGCGGGCGAAGTTGTGTTCAGCACTGGCATGGTCGGCTACCCCGAAGCTCTGACGGATGCCTCGTTCGCTGGTCAAATCTTGAACATGACCTATCCGCTTATCGGCAACTATGGCGTACCTGAACGCTCGTTGTGGGAGAGCGACAGAGTACAGGTCTCTGGCCTGATCGTCTCGAACTACACCGACGAGCCTTCGCACTTCCAGAGTATTATGACGCTTGGTGCTTGGCTACATGGGCAAAAAGTGCCCGCCCTGGAAATCAAGGACACGCGTCTGCTCACACAGCATATTCGCACATACGGTGCCATGCTGGGAAAAATCGTGTTCGATGACGATATTCCCTTTCATGATCCCAACACAGACAACCTCGTGGCTCAGGTCTCCAATTCACATGTCTCTGTAGATGGGAGCGGTGATATCACGCTGGTATTGCTCGATTGCGGCGCAAAGCATAACATTATAAACTCTCTGCTCGCACGCAATATTCGCGTCATCACTGTGCCGTGGGACTATGATCTCTTCTCCGAGGCGCGTGGCTTCGACTTCGATGGCCTCTTGATCTCGAATGGTCCCGGCAATCCTAAAATGGCAGATAAGACGATACAGACCATTCGTACCGCTTTAGAGCAGAACATACCAACGCTCGGCATCTGCCTGGGACATCAACTTCTCGCCCTTGCCGCTGGCGGCGATACCTACAAGCTCAAATTCGGACATCGCAGTCAGAACCAGCCCTGTTTAATGGAAGGGTCGAAACGCTGTTATATCACGACGCAAAATCATGGTTTCGCCGTTGGTACGCTGCCGGAGTCGTTCAGACCCTGGTTCGTCAATGCGAACGATGGCAGTAACGAGGGCATGCATCACATCTCGCGGCCTGTCTTTTCAGTACAATTTCATCCAGAGGCGACACCAGGGCCGGAAGATACCGAGTGGATTTTTGACTACTTTCTGGACAAAATAAAAGGGAAATAATAAGTGAAAACATTACGGAAGGTGTTGGTGCTGGGGGCGGGCGCACTCAAAATTGGGCAAGCGGGCGAGTTCGACTACTCAGGCTCACAGGCACTCAAGGCGTTACGCGAAGAGGGTATAGCCACCGTTCTCGTCAATCCAAATATCGCCACCATTCAAACATCGAAAACGCTGGCAGACGAAGTGTACTTCTTGCCAATCAACGCTTTTTTCGTCGAGAAAGTCATAGCCAAAGAACGTCCCGAAGGTATTCTGCTCTCCTTCGGTGGGCAGACCGCTCTCAATTGTGGTGTCGAACTGTTCAAAAAAGGCATATTAGAAAAATATCAGGTCGAGGTTCTTGGTACACCCGTTTCGGCGATTATTCTCACGGAAGACCGCCAGGAGTTCGCGGAACATCTCGCCTCCATTCAGGTGCCAACACCGCATAGTAGGAGTGCCGAAACGCTTCCCGACGCGCTCTCTATCGCGCAAGAGATTGGTTTTCCAGTGATGGTACGCGCTGGCTTCGCGTTGGGCGGACAGGGTTCGGGTATTGCTCAGAACATGGAAGAGCTAGAGCATATCGTCACAGGTGCCTTTGCCTTCACGTCACAGGTGCTAATCGAGCAATACCTGCATCACTACAAAGAGGTTGAGTACGAGGTGGTGCGTGATAGTTACGACAATTGCATTACCGTCTGTAACATGGAGAACATGGACCCGCTTGGCATTCATACGGGCGAGTCTGTTGTGCTTGCTCCTAGCCAGACGCTCACTAATACGGAATATCACGCGCTACGTAGTGCCTCGATCAAAATTGTACGTAGTCTTGGTATCGTTGGCGAGTGCAATGTGCAGTTTGCGCTCAACCCCAGAACCTCGGAGTTTTCTGTGATCGAGGTCAACGCGCGTCTCTCTCGTAGTTCCGCGCTTGCAAGTAAAGCGACTGGCTACCCACTAGCGTATGTCGCCGCCAAACTTGCCCTCGGCTATGGCTTGACCGAACTCAAAAACGAGGTAACGGGCGTGACGCAGGCGTGTTTCGAGCCAAGCCTGGACTATCTCGTTGTCAAAATTCCGCGCTGGGACCTGGACAAATTCAAAGGCGTTGATGAGACCATCGGTACGGGCATGAAGTCCGTCGGCGAAGTTATGGGTATCGGGCGTACCTTTGAGGAAGCTTATCAAAAGGCCATTCGCATGCTTGATCTTGATATCGAGGGTGCGACCTCCGAAAAGGTCTTTGGTAGCAGCGAGACGGTAAACGATGCAATCGACAAATATCTGTACACGCCGACTCCGAAGCGTATGTTCGCCCTTGCGATGGCTTTGCGAAACGGTATCTCTATCGAGAAAATTCATGATGTAACAGGCATCGACCCCTGGTTTCTACGCAAGATTAAGCGCATTGTCGATGCCGAGTATGACCTGCAAGCGAGTCAAGACCTCTCTGCATCTATGCTATGGGAACTCAAGCAGATGGGGCTATCCGATAAACGCATCGGTGTGCTGACTGGCAAAACGGGCTTAGAGATACGCAAAATCCGTAAGTCGCTCGGTGTGACTCCCAGCATCTTCCAAATCGACACGCTTGCCGCCGAATTTCCATCCGACACCAACTATCTCTACATGACCTACAACGGACATCACAACGATGTAGAGCCAATGCGCAACGAGGGTGTGGTCATTCTCGGCTCTGGCCCTTATCGCATCGGCTCATCGGTCGAGTTCGACTGGACCAGTGTGAGTACCGTCGAAGCTCTCAAGCGGCACAACAAACGCTCAATTATCATCAACTGCAATCCTGAAACCGTCTCGACTGACTACGACACCTCAGACCGTCTCTACTTTGAAGAGCTAACCTTCGAGCGCATCACCGACATCTGTGAATTCGAGTCCCCCTATGGTGTCATCGTCTCCGTTGGTGGTCAGACGCCAAACAACCGTGCCAAAGCACTACAAAACTACGGTATTCCCCTGCTCGGAACCGATGCCAACAACATAGACCGTGCTGAGGATCGCAACAAGTTCTCCAATCTGCTCGATACGCTCGGTGTGCGTCAACCGGAGTGGAATAGCTTCGCGGATATCGAGGAACTTATACGCTTTGCTGAGCGTGTGGGCTATCCAGTACTGGTGCGCCCATCGTATGTGCTTTCTGGCAGTGCCATGAAGATTTGCTACACAGAAGAAGAGTTGGTGCGTTACACCAGAGAGGCGGCGGCAGTCTCGCCTGAACATCCCGTGACCGTCTCTAAATTCTTCGAGAAGTTCAAAGAGATTGAACTGGACGCAGTGGCGCAACATGGCAAAATCAAAGCCTTTGTGGTCTCTGAGCATATCGAAAATGCTGGCGTCCACTCAGGTGATGCGACGATTGTGCTACCACCTCAATATATCAACGCTGAGACGCGGGCGAAGGTCGAACACGTAGGTCATGCCATCGCCGAGGCTCTTGAGATTACAGGCCCGTTTAACGTGCAATTTCTCGCCCGCGATAATCAGGTCTACGTCATCGAAGCAAACCTACGAGCATCGCGCACCTTCCCCTTCATCTCGAAAGTGATCGGCGTCAACTTCATGACACTGTTCGTTGACATCCTGTTTGAAGAGAACGTACCAGCTATTCCCATTCTGCCGCCCAACTTTGTCGCGGTCAAGGCTCCGCAATTCTCGTTCTCGCGTCTGACTGGTGCTGATCCCGCATTAGGTGTCGAAATGGCCTCGACTGGTGAGGTGGCCTGTTTCGGCGATGATATCGAAGAGGCGTATCTTAAAGCGATTATTGCGACGGGAGGCTCTGTTCCATCGAAGGGCGTCTTTATCAGCCTTGGTGGGCAGGATAAAAAGCTGAATTTCTTAGAGAGCGCGGAACAGTTGCGTGCGCTGGGGATACCGCTCTATGCCACCGCGAAGACATGCGAGTTTTTACAGGAACATGGCATCGACGCAACAATGCTCTACAAAATTCACGAACGCCGTGAACCGAACGTGCTGGCCTACTTCCACGACAACAAAATCGACCTTGCAATCAATATTGTCGATGGATACGTCAAAAAAGAGCTTGACGACGACTACGCTATGCGCCGCTATGCCATTGATCACAACATCCCGTTATTCACGAAGGTCAAGCAGGCACGTCTCTTTGTTAAAGCCATCACAGAGAAAAACCTTGCGACCATGCCCGTGAAATCGTGGAATGAGTACGTGTAATGCGTATGTCAATTTTTGCTGGTAGGGACTGATTTATCACGTCCAACGCGCGATTTATCGCGCGAAATTGTTGTATACAACGTTTACACGGATCAAGAAGAGACTCGCGTGATAAATCACGCATTGGACGCGATAAATCGGTCCCTACCAAATGTCTGCATTATCAAACGAGGATTGTTTTTCAATGTCAACGTCAATAACTGGATCAATTGTCCTACCCGACAAAATCATACAAGGAACGTTACACATCACAGATGGCAGAATCGAGCGTATCGAAGAGGGCTATGCCGACAATGCTACCTATGATTTTTGCGGCAAATATCTCTTGCCGGGATTGCTAGAGGTGCATGGACATTTGCGTGAGCCTGGGCTGGACTACAAAGAGGATATTCCGCATGGCTCCCGCGCTGCTCTTGCGGGTGGCTACACCACCGTTTTCGATATGCCCAATACGAAGCCACCTACAACAACAGTTGCAAGAGTGCAAGAGCAGATACAGCGTTATGGGCAAAAGTCGTACACCGACTTCGCTATTAATATGGGCACCTCACTGCAAGACCGCGACGAATTGAAGCATGTGGATACGAGCCTGATTACAGGCGTCAAAATCTTCGCCGCTGGTCATGCTACAACGCCGACAACGATTGGACGTATCAGCGATATCGCTAGCGTCTTCGAGATACTCGGCGAACGTCACATCATGGCACTTATTCACGCCGAGAATCAGGAACTTGTAGACTACTTCACTCATCACTACCGCAATGTGCTGAACCGACACGATCCCGCTGCATGGAGTGAGGCGCGAAATCATACCGTTGTGCTGACCTCTGTACTGGAAATGATTGCGCTGGCAAAACACTATGGCGTAAAACTATACCTGCTGCACCAATCGACGCCAGAGGAGTTCGCTGCTATCGAGTTCGGGCGTAGCCTCGACGTTGATGTTTACGGTGAGGTGCTGACCTTTCACCTTGCATTCAATACCGACGACTACGCGACTCGTGGCAATCTTATTAACGTCTCACCCTCAGTACGAGAACCCGATGTCCAGAAAAACCTGTGGCAACTGCTACGCGATGGTAGAATTGATACTGTCGTCACAGACCATGCGCCGCATACATTAGAGGAGAAGCACCGAGAGAGCGTGTGGGATGTCGCATCAGGTATCCCCGGCTTCCAAGAGTCACTGCCCATTCTCATTAGTGGCTGGATACAACACTTTGGGCAAGAGACGCTGGAAGAAGGATTGATACGTATCGGACAAGTAACCTCGCGTAATATCGCACGCATCTTCGGTTTTCCGCAAAAAGGCGGTATAGCCGTCGGTAAAGATGCCGATATCGTGGTTGTCGATACGAATAAGGTATGGACAGTGCAGAAGTCCGACCTGCTCACGAAAAACCAGTGGTCAGCCTATGAAGGCATGGAGTTTGTGGGACGACCCGTTGCCACCTTCTTACGTGGTGGACTGGTCTATCAGGATGGGAAGGTACTCGGCGATCCACAGGGCAAGCGCGTTGAGAAAGGAGTATAACCATGAATGATCCTGCAATTATGCAAATGTTTGTAGATGCAGGGGCGATAATAACCGACAGTCATTTTGTCTATAATTCTGGTCGCCATAGCTCCGTCTATATCAACAAAGATGCTCTCTACCTGCATACAGGCATCATCTCGAAACTCTGCCAGCATATGATGCAACCCTATGATACGGAGCAGATAGACGTTGTGGTTGGTCCTGTGTTGGGTGGTATTGTACTTTCACAATGGGCAACGTATTCTCTCAATAGCAGACGTGCAACTGGCGAAACGTTAGCGGTGTACGCGGAGAAAGAGCAAGGTTC
>CAXUHG010000006.1:35530-93500 GCA_964250805.1 uncultured Ktedonobacteraceae bacterium | reverse complement strand
ACATCATTGGATACGCTGGCAGAAGGATGCAGAATTTTTACTTCTCTTTCTCGATCCATCGCTTGTAACTCAGGATGATGAAAACATTGCAGACTACGATGCTATCGAGGCTATGGAACGTAGGAGGGAGTTTCGAGATCCGTTAGTACAGCAGATAGGACTGGCACTCAATGCCGAACTTGACGGAGGGATGATCTCATCTTCTGCTCTGTACGCGGAATCACTGGCAACTGCATTGTCAGCACACTTGCTCCACCACTATTCCACAAAAGAGAGCATAGTTCGAGATATAACTAGCAATGTTCCAAACGCTCCAATGCAGCGCGTCGTTGAGTATATTCAAGATAATCTTGCTCAACAGCTAACGATTGCCGAACTCTCCTTTATTGCCAATTTGAGTCCCTACCACTTTTCACGCACCTTTAAGCAAGCAACAGGTATGGCCCCGCATCAATATGTATTACACACTCGCATTGAGTGTGCAAAAGACCTGCTACTACAGGGCAAACTTTCCATAGCAGAAGTTGCTACGCGCGTCGGCTTTTTTGATCAGAGCCACTTCACCCGTTATTTCAAGCGCATAGTTGGCGTTCCTCCTCATGCACTACTTCAGCAGAAGAGCAAGAATATACTAATTCTTCCGTGAAATGAGCATGTTTTTCCAAGATGTCTTTGCCGTTCTCTTGTTACAATTGGAGAGATGGCGGATAGACCGCTATTCAAAGTCTACATTGGAAAAAGGGGTATTTTTCATGGCAGAGGAAGAGAACAAAGCCATTGTGCGTCGCACCTGGGAAGAATTGTTCAATCAAGGCAAGCTAGAGACGGCGGACGAGTTTATTTCCGCCTCGTTCCTCAATCATGCTGCACCAGGCTCTCCGCTCGGACCCGCCTCGTTTCGACAACTAGTACTGTTTTATCGTAATGCCTTTCCTGATGTGAAATTTACCATCGAAGATATACTCGCCGATGGCGATAAGGTGGTGATGCGTAACTCGTTCAGTGGTACGCATCAGGGGACGTTTATGGGTATTGTCCCGACGGGAAGGCGCGTTTCTCAGGAACAGATACACATCGTGCGCGTCGCGGATGGTCAGGTCGTGGAACATTGGGCGGTACGCGATGATTTGAGCTTGATGCGACAACTTGGTGTTATTCAGTAAAGCGATAATTGGAAGGTTACAAACATGAAGCAGTCAAAAATAGAAGTCAGTGACACACTCGTTCTGTTCGCAGATTTGCAAGCAGGGATTGCCGATTTGCCGCTCACAGTTCCTTATGCGAGATTACAGAAAGGTGTTTTTGCACTTTCACGGTTGGCGCATTTGCTAGGGATACCGGCGATTGTTTCTGGAGTCCGGGGGCAGGATGGAAGCCCGGCAAAAGTTATGCCGGAAATTGCACAGGGATTGGGAGATTTGCCAACTCACTATCGCACGACTGCCGACTCATTCGAGAATCAAGCTATCAAGGAAGCTATTGAGGCAACCGGAAGGAAAACACTTCTGATTGCAGGGGTTGCTACTGAACTTGCAGTACAATTGCCTGCGCTTTCGGCTTCTGACCTGGGCTATCGTGTTTTCGTTGTGATTGATGCAGTCGCAGGGATCAGCCAGCGCACCGAAGATGCCGCACTCCGTCGCATCACACAAGCAGGAGCATCCACCGTTTCTATTGCGACGCTTTCGGGAGAATTGGCAGGCGATTTCTCGCAACCAACGGCACAACAGGCCATTGGGATTCTCTTTGAGATGGCTGGCGGAGAATAAAATGGTGAGCAACGCAAGTTCCCCTGCACTCATCATCATATCCGCGATGATTACACCTGCTCTCTTGATTCTCGGTTCTGCCTCTCTTGTGGCGACAGCACTGCAACGGCTGGCACGAGCCGTTGATCGTTCCAGAGCGATATTACAACAGACCAAAGAAGAGGTGAGCAAAATGGGTTGGACGCAGGACATGTCGCAACGCTGGCTTGCGCGATATGCTAGACGCTCGTTGCTTGCAGAGCGAGCAGTCACCGCGTTCTTTCTCGCGGTAGGTATCCTGGTGTTAGGGTGTCTGTCTATTGCTATAGACCGTTTCTATGCCGATATGCTTACCTGGCTGCCAGTGGGCCTTACCATCATTGGTATGTTTATGATACTTGCCGGAGCATTTTTCATGATTCAAGAATCACGACTTGCAATCCTACAGATTCGAGAGGAGATACAGCACCTTTCCAAAAATTAGAGCCTTCACCTTTGTATAAAAAACTCCTTTCACCTCTATACCATAGTCACAAGACTATCCACAGCACCGCAAAGCGTACTATAATAGAGGAGTAATCAATCCACACATTACAAATGTTTTGCAAGATGGGTTAAACGTGGGTTGGGAGTGTTAAATATACAAAGGAATGTTAGTTTCATGAACAATCTTGAAACCTTTTATGGACCAAATGCGGGCTACGTGCTTGATCTCTATGACCGCTATACGCACGATCCCGCATCGGTTGATGCAGATACACGGGCGTTTTTTGATTCGTGGTCTCCTGACCATTCAGATGACCACGAGGAAAGCGTATTCTTTCCCGCTGCACAACTAGCGAACTATGATGTTACGAGTAGAGAGGCTGTGCCGCCTCAGGTTTCACAAATTGTCGCGGCCTCCGCGCTCGCACATGCTATTCGTGAACGTGGGCATCTTGGTGCCAACCTTGATCCACTCGGCAAAGAACCGTTGGGTGATCCAGCTCTTTTACCTGACTACTACGGCTTGACAGATGAAGCCCTTGCTCAAATGCCGCCCACAGTGGTTGGTGGGCACGCTGCCGAAAGCGCCTCCAATGCGCTTGAAGCTATCAATGCATTGCGTTCAATGTATTCAGGTACGATTAGCTATGAGTTCGATCAGGTGAAGAGCGCGGAAGAGCGTCGCTGGCTACGCGACGCCGTTGGTCTACGCCTCTATCATTCCACCCCTGGCTCGATAGAGGCTCGCAAACTGCTCAAGCGTCTGACACAGGTTGAGGTGTTCGAGCGGTATCTGCACCAAACCTTTACAGGCCAGAAACGCTTTTCGATAGAGGGAACCGATACACTTATTCCCATGCTCGATGAAATCATTACTGGTGCCATCGACTCAGAGACGCGTGAAGTGGTAATTGGTATGGCGCATCGCGGGCGTCTCAATGTGCTGGCACATATTCTGGAAAAGCCCTATGGCGCAATATTGACCGAGTTCAGCCATGCGAAGCGCGAAGAGGGCGTACCTTTGACGGATACCTTCGGTTTTGGCTGGACGGGTGATGTGAAGTATCACCTTGGCGCGGAACACGTACTTGGTGAAGATGCCTCTCATGTCTCGCTCAAAATCGTGCTGGCACCGAATCCTAGTCACCTGGAGTTCGTCAATCCTGTGATTGAGGGTATGTCCCGTGCTGCACAGGAGAATCGCACGGCGGCTGGCTCACCAAAGCTAGATGTAGACCATACTCTGCCAATCGTGATTCATGGCGATGCGGCCTTCCCAGGTGAAGGTATCGTTGCTGAGACATTGAATTTATGGCATTTGCGCGGCTACTGGGTTGGCGGCACCATTCACATTATTGCCAACAATCAGCTTGGCTTTACCACAAACCCTGATGATAGTCGCTCAACGCACTTCGCAAGCGACCTGGCAAAAGGCTTTGAGATGCCGATTATTCATGCCAACGCCGACGACCCCTACGCTTGTTTGACGGCGGTACGTATTGCTCATGCCTTCCGTGACCATTTCCATAAGGATGTGCTTGTCGATCTTGTTGGCTATCGTCGTTGGGGCCACAATGAGGGTGATGAGCCAGCGTTCACGCAACCTAGAATGTACGAAAACATTCGTTCACATCCGACGGTTCGCGCACTGTATGCTCAGCGTTTGGAGCAAGAGGGGTTATTGTCGCAAGAAGAGGCGGATGCGATGGTGAATGACGCCCTTGCTATCTTAGAGCAGGCCAAGCACAAGGCTGATGAGGGTGTGTACCAGACCGACCCGATAGGGAAGAATGGTGCAAATGGCAAGAGCGAAGAGGCACTCATTCCACCTGCTGTTTCGGCTCAACAACTACAAACTTATAATAAAGAACTATTGACATGGCCTGATGACTTTACGCCGAACACAAAGCTCTCACGTACTTTACAGCGTCGCGCTAACGCTTTGGGACCAGAGGGCGGCATTGATTGGGGACAGGCTGAGGCACTTGCGTTCTCCTCTATTCTCGCCGATGGCACACCAATTCGTTTGACCGGACAGGATTCCGAGCGTGGCACATTCAGTCATCGCCACGCGGTACTGCACAATCAGGAGAACGATAAGCTTTACATTCCGCTACAGCATCTTGCTGAGGCGAAGGCGTCGTTTTCCATCTATAATAGTCCTTTGAGCGAGTCTGCTGCGATGGGCTTTGAGTATGGCTATAGCGTTCACGCTCCCGATGCGCTTGTATTATGGGAGGCACAATTTGGCGATTTCGCCAACGTCGCGCAGGTTATTATTGACCAGTTTATCGTTTCGGGACGTGCGAAGTGGAAGCAAGAGTCATCGCTAGTGCTGCTGCTGCCGCATGGCTATGAAGGACAAGGGCCGGAACACTCTAGCGCACGCCTTGAACGCTACCTACAGCTTGCTGCTGAAGATAATATACAGGTGGCGAACTGTTCAACGGCGGCACAATATTATCATCTTTTACGCCAACAGGCATATAATCTCAAGCACCATCCACGACCATTGATTGTGATGACGCCAAAGAGTCTGCTACGACATCCGCTCTCCTCGTCGCGACTAGAGGATTTGACGGAGAACACATTCCAACCTGTATTGGATGATACGAAGGCGCGTGCGAATGCGGCAGACGTGCGACGCGTTGCACTGTGTACTGGCAAGATTGCCATTGATTTACTCTCACATGAGAGTAGGACAACCGTCGATGATATTGCGATTGTGCGTGTAGAAATGCTCTATCCGTTTCCAAAGCAAGCGTTGCAAAAAGTGCTTGCCCAATACCCCAACGCTCGTGAGGTTGTTTGGGTACAGGAAGAGCCACATAACATGGGCGCGTGGCTGTACGTCATGCCCCATCTCACCGCTCTTATTGATTCATCTATTCAGGTCGGGGTCATCTCGCGTCCTGATCGTTCGAGTCCGGCTACTGGCTTCTGGGATTGGTACATTGCGGAGCAGGAAAAAATCACGACCGAGGCATCTTCCCTACCACTAAGCCAGCGCGGAGGAAACTATGTCCACTGAAATTGTCGTCCCAACATTGGGAGAGTCTATCGTTGATGCTACGATTGCATCATGGCTCAAAAAAGAAGGCGATACCATTCATCAGGGCGAGGCTCTGGTGGAGCTTGAGACCGATAAGGTCAATGTCGAGGTCAACGCCGAACAAGATGGCGTGTTACAGAAAGTTGTCAAGCAAGAGGGCGATACCGTTGCTGTAGGCGAAGTTCTCGGCATCATTGCCGAAAGTGGTGCTTCAAGCGCGAATGGGGTGAAAGAGACAGTCCCTTCAACAAGCTCCATCAGTTCACCGCCACAAACGGCACCCGCTGATTCTGCCGCACCCGTTGCACCAGTTCAGGCAACTGCTCAGCAGCAACGTCCAGCACAAGAGGCTGTGACGCAACAACCTGTAGTCCAGCAGGCATCGCAGGAGGCGCAACGACCACCATCACCACTGGCGCGTCGTATCGCTGCCGAACACAACGTCGATATCTCGCAGGTGCGGGCGACCAGTCCGCACGGACGTATTACGCGTGAGGATGTTGTGAATTACCTGGAACAGAACGCGGCACAACCCTCTCAACAAGCGCAAACACCTATTGCACAAACGCAACAGGCTCTCGCACCTGCTGTGGAACCCGCACAAGCACCGCGTAGCACAAGCAATGGTGCCAGTGCTTCGGCTGTAGCACCCGCTCTCACCGCACCGCGAGGACGTGAGGAGCGCATTCGCATCTCACGGCGGCGGCAAACGATTGGGCAGCGTCTCGTCGAGGCACAACACACGGCTGCTATGCTGACCACCTTCAATGAGGTCGATATGAGCGCGATTTTAGATGTCCGCAGTCGTCGCAAAGACGCCTTCAAAGAGAGAAATGGCGTCTCGCTTGGCTTTATGTCGTTCTTCACGAAGGCGGCGGTTGGTGCCCTCAAAGCCTTTCCGCGTCTGAATGCCGAGATACAGGGCAACGAGTTTGTTCTGAAGCACTACTACGATATCGGTATTGCAGTTGGTGCTGACGAGGGGCTGGTGGTACCAGTATTGCGTGACGCTGATAGCAAGAGCTTCGCCCAGATTGAGCGTGAAATCAGCGAACTCGCGAAGAAAGCACGCGCCAATACACTCTCGCTTTCAGAGTTGCAGGGCGGTACCTTCACGATTACCAACGGTGGCGTCTTCGGCTCGTTGCTCTCAACACCAATTCTGAACGCGCCACAGGTTGGTATTCTGGGTATGCATAAGATCGAGCAACGCCCTATCGCGCTCGATGGGCAAGTGGTCATTCGCCCCATGATGTATCTTGCGCTGTCCTACGATCATCGTATTGTCGATGGAAGCGAGGCGGTGCGGTTCCTTGTGCGCATCAAAGAACTGGTTGAGGACCCCGAAACCCTATTGCTTGAAGGGTAATGTTCTTGGGAGTACGCGTATAAGGAAGCACACATGCAAACGAAGTTCTCGTAAGCGATCACGAGAACTTCGTTTGCATGTGTGCTTCCTTATATCAATAGCCTTCCTCCTAGGAAGGCTCCATTTTCCACTTCCCCATAGCATAGGCATTTCCTATGCTGATTGGACCGAAGAAGCCGAAGGGACCGTTTGGTCTACCGGTTCCTGTGCTTTTCGTAGGGAGGCAACACGGGGCCAGCACCCTAGAGCAAGAACAACAAGTAGTAAGCCCGAATTGAAGTCCGTTGCCATACCAGTGAAGATACCGCCGAATGCCTGGGTCAGATACCAGATGACGACACTGACGACGATGGAGGCGATGAGTGCCGGACGAACCACTGTTTGTCTGCCTGTCGCTCCTAGAGCAAGAGCTGCTCCCAGGAGAAGAAACAGGACAATCAATCCGATGTTGAGCGGAATTTCTAAAGATGCTGTGGCGCGAGAAAGCGATTGAAGTGCAGGATCAACGATTACTCCATTAAGACCTCCCAGTCCCACGACCGCATCAATCGCTTGAGAAATCTGCCCTGACTGCCACCAGTACGATTGGAGTTGGAGCAGAGCTGCGAATCCCCAGAAACCTGCGAGAATCCAGAGGAGGCTTCGTCGTGAAATGATCCCTTCCTGTGCATCAAACACCGAACCATTGCTAGAAACGGTACGAGGATAGACAACGAGACCAAGTATTGCATACAGCAATACTGCTCCCGGCGACCCTGTGAGAACACTCGATTGCCCGGTGAGGAGCATATTCATTCCTTCACCGCCATACCAGACGACAAGAGACCATATAATAGAGACAAGAATGGTGATTCTGAGCCATCGTCCTGAGAGGAAGAGGAACGCGAGACCGAGGACGATTTGTACTACAGCAATAAGCAGATTAATCAGCACAAGATTTTGTGTCGTTACCTGGACGATCCATTGGAGACTCGTTTCAACGAAACCAGGCTGACCTTGTAACATGGGCTTCATCACCCCGTTAATCATGTTCATCGTAAACATTTGTGGCTGAAGTTGTAAGAGTCCGTCAATAAGCCAGAGGACTCCAAGAATGCGTTGTACAAATTGGCGCGAGAGGAGCATAGAGAAAACTATCCTTTCATTGATACAACAAATAGACAAAGAGAGTATAAGTCCAGAGATAGGTGCCTTACTATAGGGAGATATCCCTATTTTTTTCTGTCAGGTGGAGGGATATTTCCGAAAACAGACCGTTTCCCACCTCTTACCTTCTTCCACCTAATTCACATTACTCCTTCACAAAAAGTGCTGTTTCAAGGGCGAGTTAGGTGGCTGAGAATGTGAAGGAGTAGCGGACAAATGTGTTTTGTTTGAGTGGAAGCACCCGGATAATGACCATGCAAAGCTAGAATTACTTCTGCTTGAAATATATAGACAAAATCGTCAATATGCGTTCAAAAAAGGAGTTATTTACCTCAAGATGTACTCAACATTCAGGCTCGTTCTAACACATTATCGAACAGCGTGATGAACAAACTGAGCAAGTACACCAAAGAGAATGAGTACGAAGATGATTCCTACAATGAGAAGCGAGAGAGCAATAATCTGTCGATAGCGACCACCGTAGCTGGGGGCATCGGGAACGTAGGGAAGAGGCGTTATGTCCCGTACATGGTGCAGGTCGTAGAGCATGTCTTCCAAACTTTTGTAACGCTTATCGACATCTCGACGAATCGCACGCATCACAAGAGTTGCAAGCATTGGTGAAAGGAATGGATTGAAGTTTAAGATATCTGGTGGGTCATGAGAGATGGATTCTCTAACGAACGTAAACCCATCTTGTTCTCGAAAAGGTGTGCGTCCACAAAGGAGTTCGTAGAGAACAACGCCCACTGCATAGATGTCGGTCTGTATTGAACCGGGCTTGCCCTGTAACCGCTCTGGTGCCATATAGTTAGGTGTACCCACTAACGGGGAAAAACCTGGAAGGAAGCTTTTGCGTTCTCCTATCATCTGCGCGATACCAAAATCGAACACTTTGACTTCGCCATTCTCTAAAAGCATAATATTATCGGGCTTCATGTCTTGATGAATAACTCCATGTTTGTGAGCGTATAAAAGAGCCTCACATACCTGTACAAGAAGTGAGACAACTTCATCAGGAGGAAGGAGTGCGGGCGCACGTTGCGCCATGAGTTCACGAAGCGTTTGCCCTTGAAGGTATTCCAACACTAGATAGTTCCCTTGTCGCTCTTCATCAGGATGAAGATGTTGCATAATGTGAGGATGACACAACAAATGTCCTATCTGGGCTTCACGTTGATATCGTTCAAAGATAGCCCTTCCACCAATTACATCATCTTTCGGGAACTTGAGAACGACCTTCTGTCCTGTATTCCTATCAAGGGCAAGATAAACAGAACTTGCTATCCCTTGACTCAAAAGGGAAAGAACTGCATAATGATCAATTCTCTGTCCTGGTTGATACTTTGATGACATACATCCTCCATATAGTATGCTACTCTTGCTCCTGTCGCCACTTTTCCACGAAAAAACTGAGTATTGCAGTGAGAGAAAGCGCGACAACACCTATAAAAATGAGTTTTGTGAGAAGGGATCCAATAGTAAATCCAGGCTCTTCAAGAAGATACATTCCATTCAAGAAGGCAAGGGTTGCTATCATTAGGCCGGCTGCAAGCAGTGCAAAGGGATACCACCGAGGAAACCTTTCTTTCCTCGGTGAGGTCTCGGAAGTTTTCTTACTTTGAAATTGACGAGAAATCCACGATGGTGGGAAAGGCGTTCTCTTTTTGGGTATCAGATGAATGAGAAAAGGCAGAACGATATGTTCATGCTCGATCACGTACCGCACTTCATTGGTCTCGAGCAATACCCCTTTTCCCTCAGAGACAAAAAGAAGAATACCGGAACAATCCATCTCTTCAGCGAAGGCATGAATACTGCGCCCAGCATCATGAGTAGATATCTCGAACCATTCAACAGGTACCTCCATGATTGCCGCTTGGTGCTGTACCATCTCCAAAAAATTATGTTGAGGCTGACGCATTTCCGTTTGTACTGCTCTGACGTTCTCTGTCTCCGATGTACATTTTAGTGAAAGAGGCACGAGGGTTGCTCCATAAGAGTGGACTAGCTCTATTGCAGCGTCAATAGCTCCTCTGTCTGCATTCTCAGTGCAAGGCAGCAAAAAACGAATTATCATTTCTGCACTTCTTACTGAATACCTGTCAATGTCCTAGCATATTTTGTGCTTCTGCATGTGAAATTGTCATGCAGATATTCTTCTGTTACCTTGAGTGTAGCACGAAGTTGCTCAAAATTTTGTCAGGGTTTCAAGTATACATGTACATATTTCTTGATATCGCTCATTTTTTATATGTTCTTTCTTGTCTTACAATAAGCTTCATGCTATACTACCCACGAATGTTCCTATCAAGTGATAGAACAAACAGAGGAGCACCGGGAAGTCTGGTCGGTACATGGTGTCTTTATGGATAGTTTTAACAAAATGTTCAGTGATTATCGCAGGACCCTTTTCAACACCTTCTGGTTTGTTCCCGCTCTGGTCTCGCTCATAGGTCCACTCCTGGCCTTCCTTTTTTTAACAATTGACTCTCACCTATCAATGGTTCAGGAACACTTCATGTTTCATGGTGGAACGGCGGAAGCGGGAATCATCCTTTCCACTATCGCAGGTTCACTCATTACCGTTGCCGGTCTTGCCTTCTCAATCACGATTGTCGTGTTGCAACTGGTGTCGAGTCAATACACGCCACGTGCGCTACGGGGATTTCTACAAGATCGCGTCACACAAGTGATCGCTGGAGGCTTCTTCGCTATTTTCGCGTATGCTCTGATTGTGCTCGCGTCCATGAGTGAACCTTCCACAACCGCTTCCGGGTTCCTCCCCACACTCAGTATTCTCGTTGCGATTGCGCTTGGCTTCGTGGGCCTAGCCTTCTTGTTGATCTTTGTTCATCATACAGGTCGTATCATTCAGGTATCAGATATCGTAGCACACCTTGCGACGCAAACGCTTCAGACGATTGAGCAACCATATTCATTATGGGAAGGCGATGAGTTTGCGGAGGAAGAAACAACATCTCGTATGATTCAAACCTGGCTTACCGACGAGAAGCCTGCCCTTATTCGAGCGACACACATAGGCTATGTACAGAGAATAGACGTTACTAGCCTCATACAATACCTGCTGTGTCCTGGCTTTCATCTTCATTTGCTCGTCTGCCCTGGCGATTTTGTCACTGAGGAGACTGTCATCGCCGAGGTTCGACCTATGCACATGGCTGATGCCGATTGTGTGCATGCCATTCACGATCATATTGCGATTGAACGCGAACGCGACATTGCTCAGGATGCCCGCTTTGGTGTGCGCCAACTTGCTGATATCGCACTGCGGGCACTCTCACCCGCAATCAATGATCCAACGACAGGCGTCCTCTGCATTAAGTATCTCCAAGCGATTTTTGAACATCTCGTTCGTCATCAGCCACTGCCAAACGTCTATCGCTTCGCAGGCGGAACGAGTAGTTTGGAAGTTCGTCAGCCAACGTTCGCTGAATACCTTGAGGTATTTGCTGAAATTGGGCACTACGCGGGAGGAAATGTTCGCGTCATCAATACCTTGATCGCGGCAGTAGAGCATAGCTTAGAGATTGCAGCCTTCCTTGAGATGGAGGAACGGGAGGTACTTCTCACCACAATGCGTACTGCTTTAGCGGCATTAGATACCACGGGATACCCTATGTTGGATGATAGAAGTACCAGATGGAGAAATTAGATGTGAGGTAGTTACCGCCGAAGGCTTGTTACTCTTCACCTTCTCGTGGTACTAGATGAATATCCATAGCTGTACTCAAGCGTAACAAGCGGTTGACAATAGAGCCACGTAGAACTTCTTCCCACCAACTTCGTGCGGGTTGACCAAGGACGATTTGCGTTACCTGATGCTCTCTTGCAACCTGTACCAGTGTCTTTGCAATATCACGACTCGTCAGGCGTATGACTTCGGCACCAAGGTCTTCCGCAAGCTGAACGTGGTCTTCTATGCGGCGTTGTGCAAGTTCGTATTGTCTCGCAGCATCAGAGCCAAATTTAAGAAATCTGATAAGTTTGCTTGTAAAAGCAAGATACCCTTCTGGCTGAATACTTACCGCGATCAGTTGTGCATGTAATCCGTGAGCTAAACGCCATGCATCACGGATCACTTGGCGTGTATGTGGACGCGCATCGAAGCCTACGAGTACGCGGTCGTTGGCAGGCCATAACTTCGTGATTTTATGATCCGTCATATAACGTTGCAGTTGCGACTCAGCTTTCTCAGCAGTACGGCGCAGCGCAAGTTCTCGCAAAGCCGTCAAATTTCCCTCACGAAAGAAATTGTTGAGTGATGGCTCGATACGTTCAGGTGGGTAAATATTGCCGTGACGCATACGTTGCCGCAAGGCACGAGGAGAAATGTCAACGAGTTCGACTTCATCAGCATCATCTAGTACACGATCAGGTAATGTTTCGCGCGTTCGCACACCTGTAATACTTGCGACGACATCGTTGAGACTCTCCAGATGTTGAATGTTCACCGTCGTTACTACATCAATGCCAGCATCAAGCAAATCTTCGACATCCTGATAGCGCTTAGCATTCTTAGAACCAGGGGCATTTGTATGAGCTAACTCGTCAACGAGGACCACCTGGGGATGACGGGCAATGATTGCGTCGGTATCCATCTCCTCCAGTGTTACTCCGCGATACGAAATCTGCTTAGGGGGAATGATTTCAAGATCGCCCACCATCGCCTGTGTTTGTGGACGCCCATGCGTCACGACCATGCCGATGACAATATCTGTGCCTCGCGCCTCGCGTCTGTGACCCTCCGCGAGCATGGCATAGGTTTTGCCAGAACCCGCGACGGACCCCAAGTAGACGCGAAGGCGACCATGCCTATGGTGATGATCGTTTGTTCCAGAAGCAGAGGTCAGATTTTCTTCCTCGTCCTCGTTGTCCTGAGTATCACGTAGATTGTAGCGATTGAGGAGCGTCTCTGGATCGGGACGCCCCTCCTCGCGTAGAATATGGTCAGGTTTTTCTTGACTCATCCTCTCGCCGCCTACTTCTATTGCTTCCCATCAAGTGCCAAGTTCAGCTCTAGCACGTTAATGTACGGTTCGCCGAAGATGCCTAGAAAACGTGCATGAATATGATCGTTGATCAGCTGTTGCACCTTAGTGACGGACAGACCACGTACCTGTGCGATGCGATTCGCCTGTAAGTTGGCGGCTTCGATAGAGATATCGGGGTCAAGTCCTGATCCCGATGCGGTTACGATGTCGGAAGGTAGTGGTGTGTTTGGGGCAAGACCGTTCTCCTGCCGGAACTGATCTGCATAGCTCTTGACACCTGCATAGGTCCCAGGAATGTAATAGGTATTCTTCTGTCCCGCGACAGGTGTCGAACCTGCAGGGGCAGGAGTTCCTGCTGTTACGGTAACTTGTGTACCATTGCCGTTGATAAGATAGCCGTTAGTCGGTCCTATGTTTGAGGCCGATGAGTTGTCCGCAGAATATGGCGCAGGCTTACCAGTTGTAGCACTCAATGTCGCCGATGGACGTCCATGAAAGTACTTAGAGGATGTCCAGTACTGACCAATTAGGTCAGAGCCTATCACCTTGCCGTCAACCGTATGCAGACTTCCATTTGACTGATACGGAAAAATCAATTGTGCGAGTGCCGTGACAATACCAGGATAAATCAGTCCGGTAATAATGGTGAAGAGCAGCATCATCGCTATTGCTGGTCGTAAGTATCCCACAAGCCCAACGCGACGGGGTACTTCTGGTGTCTGCGTCTCTGTCTGGGCGGGTTCTATTGTTTTCATTCTCCACTTCTTTCTTTTTCACGCTAACGTTTCCCTCATGTATCAGTCCTGTGTAAGAGCAGGACTGATACATGAGAGACCTCTGTCATTCTGCTTTGCTTACAAGGTTAAGTGTAAGATTTGCAGGATCACATCAATAATCTTAATGCCAATGAAGGGGATGATGATCCCACCCAAGCCATAGAGTAGCAGGTTGTCGCGCAGGAGCCGACCTGCTCCAACTGGACGATATTTGACGCCGCGTAGAGCCAGAGGCACCAGGGCGATAATGATCAGCGCGTTAAAGATCACGGCTGAAAGGACTGCACTATGAGGTGATGCTAGGTGCATGACGTTGAGCGCGTTTAACTGTGGATAGGTCACAGCGAACGCTGCTGGAATGATGGCGAAGTACTTAGCAACGTCATTGGCAATACTGAACGTCGTCAAGGCACCGCGTGTGATCAGGAGTTGTTTGCCGACCTCGACAACCTCGATCAGCTTCGTTGGGTTCGAGTCCAAATCCACCATGTTTGCAGCTTCTTTCGCTGCTTGCGTTCCTGTATTCATCGCCACACCGACATCAGCTTGCGCAAGGGCAGGAGCGTCATTCGTGCCGTCGCCAGTCATGGCGACTAGGCGGCCACCGGTCTGCTGTTCTTTGATGAGTTTCATCTTGGTCTCAGGAGTTGCCTGTGCCAGAAAGTCGTCAACGCCCGCTTCTTTCGCGATAGCCGCCGCTGTCAGCGGATTGTCACCCGTAATCATGACGGTACGAATGCCCATGCTGCGCAATTGATCAAAGCGTTCGCGCATACCACGCTTCACAATGTCTTTGAGTTCGATTACGCCCAGCAGACGCGCCCGTCCGCCCCGATCATTGGTACCGCCTATAACCTCGGCGACAACAAGTGGCGTGCTACCTGCCCTGGAAATTTCCTCAACGATGCCCTTCAACTCATCGCTCGTCGCACCTCCATGTTCAGCTACGTAGGCCGCAACGGAGTCGCCAGCACCCTTGCGGATGGTCGTTCCATTCTCCAGGTCAACGCCGCTCATCCGTGTTTGAGCACTGAAAGGAATGAAATTGGCTGATGGTGTAGCATCGTCGGACAAACCGTAGCGTTCCTTTGCCAGAGCTACGACAGAGCGTCCTTCAGGCGTCTCGTCTGCTAGGCTTGAGAGCAGGGCTGCTTGCGCGAGGTCGCGTTCATCCACACCTTGTAGTGGTACAAAGCGTGAGGCTTGACGGTTGCCAATCGTGATCGTACCTGTCTTGTCAAGCAGAAGCACGTCCACATCACCAGCGGCTTCTACCGCACGTCCGCTCATTGCCAGTACGTTGCGCTGCACCATGCGATCCATACCTGCGATACCAATAGCGGAGAGTAGGCCACCAATAGTTGTTGGAATGAGACAAACCAGGAGCGCGATCAAGACGGTAATAGAAACTGCCTGACCGGAGTAGATAGCATACGGTTCCAGCGAGACGCATACCAGCACAAAAATGATGGTCAAGCTGGCAATCAAGATGTTAAGCGCAATTTCGTTTGGCGTCTTCTGGCGATTTGCACCTTCGACCAGCGCAATCATGCGGTCGAGGAACGTCTCGCCAGGATTCGCTGTCACCTGTATTACCACCCAGTCTGAGAGGACGCGTGTCCCACCTGTCACAGCACTGCGGTCGCCGCCGCTTTCGCGAATGACCGGTGCGGACTCACCGGTAATAGCGGACTCATCGACGGATGCCACACCATCGACCACTTCGCCATCGCCGGGGATAACATCGCCCGCTTCGACCAGTACGTAGTCACCTTTGCGTAATTCAGGTGCCGCAACCTCTTGTACTGCTGCATTGCGGGAACGGCTGGCTAAACGCCGTGCCATTGTGGTGGTGCGTGCCTTGCGCAAAGTGTCTGCCTGTGCTTTTCCCCGTCCCTCCGCCATCGCTTCGGCGAAGTTAGCGAACAGCACGGTGAACCACAACCAGATGGCGACCGCTAGCACGAAGATCGTTTCAGCCGTTAAAGCTGAGCGCGTGAATGCTCCACTTGGTTGGGTAAAGAGCAGGCGCACAAACTCGATAGTTGTAACCGCGCTGCCTACCTCGACGACGAACATCACCGGATTCCTGAGTTGTACGCGTGGGTCGAGTTTGACAAAGGAGTCAATGATGGCTTGCCGAATAATTTTGCCATCAAAGATCGACATATCCCCTTTACGGCGCGACGGCTGCATTACATCCGGTTCCTGCGGCTGTTGGGGTGTTTGCGTTTGCATTTGTGTCGTCATGTTAAAACGTCTTTCCTTGAAGCATCAACAGGTGCTCAACAATCGCTCCCAGCGAATAGGCAGGGAAGTACGTTAAGGCACCGACAATGAGAACAACGCCGATGACCAGAGATACCCATAGAAATCCTGTGGTAGGGAATGTACCCAACCCTGCTGGGATCACACGCTTACGAACTAATGTGCCCGCAAGTGCGAGAATAGGGATGACGAATGCAATACGACCAATCAGCATTGCCATACCAAGTGTCCAGTTGTAAAAGACCGAGTTCGCGGTCAATCCTGCGAAAGCAGAACCATTGTTGCCATTCGCCGATGTGTAAGCGTACAGGATTTCCGACAGGCCATGTGGCCCTGCATTCGCAAGACCCGCAAGACCCGCTGGTGTCACAACTGCTATCGCAGAAAAGCCCAGAATGGACGCGGGTAGAATCAGGATAGCTAGCGCAGCCATCATCATCTCTTTGCGCTCAATTTTCTTGCCAAGGTACTCGGGGGTGCGTCCCACCATCAGACCAGCAATAAAGACCGCGATGATTGCGAACACTAACAGGTCATAAATGCCCGACCCGACGCCGCCGAACACTAATTCGCCTAGCGCGATATTCGTGAGTGGAACCAGTCCTCCGATAGGAGTGTAGCTATCATGGAAGCTATTGACCGCTCCACAGGAGGTATCGGTTGTGACCACCGCGAAGAGGGCCGAGTCCGTGATGCCGAAGCGCACCTCCTTGCCTTCCATATTGCCGCCAGATTGCGTGGCAGTTGGCTGCTGATTGACATGGTATTGGGTGAGTTGCGGATTGCCAAGCTGCTCAGCAGGCATCGCTATACCTATGCCAACAAAGAACAGAATGGCGGAGACGATCCAGAGCGTCCAGCCCTGTTTCGTGTTGCCAGCCATTTTGCCAAAGACGTAGAAGAGGGCTGCTGGAATGGAAAAGATGGAGATTAGCATCACAATATTTGTGAACGCATTCGGATTTTCAAAAGGATGAGCGGAGTTTACATTGAAAAATCCGCCACCGTTGGTGCCAAAATCCTTAATCCATTCCTGCGAAGCAACTGGTCCCTGAGCAATCGTTTGCTTGATACCATCAAGAGTAGTGATGGCATCGTAGGGTCGAAAGTTTTGGACAACGCCTTGCGAGACGTAGAAGAGTGCGCCAATAATCGAGATTGGCAGCAGGATGTACAGGATGCAGCGCGTGATGTCCACATAGAAATTACCTAGATGTTGTGCGCTACGGCGTGTGAGTCCGCGAATAACGGCTAGAGCTAATGCGATACCAATCGCCGCAGAGGTAAAGTTGTGGACAGCAAGTCCAGCCATCTGCGTGAAGTAGCTCATTGTTGTCTCGCCCGTATAGGCTTGCCAGTTAGTATTTGTGGTGAAACTGGCAGCCGTGTTGAAGGCTAAGCCAGGTTCAACGTTGAGTTGTCCCTGTGGGTTGAGCGGCAACCAGTATTGTGTGCGTTCAATGAGATATAAGAGCAGCATACCCACAACACTGAAGACGAGCATGTCGATAGTGTAGCGCAACCACCCATGTTCTTCCTCGCCATTGACGCCAGCGATGCGATAAAGTATACGCTCAACTGGCATGAGCGCAGGAGAGAACCAGGTGCGGTTTCCCGCGAAGACATGGTAGATGTACAGGCCAAAAGGTTTCGTAAGCAACAAGATGATGCCTGCGAAGATCAGAACCTGCAAGACGCCATTAACAGTAAGTGCCATTGCATTTTCCTTGTGTACTTGAACAATACGTTAAAAACGCTCTGGTGCCAGTAACGCAATCACCAGATAGATTGTGACGGCTAAGGTAATAATCCCAACCAGAATATATTCGAGTGGGGTATTCATAACGATTCCTTTCTTTCTCTAAAGCTTGTTGCACCCAACAGCGAAGGCAATAAGTGCTAAGAAGGATAAAATGGTGACAGCAACTACGAGAAGATCGTATAAGATAGGCATAGAGTTCCTCCTCCTTTAAGAAAATGGATAGTGCTGCATACTAGCAGCGTTGTGAGTATCTAAAAACTCTTTCTCATCTCGGCGTTGAGCGGCCTCGGCTGCGAGGCGTAAGAGTGCATCCATCGGAAACGGCTTGGGAAGATACGCCAATGGATGAAATTCAGCAAGGCGACGGGAACTTACTCGTACAGCAGAGAGTACAACAACCGGTAACTTTTGCCCGTCACTGTCAAGCTCTTGAGTATGCAGAATCCCCTCTTCCTGGGCAATCCGCAAGATATCCCATCCAGTTTTATCGGGCAAGTTGATATCCAGAAACGTGAGGTCAAAGGAATTTGTGCGTAGCTGGTTCAACGCCTCTTGCACGTCTCCCGCGACACTCACAGTATGACCGCGTATCTGGAGATTGCGTTCAATTAAGTCGCGCAGAACCTCGTCGTCCTCGACAAGCAAGACATGTGCTCCAGGCATAGCAACGCTCCTTTATCCATCTTCATTATAAAGATGGCTACATTCCTGTTTCTCCCCCGCTCTTACCTGCGTACTGGCCTACCTCTTCTGAAACAGGATGTACTGATGTAGTTGTTACAAGGGGTTTTTGACCTCGGTGGCACCAGGAGAAAAAGTTTGTAGGGCGATTGAGTATGGACGTTTTTTCTTTGTGTACAGGAAGCCGAATGAGTACAAGCGACGAAGATTGTTCGTGAAGAAGCAAAGCCCGTAGCTCTTGAGTAGACAACAGCACACCTTGTTTCTCACCAGTCACAACGACAAGGCTTGTACATTGTAGGTCAAAGGTCAGCATGCGGATGCTTCGCACTACATCGCTTGTAAAGACCTGATAACGTTCGACTGAAATCTGATGCTTTTCTGCCGCTCGTTGGACCGTTTTCAAAAAAACTCTTGCTTGAGCGTTTTGCTCGAAAGGCATTTGTTCCTGGAGAGTAGCGGTACAAAGCGAGACAGCAACAATAGTTGCATCACAGTGTTTTGCTTGCCGCAGAATAGAGTCAATTGCGTTTGTATTTAGTCCATACGTAAAAGGTAGGAGCCAACGGACATCCTTCATCACACACTCCTAATACATGAAAAGAGGGTATGTACCATTAACATGATACCTCTTCCCTCACCTCCAACTGAAGTGTAAAGCAAAAGGAGTAAATGTGCGTTCCGAAGAAACAGTATTGTTCTCAGGAAATGCTCATGATTCTGAGGACCCGTCCGTCTCAGTTTCTTCCCCGTCACTGAAGCGATAGCCAACTCCAGGGATAGTGAGAATAAAACGCGGCTCATCGGGGAGTGGCTCGATCTTACGGCGCAATTGAGCAACGTAGACATGCAGGCTATGCGTTCGACTGTGAGCATCTACACCCCATACTTGCGTCAAGAGCATCTGTCGTGTCAGAATTTTGCCACGATGTGAGACAAATATCTTGAGCAAGTCATACTCCGTTGGTGTAAGCTGAACCTCTCGCCCATTGATGCGCACACGGCGAAGTGAGAAATCTACGAAGAGTGGGCCAGCCTGGAAATGCGGCTCGGTGCCTACCTGCACCTGGGCAACATGACGCAGTGCAACGCGAACACGCGCCAGCACTTCGTTCATACCAAAGGGCTTAGGGATATAGTCATCAGCCCCCAGATCGAGGGCTTGTACCTTATCATGCTCAGCACCTTTCACAGAGAGAACAATAATAGGAGTATTTGATTCCTCCCGCACTTGACGACAAACCTCAAGCCCACTCATACCGGGTAACATGAGGTCAAGCAGGAGTAGGTCAGGCTTGTGCTGAGCATTCAGAAGTATGGCCTCTTCCCCGTTTCTGGCGGTAAAAACTTTATAGCCATGAGCAGAGAGGCTACGTTGCAAGGCACGAACGATCTCTATCTCATCGTCGATAACAAGAATATACGCACCGCTCTTACTCATATCGGCATCCTTTCAAATGTACCAACGGGTAACGCAACCAGGAAGACAGTTCCACCACCCTCGCGCGGCTCCGTCCATATGTGTCCTCCATGAGCTTCAACGAGACCCTTACAAACAGCAAGCCCCAAACCAGAACCAGTTGTTGGATAGTCGGTGTTCTGCTGTCCACCGAGGATACGGTAGAACTTATCGAACACGCGCTCACGGTCCCCTGGCGGAATACCAGGTCCTCTATCTGCTACGCTGATGACTACACGCTCGCTCTCGCTCTCTTTTTCATATTGTACAGACACATCAATCTGCGACTCTGGTGGTGTGTAGCGAATGGCATTTTCGATGAGATTGGTGAGAACTTGATCTATCTGCAAATAATCCAATTCTACTGGTGGCAGGTCGTCAGGTATGTCTGTTTGCACGGGATGGCTTTGCAGCAGAGGTCGCATACGACTCAAGACATCGTGAATGACTTCAGCAATGTGATACCATTCCATTTCTGGTTTGATAGCACCGTCTTCGATGCGTGACATATCAAGAAGATTGCCGACAAGACGATTGAGACGGTCTGCCTCATGCTCAATAGAAAGCGTAAAGCTTCGCCTCGCCTCTTCGTCCCACTGCACATCTTTTTGTAACAAGGAGCTAGCGGCTGCTTTAATTGATGCAAGCGGAGTACGAAGATCGTGCGAAACTGAGGAAAGCAGAGCAGCACGGAGTGCATCAGTTCGCTGCAAGACCTCAATACGCAGGTTTTCACGTCGCAGATGTGCCCGCTCAATAAGTGATGCCACCTGATTAAGAAAGGTCCAGAAAAAGGTCGTCTGGACATTAGAAGCATGCTGGTCCTCTAAGAAAAGGTCTTCAGACTGGATATGTCGCACATCATCTGAGATTCGCAACCGCAGCACTCCAACGGTTTGCAGTCCTACTTTAAGAGGAATAAGATGAACACCTGCCTGAACACAAAGTGTTTCTGCATCATCTGGTTGCAAGATAGCGCAGTCGCGGACGCTCCATGAGGAAAAAATATCGACAATAGCTCTTGTAATCACCTGAAGCTGCTTCTCAGGCTGTTCCTCGTTATTTGCGGTACGTACCAGATCATACAAGATATGTGTCTCGTGTTCTCGGCGTGAAGCCTCTTGCGCTCGTTGACGAAGTGCTGAGGCCAAATACCCTGTGAGAATGGCATCAACGAGAAAGACGAAGAGCGATATCCATTCCTCAACATGGTACATGACAAATGTGTAGAGAGGAGGAACAATGAAAAAATCGAAGGAGAGAAACGCCACCACCGCTGCTAGAACGGCAGCATATTGACTTCGGGTACTTGCCAGTGCGATAACAACCAACAGGTACACAATCGAAATGTTGGGGATACGCGGATAGAGGTGTCCGGTAAAGATGATAGTTGTAACAAGTAACGAACCCAAAGATGCGAGAACACTATCGAGAACAAATTGCTGCCAGGAGAAGTTTCTTTTAATCATTAATGCATGCACAAACTCAGTAGTGTTCATAACGCCCCTTCCTATAGAGGTATACGTGTAAGAAAAAAGACGTAAGGAGCAAGAAGCTCATCTTATAGCACATGCCACTTCTGCCTCTTGAAAGTCAAGTATAAAGGAAAAGATATCAACGGAAGCTACGAGTATGTAGAAAAGTTCTCAAAAGAAACTCAAGAGACACATGTCCCTTTCTAAATCATCAAATCCTTGATATTTTTTTGAGATGTACGCAACATATATGTACTTTTCTTTTAGGTCTATTGACCTATACTACTGAAAGAGAAGTCTGACATATTATGTTTAGTGACGAGGGGAGAGCATGCAAACAGAATCTACAAATTCACCAGAGAAGCAACCACGCGTCGTTCCGCTCCTGGGTCCCAGTGAGCATACGGATATTTCATCGACTCCGGGACAGGATAATTTTAATGTGAATCTACCGTTGCCAGCGGAGACGTATCAACAGAGCCTACGAACAAATCCTGCAAATATACATGTGCGTCTCTCGGATACTGATACAAGTCATCCTGTCCTGCGACGTGTCAGTAATGGAACGCTCGAAGCGACCGAGGCTCTGGAAATACCGGAAAGCCGCATCGGGAAGACCATCTATCATATCAAGCGCATTTTGATTGGCGCACCTATCTCGAATGCTATGGCAGCACAAGAGCGATTAACCAAGTTCAAGGCACTTGCCGTCCTCTCTTCTGACGCCATTTCGTCGGTTGCCTATGCGACTGAGGCAATTCTGATCAACTTGGTTGCCGCAGGCTCATCTCGTCTCTGGATAACCTTGCCGATTAGCCTCGTTATTATCGCACTGCTCGCGATTGTTGCTATCTCATATCGGCAAACGATTCCTGCTTATCCAAATGGCGGTGGCTCGTATATTGTTGCGAAGGAAAATCTTGGTACGGTACCAGGGCTTGTCGCAGCGGCAGCACTACTCATTGACTATGTACTCAATGTAGCTGTCAGTGTTGCGGCGGGTGTTCTCAACCTTGCGTCGCTCTTTCCTGCGTTACTCCCATATATTGTGTTGATTGATGTAGCTCTCGTTATCCTGATTACGATTATTAACCTGCGTGGTGTGCGTGAGTCAGGGTCAATCTTCGCAATACCTACCTACTTTTTTGTCATCACTGCTGTCCTGCTAATCGTGGTTGGTCTTGTCAAAGCGTATGTGTTTCAACATCAACCCTTCATTGGCACGTTTCACTATGTGGGTGTTAGTGAACCTTTATCGCTCTTTCTCATTCTCCGTGCCTTTGCCACTGGCTGTTCCGCGATGACAGGGGTTGAAGCCATCTCGAACGGCGTACCAGCCTTCAAGAAGCCAGAGACGCGCAACGCCTCGATTACTCTCACGTGGATGGCAACCATTCTTGGCACGCTCTTCCTGGGTATCACGCTGCTGGTAATGACCTATGCGGTTGAGGCATATCAAAGCGGGAGTCCAACCGTCATCGACCAGATTTCCAAGCTTGTCTTTTCAGGACCACTCAGTTTCATGTATCCGGTGTTCACCTTTGCAACGTTGGGCATCCTTGTCCTTTCAGCTGAGACCAGTTATTCTGACTTTCCGCGTCTCGCGTCACTGCTTGCGCGTGATCGTTTTCTGCCCAGCCAATTTGCATTTCGAGGTGATCGTCTGGCATTTTCGGTTGGCATTACCGTTCTAGCCGTCCTAGCGAGTCTTTTGCTCATTGTCTTCAAAGGAAGTACAGACGACCTCATCAACCTGTTTGCGGTGGGCGTCTTTATGTCGTTCACGCTTTCACAGAGCGGTATGGTCATGCACTGGTGGCGTTTACGCCAAGAAGATAAGGGATGGCTACGCAGTTTGATCATCAACGGTACAGGGGCGTTTGCCACGGCGGTCGTTGCTCTTGTCATTTCTGTGACAAAGTTTCTGACAGGTGCCTGGGTCGTCGTCTTGCTCATTCCGTTGCTTGTGTTGATGTTTCTGAGCATTCATAGGCATTATGAGCATGTTGCGCGTGAACGCGTCTCCGATATTCCGATCAATCCAAGCGACATTCATCACCGCATTGTCGTCCCGATTGATAGATTGGATCATGTCACGAAGCAAAGTCTTGCCTATGCGCGTTCCATCTCTCCACATGTAACAGCGGTGCATGTTTGTACAAGCGAAGACGAGATGATCAGAATACGAGAAGACTGGGACACTTGGCAAAACCATTTCTCCGAGCAAGAGGAGACACACCTCCTCACGATTGAGTCACCATACCGAACGCTAATCCGACCAATGTTGGCGTATATAGATATCGTTCACCAGCGTCATCCAAACGATACTGTGACGGTGATCCTGCCCGAATTCGTGGTCTTGCACTGGTGGGAATATTTCCTGCACAATCAGACCGCCTTCCGTTTAAAAGCGGCCCTGCTGTTTCGTCCTGATATTATCGTGGTGAGTGTGCCACAGCATCTCCGTGATAGAAAGAGAGAGTTTTAGCTCATAGCTTCCCTCTTTCATTATTAGCAGACGGAGCATCGCGTAGTCGTGCATGCCTAATTTGGTGTTTCGACCTAGTTGGGTTATGAAGTCCTCTCTTCAGCACTTCTACGCGATGTAGATTAGTTGGTTGTAGCACAATAGATTTTCTCCTCAATTGAATTTGATGTATCTATCTCTTTCCACGTCTATAGTGTTAGCAGGCAATAGGGCAAATGACACTATGCATACTCTTCCCACTCCATGCTTTGACCTTTTCTCATCCCTCCGAAGAGGAAGAAGATTTCCTGCTTCGCCGACCATTGCCAGTAGCAGCTTTCGCCACTACGGGTCTTACATGGTCTCCACAGGCAGAGGCGACAAGCCCTGCCGCCAACACGTTCTTTGCTGCATTGATATCTCGATCATGCACGGTACGACACTGTGGACATGCCCATTCTCGTACCTCAAGTGGCATGTCTTTCATCACATACCCGCACACATGACACCGCTTACTACTTGGATACCATCGGTCGATTTTGACAACCGTGCGTCCGTACCATTCTGCTTTGTATTCCAGTTGTCGCGTAAACTCTGACCATCCGACATCACTAATCGCTTTAGCCAGCTTGTGATTGTGCAGCATGTTTTTGACCGCTAACGTTTCCAGACAAATCACTTGGTTCTCGCGTATCAGTCTGGTTGAGAGCTTGTGCTGAAAATCACGACGTTGGTCGGCAATCCGTGCGTGGAGCCGCGCTACTTGTCGTCGCGCTTTCTCTCGGTTCTTACTGCCCTTTTGCTTCTTCGCATGTCTCCGTTGTGCTTTTGCAAGCTTCTTTTCATCGCGTGCATAGTATTTAGGATTGGCAATGGTTTCCCCATCACTCATGATGACAAAGGATTTCAAGCCCAGGTCAATGCCGATACTCTTGCTGTCGTCAAGTGGAGGAAGGGGTGTAATGGTTTCCTCGACCAAGATAGAGATGAAATACCGTCCTGCTGGGTCTTTTGACACTGTGACGCTCGACGGTTTGGCATCTTTGGGCAACGGGCGTGACCACGCAATGGCAAGTGGTTCGTCCTGTTTAGCAAGAATGAGATGAGTTCCATCCCAACGAAATGCTGTTGCCACATAGCTTGCTGATTGGGTTCCACGTTTCTTTTTGTAGACAGGATACTTGGTACGCCCTTCAAAGAAGTTGATTAAACTTTTGTCAAGGTGAATGAGTGCTTGTTGCAGTGGTACACTCGACACGTCTCTAAGCCATGCTGTTCCCTCTTCTTTTTTGAGGGCTGTAAGAGCTTCAGAGAGGTCACTATAGTACAATCGTTGCCCTCGCTCAAAGTAAGCGGTGGTTCGCAAGCGTAACGCCCAGTTGTACACAAAGCGGCAACATCCAAACGTACAGGCGAAATTACGCATCTGTTCGGGTGTGGGGTATAAACGGTACTTGTACGCACGCTTGTTCATACTAGATGTTCCTTTTTCTCTACCGTGCTTGTTGCACGGAATCAAGTTCCTCACATTGTTGAGTCACAGACATAGAAAGGGCAAGCATACCATGTTCCTGTTCATAGAAGGCCGCTAGCCAGCCCATGATATACCCCGTTGTCCACTCGTCGGACTGTCCTGCATTCCATCCGTTCTTGAACAAAAACAGGAGCGTCGTGGTGCCGATCACCTCGTCGTCTTGTGTATGATGCGTGTGATAGATGTCGTATCCTGTATCAAACCCACGCATAAACTCCTCATTTTCTATCAAGACCTGTCGTATTCCGAGTGACGCACGTAGTATACGTCCTCCTGCTACTCTCATCATCATGGTTATTGTTCCTCTTTTCTCTTCGCTCTTCAGTCTCTACACTTGTAAAAACAGTAGATGAATCTGTTGCACATCTTTTGGGAGTGTTGTCCCATGTGCGAGGGTAATGGACACGCTTTGCACTCCTGTCATGTGCAGTAAGGTGCTGGTCGCCTTGTCTTTCCTCATTCCTGCAATCATTGCTTTCATGCTGTCTTGTTGCTCTGGCGTGAAGGGATACGCCCACAAACCGACGCTCTGTATCTGCATGTCTATGCTGCCGGGCTGCCGCTTGTTGGGACTTGTGTGGATAACCGTTGTTTGAACGCCTGTGGTGGTGTAACCCGTTCCTAATCGCGTGTGTGCATCGGTAGTGGCAAGCATGGTTGCAAGGGTTGTCAATGCTTGAGTGCTGTACACAATGCCTACACATGTCTCGCTTAGCATCACCTCTACCTGCGTCGCTTCCTCTCCTGCATGGTGGTCGGGCGTAACCTGCTGCATACAAGCAAGGGGTATCACCAGCGTTTCGGTTGCCGTCACTTGTGTTTGGAGAGCGGCTTGCAAACTCTGCTCGACGCTCGTAGTGAGGGTGCGAACCACACCTGCTATATCCTGTGCGGTCACGGTCTGATACGTTCGAGCGTTCTGACCCCCATGAAACGCGCTATTCGTCACAAATACATTCAAGCGACAACACAGTCCATAGAGGTCTCCTGCTCGAATGTTTCCCTGTGGTCCTGTCACAACGGTATGCCCACCGACGGTCACTTGTCCTTCGGTCGGCGGCACCGCAGCAGTAATCATCGCGTCCTGATCGGTGAGGACTTGCATCCCATCGGCTCCTGCAAGCAGCGTTCCTGCACTTACCATTTGTGCATAGGGGGCGGCATTATAGAGAGTGATGAACCCATGTGCTGTTGTCGCCATTTGGCGTGTGGTTCCCGTCGTTGGGAGAGTTCGGGCTTGACTCATCGTGACGGAAGGTAACATGCGTCCTGCAAGTTGGTTGCGTGTCGGGTCGGCGGCACCATTGGTGATGAGGTGGACACTACTGGTCGTGGTAAGTTGCTGTGCGTGAATCGTGAGCGTGATGTGTGCCGATGGTATTAAGAGGTACCAGAACACGATGCCCGTTCCTGCACTCACTGTGAGCAACAGACACAGAGTAATAAGAGCAACCATCCACCATGTGCGATGTATGATTCGTGCTTCACGAACAGGAGGGGTCGGTGTTGGTTGTGGTGGGAATAGGTCGCCCTCATTCTGTTGTTCAGGTGTAGCGGTCTCAAGGGTGCCCTCAATCGTTTGTGCATCCTCGTCTCTCTCCTCCTCGTCCTGTTCTCGTTCGATGATGTACACGTCAATAATTGTTTGTGTGGGTTGTTGCTGGTAATGGCCTGTCGTCGCTTGCTCGTCTGCTGCTACGTGCGACACATGTTCTTCTCCCTCATCGTTGGTGGAGTGTTGCCCGTCCAGATGGGCAAGGATGCTCTCTATCTGTTGGTGGATGTCTTGCTGGTCATTCATGACAGGTCTCCTAGAGCATGCGTACAGGGGAACACTCGTCTTCCCCTGTATATACACAAAACACATATTACAGGTTGATGGTGTCACTGGGTTTGGCGGGTCGAAATTGCCCGTTATCGTTGATGAACACAATCTTACTGTCCTCGATATGCACAATCATGTCAGGCTTGCCATCGCCGTTCACGTCTCGAAATTCGAGCGTGACAGGTGTCAAGTCTTGTCCATCACCAACGAGCATCGGACCCAGATACACTCGTGCCTTGGTTGCGTCTCCCCCTGGGAACTCAATGATTTCCACCTGTCGATGCAAGTTGACCACTAGAAAGTGGCTGAGAGTGTGGGCTTCACCATGTCCCACGCGGACATCATATTGAGCGGTACGAGGGCGTCCGTAATGCAGGTCGTCCTGGTAGCCATGCCACCAGTTGAGGAGAAGCAACATGCCACCCAAGAGGACAAGGATAGCAAGACAGGTCAAGATGACATAGGCTGCCCAGTGCCATTGGTAGCGTTCTCGTACTGGTGTCGCCTTTGGCGTGGTCGTGGTACGCCGTTGTTGCTGCTGGACAGGTGGTGCATCCTCCTGTCTGCGGCTTCGACGTGGTGGCATCGTCTGGCGATGCACACGCACAACAGCCCGTGACCCTTGTGTGACGGGCATCTGGTAGCGTCTGGCACTGCTAGGGCTACGGCTGTCGTAGACGGCGTCGCTCCCATCATCGTATTGATACTCGAGAGGTGGCGTTGGCATTTGTTGCCGTACCTGTTGCCGCCGGTGTGGCTCCTCGGTCGAACAGGAACGCTCGTCGGAGTGTGTCTCTGTCGCGCGGCCTGTTTGTTGAGGGGATACTGTATGGACATCAGCACGAGAAACGCGTTGAAGTGATGTATAGTCGATGATGCGTTGCTCTTTCATGCGTCCCTCCTGTCTTGTTGTATGCGATGGGGTGTACAAAGCTTCAAAAGTGTTCCTGGCTGAACAGAGAAACAATACGGGCAAGAGGCTTTTGTGCCACAGGTGGTACACAGATGTTCCCCTTGCGTGAGCGTCTCACAGAAGCTATGGGGCCCTTGTTGACACTCTGCTAACGCGAGCGCGTGTCGTTCAGCGACGGTAGGTTTTCTTTTAGGTGTCCGTGTAGAGACCGTCATCGGTGTTCCCTTCCTTTTGTCTTCTGTCTCCATGACACCTATTAGGTGTCATGGAGACAGAAGAACCTAGAACGTCTTGCCGTTCACAAAGTCGGTTGCTTCGCTTGGGGTCATCAATCCGTCTTGCACATACTGATTGACACGCGCAATAGCGTCTTGGTCTTCACGACAATCACACCGATCATTCCAACAAAACGGCTTGGCGTTGGTGTGTTCAATCGTGTCTACAGGGATAACAGGAATGAAATTATCAGCGAAAAGGTGAAGGTCTTGCTCTTGACGGCTCATACGGTTGTCCCTTTCTCTACTTGTGGAGCATACGTCTCAGCAGCAGATGAGACTGGTGGTTGAGGGTCGAGAGTAGAGTACCCAACGGTAGCACCAGGACGGCCTTGTCCATGCAGTGCCGCGCACCAGCCGAGGACGTACCCTGCACGGTAGCGGTCGGTAGTCAAGATATCGAGCGTGTTCCGCACGAGAAAGCCGTATACCTCGATATCGGTGAGAGGCTTGCCCTGATACCGTTCGAGAAAACGTTGGTAGCCTTCTTGATAGCCTGTACTCAACTCCTGGTCTGTCACCGCAATATCAGTGGAACCGAGAACAATGTGTTGTCCCATTCGGGGATTCTCCTTGTACTTGGGTGCCCATGCTACAATGAGCAATGGGAATTCTGGACTGTTAACAAACGTTATGATATTCCCTTGCTGGCCTTCACATGGAACGTGTTAGGCCAGTGCTTTTAGATTACCCTCCTTTCGTCTTTGACGGAATTCCGTATACTCAGATAATATCTTACAATATTATTTTGTATAAATCAACCCTGATTGGCATTATTCGGTATTTTGAGTGATTTGGTAGAAATGGGAAGGAACATAAGGCTTTGAAGATACAATGTGAGGATGAGTTAGGAAAAAAGTTGACTACAAACAGTAACCATACTATAATTAGTCAAACATGGTTAAGAGAAGGTTTATATGACGCAATCACAAGAAAAGTTGCTCACTGTTAAGCAGGTGGCTGATATAATGAGCGTAGATGAAAAGACTGTTAGAAACTGGATTCAAAGAGGCGATTTAAGAGCAGTTAATATTGGCCGCCTACGTCCTGAATACCGCATTCGTCCGGCAGACCTCGACGAATATATGGCAAATAGACAAACTGATAAGTAGGGTTTGCCTCAAATTTGACATTAATATACTTCTATTCGTCTACCGTAATATAAGACAAAATGCATAGAATATTTATTTGGGGGTCGTAATGGTAATGCAACCGGAAAATGTGTACCCGCGTCAGTCGGGAAACAGTGATGATATGAGTTCGCTCGTTGGCAAGTCGCTGGGGCAGTTCCGTGTTGTAGACCGTATTGGTGCGGGTGGTATGGCGACAGTCTTCAAAGCTTATCAACCGACGCTTGATCGTTACGTTGCCATCAAAGTGTTGCCTCCGCATCACGCTCGCGATCAGGTATTTGTGAAACGCTTTGTCCAAGAGGCACGGTCGGTTGCGAAACTGACGCATCCCAATATTGTACAAATTCACGACTTTAGCTCCGAAGAGGAAAACAACCTCACCTATATCGTCATGGAGTATGTTGATGGTGGAACGCTCAAAGACCGCTTGAAGCGTGCATTGCCTGTACCAGAGGCGGTGGGCTATATCATTCAGGCGGCGGAAGGGCTGGACTGTGCTCATCGTCATGGTATTATTCATCGTGATGTAAAGCCAGCTAACATGCTGCTACGTAAAGATGGACACCTGCTTCTCTCCGACTTTGGAATCGCCAAAATTCTTGAGGGTACCACGAACCTGACGAGAGTTGGCACGGGTATTGGGACACCACAGTATATGTCACCTGAGCAGGGAACGGGCCAGCCAGTGAATCGCCAGAGCGATATTTATTCGCTCGGCATCGTGTTTTTTCATGCCTTGACTGGTCGTGTGCCGTTTACCGCCGACAATCCATTGTCCATCACGCTCAAGCACCTGAATGATCCATTTCCGAAAGAGCGCATGGTAGCTGAGAGTGTACCCAATCCCATCGTACAGGTCGTATTAAAGATGACGACGAAAGACGCGCGAGATCGTTACCAATCCGCCGAAGAAGTAATTGACGCTCTGACACAGGCGTTAGATGCTTCCAATCTAGCGATGCCACGTATGCGTTTTGGTATCGGACCTTCGGGACCATTCGCGGAGCCGAGAGGCGTGCCATCTGGCAATTTATCCGCTAATGGACGACCAAGCAAACCTGATGTTCTCACACCGGGTAATTCTCAAGCAAAGGTGCAACTCGTTTGCTTCCGTTGCGGATCATTGAGCGATAGTTCTACAGTGTATTGTACTGCGTGCGGCTATGAGTTGTCGGATAAGTTAGCGAGCGCGGACCGTTTCCGTGCCCCAAATGGTCGCTTTGTTCTTGCTCGTCTATCAATGCAAAACGGGCTGATGGGCGGACGCTCCTATCGTTTTCATCAAGTGGTGACAACGATTGGTCGCATGAATGGCAACGATTTGATTATAGCTGGTCACACCGTTTCGCGCCGTCATGCACGTCTCTGGTTTGATGCAGGCCGCTGGTGGCTACAAGACCTCGATAGTAATAACGGCACGCTGCTCAATGGCAAACGTATTGTGCAAGCGACGGTACTGAATGATGGCGATGTAATCAACTTTGGTGATGAGGTAGTCGTATTTAATATAGCCTATGCTTGATAGGCAAAGAGAAAAAAGATATTATCTATACAGTAGCTCTCTTATAGAGAAGAGTATGCTGCGGTGAATGTTAGGAAGGACATTTCCATGAGTTCTATAAATCCAGTCGTTGCGGCGACGCAACAAGTATTACTGGGTGGTGCGGTAAAACAAAATCATGCACTTGAACATGCAACGATTGTAATGCTCGAAAAGAAGCTCGATGTACGCCTGTCGGGTGTTTCTTCTGCCGTTGGTTTCTTCATCTTTGGTGAGGTTCCAACCGAAGAAGTTCTGCCTATGGCAGAAGAGGCGTTGAATGTGCTACGTACCACAAATCCTGAGCTTGCCATCAATCCACGTTGTGGTACCAATCTTGCGGTTGCTGGCGTGTTGACCGGCTTATCAGCGATGGCTGTAGCACGATTGCGCCGTCCCTATGGAAGTGCGAACAATGTTATCACGGCTTCGACAGCGGCGATTGTGCTGGCACGTCCAGTGGGTCTGACGGTGCAACGCTATATCACAACTCAGACGCCCAATGACTCGATGCGCGTTGTCAAGGTATCAAAACTCTCGTTGTTCGGTACTCCTGCACATTTCGTGCATACTGATAATCCCGCTGCAGCTGGCCTGTTTTCATAGGCCATATAAAGGAAAATGCAATGGAGCCAAACCGCAACGACTTCCTCGTTGAGACAACGTGGTTAGCCGAGCATCTGAACGACCCGCACTTGCGCGTCGTTGATATGCGCGGCTATGTCCGCAATGTGGTCAAGGACGGTGTTTCTGACGCGCTCTACGTAGGGGCGCGCGATGAGTACCTGCAAGGACACATTCCCGGTGCCCTGTATATCGACTGGACGAGCGATATCGTGAATCCCGACGATGCGGTAGAGGCGCAGATTGCCCCTGCACAGCGTTTTGCAGAAACGATGGAGCAGCTTGGAATAGGCGACCAGCATCTCGTAGTCGCCTACGATGCTCACCCTACTTCGCAATTCGCAACCCGTCTCTGGTGGGCACTCAACTATTATGGGCATAGAGAGGTCGTGATACTTAACGGCGGTCTGGCGAAATGGCAACGCGAAAATTTGCCTTTTGATACTGCTATTCCTGCCTATCCAGCCGCAACCTTCACGCCTGAGGTACAACTTCAGCTTCGTGCGACCGCGGAAGAGATGCTCACGTACTTGGGACAACAAGATGTTACTCTGGTCGATGCACGAGACCGAGGACAATACACAGGTGAGGTTGTGCGTGGACATAGCCGTGCTGGACATATTCCTGGCGCACAGAACTTTCCACGCGAGGAAGTCATCGACCCCACAACGGGCACTTTTCGTAGCAACGAAGAGCTTGCCAAGTTGTTCAACGATGCTGGTATCACGCCACAAGAGCATGTTGTGGCGTACTGTAATGGTGGTGTTGCTGCGACAACAGTGCTTTTCACACTGGCAATGTTGGGCTATCCCCATTTGACGAACTATGACGGTTCATGGAACGAGTGGGGCAAGCGCAATGATCTTCCTGTAGAATTGTAAAAAGTTATGAGAATGTATGACTCCGATCAGTTTCCCAATGAGCAAGAGGAATTGCTGGACCTGAACGCGGTCATGCGCTCCTTTGATATCCGCGACTGGAAGAACCTTGGCCCCTCTGATGATGCAAGTGCTTCAAACATGAGCTTGATTGTCGAAATAGAGGGGCAACGCTACCTGCTACGTGAACGTCCAGAAGGACTAGTGGAAGAGGATTTGAGCCACCGCTATGCCTTCCAAAACTATTTACAGCAAGTAGGTATCCCAATTCCTCCGTTTTTCTTGACTCCGCAGGGAGAGCCTGTGGTAACGCTTGGCGATGAGTCCTTTGAATTGCAATATTGGGCGAGCGGAGAGTGGTTTAGTACCGCCGATCCGCGTTCGCTTGATTGGGTTGGCTTCGCTGGTGGGATGCTAGGGCGCATCCATCGTGCATCATCAGAGTACAAAGGATCTATTCATCGTTGGCCTCCCGAAGTACATATAGGTAGCCTCGTGCAACGCTCACTGAGTCTTGCGCGAGCGCGAGCCGACTCGAGTGATCTTCAGGCTGTTGCGGTCGCTCTCTCGCAATGGACAGATCAATGGGAAGCGGTTTTGCCACAAGCAATGATGGCAATTGGGGCTGGTAAAGGACTACCAGAGTTTCATATTCATGGCGACTATCATGCCCTCAATCTGCGCTTTGGCTCATTTGGCGTAACCTCGGTCATTGGCTTTGAGGCGTCACGATGGGAGAAACGTATTTTTGAAGTTGCTAATGGACTCTTTCATTTCAGCGCATTATCTTGGCTCGCTGGTAGCGGCGAGACGCGCCCACTCGTGAAGCGCGGTCTTGAACCAGAGCGTGCTAGACGCTTTCTGCAAGCATACGGGGAAGTATACCCTCCTGTTCCTGGCGAGGCGTCGCTTCTCGTCGATGCGCTCCTCCTTATTGCTCCGCTAGCGATTATCAATGGTCCGCTCGAAGCACTCTTCTATGAGCAAGAAGAGCCAGACTCAACGCTTATTGAAGAGATGTTAGACCGTATCGCATGGGCTTCTTCACTTCCTGCTTGGCTTGCTCGTGTACGTAGCTCTCTAGCAGAAATGTGGGTGTAGCCTGTTATACTGATTGCGAAAGGATTTATCGGCTCGCATGTCTTTATCCTCCTATAAAAAATTTCTACGCCTGGGGCGAGAAGAGCTTTTTGTTTTATCGGTCATTCTTATAGCCGTAGTACTACGCCTTATTTTGATCTATAACCACTGGCCCATAACCAATAGCGATGAGGGAAACATGGGTATTCTTGCCCGCCACGTCGCTTTTAATGGCGATGCACCAATTTTCTTTTACGGCTTGCCTTATCTGGGACCGCTTGAAGGCTATGTTGCCGTGCCGCTATTTCAGCTCTTTGGTCCTTCGATGTTTCTGCTTCGACTTGCTCTCTTGCCCTATTTTGTGTTGTTTCTGCCCTGCATGTATTATTTGACGCGCCTGCTTTACACTAGAAGGCTTGCGATTTTTGTCACTCTGTTGTTCTGTTTTGGCTCTGAGGAAATCATTAGAAGGCAGTTAAGGGCAGTGGGGGAGTATCCAGAGACGTTGTTCTTCGCGGCCTTTATTACGCTTGTTGTGTGCTGGCTCGTTCTCTCTTCTCATCGGATACCTGAATCTGAGCGAACGACAAAATATCGTATAGCCGTTTACGGAATATTAGGTATCGTTGTGGGATGCGCGCTCTGGGTCGATTTCCTGATTTTGCCAATACTGGGTACCTCAGCTTTGTTACTCCTCTTGTTCTCACGCCGAGAAGTGCTGTCATGGGCTGGCATGAGCCTGCTTGTAGGTATACTTATCGGTGCCTTTCCACTCATTTATTATAATCTCACTGCTCCTTTGAGTCAGAATTCGCTTGCAATTCTGCTCTCAATTCAACATTCCGGTGCTGCACAACATCCACCGTTTCTACAGCAAATTGTGGGTACGGTGATGGTGAGTCTACCCAATGCGACTGGCTTTAATCCTTTGTGTCATGCCAACTTCTTCCCTTATTTTGGACCAGTCAATGTGTCTTGTGTTGTGCTACAGGGGGGGTGGGGTATAGGCTACTTGATTCTCTGGGCGTGTGTGACATTGTGTACGCTACGCCTCATCTGGCGGAGATGGAAAAATAGAGCGTTTCTTGACTCAGGAAACGAGCGGCAGGACTTCATACGTCAATGTTGTCGTTTGATGCTGCTGATTAGCGCGGGTGGTACTATTTTTCTCTATGCTATTAGCCCAGCTTCGGCTGTTTTTCCAGAACCAACGGCACGCTATCTCCTATGTGTCCTTGTTGCGACGCCTGCGCTACTATGGCCTTTCTGGAATGGAACGGAGACGCTTGTTGGTACTGTGAGTTGGCATAAGAGACTTTCTATGGTACTGCGAACTGGAGTTTTGTTGCTATTGCTCGTCTTATTTGTTATGGGAACTTACCTAACATTCCTGCAGATACCCCAGGCGCAGACAGCATACGCACGGCAAAATCGCGTTGTGCAGCACTTGCTTGCACTTCATGCTACCCGCATCTATTCAGAGTATTGGACATGCAATAACCTCACCTTTCAGAGCGAGGAGAGAATTATCTGTAGTTCTCTTGACGAACAGCTAAACCCCGGCTTTGATCGCTACGCGCCCTATACAACAATAGTGAAGAAAGCAAGTCACCCTACTTATATATTTCCGCAAGACTTCCCACAGGTTGCAATTCTTGATAGTAGAATGCACATCGATAGCCTGTTCAGTAATGTATATCAACGAAGTACGTTTGAAGGTTATGTTATTTTTGCGCCAATGTAGGGACCGATTTATCACGTCCTTGTTAGCATTACGGCTGTCCACAGGACGTGATAAATCGGTCCCTACAGGCGTTACTCTTGTGCTAGCAACTTGCGTGCCTCTTCATCGCTCATCGCCTCTACTCTGGCAATAATGCGATGCTCGATCTCTGTTGCCAATAGCCTCACCGTTGGTGCCTCGAACATGTTTCGTAGCGTAAGGTTGACCTCGAAATTTGCTTGAATCCACATGATGAGTTGTGTGGCTAATAATGAATGACCACCAAGCATAAAGAAGTTGTCATCTAACGCAACATGGTCGATGTTGAGTAGGATCGCAATATGCTGCATTAAGGTTTGCTCGATGGGCGTAGTGCTCTCCTCCATTTCCATATCCCGCAATGTGTTGCTTTCGTCTGGCGCGGGAAGTGCTTTCCGATCTATTTTGCCGTTGGGCGTCAGAGGCAACGTTTCTAACCGAATGAATGTAGACGGTAGCATATACTCAGGTAGTCGTTCGAGCAGTGTGGCACGTAGAGTGCTCACATTGACCGTTGTATCAGGTGCTAAAAGCAGATACGCTACTAGGCGGAAATCGTCAGCGATGTCCTCTCGTGCTATCACAATGTTTGATAGTATGCCCGACTGCTCATTCAAGAGCGTTTCGATTTCGCTTGGTTCGATGCGATAACCACGCAGCTTAATCTGATAATCTGCGCGTCCCAGAAACTCTATCTGTCCATCTGTACGATAGCGTGCTGTATCCCCTGTTTTGTACAACAAGGCACCGGGAATGGAGCTAAATGGGTCAGAGATAAAGCGTTGAGCCGTTAGCTCTGGACGGTTGAGATACCCTTTCCCAACGCTATCACCACCGATGTACAGCTCGCCCGTTTGTCCAATGAGACATAGTTGCATCTGAGCATCGAGAATGTATACTTGTGTGTTGGCAATAGGGCGACCAATGGATGGTAGTATCTCAGTCTGTTCTGGGAGGATGCGTCCAGAAGTGGAGACGACGGTAGTTTCTGTCAAGCCGTAGTTGTTAATTAAGGCGAATGGCAACGTTGATGAGGGACGATGGCGAAGCGTGTCCGCTCCAGTCAACAGGTAGCGGAGTGGCGTGTGCGAAGGCCATTGCAAGGCCATGATACTCTCTGCAAGAGTTGTTGGAAGAAATGAGATGGTTATGCCATTTTGTAGCAACCAGTCGCGGAGTAGTGTAGGTGTCAGACGAGTGTCTTCATCGGGGAGATACACACTTGCGCCAAGAGTGAGATAGGGCCAGAGTTCCCAACCTGTCGCGTCGAATGCGGGACTGGCAACCTGCGTTGCACGATCACTCGCCGTTACCGAAAAAGCATGCTGATGCCAGTAGATGAGATTGAGCAAGTTGTTGTGCGTAATCTGCGCTCCCTTTGGTTGACCAGTGGAGCCAGAGGTATAGATGACATAAGCGAGGTCATTTGCCGTTGCCTGTGGTTGTAAATTCTGCTCGCTTTGTTGCGCAAGTAAAGAGGCATCGCTATCCAGACAGATAACGCGAATCCCTTCCAAGGGCAAACGGTCAGCCATATGCCGTTGCGTCACCAGTACCGAAATTTGAGCATCTCGCAGCATGAAGGCGAGACGCTCTAGTGGGTATGAGGCATCCATTGGGACATACGCTCCGCCAGCTTTTAGAATACCTATGAAGCCAGTTATCAACGATTCCGAACGCTCCATACAGATTCCGACCAGTGTATTTGCCCGAACTCCGTATGCTTGGAGCAGGTGAGCAAGTTGATTAGAGCGTCGATTAAGCGTGTCATAACTATACGTTTGATTGCCTACTACGACTGCTGGCGCGTCAGGAGCTGTCATTGCTCTTTGCGTAAATAAGTCTGGCATACACTTATTCCGCGGATACTGCATGGTAGTGGCATTCCACTCTGCTATTTGCTGCTCGTGTTCTATCGAAACAGATGAGTTCTTGTGCAAAATTTGAGCAAGAGAGTTACTTTCGGTGTACATATAGGTTTTCCTCTTTCGGTTCACGGGATATTATAGAAAGTTTTATTCGACGATTATTTATGAATATTTGATTTGTGAAAAATTCAGGTAAGTTCGCAAGTGACTTGCCATACTTGCAAGATGGTCGGTACGACAGGTATTGTGATTGCCTCGAAGAATGTGTTCCTCAACTTGTGCATCCTTGCCCTGTGCCATTGAGTTCCACCATGATTGACGGAATGGTGTGCTATGCAGCATTGGTATATGCATAGACGTTGATGAAATAAAAACGTAACGTAGAGGGTAAATTTACTATATAGCCACAAAGCTCTTCTGCGCCAACCTTCCTTTCTACTCTGCTCTATGAATGCTAGGACGCAATTTTTTTGTTGCCCTTATTGTTATTACCGAATGATAACAGCAAAGCATTGAAAATACTTTAAGAAAGGCTCAACAAAAATTCAAAAAAGCCTTTCAGTAGGAGTTTGTTATGGAACTTGGTCTTTATACGTTCGCGGAAGTTATGCCTGATCCTTTGACGGGAAAATCGGTGAATCCCGCTCAACGTCTACGTGATCTCATGGAAGAGATCGAACTTGCCGATCAGGTCGGCCTCGATGTTTTTGGGGTTGGCGAACACCATCGCCGTGAATTCGCAATTTCGACCCCTGCTGTAGTGCTAGCCGCCGCAGCGGAACGTACACAGAAAATTCGCTTGACGAGTGCGGTCACTGTCCTTAGCTCGGATGATCCAGTCAGAGTATTTCAGGACTTTGCTACGCTTGATCTGCTTTCGGGAGGACGCGCAGAGATTATGGCTGGGCGTGGCTCGTTCATCGAATCTTTTCCGCTCTTCGGCTACGATCTCGATGACTATGACGCGCTGTTTGCTGAAAAGCTTGATTTATTGCTCCGACTACGCGATTCTGAGCGTGTTACGTGGTCGGGCCAGCACCGTCCACCACTCGACGGACTGAGTGTCTATCCTCGTCCAGTCCAAAATCCGCTCCCCGTTTGGGTTGCTGTCGGTGGCACACCAGCATCTGTAATTCGAGCAGGTACGCTAGGTTTGCCGATGGCACTCGCTATCATCGGCGGCGAACCAGCGCGCTTCGCGCCACTAGTTGGACTTTATCGAGAGGCAGCACAGAAGGCTGGACATGACATCAGCAAACTGCCTGTAAGTATCAATTCGCATGGCTTTGTCGCGGATACCTCCCAGCAAGCTAGCGACGATGTTTTCCCCTCCTACGCTACCATGATGAATTTGATAGGTCGGGAGCGCGGTTGGTCAGGCATCAGTAGGTCACAATTTGAGGCTTCACGCTCACCACGAGGCGCACTGCTGATTGGTAACCCGGAAGAAGTCATAGAGAAAATTCTTGCTCAACATAAGATTTTTGGGCACCAGCGTTTTCTTATGCAATTAAGCGTCGGTACAATCCAGCATTCCAAGATTATGCATGCCATCGAATTGTTCGGTACAAAGGTAGCTCCCGTTGTGCGTCGTGAGACCGAGGATTCTGTTGTCTCAGCATAACTCATATTCGTGCAAAGGAGTTAAGAAGTTACTTCCCCTTGCACGACGAAGACGTGGAGCGTGCGCGGACCATGTACACCTTCAACGCGGCTCAATTCGATGTCGCTGGTCGCCGATGGACCTGATATCATTGTGATGGGATGTGTTGCCTTCTCCATGAGCATTGTAATCGCTTCAGGAACCAGCCCTACGATCTGGTGTGTGTGTACTACGCACAGATGCAGGTCGGGCACTAGCGAGAGAATGCGTCTTCCTTGCGTCGCGCCTCCATCCAGAATAATCGTTCCTGTTTGAGCGATGGCGACGGCGCAACCCGTGAGAACGCCAGAGCTTTCGTTGAGGTCGGCAACAGATAAGGGAGGGTCATCCCGTAGAATAGGGATATTGATGGGCAACCATTCAGCGGGAACATCGCTCGGAACCGCAAGACGCGTTACATTATATTTCTGGCAAGCATCCGCAATAGCATATCCTAGATGAGCCTGCTCTGTCTGTGTTACCTGTGCTTTGTAATCGACTAGCCGTTCGATGAAATCCTCGACAATGGTGGTATGCTCTCGTTCATCGTGTGTGCGGTAGTCCAGATGTGCTTGCGGTGGCTCCGTTGCATCCGCGACAGCTTGGCGGATACGAGCTAGTATGTGCTCTTTTGGCGTAGGTTTCATTCAGCATTCCCCTTCTCTTGTTGCTTCCGCGAACGCCACCAATCGCGGAAACTCTGCTGTGGCAACGGCGCAAGGTCGCGGGCAGTTGTCCAACCAGCGAGCATTCCAGGCAGTGAGTCGATAACGCCCCCATGCACAAAGAGGCGTTGTCCGCGTCGTGCTAATCGCTGTGCCTGCTCATACCGTTTAGGACTGGCAAAGGTAGAAGCCAGTTGTCGCATTGCGAGAGCCTCCGGGTCAAGTGGTGAAGTCTGCTGAATCACCTTCCCACGCAAATGCAATAGCACCTCTGGAATGTTAATTTTCACGGGACACACTTCATAACATGCCCCACACAGTGTTGATGCATACGGAAGCGTCTTGGCTTGTTTTACGCCAATAAGCTGTGGTGTAAGAATTGCTCCAATGGGACCTGGATAGACCGAGCCATAAGCGTGTCCACCTGTACGCGAATAGACTGGACAGATATTGAGGCAAGCACTACAGCGAATGCAATGGAGCGTTTGCCGCCCAACTGTATCAGCAAGGACGTTCGTGCGTCCGTTGTCGAGCAACACCAAATGGAACGCTTGTGGTCCGTCGCCTGCTGTTACTCCTGTCCATAAGCTGGTATAGGGATTCATCCGTTCCCCTGTCGAGCTGCGTGGCAGTAGTTGAAGGAAGACGGAGAGGTCTTGAAAACTAGGCAGCACCTTCTCAATACCCATTACTGTGATGAGCGTTTGAGGCAGCGTGAGACACATGCGCCCATTGCCTTCGCTCTCCACAACACACACGGTGCCCGTCTCGGCAATGGCAAAGTTGGCACCACTCACTGCAACCTGTGCGGACATGAACTGCTCACGTAGGTAGTGTCGTGCAGTGGCGGCGAGTTGTTTAGGCTCATCGGTCAGGTCTTGCCCCTTCGCAATGGTGCGTAGAAAGAGGTCACGAATCTCGCTGCGGTTCTTATGAATCGCTGGTACAAGGATGTGTGAAGATGTCTCACCTGCAAGCTGAATGATGAGTTCGGCAAGGTCGGTCTCTATGGCGTGAATGCCTGCTGTAGCTAACGCGTCATTGAGATGAATTTCGTCCGTTGTGAGCGATTTTACCTTCACCACGCGGTCCGCACCCGTTGCTTGCACAATCTTGGTGATAATGCGATTCGCCTCGGCTGCGTCGCTAGCCCAATGAACCTGTCCGCCAGCCTGTTGTACCGAGGCTTCCAGTTGTAGCAGATACTCATCGAGATGACGCATTGTTCGAGCTTTAATCGCTGACCCAGCCTCTCGCAGTATCTCCCAATCGGGAAGTTCATCCACGACAGACGCGCGTTTTGCCCGAATTATCGTCGTGGCTTTCCCCATATTACGACGCAACTGGCTATTAGCAAGTGCGGCCTTTGCTGCTTGAGGAAATACTGGTAAGGGTTTAGCTGTCATTATGCTCCCTCGTTTTCTGTACTGGCTAGAATCTCGGCAAGATGGACGCTGCTCACACCAGCCCGTTGACGATGAAGGCCACCGCCAATATGCATTAAGCAGGAGGTGTCGGCGGCGCAGAGAACTTCGGCACCCGTATCTAGCACACAGCGCGTCTTGTCGCTCAACATAGCGAGCGAGGTGTCGGCGTTTTTGATGGCAAATGTGCCACCAAAGCCACAGCATTCACGCGCATGAGGAAGTTCGACAAGATCAATACCTTTGACCGCACGTAAAAGCTGTAGTGGTGCCTCGCCAACGTGTAAAACACGCAAACTATGACAGGTTGGATGATAGGTAACGCGATGTGGATAGTAGGCACCCACATCAGAAATGCCTAGATATTTGACTAGGAACTCCGACAATTCGTAGACGCGCGGTGTAAGCTCTTCGACAGCCGTCATAAGCGATTGCTCGCCCGAAAGTGCAGCCGCCTTACTATAGAGATCGCGCACCATACCCACACACGAGGCAGAAGGCGCGACAATCACCTTCGCATCCGCGAATACCTCAACAAAGTGACGCACAAGCGGAATCGCCTCCCTTTGATAGCCTGTATTGAAATGCATCTGCCCACAACATGTCTGGGCCTCTGGAAAGTCTACCGTGTGCCCCAACCGCTCTAGCAAGCGCGTCGTAGCGATTCCCACATTTGGAAAAAGTGTGTCATTGAAGCAGGTGATGAAAAGCGATACGCGCATGAGCTAGTCCTTTACAGGTTATATTGTTTCCTTCCCTCTCCTACTTCGGCTTATAAGATGTGTGAGAATATCATATCATTATTTTGTTGAAGAAGCGAAAAAGCAATCTTTATAATCCTTCAATAGATCAATTGTAAGAGGCTTGAGAACGTGAACAAAAATATTGCAATCTCTGTTTGAATCTATTACACTAGTAAAACTGTATAGTCCAGTGTACGAATACTATTTCCCTGAGAGAACGCATTGTAAGAGGCTTACTGAGAAAGAGGATAGATGACTACTCAAATAAAGGATTGGCAGGCTGCTTTAGCAAGTTGGTTGCAGAAGAATTCTAAGACGGCACCCGAATACTTACAGCAATTACGTGAAGATTTTGTCCAACGCTTCCCAATCGAGTACTTGAAAGATATAGACCTTAATCACTATGCCGTAGGAAAACCTGATAGTTTCTGTTATTGGCTAGAATTTAAGACAAAAGAATTGGGAAGTATCAGTGGCGGCAGTGCCGCTAAATTCGGTGTCTGGTGGAGCGAAAGTGAGAAACGTTGGCGCTGGAACAGCGTTTATAGCAACGAAAAAGATGCTTTGGTGCGGATCAAACAAGGGTTACTAGCACTTATAGATGCGGTTAAGGTAGGGCAGTTTGATGCGCTTGACAAAATCGGCAAAGACCTGCTTGGCCCCCATCGCTACTCGCTCCGTTGTAAGCCATTGTACCTCTACTTTCCAGAATATTTCTTACCAATATCAAACGCTGAACACTTGAGACATTTTCTGCATCAATTCGGAAAAGTGCCTCTAGGAGATGTCTCCGCACTTAATCGTCAGCTTTTGACTCTCTTACGTTCTTTTCCTCAATTTGAGGGCTTCGACACCTTGCAGATGATGATGTTTCTCTACGAAAACATGCCACCGAAAAAGGTAGATATGACTCTTCCTGAGGTGCAAGCGAATGGACAGTCACCTTCATCATTAGTTCCAATAACGCCTCCTATCAATAACCACTTTGATGTGTTTATTAGCTATAGTCATGAAGATAAAGAGGATTTTGATCGCTTGCTTGTCCACCTGAAGGCTGCAAAGTCAAGTAAGACCATAAAATGGTGGGACGACACGCAGATTAAGCCTGGAGAAAAATGGAATGATGCTATTAAAAAGGCAGTAGCATCATCTCGTGTCGCTATCTTGCTTGTCAGCGTTGACTATCTTGCTTCAGATTTTATTTGGAAGGAAGAATTGCCTCTATTACTAAGTACTGAGGAAGAAGGTGTCACAATTCTTCCAGTAATACTTGGACCTTGTAGCTTCCAGTACACCAGTCTTGCACGTTTTCAATCAGTAAACAATCCTACCATTCCGTTAAGCATGATGAATAAACATCAAAAAGATGAGGTGTGGAACAAGGTCGTAGAAACTATCTTACATTCAGACAATTCTTGAGACTACTCATGTACCTCTCAAGCGGCGTAATATCCTTGGTGGAGATTTGATGCTAAGCAGTGTGTAAAATGGGTAAAAAAACATAAGCCGTCCAGTCATTCTTAGATGACTGGACGGCTTATGTTGCTATTAGTGTCACTTACTTACGCATGCACCTGCTCTGTTCCCTGTACCTCGTTCGGCGCAATCTCTTGTTGGGTCTCTCTCTTTCGGTTCCGCATCGTTGCCGCCGCATCGCTATCACGTACACTCAAACCAATAACGGCGGAGATTAGTGCTAGTACTGCTGCCGTAATAAAGGCTGCATGATAGGCGGCTAAGTTTGGTACCGTTGCTCCATTCGCGTTCACCTGTGTTAGCCCAACTATGCTAATCACACTGCTGAGCAATGCGACACCAAGCGAGGCTCCAATCTGGCGTTGCGCGTTGAAGAGTGCCGATGCCTGACCTGTATCCTCTGTCGAAATGGTTGCGAACGATGCTGCTTGGGTAGATGTAAACGCAAAGGCCATACCTGCTCCTATGAGGAACATCAGGATACGTACCAGCCATAATGACGTGTCTTGTCCAATCAGGCTCATGGATGCCATGAAAATCGCTACACCTGTGAGTCCACCAACGATGAGTCGTCGAGGACCGATGTTGGGATACAGACGAGCTACAATCTGTGTAGAGATCAATACGCCCAATGCCTCTGGAAACGTCGTTAAACCTGATACAAGTGCTGAAACTCCGCGTGCCTGTTGTAGAAACAATGGCACCGCATAGAGCAGTCCGAGAAAGCCTGCGGTAGAGAACAGCGTCACAAGATTGCTGGCACGGAAGCCTCGATTGTGGAAAAGGCGCAAATTCAAAATTGGATGCGTGGAGCGCAATTCGACAAGAACGCAAGCCACAATTAGCGCGAGTCCAATAATCAAACTACCGAGAATGTCCACAGAGTTCCAGCCATAATTCGATCCCTCACTCAACGCATACATCGTCAGTGCGAGACCAACGCCTGCTAACAAGAAGCCTGCTATATCAAAGGATTTCGTTGTGCTTTCTCGGTACTCTTGCATGAAGAGTAGACCAAAGAGAAAAACGGCTACGCCAATCGGCACATTGACATAGAATACCCAGTGCCACGACAACTTGTCTATCAGCAAGCCGCCTATCACGGGACCAGACGCCGGAGCTAGCACAGTTGGAATAATGAGAATGCGCGACACCTGAACGCGCTCTATTGGCGGAAATGCGCGATACAAGATAGCTGTTCCAACGGGAGTCAATGCGCCACCACCGATTCCCTGCAACACGCGAAAGCCAATCAGTGTAGGGAGATTTGGTGCCAGTCCACAGAGAGCCGAGGCGAGCGTGAAAAGTCCCAGCGCACTCAGAAACACAAGTTTCGTCCCGAAGCGATCACCCAACCAGCCCGACGCTGGAATAATAATGGCGAGACTGACAAGATAGCCAACGACAATGGCGTCAATCGACGTGCCGATAGCATGAAAGTCGCGGCTCAACGAAGGCAGAGCGACATTGACAATAGTCGAATCCATGATAGACATGAACATAGCCGCAATAAAAACAATACTGACGGTAATCTTAGGGTTGATAGCAGGACGATGCATGTGGTAAACGCTCCAATAATGATGTTTCTTTTATCAGAACATAAGGCTAGTTTTGTTCTATTCCACAATGAAGAATAGCAGCGTAAATCAGAAGCAAGAAGGACGTGTTTCTAAGGACGGATTTATATACAAACATGCAGATGCTATTCGTCAGGCTTATCCTTTCCGGGTGAGATTATTGTGTTATGCCTATTTCGCTTAACTGTCAAGGAGAAGAGAATGAGTAACTTGCCAATCGCTGACTATGCGTTGCTGTCGGACTGTCGTTCAGCCGCGCTGGTTAGCAGGACAGGCTCTATTGATTGGTTGTGCTTTCCCCGCTTTGACGCACCATCAGTCTTTGCACGACTGCTAGACGATCACGCTGGTCACTGGTCTATTCATGCGATTGGTGCCTCCGAGACGCACCGCCGCTATATCGACACTACGATGGTTATCGAGACTCGATTTATCACTCCAACAGGCGTTGCGGTGCTGGTCGATGCAATGGCTATTGGGCGCAACGAACGTGGGCATGAGCTTGGGATTGCCTCTCCTGGCGTTGTACTCCGCTCAGTCTCGTGTGAAAGTGGATCAGTAGAGATAGAGCTAGAGTATGCACCACGCTCTGAATACGGCCTTATCTTTCCCCTACTTAGACCAATTGAGGGCGGCGTTTTCTCTCGTGGTGGCGCGGATGTCCTGGTTCTCTCTTCACATAGAATGTTAGATATAGAAGGCTCGACTGCACACGCTCGCTTTTCCCTTCATGCTGGTCAGCAGGCGAACTTTTCGTTGCAGCATCAAAGAAGTTGGGAAGAACCTCCACAGGTGTATACATCTACGGCAATTACCGACTCTCTACGCGATACCTTGACAGGTTGGCGTACATGGTCAGACCTTCACCAGAGATACGAGGGACCTTGGCGCGATCAGGTTCATCATAGTGGTCGTGTATTACAGGCACTTATGTTCCGCCCCAGCGGAGCAATCGTTGCAGCACCGACGACCTCACTTCCTGAGTCGATAGGAGGTGAGCGTAACTGGGACTACCGCTATACCTGGATTCGAGACGCCTCGCTGACTATGGAGGCACTCTGGGTTGCGGCTTGTCCTGATGAGGCGTCCTGGTTTTTCTCTTGGATGGCAGGTGCGGTAGCTTCACAACTCCAACGAGGTACACAACTGCAGATTATGTTTGGTGTGGGCGGCGAGCGTGATCTCAGTGAGCGCACGCTCAATCATTTAAGCGGGTGGCGTGCCAGTCGTCCAGTGCGTATTGGCAACGGTGCGTGGGAGCAGCGTCAGCTTGATGTCTATGGTGAATTGCTCAATGCGGCTTATCGCTTACGCGACCAGCTCACTATGCTTGACGAGACTACACGCCATTTCCTGGTCGATGTCGCTGATGCGGCGGTTGCTCATTGGCAGGAGTCCGATCAGGGTATCTGGGAGGTGCGTGGAGAGCCGAGAGACTATCTCTACTCAAAGCTCATGTGTTGGGTGGCACTTGATCGTGCTATTGGACTAGCTGACGTGTTAAATGCTCATAATCGGATCGCTAGCTGGACAGCAACGCGTGATCAGATCCGCGACACCATTCTGGAGCATGGGTGGAGCGAGAAGGCTGGCGCGTTTACACAAGCGTTTGGCTCCGATGAACTGGATGCCTCCACACTGATGATGCCGATTGTAGGCTTTCTCCCTGGCACCGACCCGCGTGTGCGAGCCACTGTTGATGCGATTGCCGAGCGGCTGACTGATGAGCATGGGCTTGTCTATCGCTACCGTGCAACTGATGGGCTTGCTGGCGAGGAAGGAACCTTCCTGCTCTGCACCTTCTGGCTGGCCCACGCGCTTGCCCTCGCCGGAGAAGTCGAGCGAGCAAGGGCGACGTTTGAACGAGCGATTGCCTACGGAAATGATGTCGGGCTACTTGCCGAGGAAATAGATTCTGCAACTGGCGAACTACTGGGCAACTTCCCCCAGGCATTTAGTCATATCGGCCTTGTAAATGCGGCTTGGGCTATCTCACAGGCCGAGTAGCGTCTTAGCTTCCATGCCCATTTCTCTGTTCCTTACAAATTCAAGAATGTACTATAGACAGTCGCACATCAATTGGGGATTGTCAACTTCTCAAACCTGAATCCGCAACTAACCTTCAAGATGTAGTATGATGTGTATAGTTGACTAATAAGCTTACTATGTATGTCATGGACGAAAAGGAGCAAGCTTAACAATGAGTACACAGACTGACGCAGAGACAGAAGTTGTCCAACGTCCTCTTCCACCATTGGTGCCGGGATTACCTTTTTTGGGCAATGCACGTGAGTTGACGAAAGATTTGATGGGATTTATCGTTGCGCAGTACAAACGCTTTGGACCAATTTTTCGTATTCACGTACCCACAGGCGATATTGTGATTATAGCGGGACCGGAGGCAAATGTTTTTGTCACGCAAGAAGGTGCCGACAAATTTAGTTCAAGAGAGGCATGGCACAGTTTCGGTAGTGAATTTGGTGCCGAAGAGTACTTACAAGATATCGACGGCGAACAACATGCAAGAATACGTAAATTGTTCAAGACGAGCTATTCAGCTAATACTCTACTCTCTGATATTCCTCTACTTGTCGAGATCGCGCAAAACGTCGTCAACCGCTTACAGGTCGGCGAAGAAATACCCGCTCTTTACTTATTTCGCCTTATCGTCACGGAACAACTTGGCAGAGCGTTGGCAAATCATGCGCCAGGAGACAATCTCGATAGTATGATCACCACAGTTAGAACCTCCCTCAATGTTCATATCAACAAACAGGCTCCGACTTTTATGCTACGTATGCCATCCTATACCCGCGCAAAACGACGTTTTCAGCAAATGGGACGCGATATGGTTGCGGAACACCGCGCAACATCGCGCGAAAAACCTGATCTCGTCGATACTATCCTAGCGGCTAGCAAAAAGGATGAGTTCAAAGAGCTATTAGGCAATGAAGCTCAGATTCTCTTCGCCGCGACAGGTCCCTTCATTGCTGGCCTGGATACCGCCGCGAACGAATGTACCTACATGCTGTATGAACTGCTCAAACATCCTGATGTTCTTGAGTGCTGTGTAGAGGAGGCCGATTCTCTCTTCTCACAAGGTATGCCAGACACGGCTCATATTCGTTCGCATGGTGCCCTTCATGGTGCCATGATGGAAACATTGCGGCTTCATTCTATCGCTCCCGTAGTAAATCGCCATGCCGCTAAAACATTTGAGTTCGCGGGTTATCGTGTAGATAAGGGACAAAACGTTCTCATCGCTACCACCGCCGCTCACTTCTTGCCAGAAATCTTCCCTGAGCCATATGCATTCGACATTACGCGTTACAGTGAACCACGTAAGGAACATAAGAAACGCGGTGCCTACTTTCCCTTTGGCGCTGGTACACACCTTTGTTTAGGTGCGGGAGCGGCAGAGGCACAGATAGTACTAGTGTTAGCCGTTGTCCTGCATATGATACGCCTGGAACGCGTCAAGCCAAAGGAAAAGCTACGTGTCAAGAATGCTCCTACACCAACCTTTGGTTACAAATTTCGTGTACGAGTCGCCGAGCGTCGTAATGTCGAATAGATAGAAAGGTGTGCATACTTGCAGATAGGCATTGCACTACCACATATGGGAGCGGAGGCATCTCCCGCTCTCATAACGCAATTCGCTCAGGAAGCCGAGAGGTTAGGCTACGCCTCGCTGTGGGTGGGAGAGCGTTTGTTGCGTCCGCACCACTTTGTTGCCTATGGGCATCCCTCGAATCCGATGCCTCAATACTTCAAAACTGTGTATGATCCCCTGGAAACGCTGTCGTATATTGCCGCGAAGACTGAGCATATCAAACTAGGTACAAGTGTCATCAATGCGCTCTTTCATACACCAGTAGTGCTGGCTCGCCGCTTCGCCACGCTCGACCAGTTCAGTCAAGGGCGGGTCATTGCGGGAATTGGGCAAGGCTGGGTCAAGGACGAATTTGATACCGCTAATATTTCGTGGCAACGTAGAGGGAGGGGTCTCGAGGACTATATAGGTGCTTTACGTGCTGCATTGGGACCTGATCCTGTTGAGTATGAGGGACGCTCTTATCACATTGTGAAGTCCGATATTGGACCCAAACCCCTACAACCTAACGGTGTACCTCTTCTGCTTGGCACGTCTTCACTGGCACTACTTGAACGAGCCGCTCGTTTAGCAGATGGCGTGAATCCTGTCGCAAGGTCGTGGAGTTCACTAGAGGAGATTGCACATGTTTTTCCTGAGATGGTACGACAGGCAGGACGGAATCCACAAGCTATGCAGATTATTGTGCGCTCAAACAGCGTGGTCAGCACGTCTCCGTTACCAGAGGCGCGTAATCCATTGAGCGGTTCCCTCGAACAAATTTCCGAGGATATGCAACGATTAGCAGACCTGGGTATTCAGCACGTCTTTTTTGATTTGGTGCCAATGCCTGTAAGCGAGCAATTAGGAATGCTGGAGAAATTGCGTCGCGGCGCCGACGTATAGGTACTGCCGCGAACTCATCTTTTGTAATTTCACAATGAATGTGGTAAAAATATAAAGAACAGGTCATCGCTTTTCAGTACTTATGCGAAGGACGGAACTATAATGGCGTATTCCGTACATACATTAGGAGTGGGAGCGGCTGCAATAGCCGAGCAGATTCAGGCGCAAGGACTTGCTGGCCTCCTACTTAGCTCTCCAGAAAACGTCTACTATACATCAGGACTACCAGTTCTGGCTGGTAGTGGCAATCCTATCCTCTTCGCGCTCAAAAATCAGCTTCCTTTCTTCGTCTATATTGCGGCGGATGGCACAAGGACGTTGCTATGTTGGATTGGAGCAACGTTAGGCTTTACCTTCGATGTTGACGATGTACGCACCTTTTTCAACTGGGATAGCGCACTTGATGAGTTGCGCGATTTCCTTCAAGAGACGCTTTCACCCGATGCGAAAATAGGCATAGAAAGCGCTTGTCCTTTTTACGTGTTGAATATACTGCACGAGTTCGTTTTGCCCGCTGCACTTGTGCCTGCCGATGAGATTCTTTTGCAGGCTCGACTGATAAAGACCGAAAACGAACTTGCTTTGATGCGTAAAGCCACTGCTATTGTCGAAGAGACGGTAGCCGAACTACGTGAGCAGGTCAAGATTGGCACCTCAAGACTCTGGCTAATCAATACCGCCAAACAGCTTATGCTCAAGCATGGTGCAACAGGCATTGGACACACCACCATCGCTTTCGGCACGTCAAATCCTGAGATTGCATTCGACGAAACGCTTGAAGCGGACGAGCTGGTCACGCTTGATTTAGGTGCGGTTGTTGACGGCTATACCTCCGACAATCGTCGTCTGCTCTATACTGGTGCTATTCCAGATGATTTGCAAACGTTGCATGCTACGATGTGCGGAATCATCGATCAGGTCGGACAGGCATTGCGTCCAGGAGTATTGTTCGCCGATCTGTACGCGTTGGCAACGGATATCTATACCAATCATTCGCTACCACCATACTTTGTCAATGTTGGTCACAGTATCGGTTTACAGACGGAGGAGGCATGGATTTCTTTTGATACACTTCATACCGTACAAGCTGGCATGGTGCTGAACATCGAGTTGTATACAGCCTACAAGGACGGAACCAACATCGGCAACGAAGAAACCTTCCTGGTGACACAGACGGGAGCAATTAAGTTGACGAACAGCAATCCCGCCATACAAAGCGTGTAGCGGATTCTTGCTTTTGCTCCTGGTGAAAGCTTCATCAGGCTATTTCCCTATTCATGGTTTTCAAGGAGGCGTATGAGTATAAGTAACGTCCGAGTAGGCATCATAGGTACTGGCGGTATTGCCTATGTACATGAAGCTGGCTATAGCGAAATTCCTGACCTCGCCCAGATTGTTGCCGTTTGTGATGTCAATGAAAGAGCGGCACATGAGCGTGCAATTCCCTATAACGCCCGTGTTTATACTGATTATCATGCGTTGATAGCTGATGCCAATGTAGACATGGTGGACATTACTGTGCCTCATCGCTGGCACTATCCAATCGCGCTGGCAGCACTGGAACAAGGTAAACATGTGCTGGTCGAAAAGCCAATGGCTATGACCTCTGAACAAGCTCTCCACCTGATTCAAACCGCAGAGGCTAGGGGAGTTACATTTACTGTCGCGGAGAACACCCACTTTGTTACTGCCTACCTCGAAGCTGAACGTTTGTTACATGCTGATGAACTAGGCGATATCCGCTTAGTTCGCACCTACATCGCTGGCAGTGAGGTAGGACGTATCAAAAGTCAGACAAGCTGGGTGGGTAGCCCGGAAAATTTAGGTGTTCTTCTGGATTCAGGTGTGCATTCTTTTTATCTGATGAGGTGGCTCTTTGGTGGCGTGCGCGATATTCAAGCGATTGCTTACAAAGTCATTCCTGAAAGCGTTGTCGATGACCACACAGTTGCCTTTGGTCATTTAGCGAATGGGGCAGTTTTTGAAACCACACAGAGCTGTATCGTCGAAGCACCGTGGACCGAACGCCTGGAAATTCACGGTAGTAAGGGGTCACTAATCGTCGATCAACTGGCAAATCCACCAGTAATGCATTTTCGTGGCTCCGACGATGTTGATGGTACGCCTCTGGATAATGTTCCTTACGAGCCTCTGGCCTGGAAGTACCTCTCTATGATTGCGGAGGTGCAGGATTTTGTCCAGGCAATTATCGAGAAGCGACTTCCTAGAATCAATTCGCTCTATGGTTATCATGCAATCCAGGTAGCCGAAGCGGGTTATACATCAATCGCCGAGGGAAAAGCTGTTCCCGTTTCTCAATAACGTACATCATGAAGTGAAAGGACTATTTCTCATGGCAGACATTCTTCCCTATCTGCAGCGTGTCCAGGAGCGTTTCACTGATCCCGCCAATCGGGACTATTTCAAAGACTTTACGAAAACTCTGCTGTTCGAGTTTCCTGATACAAAGCAAGCCTTTGTGATGACCATTGTCAATGGAAATGCCACGCTAGAAGAGAAAACGATAGAGAAGCCTGATATTAAGACAACTGCTAATACTGATGTGTTGGCTGGCATTATGGACAAAAAGGTGAATCCCATGACGGCCTATATGACACGGAGAATCAAGGTTCAGGGCGCACAGGAAGATCTGATGAAACTGCAGAAACTGATGTTCTAAGAAGCGCAAAATGACGAAGGTCTCAGAAATAAAGGAGACATCCATGTCCGTTATTTCAGCGATTTCGACGCCGACGAAGCGATTGTCTATGCCCGCGCTCATAATGACAAGCTTTTTTGCTCTGGGGGTAAACGTCGTCTGGCTCTCCTATAACATTTACATCTTGCCCGTGCAGGTCGAGGCCGTTACCTCAGAGGCAACAAAGGGCATCGTGCTAGGCGTTCTTGTTGGTATAGCAATTGGGATTGCGGTCATCGTGAATATTGTCGCGGGCATTCTCAGCGATCACTCAAGCAGCCGTTATGGGCGACGCAGGCCAACGCTGGTAGTAGGAATGCTTCTAACGTTACCATTCCTCCTCATTCCTGTCTTTGTGCCGCTCTCACTCTTCAGTGTCTGTCTAGCCTACTTTGGGATGCAGTTCTTCACCAATATAGCTTCTGGCGCATGGCAGCCGACGCTTGCCGACTTTGTTCCCGTGAACCAGCGTGGTATTAGTGCTGGTATCAAAGGCGTGTTTACGATAATTGGGTCGGCTATTGGAGTTGGTGGAGTGACAGCACTATTTGCCGCACACCTTGCGAGTGCTGGCTATATCCTTGTTGCGGTTCTCTACGCGGTTATGACGTTGCTGAATGTATTTGCTATGCGTCGCTACGACAAGCCGATGTTGGATGCCAAGCCGATTAAGCTGAAAGCGGTACTGGCAGAAATGTTCCATATCGAGAAACGTCCCGGTATCAGTGTCTTTTTCTGGTTCGTCTTTGGAAGTTTTCTGATTTATATGGGAGTCTCTGGCTTCCAGTTTTTCGGAGTTTACTATCTTGAGGGCATTATCCATATTACAGCACCGGATGCGCTAGCAACAGCCATTCAGATATCAGGACTCATCAGCCTGGTGATCAGCGTGCTTTTTGCTTTAGGTGCTGGCTCTCTTTCTGATAAATTTGGACGCCGCAACATTATCATCATCTCTGTGATTATTGCGAGCGTGGTCGGGCTTTTTTTCCCATTTGCGACGACCTTCCTGGTTTTCATCATCTTCTCATCGTTCTACAGTGCCTCAAATGGAGTCATTCTTAGCGTCGATACTGCCCTTTCAAGTGATCTAGTGCCAATCGAAGAGGCGGGCAAATACATGGCATATGCGAATCTTGCGACAGGAGTTGCCAATGGTATAGCACCGCCGATATTTGGTGTCATCCTGAACTTTCAGGGTGCGCCAACGCTTACCAGTTTCATCATCTTTTTCGTCGTCTCTGCTCTGTTTTTTATCGCAAGCTGCATTGTGATGGCACTCAAAGTGCCCAACATATAGCATTGCGGTGATATGGTGAGGGAACGTTGCAACCCGTTTCGTTTTCTGCAGTCGTGTTTCTTTTGCTAAGGAAAGAGGTAACTACACCTGTGAATCCGTTAATTATTACCGCTACGCCAAACATCTGCTGGCTCTCACCAGACGTGCCTTATCCGCATACTGTAGAGGAGATTACCGACGAGGCCAAATTATGTGAGCAAGCTGGCGCACACATATTTCATATTCATGCACAAGGAATGTGGACGCAAGTTATTCATACCCTGCATCAGCATACTGGACTAGTTGTTCAGTGCGGCATGTCAAGCTTGCCCATTCCTGATCGTATCGAGGTCTGGACGGAGCATGCCGACATGATCTCAATGATTGTTAGTCATCACGACGAGGCGTTTACTGGTTTGGATGTGCATGTGCTGCATCCCCGTGAGGAACTGGAAGAATACATGTCTCTCTGTAATCAGTATTCTGTCAAGCCAGAACTCGAAGTCTGGCATACAGGCTCTATCTGGAACATGCAATTTTTGATTGGCAAGGGGCTTCTTCCCGCGCCATACTTCACCACTCTCTTCTTTGGCTGGCCTGGCGGATCATGGTCGCCGCCCACAATGGAAGAATATCTGTATCGCCGTCGGTTGATGCCAGAGGGGAGTGTCATCAACGTAAGTATTATGGGGTCAGAACAGAAAGCTATCCTAGCTGCCGCAATTCTACAAGGCGATCATGTGCGCGTTGGCACAGAGGATTATCCCTACATCAATGGGCAGGTCGTAGCGACGCACGAACTGGTCGCGGAGGTCGTTGATCTTGCCCACCGTCTGGGACGACAAATCGCAACGCAGGCAGAGGCGCGGCAGATACTGGGTATCGGAGCGCAAGATGAGTAAGTCCACAAAACGCGTTGCCCTCATTACTGGCATGGCTCAAGGCATCGGCGAGGCAACACTCCGGCTATTCGCCGAACGTGGTTACGCAATCGCTGCCCTTGATCGACTCGACGCGGGTCAGCAGGTCTGTGATGAGGTCAACCGTTCAGGCGGCGATTGCTATTTCTATCAGTGCGACATCGTGAACGAAGCAAGCGTTAAGACAACGATAGCCGCTGTTCAGGAACGCTTTGGGCGTATCGACACACTACTCAACGTTGCTGGCATGGTACTCGTCAAACCTCTCGTTGAAACCGAGTGGAGTGAGTACCGTCGAGTTGTGGATGTGAATCTAGGTGGCACATTCCTGCTCTGCAAACACGTCTTGCCGATTATGCAAACACAAAAAAGTGGCAGTATCGTCAACATGGCCTCCGTTTCTGGTCATGTGGGGCAGACGGATCATGCAATCTATGGCGCGACCAAAGGTGCAATACTCTCTTTTACACGCGCTTTAGCCTGGGAAGTGGCATCAGATAACATCCGCGTCAACTCAATCAGCCCCGGCTCGGTGGATACGCCCATGTTACGCTCAGATGTGGCATTAGAGTCACAACGCTCAGGCCGTTCTTTCGAGGAAGTCAAACAATCCCGCGAGGCAGAGCAGGCATTCAAACGTTGGGCTGAACCACGCGAGATTGCCGAAACCGTCTTCTTTCTAGCAAGCGATGCTGCTTCATTCATGACAGGAAGCGATCTGCTTGTTGATTGTGGTTGGGTAGCAAAATAACAGTTATGTTGCTGACTGTCTGCTTCATCGAAGCAGACAGCCTAGATTAGCGAATAGACTTATTATGGTAGTGTAGCCCTTGTTCCTGATCCTGACGATAGTTTTCTTTATACGCATCGCAGACTAATTTACAGATTTCTTCGGGACTGTCAGAGAGGCGCAATAAATTAAGGTCTTCTGGCGACACTTTCCCTTCGGATAACATGGTGTCAGTGATCCAATTGACGAGACCGCTCCAATAGGTCGAGCCATAGAGAATGACCGGAAAGTTACTTACTTTCTTGGTTTGAATCAGTGTTAATGCCTCGAATAACTCATCCATCGTGCCAAAGCCGCCAGGGTAGATGACAAACGCCTCGGAATACTTTATAAACATGGTTTTGCGTACAAAGAAGTAGCTGAAGTCAAGTGAGATGTCCAGGTACTGGTTCGACGATTGCTCGAAGGGAAGTTCGATATTGCAGCCAATCGAGAGGTTTCCACCCTCCTGAGCACCTTTGTTGGCAGCCTCCATCACGCCAGGACCACCACCTGTGATAATCGCAAAACCCGCCTTTGCCAGCAAACGAGCAGTCTCTGTCGCCGATGCATATTCTGGGTTATCAGGCTTGGTGCGTGCTGAGCCAAAGATGGTCACGGCAGGTGGGATGTGTGCAAGGGCATCAAAGCCGTTGACGAACTCACTGGTAATACGCATCACGCGCCACGGATCGGTGAGCGTAAAATCAAAGTTCATCGCACGATCAAAGGCATGCTCCTCCTGTGAGACCTGCTCTTGTGGTATCGGTGCTGTTGGACTTACCAGCGGTTGCGTAGGACGGTTGAGTAGACGCTCGTCCTCTGTTGATGCGTGATTTTTGCTTCTCTGTGAACGATAGCGTTCACTCGCTCTTCTATTGTTACTGTTCAGACTAGAATATTTTCCGTTATTACGACTCATTATTACTCGCTTCTCTATGTGAAAATTCAGGTATATTTTTTGTTGGTACTTGTGCCGGACGCCCTTTAAGCACCACTGTAGCAAGTGGAGGGAGTGTCAAGACGACAGACTGTGGACATGACTGCCAGGGGATAGGGTCGCTCGCCATTGCCTGGCTATTGACTAAGCCACTTCCGCCATAACGTGCGTCGTCGCTATTCAGTATTTCATAGTAGTTCCCCTCAAATGGCACGCCTAGACGGTAGCCATGACGCGGAACGGGCGTAAAATTGCAGACAAAGATAAGTGTCTCCTCATCTTTTCCACTACGTCTCATAAAAGAGATGACGCTATTATCCGAGTCATGTGGGTCTATCCACGCGAAGCCTTTCTCGTCCGTATCTAATACGCTCAAGGCTGGTTCCTGGTGATAGATGCGGTTGAGTTCTCGTATAAAGTCGCTCAACTGGGCGTGATGCGGATTGCTTGGTGGAGTGAGTAGATGCCAATCGAGGCTTTCGGCGAAGTTCCATTCGTGCCACTGCCCAAATTCCGCCCCCATGAAGAGCAATTTTTTGCCGGGGTGTCCCCACATGTAGCCATAGAAGGAGCGCAGATTGGCGAACTTTTGCCACAGGTCGCCGGGCATTTTGTTAATCATCGAGCCTTTGATATGCACAACCTCATCGTGTGAGAGCGGCAGAATGAAGTTTTCCGAGTAGGCGTACATGAGCGAAAAGGTGATATTGTTATGGTGATAGCGGCGATAGATCGGGTCGAGGTGCATGTACTCTAACATATCATGCATCCAGCCCATGTTCCATTTATAGCTAAAGCCGAGGCCACCAACGTAGGTTGGACGAGAGACGAGAGGCCATGATGTGGACTCTTCCGCTACTGTAACCGCGCCCTGTTCCTCACCGTAGACCGCCTCGTTCAACTGGCGCAGAAAATCGACCGCCTCCAGATGCTCCCTACCGCCATATTGATTTGTGACCCACTGACCTGACTCACGCATATAGTCAAGGTAGAGCATCGATGCAACGGCATCGACGCGCAAGCCGTCGATATGATATTCATGTAACCAGAACAATGCACTTGCAATCAGAAAGTTCTTGACCTCACTTCGTCCATAGTCGAAGACGTAGGTTCCCCACTCTTTATGCTCTCCCTTACGAGAATCGGCATATTCGTAGAGATGCGTACCGTCGAAGTAACTCAGCGCGTTGCCGTCTTTCGGGAAATGTGCAGGCACCCAGTCGAGCAGAATGCCGATGTCGTGCTGATGCAGGTAATCGACGAAGTATTGAAAATCCTCTGGCGACCCGAAGCGGCTAGTCGGCGCGTAATAGCCCGTGACCTGATAGCCCCATGAGCCATCGTATGGATACTCGGTAATTGGCATCAGTTCGATGTGCGTGAAGCCCAAGTTTTTGACATAATCAGTAAGCGCGGGTGCCAATTCGCGATATGTCATGAATCGGTCTTCCTCTATCGCGCCTTCCTGGTGACGTTCAGGAACGTGCCGCCACGACCCTAGATGAACTTCGTAGATGGAGATAGGTGTACTGGTACGTTGCGCCTGTTCGCGCTGCACCATCCATGCGCTATCTTGCCATGTATGTTGGTGAATGTCTGTGACAATGCTAGCGGTATTTGGGCGTAGTTCCATTGCAAAGCTGTAGGGGTCTGTTTTATCGACGGAGTAATTGTTGTAGCGTGAATAGATTGCGTATTTATAATGGATGCCAAGTGGCAGGTTCGGCACAAAACATTCCCATATCCCCAATTGCTCATGACGGAGATGCATCAGCGTTGCGCTCCGGTTCCAGTCGTTGAAATCTCCTATGACTGAAACGCTACGTGCCGACGGTGCCCAGACAGCAAAGTTGACTCCTGTAACCTCATTGACAACACGAGGATGGGCACCTAATTTATCGTAGATGCGATAATTTTTACCTTGCCCAAACAGATAGAGATCGAAATCGCTAAATAGCGATGGAATTTCCTGCTCTTTATTAATATTTTGTGGAACATCTGATGTCGTCATACTACACACCAACCCTTCAATTTCTGTCGTTTTGTCTCTCTAAGAATAGCATATAAGGCAAGTTTTCTACTACAAAGTATACTCTTTTTCTCATGCAACGAGTACATAAGCAATATATGGTGGTACACGGTCAAGCGGGGCGAGTGTTTTAAGCACACACCACGGGGGGGGGCGCCGAGAAGAGCGGAGCGG
>CAXUHG010000006.1:26930-35520 GCA_964250805.1 uncultured Ktedonobacteraceae bacterium | reverse complement strand
ACTCGCCACCAAAGGTGGCGAGTGACACATGACGCTTGACCGTGTACCATCTAGTAACTTTTGTAAGAAAATTTATTGCTGATCGTGCTGAAAGAAATCCCACAACAATTTTGCACTGTTCAGATTTGTTGCGGTTTTATCTAACAGAAAGGCTGCCTTTTTGTATGGATTAGGCACAACATGTCCTCCACTCTCAATCGAAACTAACGTGACAGGATATTTACCAGTTTCGTGATATTCTTCAATCGTCGCCTTGAGCGCATTTTTACCCTCCTGCCCAATTACATATGCTGTAGGCTGTGAAGCTATATGATTCCGTTGAGCATAATAGTGAGCAGTTTCATGTGCCGACAAGCCAAGCCCACGAGGATTAAATCCCCATAAGCTCGCCATCCCTCCGTTGTAGGGGACGAGTGGATCGGATGTGCCATGAATAAGCAAAATTGGGAGTGACGTTTCTTTTGAAGTAGCCGGAAAGTTTATAGCATCTGGCTGTGTCGCACTGATAATAACCGCGCCAGCAAAGGAATAAGGCCACTCATGAATCAATCGAATGACCATCTGACCGCCATTTGAGTATCCTGCAATGTAGACCTTTGTGGCATCAATGTCATGTTTCGTGAGCATCTCATCAATGAGTGCTTTCGTAAATGCAACATCATCTATACCAGCTTTGCGGGTAGGAAAATTCGACGAGATGCGAGCATCGTTCCAATGGCCTTTATATCCGTCTGGATACACAACCACAAAACCATGCTTTTGAACTAATTCGTCAAACACGTTGCCACTAAAAGCTCGGAGTTTCTCTCCAGTCTGATTCGAGCCATGAAAGATGATTAAGAGCGGTGCTAATTTATGAGGTACTTTTGGTGTAACTACCGTATAACTACGACTACTTGTATCCATTTGCAAGGTGTGACGACTGACGACAATAGACTGAGACATAAATGACTTTTTACTGAGCATACTTGTTTTACCTCGTGTTCGTTCTCGGTTATCAGATGAGACCTCATGAATTGGGAATTAGAACCGCTTCTCTCAGCATCTGTCAATGTTCGAGCAGCTCATGATCAGTTGCAATCTCTTGTATGGTGTACTTGTTGACAGTGCAATCGCTACTGAACACCGTGTTCACTTGGAGTAACTGCCCTATTGTACGGTACACCTCTACTTGAGGGCAAGCAAAAATGAACGTGGCGCACTTGTCGAACACAAGCGTACTATATGTTCAGTAGTGAACAGGCGCAAGAATGTGAACGAAAACAAAGATTTCAACCCACTAACATAGCTTTTCACAGCAATTTGTGATAGAATATCTATCAAACTCATTGATTCGTAGCCTCGCACGCTTTGACAATTTCATGGGTTCCACAAGAAAGTACGATGTAAACGTATGAGCATATACGAAAAGGACGCGCAGGCTCTGGATGCCTACTCTAACGCCGTCACGACTGCGGCAGAGCGTGTAGGACCAACCGTAGTACGTATTGATATAGAGCGTGAAGGCGGACGCTCCCGCCGTTCTTATGGCCCGACTCCCGAATTTAATGGTGGCCTCGGTTCTGGCTTCATCTTCGCCTCCGATGGACAGATTTTGACCAACGCTCATGTGGTCGAGCATGCCAAACGTATTCAGGTGACGCTCGCGGATGGACGCAAGTTTGACGCGGGACTCATGGGAAGCGATTCTAGTGTCGATGTCGCGGTGTTGCGCATCGGTGCCGATCATCTGCCCGTCGCGGAACTTGGTCGCACACCCCTACGTGTGGGGCAACTGGTAATCGCCGTAGGCAATCCGTATGGCCTGAATTGGACCGTTACTGCGGGTGTGGTGAGTGCATTGGATCGCACGCTTGAGGCACCAGGAGTGCATAAGATGACACACCTCATCCAGACCGACACGCCGATCAATCCCGGTAACTCTGGCGGGCCACTGGTAGATAATGCAGGTCGGGTTGTTGGTATCACTACTGCGATGATGCCAATGGCGCAAGGACTTGGCTTCTCCGTTCCTCTTGATACTGTCAAGGCTGTGATTGCACGTATTGCTAGCCAGAAGCGCGAGACGCAGATTACAGGCATTTCGCTTGGTATCGGAGGCATGCGCGTGAAGTTGGATGCGACGCTACAACGTAGTCTAAGTATCAGCCAGCAGTTTGGTATGGAGGTACTAGAGGTACGCGCAGGTGGTCCCGCCGACCTTGCGGAACTGAAACGGCAGGATGTGATTATCGCAGCCGATGAAGTAGTTGTAACCGAGCCGCGTGATCTACAGCGTATCGTTCGTCAACACAAAGCGGGCGAAAAAGTCACCGTTAGTTTTCTTCGTGGTGGCAAGAAGCGTAAAGTAACCGTCGTACTATAGCCACAAGAGGTGCCAGGAAAGGCTTTTTGTATCTTTCCTGGCACTGTTTGCGTATAATGTTACAGATAACTCTGTTAGAGGTAAGCCTGTAATTTTATAAATCTCCCTTTCACGCGTCTCTCTATAACAGGGTGGTAACGTGTGTTAGTGGGCAACCTTGCCCTATAGACAAAGGAAGAGTATCGATGGCGGCATTTATCATGATGATGGCAATTATCGGCGGACTTATTGTACTAGGGTTACTTGTAAACGTATATTTGTACTCGCAGGGTGTGTTTAGAAGGAGACGTGCGCGACGTGCCGCACGACTGGAGCAAGAGCAGGAGAAGCGTGTCACAACGGCTGGACTTGACGAACAATTCTACAATAGTATAGGTATTGGTCCGACCAATCCGGTAGAGTAATGTACTCATAAAGATTATCAGAAAGCAATTACATGTCTCGTTAAGGCAAGGACGTGCCCTTGCCTTAACGAGACATGTAATTGCTTTCTGATTGCTTGCCTTAGGAGGTATGTGATACAACATAACGGGACAAATATTTTTAGATAGAGAAAGAGGCTACACAGTGACTACATCGCTACCAGAACACATGCATACTCGTTTCACAAAACTTGCGAATGTTCGCTATCCCATTGTGCAAGGTGGCCTCTCTCATCTCTCCTATGCCGAGCTTGCCGCCGCAGTCTCGAATTCAGGTGGCCTTGGACAGATTGGGTGTGCCTGCTTCTCGACGCCAGAAGAGTTACAGGCAGATATTCAGAAGGCCAAACGCCTCACGCCCTTTCCCTTTGGCGTCAACTTTCCGATTGGGCATATTCCGCTCGATGCATTTGTCGATGCCACCCTTGCCGAAGAGGTTGCTGTAATCAGTATTACCGGTGGTAATCCTGAACCTCTATTACGACGCATTCAGCAAAGCGGTGTGCCTGTGCGAACAATGGTGCTGGTAGCAGGAGTGCGAGCCGCGAAAAAAGCGGAGTCGCTTGGTGCCGATGCTGTGATTGCGGTAGGTGTCGAGGGCGGAGGCCATCTTGGACGTGACGATATCGGTACGATGGTATTAGTACCACGCATCGTCGAATCAGTCAAAATTCCTGTGCTGGCAAGCGGTGGCATTGCTGATGGTCGAGGTTTGGCGGCAGCACTGGCTCTTGGTGCAGAGGGCGTCGAACTGGGTACACGTTTCGTTGCGGTACAGGAGAGCAATGCTCACCCTAACTACCAGCAAGCATTGGTTGAGGCTAATGAGACCGACACTGTGATTGTCGAACGCTCTATCGGGCGACCTGCACGTGTATTGAAGGGACAGGCCGCCGACCGCATTCTGCAAGCGGAGCGCGAACTTGATGAAGAGCAAGCGGAGCCAGACGAACGCTTGCGTCGTATCCTGCCATTCATCCTCGGAAGTGTTAATCACCGTGCGGCTCTCGATGGCGAACTTGACGAGGGTTTTGTGTGGGCTGGTCAAGTGGTTGGATTGATTAACGATGTGCCAACCTCAAAAGAATTGATCGAGCGCATGGTGAGTGAGGCGCAAGAGATTTCGCAGCGCATGGCGCGTTTGTTTTAAGGTTGAAGTTGCAATTCCTCAAGATCGAGGTCATGCTGTATTTTACGCATCACCTCATCGTTGATGACGCCCTGATTACGTAAGTCGATGATGGTGCGCCGCTCGGCTCCAATGAGTTCGATTTTGAGGCGTTGATACAATACTGCACGCTGCTCTTGATTCTCGCCGTCTTCGGTACCATGATAGCGTGCCGTGAAGCGTTGATCCTGGTCTAGGAAGTGAAAGCGCAAATCTTCTACTATGTCATGCGGCACCCAATTCTCGCTAGAGAGGTCATTTAAGCGTGAGAGTGCAGCGCGTGCTGCTTTGAGTCGTGCCTCCGTCTCTTCATGTTCTGCACTGGTATCGACAGGAAGCTTTAACCAGCGAATAAGTGATGGTAGACTCAGCCCTTGTATTACAAGCGTCGAGAGGATGACGCAAAATGTGAGGAAGATGATGAGGTCTCTGCCTGGAAATACTGCTCCTTTTGTGGTTGTGAGTGGAAGCGCGATTGCTGCCGCAAGTGAGACACCGCCACGCATACCCGTCCATGCGAGTACAGCTACAGCCCGCCAGGATGGATATGGATCATGTTCACGCGTGCGAGGACTTATGAAGCGGGGCAGATAGGCACCAGGAAACACCCAGAGAATACGAACGAGAATTACAGTGCCGCACACGAGTAGTGCATCGCCAATGAGAGCCAGCACATTATTCTTAAATAATGTGGCGAGGATAGTGTGCAGTTGTAAACCGATTAGAATGAAGATAAGGCCGTTGAGCAGAAAAACGACGATCTCCCAAATCTGTTCGGCTTGTAGACGCGTTTGTGATGATACTACGCTTGGCCCACATCTCCCTAGATAGAGGCCCACTGCGAGTACCGAGAGAACACCCGACATGCCCAGCGCAATTGCTGGAATGTATGCGGCAAAGCCAGAGAGTAGCGAGAGCGTATTTTCAACGGAGGATTCGTGAAGCGTTCGCAGGTAGCGGCGCAGTTGAACAATACACCACGCAATTGCTAGCCCCAGCACAATGCCACCTGCATTGGCGTAGAGAAACTGCAATCCTGCGTTGGCGAGCGAGAAAGAGCCTTGTGTGACAGCAGTAACTGCTGTACTGTACAAAATAAGTGCGGTTGCATCATTAACAAGACTTTCACCGCTCAGAACAGTTACAAGACGCCTTGGTAATGAGAGGCGTTGCGCGATAGCCGACGCTGCAACTGTGTCGGTTGGTGAGACAATTGCTCCCAGCACAAACGAGGAAGGCCAGGGCAATCCAACAAACATATGAACGACGATTGCGACAATATATGTTGTCGCTATGACAAGGCCGATTGATAGCAGTCCAATAGCGCGTAGGTCGGCCTTAAAATCGCGAAACGAGGTGTTAAGTGCCTCCCAATAGAGCAGTGGTGGTAGAAAAAGGAGTAGGACTAAACTAGGTTGTAACTCAATCGTAGGAATGCGCGGAATGAGACCGAGAAGAAGGCCACCAATGACGAGCAGAATAGGATACGGGATTCTGAGGCGACGTGCCACCACCACGAGGAAGCCGACTGCAACAAGAAGTCCAAGTACAATCTGTATGTTTTGTGTCGGGTCCACCGCTGCAGTCTCGCTTTCAGTGCTATGAATGCTTCTCCAGGAACTGCCCCACTTCTACCAGCGCAGCCATCGCACGGCAGGTAATTTCTACAGACTCATAATAGGGGACGCCTTCCTGTTGCAGAATATGTAAGGCAGGTATGTCGTGACGTGCGTATACCGTCTGCACCAGGACAGGCTTTTTGTAGATTCGTACCAGTTCTCCTAGTTTGTGAGCTGCCGCCTCTTCGCGTGGTCCAAAGTCTTCGGAGAGTAGCCAGCGATAGCCACCGAAAAGTCCAGTGATAATAACACCGTCAATATTCTCATCTTTCAAGCATATTTCTGTCAAGTGCGCGAAGGAGAGCGGATCTTCGTCGGCGGCTCCTGCAACGTCGATAGGATTGGTTGCGGTAGCACGAGCAGGCATCAGTTCTTTAAGTGCCTGTTGTGTCTCTGTCTTGAGAATAGGCACCTCTAAACCTGCACGAATGACAGCATCTCCGCTGGCGACGACGCTACCACCGCCGTCGCCTACAATCGCAATTCGTCCTCGACCCTGTGGCGTTGGTGGTTGTAGGGCGAGTGCTTGCGCGACGGGAAAGAGTTCATCCGAACGGAGGACACGAACTACGCCGCTACCACGCAGACTTGTATCAGTATCGGGGCGTACCTTGGCGATTGAACCGGTGTGAGCTAGAGCGGCTCGCACGCCAACCTCCGTTGCGCCACTTAACAAAATAACGGTGGGCTTATAATTGCCCTGTTCGAGCATCTCGCCTGTCACCTGACGTAGCGTCTCCTCTTGCACGGCTTCGACATAGCCCGCAATCACTTTTGTCTCAGGGTCGCGTGCGAGATAGTGCATGCATTCGGGAAAGGTGACATCTGCTGCATTCCCGATGCTGATAAACGTGGTGAAGCCGAGTCCATCAAGGTTTGCCTGAGCGTAGAAATACATGCCGAGATTGCCGCTTTGCGAGACAAGACCGATAGGACCAGCAGGGAGTGGAAAGACCATGCCCAGCGTATTGATATGTGAGCGTTTGACGTATAGACCCATACAGTTGCTACCGATGATACGAATACCATGTGTACGGCACCGTTCGACCATCTCTTGCTCTAAGACGCGTCCAGCAGGTCCTGTTTCGCTGAAACCAGCGGTGATAATTACAATTCCTTTGACAGCTTTCTCGATACAGTCGTCAATGCTCTTTTCCACATGGGCAAAGGAGGTTGAGATGATCGCAAGGTCAACGGAACCAGGAACATCGCGTAAGCTCGGATAGGTGGCGCGTCCTAGTATCTCAGGTACAGAAGGATTGATAAGATATATCTTCCCAGCAAAGCCGCCAGCCATGAGCTGTTTCGCGGCAACATTGCCCCATTTCTGTGGGGCACGCGACGCGCCCAATATAGCAATTGAGCGCGGTTGAAAGACTTCTTCTAATGTGTAGGGTGCTTGACTCATTCATTATCCTCATCATCAGGTAAATCGTCATCTTCATCATCGGTTAGGCCCTGAGAGCCGTTCTCGCGTTCCTTGCGTAACAACTCTTCAACGCCACGAATAAGCGAATCTGCACTGGGCAGAGGACCAGTTCCAATAATCACATCGGGGTTTTCATCGTCATCGTCGTCGTCGTCGTCGTCGTCGTGATCGTCAACCTGCTCTTCCAGGCGGCGGACGTATGCGCTTGCCTCAGTGTCACGTGCTACCAGCGAAGTGATTTGCTCTTCAAAGCGCACGGCATCGGATTGAATATCGCTCAAATCGAGGCCAAAGGAAAGGAAGGTATTGATATAGGTAAGCAGGGCAGCCGTGACCTTAATATTTGGAGCCGCCGCAAGATAATGGGGAGCGGCAGCCCAGAAGCTCGCCGCCGGAATATCGGCTTGGCGACAGACATCTTGCAGAACGCCAAGCATGCCTGTCGGTCCTTCGTAGCGCGAGTTACGAATCGCCATCTCTTTTAGACGCTCTGTAACGTCCGTAGTCGTTGACGTGCCCGACACTGGAACTGTTGCCGAGTGTGGAACCTCTGCAAGTAAAGCTCCTAGAAAGACAGCCTCTGATACGTGAAATTTCTTACAAAGCTCCAGAAATGTCTGGCTGAATGTCTTCCATTTCAGTTGTGGCTCAACACCGAGAAAGAGAATAATATCCCGATTAAGTGTTGTTTCTGTATACGCGAACAGTTGATTCGTAGGCCAAACAACATTGCGCTGAATTTTATCGACAATCTTAATGGTTGGGCGTGCTTCCGTGAAAACAAAAAAATCTTCTGAGTCGATTTCCGCGAACTTTGTTGGTTTCCACTTATCTACAAGAAATTTTATAGCTGTCGTGGCGGCTTCCGCGGCGTCATTCCAGCCAGCAAGAGCGACAAGCATAATAGGATCGCGCAACTCCGGTTGCGATTCATACTGAATATACGACATCTAACACCTCTTTGGTTGCCTGTTTGGTGGTGTATTCTTTAGCGTAGGTAACTTGTATCATTTTATCATAGACGAAAAGAGGGGTAATCTTCGTATAGCCATAGAATATGAACCTTTAGGACTCTCACACCTCTACTTAATGGAGGTGTGAGCATATGGGTGCGTGTTGCGCTTAAATGGATACTTGCCTTGGCTAGGTAGTGTTCTGTTGCTGGTATCAGGTCTATAGGAGTTCATAGGTACCAGCAAGGGATGTCTGTCACCCAGAACTCCAGAACTGCGGATTTCTCGGTAGTATCTCTACTTACCGATAATTCGATATTTTGTCCACCAGAACGTTAATGCGAACAGCAGAGCAGACATGAACACATAGATACCACTCTCTATTTCTTGGAAGAGCAAGAAACGATCAGCAGGCTGATACCAGTATTTGTACTGAAAGCCATGCGCTATTGTGCATTGAGTATACGCCTTTTCCTCAGGTGTTGGAGTCCCCTTGTCACCACCAGGACCTGAGGATGTGGACGCGACCTTGAGAAGCTTGTTTGTGTTCATAAGAGGGAGCGCCATATCCAATTGCAAAGGAGTACTGGATGTAGTGTTTTCAAGCGAACCCAAATCATCAGGAGGACTTTTG
>CAXUHG010000006.1:8688-26830 GCA_964250805.1 uncultured Ktedonobacteraceae bacterium | reverse complement strand
AGGAGTACTGGATGTAGTGTTTTCAAGCGAACCCAAATCATCAGGAGGACTTTTGCAAACTCCATTGTACGCGTCAACCGTGTTTCCTTGTTTATCTACGACCGTTAAATCTCCAACCTGCATGACATTTTGTGGAACATCCTGCCAGTTATTAAAGGGTGTCAAGGATATTAGTGGTGGTAAAAAGTAAGGACGCCAAAAGATTTCTATAAGAATACGCACGGTCACAAAAATCACTAAGGTAAGAGCCATCGCAGGAACCGCTTTCCTCACGATTGTTCCCACACAGACACCCAGTGTAAACGCGAAGAGCGTATAGGCAATCGCAGGCAGACTCCATATATCATAGTTTGTGTAATCCCAGAGATGATAGAGTACAGGAACGACCGGTATTTTCCACCAGAGGAGCAGGCAATAGAGTAGAGCAGTGACACAGAGTATTAGGACAACGATTCCACCTACTTTAGCGAGTAACCAACGAGACCATGAAATGCTTTGCGTCCAGATCAGGCGATACGTCCCCTGTTCCAGCTCGCGGGCGACTATCTGTACACCTAGAAACATACCGATGATGGCTGGCAAAGCCAGAAGAACAAACTGGAAGAGAGAATAGAATGCTGAAATGCCAAAGGCTCCTCCCTGACTATAGCCGTGCAGACGATCTTGCGCCTCAAGGCATTTTGTAGATGGACAGCTTATATCCCCTACAGAATGAGCAAAGGAGGCAATATGTGTGCCCGTCACGAGCAAAATGGCGGTCACAAGGAGCGATCCAGCCAGTAATACGAGTATTTCGATACGATATTGACGCCATGTCAACCAGATCATTGCGTAACCTCCACTGTTCTCTCGTCCTGACCAACCAGAGCCAATTTGGATTGGGACAGGTAAGCGAGAATAATATCTTCTAATGAGACCGAGTGTACTTGCCAAGCTGGATCGAGAAGAGGGCCACGCGTGTGAACAAGAAGTGTACATTGTTTCCCTGTACCACTAACTGCCACAATGGTGTGCGTTCTGGCAATGGACTCTATCCGCTCCCTCGGTCCAACAAGCATCTTATGAGACTGCATGAGGGAATCGACGCTGGAGGCAACCCGTACACACGAAGTAGACATAATTACCAGGTAATCACAGAAGCGCTCCAGGTCGGCAACGTTATGCGAAGAAATGAACACCGTCATGCCATGTTCGGCTACTGCGTCCAACAACGTTTGCTGGAATTCGCGGCGAGCGATAGGGTCCAGGCTGGCAACCGGCTCATCCAGGATCAAGAGTTCTGGTTGTTTGGCAAGAGCGAGAATCAATGCAATTTGCGCCTGTTGTCCACCTGACAGCTTCCCAGTTTGTTGGTGAAGCGGAATACCGAGGAGTTCCAGATGTTGCAACGCCTGTTCTTGATTCCATGTGCGATTCAGCTTTTGCCCGACCATGAGCATATCTTTGACGGTAAAAGTTTTATAGAGAGGATGCTCTTGTGAAACGAAACCAATACGTGGCAAGAGTAGTTTCATATCCTTGCCAGGCGTATGACCAAGGACTGTGATAGCTCCATTCGATGGTGCCAACAGCCCTGTGATGAGATGAAGCAACGTCGTTTTACCCGCACCATTCGGGCCTACCAGTCCAGCAATGCACCCAATAGGGATATGTAACGTGCAGTCCTGTAGAGCCGACTTGCGACCATAGCGTTTGCTTAAATGAACTGTTTCCAATGCTTGAATCATGCAATTCCTTCCTCATACTTTTTTTTAAATTCTTGCAATGTCCGATCAAACAAAGCCTGTATGCTTTCTTCTTTCAGGCCAGCTGCGTAAGCATCATGCAACCAGTTTTCCAGACCTTGACGGAGCACATCATGGTTTTCAAGAGAGGGATCAGCCAGAGTACGTTGTACGAACGTACCCAGACCAGGACGGCTTCCTACCAGGCCCTCAAGCTCAAGCGTGCGATAGGCTTTAAAGACCGTATTGGGGTTAATAGCCAGTTTTGCCACCACCTCACGCATCGTTGGTAACTGATCTCCTGGCTTCAAAAATCCCAATCGCAATGCCTGTTTCACCTGATGAACGAGTTGTAAATAGGGAGCAACACCTGAACGGCTATCCAGATAAAACTCGATGTTCCGTTCCTCTGCACTCATCTGTTTTCCTCTTTTAATTAGATAGCTATTTAGCTATGACAATAGTGAAAGTATATCCGGTTGTCATCTTTCTGTCAAGCTTTCTGGAGGTTCCAACACTTTGATCCCCCCGTTTTCCTGCTAAGCCAGTAGTAATACTGGTATTAATAGATAAAAAGTATTTCAGAATATATAAAAAGTGACTACCACTAATAAAGGCGAACCTCTACTAGAGGTTCGCCTTTATTAGTGGTAGTCACAACTGGAGTTGTGTGCTCCTATTATGCTTGTCGCATTATGATGAAGTCAGGGCAGTCTATAGTGCTGAGCTAATTCTTTATTTATCGTAGGCACCTATGTTATGACTCTTCCTTTGTTTGAGAGGGTTGCCGAAGAAATCCTGTATGCCCATATCAGAGCCAACGGTAGTCCCTGTGTTAATAGCGGGTGAGCCAGCTTGTAGTGTAAAAGAGCTACTGGGCCGTCCTATCTTATGATAGGTAGGGTCATTAAGCTTGGGATCAGTAAACTTACTATTGCTATCCTGCTTGCTTCCCTGCTGATAGCTACTCAGGTTACTATAGATCTGACCATTGTACATCCAGGTTGGACTACTACCACCTGTTGTCCAGTATATGTTGTTGTTCAATTGTACTTGTGTACCTGGCACGTCGATCAGCTTCGATTTTGTTGCGTAGATTAAGTTATTCTTGAAAAAATCGGGCGATGAACCAGAGAAGACAGCATCTTGAGTATTGAAGAGGGTTCCATCATCATTGACCGGATTCCAGTAAAATGTGTTGTTGTAGATTTGCAGGCCGTTGATGCTCGCCCGATCATTTCCGCTTGACGCAAATGAATTCAGATAAACATCACCCTGAAATGCTAAATCGGGATTTTGATCGTTATTAGCACAGACATTGTAGCGCAAGATACTGTTTGTCTGTACCTGATTGGCTGAACTGAAGACAGCCATGCAATACCCATCATTGTCATGTCCGTAGTTATATTGAACCGTCTGCTTATCCGATCCATAGTCAATATCGTAAGCACCACCATCCTGGTTTGTCGAATGTGAATTGTATGCCTCATTGTTCTGTACCACACAACTGTGACAATTAAAGTCCCAAATTGCATTTGGTGTCCCTATATTTGATGCAACATCACCATTTACAATCTTCCCCGTGTTATAGGCAACGTTGTTCTGTGTAAGTGCGTTTTGTGCATAGTACACCATGATGCCATCACCACCTACATCATGAACCGTCGAGTTCTGAATGGTGACATTTGTGCCAAATGGACCAAGGTATGTACCAGCAAGTACAGCGATGCCTTGCCACTGTTTGGTATTATAAGCAGTTGCACCATCAATGACAACATCATCAAAAAGCTGCTGACCATCCTGCTCAACAACAATTAATCCTCCATCCTTAGAAGTCGCAGTGCCTGTAACATCATGAACGGAAACGTTCTTGATATGTATGTGGTGCAAGACAAGAGCAGTATTACTCGTGCCACTAACATAGATACCATACTGGCTACCGCCTGTTGTTTCTATGTCACTTATATCCCAGTATTGCTGGTTGAAGAGCTTTACGACAGCCTGCCCATTTCCACCATTGATAAGAGGAAGCTTTCCAGTGCCGTATGCATCGATACGAATGGACGCAGTGCTGTTGCCAGAACCTTGTGGAGCAAGCGTTCCTATACAGGTTGTATTTCGCATCAAGTAGATAGCATCTCCGGGAGCAAATGTCTTACTATTCACCGTTACGAGAGTGTTCCAAGGCTTGGCTTGTGAGCCATCTCCAGAAATACTTGCAGAGCAGTTGACGTAGTAGCTGTTCGCTGCCGCATGAGTGGTGCTACTTCTTTCAACAAAGACAATTCCACAGGCAAGAGCAACTAAACTCAAGGCGATACAGAATCTGATCGCCCATATCAAAGAACGTTGATGTTCAAAGGTAGCAAAAAATTTGTTCATAATTCTCTCTTTTTATAAGTTCGTGGAAGTGCAACCATTGAGGATGATCCGCTAAGTCTTTGTAGCGCGAATGCAATTTGCACTGTCGATGTTAGACCCTGCCATGCTTGTTCCACATGACCGCTTGGTCCAACTATAAATAGCGTTGGCGTCTGTCGTACACCATAACGACTAGCTGTGCTTCCATCAATATCTTCCAGAAGTGGAATACTACCAATATTCCAATCGTAGGTGACGTTGAGCAGATCGTTGTGAGCTACTTGCTGTCCTGTCTCCAGCATACTTGCATCTATAAATACGACGTGTACTCCTTTTGGGGCGTACTGCTGTTCAATACTTGTAAGAGAGACCGCCTGACTACGAGATGCTGTACTCGCTGTATCTGGTTGAGTTTGTAGAAAGGCTAGAACAACAACTTGCTGTCTATGCTCCGCTAGATGAAACACATCTCCATGAACGGACATTAGTTGAATATCTGGAGCAAACATTCCTGGTTGCATTAGTTTTGATGTCTTTTCGCTTCGTCCTGGTGCTGTAAAAACGGATACCCTTAACGCCACACCTATTGCAATAATACATAAAGCACTCACTGTCAATAGTAAGCGTATAAGAAGCCGACGTCTCTTACGAAGAGCTGCATTGCGTTTTAGAACCAACTATGTCCTCTCCTGCCAAATTTTTATCAATGATTGTCTATCGATTGTACGTTATAGTGATGTTGAGTCTAGCACAGCTCTGATAAACCCTGGTACAAATTGGTATGATTTGGAGATGTCTTAACTGCATTGGAGACAGCCTACAGATGCTACGTGAGAAAAAGGAAAGTTGACGTGAGTGCTGCTAACCTCCTATACTGAGTTTATGAAAGCCAGCGACATTACTATTATTCATCAAGATCACCATCTTCTCGTGCTGAATAAGCCTGCCGACGTTGTTATGCACCCCACCTACAAAAATACAGATGGTGGCACGCTATGGGATGCTTTGCTTGTTTACTTAACTCAGCAAGAGACGGAGCAATGGGAACCTCCTCTTCTACCAGATAAGCCAGAGTGGAGTGGTGCGCCTGTACATATCCAGAAGATGTTACGCGAGAGGCAGCGTGAGCAACAGTGGAGAGAAGAGGGACTCTTACCACGCCCATGCTTGCTACATCGCTTAGATAAGGACACGTCGGGTGTGGTCGCCCTAGCCCGCACTGCACGTTCGCGCGGGCATCTTGTTAGGCAGTTTCACGAGCATACTATCGAGAAGTGTTATCTCGCTGTGGTGAAAAAAGGCACGCCCGCATGGACACTACCTCGCACGACATTTACCACAACACGATGCTCTATAGATGGACAGCGCACAAACGTAAATGTCAGCACCTTTGATTTTTCGACGCTAGGTAATGATACACTTGAACTGAATGGTCCACTACAGCGTGATCCCAATGAGCGGCGGCGTTGTATTGTTGGGCCTGACGGTGACGAGTCTATAACAACATGTACACTGCTAGCGGAAGAAAATGGTTTCGCATTGCTTGAGGTACGACCTATCACGGGGCGCACACATCAAATTCGCGCACATCTCGCGGCTTTTGGCTATGGCATTGTGGGAGATGCGATGTATGCACCTAAGGTAGAGGCTGGTACACCTGAAGCTATGTTGACACGACAATTCCTTCACGCACATAGCTTGCAACTACGGCGGTATCCCGACAACCAGTTTTGTACATTTGTTGCACCTTTAGCAAGCGATCTTGTTTCCTGGTTACAACAATACTTTCCTTCGGGGGTAGGAGCGTTCGATGCAAAAACAACTGTATCCATCTGACAGCGGTCCACTTGCCAATTTGAGCGAGGAGGACAAGAAAAAACGTCTTGATGCAATGGTAAAAATCTGGCAAACAGATACTGAACGCCGTTTTACGCGTGAGAGTGCATCCTCCATTTTACAAGCTATGGGACTGGACGAGTATCGCTATGCCGTCTCGCTACGTTTTCCAGAGTGGGAACGCTCCGTCGTCGTTGGACAGGTGCTTGCGCTACAGAATCCGCAGCAACCTGAGACACCTACACTGTTTAGCATCTGGCGGCGTGAACCGCTGCTCAGGGGAATGCCCGATTGGAAGGAACAGCTTCCAAAGGAGAATGTATTTAACATCACGATACGCATTACTCCTGGTGGATTGGGCGAAGGGAGCAAATGGGCGGTGGTGATGCCAAAAGAGATGATACCGCGTTATAAACCCGGCTGGCCCACGCAACAACAATGGGTTGCCTGGACACGCTCATTTGACTGGCTCGCTGTAGGCATTGGCTTTATTCGCGCTATGCTCGATTCTCCGCAATAAGGACACATCAACAATGCTACCATATTTTCCATTTCATGAGGATGTGTATAAACCAACGATGGGTGTGCAGGCTCTGCTTGACAATAGTTTGGTCGAGGTTGATACAACGTCCTATAGAGAAGAATTAGCACTCAAAAACGCTCTGCTCGCTGAAGAATATCAGCAGTATTTCCAGGCACAACTTGATACTGAGCCTATGCAATGGGAGACAATTGCGTTGCTTCTACCGTGTATGGCTCAACTCTATCCACAACACTTTACTCTCTCTATTGATGGAGAGCGTTGGGTATGGCATAACCAACTTCTAGACGAAGAGACAACTTTTCTCTTTGGCAAGAGTAGTAGTCTGCCTTTGCCGCCATTGGACTGGCTGGGACGGCAGGTGCAAGAAGACCTTTTGTTACTTGACGGTTCAGGGATGGAGGGTATGCCACTAGTTGCAGGACATTTATGTTTTCCCAATGCGTGGTGCCTTGATGATAAGATGGGCAAGTCATTCCTTGGCATTCATCAGCCTGTACCGTTGTTCGCACAGTATCTAGGGCGTTCTACCAGTCTCCTTCTCGAACGCTTGAAGGTTGGGCGTCCTGTGTGGCGTGTCAACTGGTCCATTAAGGGTACGAACAGACTGAATTCTATGCCGCGCTACTCTTTTGAAGAGAAGGAGGCGGCGCAGACCTTTACAGTGGAGAACATTGGAAAACGCTGTTACTTGCGTTTAGAGCGGCAAACACTGTCACGTCTACCTCTTACTCAAGGCATTCTTTTCACCATTCGTACATATCAAGCTCCTCTCGCAACTCTCATCGACAATGCCGAGCATGTACAACGTATTGCAAGTGTTGTGCGAACGATGCCGCAAGAACTGCTACACTATAAGAGTATCGCATCATATAGAGATGTGCTACTGGATTATTTTGATTATGTAGTAGTGAAGCAAAATAGTAGATAGCGGAATAGCGGGACAATTCAGATTAACTGTCGGGATAACTCATATCGACAACGCGGCGTGGTTCTTTACAGACGTTACACAACTCTGCCGTAAGATGTAAAAACGTTCCACAACGGGGGCATAGCTGCGTCTGAAACATTGGAGAGAGTATAGGGGGAGATTGAGTTAGAGATAACCGTTTGTTGTTGCGTTTCTGCTTTCTCAGCAAGAGCCAGTGCGTTATATGCCACATACGCCACCCTTTCAAGAGTAGACAGATAAAAGTCATACTGGTAAAAACAATAATCATACTGCTAAGAGCAAGCCAGATGAACTGCAAGTAGCGCAGTGCATCTATCTGGCTGTATACCGAGTAGACAGTACCATGATAAATGTAATTGTTCCCGAAGAGTTGATCTCCATTTATTTTGTCACTATGCAGCCCTACTATTGAGCCTAGTGCCGCCATTGACCAACGAATCGGGAAGAGGGCAGCGAACCATTGTAGAAAGGGATACTGCTTGGTGAGAGGAAAGAGCGTACCTGAGAAAATTACTTGCGGTAGAAGGATGAGTGGAATCAGACTTGTTGCCAATTCGTTATTCGTTACTATTGCTGATATGAGCAGCCCCATCATCAGCCCTGCCCAGGCCGTAAGTAGTATGGTAAGATAAATCTCTCCTGCCAGAAAAGTACTGGGGAATGGATCTACAGAATGTACGATACCAACAAGAATAGCACTTTGTAGTAGGCAAATTGTTCCGAGAACAACTATTTTTGAAAATAAATAGGGAAGATTTCCGACACCTATAGTGTGTTCTCTCTCATAGATAGTGGTCTCCTTGACAATCTCACGCACTGCATTTACACATCCAAACATGACTGCCGCAAATGCCATAATAAAAAGGATGGTCGGCGCATCTCCTGGTCCAGGCCCCAGGAAGTTTTGCAGTGCTCGAATTGTACCACCATGATGCGCTGCATACCTCCGTCCAGCCGTATTTGTTTGAAGGTAGTGTTCCAGGTTCTTGCAACTCAATGATACTGGCATTGAAGCAGGGCTAGAGATACCAGGGGCAATGTGTGGTATATCCACATAACCATCTCTTGTCAACACTTGTGCTGTGCTTGGACATTGTACTACCTTGGTTGGTGCAAATCCGTCTGTCCCAATACCAGAGCGTATAAAGCAGAATAGCAGTAGAGCAACAACAAGAGGCTGAAGCATGAGAAATAGGAAGTTGCGCCAATCATTCTTGAAAAGTTCGATATACCTTAGAGTGAGAAAAACGAATTGCTTCCACGGATTCCTGAGTTTGAACTGTTTGTCGGGAACTGCTCGACTTTCTTGGCTAGAATTTTGTTTGGGAACGCAGTACTGCATGAATTCGTTTGTCTGTTGAAATGCCTTTCGCGCATTTTCTGAGACAGATAGCTGTGAGAAAGAGCTATCTGATGAGTTGTCTATTTCTAAGTATCGGTATATATCCGCAAAATTCTTCATTTCAGAGAATTTTTCTTGGTGAAAATACTTTTTGAAAAATCTTGCAAAGAATAGCAAAGCTTGACTCGGATTTCCAAAGTAGACAAGACGCCCCTTATCCAGGAAACATACATAGTCGCAAAGTTGGATGTTCTCTGTTGCGTGTGTGACGAGAACAATGGTGTGTCCTTTGTCTGCGAGAATACGCAATTTCTCCATTATTTTGTAATCAAGTGCTGGATCGAGACCAGAAGTAGGTTCGTCTAAGAAGAGAAATTTAGGTTCTGCTAATAACTCCAGGGCAATAGAGACACGCTTACGTTGTCCACCTGAAAGATGCTTGATACGTTTTGTTCTATGTTCTGTCAATTCCAAACTTGCCAAAACATCGTCAACGCGTGCCTTAACAGACTCTCCTATTGCTGGACGAAGCTTAGCACCATAATAAAGAGCACGTTCGACAGTCAGGTCACGGTGAACGATATCGTCTTGTGGTACATAACCAATGTGTGTATTAAACTCTGTAAGAGACTCAAAATGAGTATTCCCATTATAAAGCAGTACACCGCTATCTGCTGGGTGCGTCCTATTGAGTGCCTTGAGAAGTGTGGATTTGCCTGCACCAGAACCGCCAACAATTGCTATAAATTTACGTGGAGGAATGACAAGTGAAACATCGTCCAAGACAATTTCTGTTTCTCTTTTAAAAGTTCCTACTTTCTTTCTTATAGTTTTCTTTAAGTGGGATGCCTGTATCCCATCTTGTTCTATTCTCTCGTAGAAGGTCAAGGTAACATATATTTTCCTATTCTCCATAATGTGAAAGACATCACCATGCCTTACTATTTTGGGCTGTTTGAGAAGCTGTCCTTGATACATAGTGCCGTTCGTTGAGCTGACATTCCTAAGCTCGTATTCACCTACTTCGTTTCTTAACAACTCAAGATGGTAGTTAGAAACGACTCTTTCATCAATGATGATATCGTTAGAGTGAGAGTCGTCGGAAAAAAAACGTCCAATACGTACTCTTGGTTGCGTCAGAAGCAGAGGCGGTCTAGTACCATCTTTGGTGCTAATCACTACGAAACGTTGTGGTAACCAAGATTGAATAGGGGGTAGAGTTGGATTCTCAAGAACAGTATTCATGAATATATCTAGTCCTTCTAAAAGTTTGCAGTATATTTCGTCATGCCTTACAACGATCCTTTCACCGAAGGCTGCTATGAAATGCTTACAGTATATACATCGTAAAGAGAAAGATATGGTGTCGGAATCACGTCGCAATGGTACGTTTGTTTCCTATTTCTCACGACATTTTCACCCCAACCAACTATCTCATGTCGGTGTTGTTGCTGTGGTGTTGACCTTGTTGGAGTAAGCGAACGCTTTCTCCATCGCAGTAGAAGCCAGATTAGCACTACTACAGGAATGATATAAAAGCTGTATGCCAGGAGCCAGACCAGGAACGTCAACAAACCTTGCGCGAAACCAAGAGAGGCTGCGAAGGTGTCATGGAAGGTCTGTGCGAAGAACCTCTGTCTTGGCAGGAGCCGAGCCAGAGCCAGAAGGAATGTTGGCAGCATTTGTGCTTCCACTCGATGAAGACGAGGCATCAAAGCCACCACCACAGGCGGCGAGAAATGCAGTAAAAAAGAGAAGCGTTGAGAATACTACATGTTTTTTGACAAATATGAATGCGCGTTGTTGACATGGCATAGAGCAACTCCTTTGAGCTACATGAGCGTGGTGGAAGAACTGGAACTCGCTACTTTTTTGGCATCTATGAAGTACATAGCAGATAGTATAGTGTTGCGCTATCGCTGTCACTGAGGGAGACGCAAAAGGAGAAGCATTAGTTCCTTTGCTTCAGTTGCTCTATATCAAATATTTATGCCGTGTCGATCACCTGCTGCAAGTCGTTAATATCAAATGGCTTGCTAATGAAACTTTTCACGCCCATGCGGTCCATCTGCTGTTTTGTGAACACGTCAGCACTCATCACGATAATGGAAAAGTTAGTATGAAGCCCTCGGCTATGGAGTTCGTTAAGTAAGGTATAACCGCTCATCTCTGGCATCATCAAGTCAAGTAACACGATATCGGGCTTAGGGTCGCGCTGCAATTTGTCGAGGGCAACCTGTCCATTTTCAGCAGTATCTATCTCGTAGGTATCCGCTTCCAATAGTGCCTCGATAACCGCTTGGATATCAGCCTCATCGTCAACAACTAATACGCGTTTTTTCATAGACATGTATCCCTCCTCTCTTACTGACTAGCACGTACTTTACAACTGAAAAGACTCAAAGATAGGAATAGCATTGCTCGTCAAGAGAGCATATTTCATCGAATTGAGCCACAGAGCATGCTCTCCTCTATCTCACTAGATTTGTTGTTATGTATACTAAAGCATACCATTGTTATTAAATACAACAGATAAACAGTGCAACTAAAAATTCCTATAGTCATAGGATATAAAGAGATAAGCACAAGAGACGATACATAAACGACATCCAAAGAGTACAGCGCGTTACTTCTGCCCTTTGCCTGACGTTACTTGAAATAAGATTACATACATCGCTGTTCGTCTTTTCAAGAACGCGATTTTGCTATTGGAGCCTTTTTTATGCAAAATACACCATCACATTCCGTGATGTTTTTTTCACATCGCTTCGTTCTCATGCTCTGCTGCATGCTGTTTTTTCTGGCAAGTTGCGCTGATGCTACAAACACCTCCACATCATCTGGTACAACAACACCAAAAGATAGCAGCAATGTCAGCACATCGCCCGCTCACACAAAGTCGGATAGCAACGGCATTAGCACTGATGAAAAATTACGTACACAACTGACTAAAGTAGACCAGATCATGAAGGGTATGACCCTCGACGAAAAACTGGGACAACTCATCATGGTAGAGTTCTTTGGTTCTGACTATGCTAACACCGAACTACCCTACATGGTTGGACAACAGCATGTGGGTGGCTACTTATATCAGGACGTAAATGGCAATTTTCATGCCCCAAGTGATACGCCAGATGCATCTAAGCAATTCACTGTGCAGGCAAACAATGACGCCAAAATCCCTTTACTGATTGCGATAGATCAAGAAGGCGGACAGGTCAATAAACTAGGTGATCCATTTTACGGTCCGTCTCCTTCGGCTGCGGCAATGGCTGCTCAAGGAGACCCGAAGTTCGCATCTAATCAAGGCATACAAACTGCCAAAGAGATGCAAAATGTAGGCATCAATGTGGACCTTGCACCTGTTGTCGATGTGGGACCAACCTCTAATTTGCTAGAGGATAGACAATTTAGTGATGACCCCAAAGTTGTTGCGACCTACGCCGGAGCCTTTCTTGATGGTTTACAGAACAATGGAATTGCTGGCTGTCTCAAACACTTTTCCGGCTTAGGCTCCTTGTTCGGCGCAGCATCTGATCCTCATAAGTCCCTTCCTACAGTTAGTGAGAGCATAACGCAACTAGAGAACAAAGATTTCATTCCATACAAAACATTGATTCAGCAAAATCATCCAGCGATGATTATGTCTACTGATGTGATTACAAGTGCTATCGATCCAGACTTACCAGCAGAACTCTCTCCCAAAGCTATAGATGGCGTTTTGCGTAAAGAGTTAGGATACAACGGTGTAGTAATCACTGATGGCTTATACATGGGTGGCATTCAGCAAAAGTGGTCACTTGCACAGGCGTCTGTTCTCGCAATTATCGCTGGCAACGATATCGTCGAAGGAGCTTATACGGCAGACCAAGTGGCAAGCACTCTACAAGGTTTCAAAGATGCCATTCAGCAGGGACAACTTACAGAAGCTCGCGTGAACCAGTCGGTGCAACGTATCTTGCTTATGAAGGTGCAGTACGGTATCATCAAGTAAACTAGTTTTGGTTCACTTGATGAGGGAGTACATTTCGCCATGAGTACAGATATGCATTTGAATGTGCAAGAGGGTTTTGTTCCTGTCGAGGATGGCTATAGGGTATGGTATCGCAGCATTGGCGGAGGAGCGGCACACGAGGCTGTTCCTCTGCTCTGTCTACATGGCGGTCCTGGCGTACCGCATGACTACCTGGAAAACCTGGATGCCCTTGCCTCGAAAGAGCGACGCGTTATTTTCTACGATCAGTTGGGCTGTGGCTTCTCCGACCTCCCCGAAGATACAGCACGTTGGCAAATACCACGCTTTGTCGAAGAGCTAGTAACGGTACGGAAAGACCTTGGACTCGAACATGTGCATATCCTTGGTCAATCCTGGGGCGGCATGCTAGCGATAGAGTACGCTCTAACACAACCACAGGGCTTAGAGAGCCTCGTTCTGGCGAACACCACGTCGAGTATCCCTGTGTGGATAGCCGAGGCGAACCGTCTACGTGAGCAATTACTGCCAGAGGTCAATGCTGCTTTGCTCAAACACGAGGCGGACGGCACAACTGACGACACCGAATATCAGGATGCTATGACGGTGTTTTATGATAGACACGTTATTCGCATCAAACCAATGCCCGAATTTGTGCAACGTGGCTTCGACAGGCTGAGCAAGCCCGTGTACTACACAATGAACGGTCCAAGCGAATTTCATGTTGTCGGCACCATCAAAGATTGGGATCGCACAGATCGACTATCAGAAATTCATGTTCCAACTCTCATCCTATCAGGCCGCTACGACGAGTCAACACCCGTCATCAATGAGGTGTTGCATAAAGGCATTACAGGCTCACAGTGGGTAGTCTTTGAGCAAAGTTCACATCTTGCTCATGCGGAGGAGCCAGAACTGTACATGCAAACCGTGCAAGCATTCCTTACGAGCGTTGAAGCTCAAAAGGTTTAGGGTAAGCATTTTACAATGACGTAACAACAGAAACTTGAAGGGACAATACGATGCCACGAGCCATTGATTTTCACGTCCACCTGCCAACAACGGAGTTTATGCAGGTGACGCTCGGACCATACGCCAAAGCTGCCGAACGCTTCTTCCGCACGGAGGTCAAGCTCAAAGATATCGAGCAGATTGCCGCCGATTATGCCGAACTCGACATGATTGGCGTGTTGCTTGCGTGGGATGCTGAGACGGCAACAGGTTTACCTCCATTAGGAAATGACTATATCGCAGAAATTGTTAGACGCTACCCTCAGCAGTTTATCGGCTTCGCAAGTGTCGATCCCCATAAGGGAAAGGCGGCTATTCAAGAGATCGAGCGAGCAGTCAAAGATTTAGGCTTAGCTGGTGCGAAGTTTCATCCAGGCATCCAGGCATTTTATCCGAACGATCCTACCTTCTACCCACTGATGGAGAAGATTCAGGAACTACAGGTACCAGCCCTGTTTCACACGGGTACCAATGGCTTAGGTGCAGGTACTCCTGGTGGCATGGGCATCAAGCTCGATCACACACGCCCTATTTACCTGGACTCATTGGCAGCCGATTTTCCCCGTCTCACCATCATCGGCGCACACCCCTCATGGCCTTGGCACGAAGAGATGCTTGCGAGTATGCAGCATAAGACCAACGTGCATAATGACCTATCGGGCTGGTCGCCCAAGCGTATACCCGAAATACTGTTACGTGAGGCGGCGACGCGCATGCAGGATCGTTTCCTCTTCGGCTCCGATTATCCCTTTATCACGCCGCAACGCTGGCTCAAGGACTTCGAGCCACTCACGTATTTTACTCCCGAAGTGAAGGAGAAACTTTTTTGGCGCAATGCTCAGAAATTGCTCGCGCATACAAGCGTCGGACAGATGGTTTTCACTTCGTAATGAGACCTGATAAAGCAGAGAGACGTATACATAAGTAGCAAATTATTTTGAAAGGGATGTTGACGATGGCTATTGATATACAGAAAATGAAGACACGTTTAGAGACAAAACAAAAGGAGTTAGAGGGTAACATATCAGGATTAACTGAGGCTCATCCAACTCCTGTAGACCCGATAGAAGCAAGCGAAGGGTCGCAAGACTTTGAAGAGACCAATGTGGACTTCTTAGAGACGCAGCAGGAGCAGTCCATAGAAGTCAACGAAAACGCCCTCTTGACGCTAGTAAAGGAAGCACTAGAGCGCATAGAGAATGGCACATACGGTAAAAGTGTCGTATCCGGCAAACCTATTCCAGAGAAGCGGCTGGAAGTCCTGCCCTGGGCAGACCGCCTCGTCGAGGAGGAGGAGCAGGAGGAGCAACGCAACCTGAGCCGCGAAGAATTATATGATACCGATACTGAGGTGTCTTAGTATCATTGCTTTACTATTAAAAATGGGGAAGAGTTCAAAAGACGGTTATTTTTTGAACCCTTCCCCATCTCGCCTAGAGGAACACAGGCCATTCTTTCATGAGGTCTACAGCCACCAACAGAATATCTTCTCGTCGGGATCATACAGTCTCACCCGTTCAGACTATTTGGGGAAAGCTTGAGTACTTTTTCCGCATTACCATGTGCGATTTTTGCTTTATCGGTAGGGCTAATTGGCGCATTCTCCAGAAAGGTTCTGGCGTGATCTCTTACAAGAAAGGGATAATCGACCGCGTACATGATGCGGTCGGCTCCCATCATCTGGAGCGTGAGTTGGAACGGGGGAAGCGTAAACATCCCGCTGGGAGTGGCATATGTCTGCTGCAAGAAGTAGTCAGCGACAGGCCGTTGTAACTGTTTGGTGACTGGGGTGAGCATCTCATCAAAGCGAGCCAAGTAGTACGGGATCATTTCTCCCCAATGGCCCAGAATAAGCTGCAAGCTGGGATAGCGATCAAAGACGCCACCCAGAATCATGCGCAGCGCGTGGATACCCGTCTCCATATGCCATCCCCACCCATAGGTTGCAAAGCTTGCGCTAACAGCCAGATCAAAGCCTGCGTAGTAGCTCTCCCACACGGCTTTGATTGGAGGGGCAGGATGCAGGTAGATGGGAACACCAAGGGCGACGACCGTTTCGAGAAGAGGACGAAACGATGGATCGTCCAGAAAGCGCTCATTGGTCGGCCCATTGATCAGGACGCCTTTAAACCCAAGGGTGTTCACACAGCGCTCACATTCGGCAGCAGCGGCTTCTGGATCAGGCATTGGCAAGGTAGCAAAGCCGATAAATCGGTCGGGATGAGCGGCAATGGCCGCCGTGAGCTGGTCATTGATCTCCTTTGTTAGCGGTACCACCTCTGTATCAGGGATGGCTGGTAGCCCTACGGGAGTGTAGGAGAGAACCTGGACATCAACGCCCATCGTGTCCATCGCTTTCACGCGACCAGCCCCCATATCTTCGAGTTGGGTGCTGAGGGGAGATGGTAACGGAGACGGGCCTTGGGCATCTGGAAGCAACTTCGCCAGTGCCTCCTTGATCGCAGGAACTTGGAAATGCTCTTCAAGCGTAATAATCTTCATCTGTTTCCTTTTCTTTCCGTGCTTCTCTCCATTCTCTACTGACGTGTTCATCTGGTGAGAAGCTCCCTCGAATTATTGACCGACTTTCACTCACAATCGTTCGTTCAACGGTCTTGCTCGGCGCGAACGCTCATGGACACAGCAGTGTATGGAGCGACGTAAACCGCACCTCGTTCATCAGTCGTTTCCCGCATGACTCAGTTGTCTGTATGCTTGACAACCCGCTTTCCTCGGCCCCCTTCTGCTTCAAGAGAGATGTGTGCTTCAGCGATGTTGTCCAGATCATAGATGCTATGAACGACCGGATGGATGGAGCCAGTATCAACGTATGCGGCAAGATCAGTCATGATCTCTCGCATTGGCGTAGCACTAAAGAACTGGACCCGTTTGGACCCGAAGAGAGTTGAGGCCAGAATATAGGCAATATTCCTCGAACTCATCGCCATGCAGAACATTCTGCCGTGACGACTCAACAATCTGCGATATTTGCTCACATCCGTCCCTACGAGATCGAGTACGACATCAAATGGTGCAAGAGAGGATGGTGAAGTTGTTCGATAATCGAGTGCCTCGTCAGCCCCAAGTTCCTTCAAAAAATCAAGATCCCTAGCCGAGGCGAGCGCAGTCACGTGCGCACCCAGCAATTTTCCCACCTGAACCGCCATGCTCCCCACGCCGCCCGCCGCTCCGCGAACAAGGAGACGCTCGCCGTGAAGCAACTTGGCCTTATCTCGTAAGGTGATGACGGCAACCGCACCAACGCTCGCCATCGAAGCTGCCTCAAGAACGTTGAGACGTTTGGGGCTTAATGCAATGCGATCTGGCGAGATCGTGACAAAATCGGCGGCACAGCCTTGCACAAATCCCCTTTTCACCAAAAGCGGCATCTCCCCCCAGACTAGATCGCCCACCTTGATGTCTGGTGTTTCCGTCTTGATCTCGACAACCTCACCTACGAAGTCGATCCCAGTGCGTTTAGGAAATTGGTTTCCTGTGAGGAAGCGCAATTGACCGGAGCGAATGGTCGTGTCAAGCGGATTCACGCTCGATGCATGGACTCGCACGAGTACCTGACTGGGGTCAGCCTGGGGACGTGTAACTGTCCTTATCCGCAACCCACTTTCACTCGGCGATCCATACCGATCATACTCAGCTGCACGCATCATCTCTGTCACCGTCTTCCCTATTTGTGTCTGAAGTTCTTCCTCTTTGTGAATATGTGTCATGATTTCTTCCTTTTTATAAATGAGAACACCTCTACGATACCTCTCAGAAGAGTTAGTATCCTATTCACTGAAACAGAATCTTACACTTCTTGCGGTGCCGCTCTCTCTTGTTGGGTCAGCTGGTGCAAGGTTGCCAACGTTTCATCACACCACGTCAGCAAGGCGCGACAGCGATGAATGCCATAGCGCACCGTCATGATCCGATACGAGAGGGTCGCATTCTCTTGAACTTCAGCCACCAACTCGCGCTCGATCCCTTGGTATTTTCCGAGCAGGTGCGACTGAATCTCCTGAAAGGCGTGGATATGCTCCTTATTCTTCTCAAGTGGGATATGAACACCAAAGAAGAGTTTGAGCAGCAACTCATTGCGCTCTACCGCATACTCAACCGACTCTGAGAGCCAGTCTCGCAGTCCTTCTTTTCCTTGCTCGGTCAGGGTATAGATGTACTTCTCAGGCTTCCCCTCTTGCTTTTCAGCATGGCGAGCTGCTAATCCCGCTTCCACTAAGTGCTTGAGAATAGGGTAAATCTGTCCGTAGCTCTCGCTCCAGAAATTGCTGGTGCTGCATTCCATAAATTTCTTGATATCATAACCAGAGCTAGGGCAGATACTCAGCACCCCCATCACCGCATACTTGCTCGTATTTTCCTTCGCCATGTGTAACTCCCTTTT
>CAXUHG010000006.1:0-8588 GCA_964250805.1 uncultured Ktedonobacteraceae bacterium | reverse complement strand
CCCCCATCACCGCATACTTGCTCGTATTTTCCTTCGCCATGTGTAACTCCCTTTTTATATCTGTGTGTTATATATCTGTTAGATATATAACACACAGATACTTTATTGTCAAGGGGGTAGCAATTCAAAATGAGTATTCTAGCAACCGTTGGGGACCGAGATTGCTCAGCATAGAGCAACATGTCTTTCCTGATAGGATGGCACGAGAGTGCCTATATGATAGTAGACCTAGCATTCGAGAAAGGACACAGATGTGGCTAGGTATAAATTCTTGAAACGGGATGACATAGGCCGTGAATAGCGATAGACAAAAGAGCAAAAAGGGTGTACCATACGAAATTATACAGAGACGGAGAAGAAACGATTGTGACCACCAGAGTAGCCAGAAACGCTCGCCTCTATGACGTATTCGCCTTACTTATTGCCGTTATTGTAATTGTGGTTGATCTGTGGACAAAATCACTGGTTGTAGCTCATTTGAGTCCACCCAATAGTGGTAATAGCGTTTCGCTAGTTGGTCCATACCTTGTATTGGAGTATATTCAAAATAGCGGAGCCGCGTTCAGCATGCTCCAGAACACTTTTGTATTGGTGATACTCATAGCTGTCGCTATGATTGTGGTTGGCTATATCTATCTCCGTGTTTTGAATAACGGCCCACTTTACTACAAGATAGTATTCGGGCTTATCATTGGTGGAGCTTTGGGCAACGTGATTGATCGAGTACACAACGGCGGCTACGTGGTTGACTTTATCGCGTTTCGTATCCCCCAGATAAACTTTTACTTTGCCATCTTTAATATTGCCGACGCATGCATTAGTGTTGGCGTCATTTTGCTGTTCGTGCTGATTTTCTTCGTGCGTCGTCCTTCCAGTGAGAAGCGTTTGGAAAATACGCCGACTGATCCAGCTAGCAATAGGCAAGCCGACTACACGAAAGAGTAACATACCTTGGAAGCACTACAACAATCGTACCCAGTACAGGATGAACAGATCGGACAACGCCTGGATCGCGTCCTTGCCCCTATTCTCGATAATCTTTCGCGTAATGCAATTCAGCACCTTATCGCAAGCGAAGCGGTGCTTGTCAATGACAAAGGAAGTAAACCGGGCTATACGTTGCGGAAAGGCGATACAATTACTATAACACGCTCGACACCCATTACTCCTGTTAGCGCAATCCCTAACGAGCTTCCGCTTAACATTCTGTACGAGGACAACGACCTCTTCGTCCTTAATAAAGCATCTGGCATGGTGGTGCATCCTGCCCCTGGTCATTCCGATGATACACTGGTGAATGCGTTGCTAGCTCGTTACCCTGAATTACGGGATGTGGGCGAGGATGGTCGTCCTGGCATTGTGCATCGACTTGATAAAGACACATCAGGTTTGATTATTATTGCCAGGAATAGCCAGACGCTCACAGCACTGATGGAACAGATGCAAAAACACGAGATTGTAAAACGCTATCTTGCTCTTGTCGAAGGCAATGTTGCTCACGAGCAAGGCAGTATCGACGCTCCCATTGGGCGCGATACACGCAATCGTCAACAGATGACGATTACGATGCATGATAGCCGTGAGGCACGGACGCATTTCCGCGTTCTGCAACGGTTCGCACGTCATACGCTACTGCTACTTCAATTAGAGACTGGACGCACGCACCAGATACGTGTACATCTCAAAGCGATAGGACACCCGGTTGTCGGTGATCCTGTCTATGGCTCCGGTAAAAAAGCTCCACGCGGTGTTACGCTGGATCGCCAGTTTCTGCACGCCTATCAACTGCAATTTCAGCACCCAATCACGGGCAAGCTCATCGAAATTGAGGCACCCCTACCCAAAGACCTCCAAAATATTTTGGACAAGGAAACTATCCTATAGACACCTGGACTCTTTCAGGTGTCTATGCTATACTTTGTTCAGACGAGAAAACAAAATCATTGCTTCTTTATGAGGTCTGAATAACACGCGTTTAGACACACTCGTAGCAACAACCCAACCATACCACCCATTTAGGCTAATTTTCGTGCGTCTCTTTGCATAATTGCGCCCATCTCTGTACAATACTCATGCTATCGCTGTGTTCATTTTAGTATAGTATGTATGTAAAACATGAAATAAATATGTAGTTGATGATGGGACACCTCCGACTGTAAGACGTTATTTCTTCACACAATTTGAGGGAACACTTGTTTTTCGTCCAAGAGGAGAGGAGCATTTCCAATGGCAGTAGTTGAAAAGCAGATATTAGAAGCAACCGATGAAAAAATAACTCCAAAAAGCGTCTTGCGCCATAGACCAATAGGCAAGCCACTTACAGGCAAACATTCTATTAGCACAACCGCGACCATTCCAACAGTACAGCGTGCATCACGCCCACCTGTAATAGAGAAGCAGCAAGAGCCAGAAGATATTCGTGAGTGGAAGCGAGTGGATCAGACCGAGGCAACAGACAAAGATGCCCAGGCCACGACATCTCCAAAGAAGCAAGCCGACGCGAAACGACCTACAATGGCTACGCGGCCTACACCTGTTACACCTCGCCCTATCCCGATTACCCCACGTCCAAAGTTGGTACTGCGTAAATACAAAGGGGCGCAACAGGCTCATCCCCTCTTATATCTCGGTATTGGCATGCTGGCAATGCTCGTTCTTTGGACCGTCCTCAGTGGCGTGTTCGGCTGGTTCACCACCACACTCGACGATATCCGCTATGGGCGTCCACGTACCTTCCAGACCGATCAATGGGTAGGGCACAATGAGCAGGGAGGTGTCCCAAGTCACTTCATCGCGCTCAACCTCAATCGACACATCGAGATAATTGAGTTGCCAGGGGGCGATGCGGCACACGCGAAAATCTATCTCGGCCCACAGCTCTATGGTGCGAACGACGACCTTACACCCGTCACGCTCAACTTCGCGGACGTATTGAATCATCACAAACTTGACATGATTGTGAATTTCCAGGGATCGCGCATTGTGTTCGTCAACGATCAGGGAAGCTTTCGTCCACTACGTCCTTCTGAGCAAGCTCAGGCGGAGCAGTTTCTGAAGCACGCGAACCTGTAACCTCGGCGATAAATGCCAGCACCAGACGATACACCTCTTCTCGTTCTGGACCAGTCGTGATAACGTGATCAGACGTTTCTAACCAATGCAAGGATTTCTCAGGGGCTGCGGTGGTGAGACGATACAACTCCTCTGCATTGTGCGGTTGAACAGTCTGATCACGTTTGCTTTGGATGATAAGTAGTGGTACACGAAGCTTACCAAGATTTCGGCGTGTCCTGTTTATCAATGCAATTAGTTCCGCGATGGCTGGCACAGGAATACGAACTTGCGTTTTGATATGATCGACAACTTTGGGGTCAGTAAAGTCGATGGATGTAACGCTGGCATCGCGCAATTGTGCCTGTTTGAGAACCTCTGCCTGAATCTTTGCATTATTGAAATTGAGCAATTTGAGTGGATAGAACCACTTGATAAAGTAGCGAGCCAATGGCACCAGTCTCACTTGCAGGCTACTATCAAGTCGGGTAGGTGTGGACATAGCAGCAACGCCCGCAATACGTTCGGGATGATTTATTGCTAGCGTCAAGGCCAGTACACCTCCCATTGACAGACCTGCCACGAACACTGTTTTGTACGATGCCAGTTGTGTCAAGCCCTCCTCGACTGAAGCTATCCACGCCTTGCGACCTGAGAGGATCAATGCTTCGGGATCGCCGCTATGACCCGCGACAAGCACGCCACAGACGCGCAATCCCTGTGCCGCTAACGCACCACCAAGGCTCCGCATCTCTGCTGGTACACCACTAAAGCCATGAATGAGTAGACAAGCTTGCTCGGCGTCCTCCGGCCCAATCAAAAAAGGAATGTTAGGTTGTTGTTGTGCCACTATTTCTCTCCTGCTATGCGCTATACTGCTATAACCATAGCATGGCTCTATAGTGGATAGCAAATTCACGGAAACAAACACAGATGTCTCATTGTTGTAGTGTGTGAAAGGATGATATACCTATGAGTGATCTAAGAAACAAACCTGAATCGTATTGGAAAGAAAGATTGACGCCAGAGCAATATAGAGTAGCTCGCAAAAAGGGAACGGAGCGAGCATTCACCGGCGCATTGTACAACAACCATGAAAAAGGCGTGTACGAATGTGTGGCCTGTGGACATCCACTCTTCTCATCTGATACAAAGTTTGACTCAGGGACAGGATGGCCTAGCTTCGATAGCCCTGTTGACGAGCAAAACGTCGAACTACACGAGGACCGTTCGTTCTTTATGCGCCGCGTTGAGGCCGTGTGTAAGAACTGCGGGGCACATCTAGGGCATGTCTTTGAAGATGGACCACAAGATACAACAGGTTTGCGCTATTGCATTAATTCGGTCTCGCTGAACTTCCGTCCAGAGAATGGCGAGCAGGAAAACAGTGAGAAAGATGGCTAAAAGTGGCTCTTCAACTCTCGGAAGCTAGCTAGCTGCAAGAATTGTCCGTCATCGGCAGACACTACCTCTTCATGCTCAAAGTGCCATGTATGAGGATGAGGTATGTATACTGCATTCAGTCCTGCCGCGAGTGCTGGGTTAATGTCGGAGCGCGGCGAATTCCCGATCATCCACGTCTCTTGCGGGTTGAGTTGTAGTTGAGTAAGAATGTCCCGATAGGTGCTTACGTCCTTTTCAGGGACAATCATCACCTGTGAGAAAAGTTGCTCGATGCCAGATCGTTCGACCTTGAGTTGCTGTTCTTCAAAGTCGCCTTTTGTGAGCAAAAAGAGGTCATGACGGGTAGAGAGGTATGAAATTGTCTCACTCACGCCATCGAGCAGTTCCAGAGGATGCGCATGAATTTGCTCTCCAAATTGGCGCACTTGTTGTAGGTCTTGTTCGGTAACGTCTTGCTCAGCGAGTTGGCGGTACGTTTCCTCTAAACTTCTGGTGAAATTTGTTGCACCATAGCCCATGAGCCGCTCGACTCCATCAAGCACCACTCGTACCTCTGCCGCGGAAAGGCGCGAATGATTGAGAAAGGCGATGAAGGAATGTATTGCGCGTTCAAAGTAGATATTATTTTCCCACAGGGTATCATCCGCATCTATAAGTAGGTGTTGGCGCATATTTTCCTCTCCAAGCTAGGATAAAGAAGGCTTTTCTGTTGTCGCAACCTAGTAAAAAAGTGCAGGTACAATAACTGCATGCAATCCTGTTACATGGGCTAGGTGGCTTATGAGTAATACCGCCATAATGAGGATGAGAATAATCAGAATGATCAGTATTCCTATCACAAGCCCTGGTCCGACAGTAAAGCCCGAAGACGTTGACGGTGCTTGCTGTTGTTGCATAGCCTGTTTAGACGAAGTGCTTGTGCGTACAGACTTCTGAGGTGTTACAGGAGTAGTATTCCAGACTGATACATCAGACTGTGTGTCTTTTGCTGAAGACACAGGCGGCGGAGTCGATGCGGGAATGTGTGCTCGCGGCGTTTGCTGCACTTGTGGGGGCGGAGCTGTGGTTGTCCTATCTCCGATCTGTGGTTGTACGTTATTATTGACAGATGGTGCGGTGCGAGTAAACGATAGTTCACAATTGGGGCAGAATGGAGCGTTTTGCATCACTGTGGCGTGACAACGCGGGCAGGAAAATGTGCTTTGTGAGCTTTGCTGAACTCCCTGGTTGCTGGTTGCTTTCGCGTCCTGAAGAGCCTCATAAAGCATCGGCAAGTCGGGTTGTGTACTGTACGGGTTTGGCGTATTCTGTGCTGGCTGCACCTGTTGCGCTGGCACGGGAAGAGCAGCAATGACGCGTTTGAGATCGTTCATGAAATCCGCAACGTGTTGATAGCGCTCTTTGGGGCGCATTGCCATTGAGCGTTGAATGATGATATTTAGTTGATTAAGAACCTGTGGTGGAAGCGTACCTAGCTGCGCCATGTGGCGTGAATGACGAGGTGCAGGCTTTGTAGGTTTCGAGACACCGAGACGAAACTGCTTCGCCTCATTCAATTCAAGGCTACTTTCCGACGGATTATTGGCAAGCAGTTCCTGTAGTGAAGGAAGGTCTGGCTGTCTCTGCTGTAACGCTTGGTTGCGTGTGGATACGCTTGGCGGCTCATGTGCAAGAAGAGCAAAATAGAGTGTCGCACCCAACGCATAGACATCAGAGCGTGCGTCAGTTCCACTTCCACCCGGATACTGCTCTGGTGGAGCATATCCCGGTGTTCCCTGATGACGAATAAAAATAAGTGTTCGCAAACCATCGGCATAGGCTTTCGCGTTGCCGAGGTCCACCAGAATTGCGGTGCCGTTTGGCATGATACGAATATTGTCTGGCTTGATATCACGGTGAATAACGGGTGGATTCTGGTTATGCAAGAAAAGGACGGCATCAGAGGTTGCCAATATCCATGTCAAAATCTTCGTAATTGGTACAATTTCATTACGTCGATGAGCCAGACGGATAATATCGGTTAAGTCTTCGCCTTCGATATAGTTCAAGATGACATAGTAGTGTCCGCGCTCATTGAATGCATCGTGGAATGCGGGAAGACTGGGGTGATGCAACTGGCTCAGCACGTTTGCCTCGTGCATCAACTGCTCCTGGCCTCCGGGACCAGATATCAGATATTCTTTCAGGGCGTACTGTTGATTCGTCGTGAGGTCGATTGCGAGGTAGACATGCCCAAAGCCACCACTGCCTAATACCCGTTCGATACGGTAACGTCCATTGAGTACCGTACCCGACGGAACTGTCTCTATCATCCAGTGTCTCCTTTGGTCATAGTCTCATCGTCTTTGCTGCTGTGATACTCAAGCAGATATAGAGTAGTGTGAGAGCAATATCTGCATACCTTGACAAGTATAAGCAACTAACTTACTCATGTGCATTATAACATGACGTAAGCTAGTATGTATATGGAAATTCCGCAAAGGGCTATGAGTCAGTAGATGGGCGCATTGTACGGAGCTGTGTTGATGATGGGACAACCTGAGCCTGTGAGAGAAATGCCCAATCGTTCTGTTTGTAGACGCGCAGATACATATACGTTTCTGCCTGTTGCACTCCTGGTATTTTGTAGAGTTTCTCCGTGAGAAAGCGCAAAAAATGATCGTTATCCTGGCATACCACCTCCGCAAGCATATCAAAGCTTCCCGTACAGAGAATGAGGTAGATTACCTCTTCAAAAGCCGATATCTCTTGCGCGACCTCCAGGAGCCGCTCACCAGAGACACGAATGCCGATCATGCTTGCCATTGCATACCCCAACTTGATCGGGTTTGTGACTGCAACGATCTGCATGACCTGTGTGTTGATAAGGTGTGCGACGCGCTGTCGCACACTGGCCTCAGAGATGCCGATATCAGCCGCGATCTTCGTAAAGGGACGCCGACCGTCCTGCTGTAACGCCTCGATGATGCGCTGGTCTATCTCGTCTATGCCGTTTTTGTTCGCGTGTGAGTCCATGAAAAAACCTATCTTTGCGTGAATGAAGTTCGATGCAATCAGAAATTTCGCTATTATATAATGAGACGAAACAAGGGAACAACCTTTAACACAGAGTTTATACTATGCAAAGGAACTTGTCGCTATGCCCGATTTTCGTACAGGTCTCGTCTACGACGAACATTTTCTTACCCATGATACAGGAACGGAAACACAAGTTGTTACGCGGAATGGCTCGTTCGAGCTTTCGCCAGAGCCACATCCCTCGTCGGTCATGATTATTCGGCGCATCAAAGAGTTCCTCGATGGCTCTGGCTTAACCGAACGCATGTTGCCAATCTCAGCGCGAGCGGCAACCGAAGCCGAGTTGATGACATATCACACAAAGGCGTATATTGAAGGTATTCGTGCGTATGCCTCCGGTGGTCCTGCATCTGGTTCGTGGGGAGCTATAGATGTCGAGACTGTGCTAAGTCCTGGCTCGTTTGAAGCAGCACTTTATGCTGCTGGTGGTGCTATGAATGCAGTTGATGCGGTCATAGATGGAAAAGTCAGAAATGTGTATGCATTGCTTCGTCCGCCATGTCATCATGCTATGAGTAACCAAGCGATGGGCTTCTGTATTTTTAACAACACAGCTTTAGCTGCTCATCACGCACGCAACAAATACGGTCTTGAGCGTATTATGATTGTTGATTGGGACGTGCATCACGGCAACGGCACACAGGATGCCTTTTATCAGGATAACGGCGTACTATTTGTCTCGTTACACCAGCAAAACTGGTTTCCCAAGCTCTGGGGTGAGCTGGAGCAAGTGGGTGCTGGCACAGGCGCAGGCTATAACGTCAACATTCCGTTACCACCGGGGACAGGGAATAGAGGCTATCGCGCTGCATTTGAGCAAATTGTTGTACCCATTGGTCTGCAATTTCAGCCACAGCTCATTATCGTTACCGCCGGACAAGATGCGAATTGGCTCGATCCGCTTGCTCAAATGATGGTGACAATGGATGGTTATCGCCAGATGTCACAACTCATGCTCAATCTGGCGGAAGAGGTCTGCGACGGACGACTCGTATTATTACAAGCAGGAGGGTATAGCACTGCCTACGTACCATACTGTACCGTTGGTGCCGTTG
>CAXUHG010000005.1:79964-100110 GCA_964250805.1 uncultured Ktedonobacteraceae bacterium | reverse complement strand
CTTTATGTTTGAAGATATCATAGGCATGTGGTGCCTCATCGAGCGTCATCTTGTGTGTAATCACAAATGAAGGATCAATGTCTCCATGCTGAATGCGTTCCATGAGTGGTTGCAGATATTTTTGGACATGTGTTTGACCCATTTTGAAGGTCAAGCCCTTGGCGAAAGCCGCTCCAAAGGGTATTTTATCGAGGAAACCTCCATAGACACCTGGAATAGAGATAGTACCGCCCTTACCGCATGCCTGAATCGCCTGGCGTAACACATGAGGTCGGTCGGTACCCAAACGTGTCTTCTGCTTAGCGATATCGTTGATAGCATCGATGCTTGTTCCATGTGACTCTAAGCCTACAGAGTCAATGCAAGCATCAGGACCACGACCACCTGTCATCTGCTTGAGGACCTCAACCACATCAACACCTTCATAGTTGAAGACTTCGGCCTTGCTCTGCTCTGCCGCCATACGCAGTCGTTCGGGGAAGCGGTCAAGCGCGATGACACGTTCCGCCCCTAGCATATACGCGCTTTGAATGGCAAACTGACCGACAGGACCACAGCCCCACACAGCGACGGTATCACCGCGCTGAATATTGCAATTTTCCGCCGCCATGTAGCCCGTTGGGAAGATGTCAGAGAGGAAAAGTACCTGCTCATCGGTCAAACCATCGGGTACCTTTATGGGACCAACATCAGCGAACGGAACACGAGCGTACTCAGCTTGTCCGCCTGCGTAACCACCATAAATGTGAGAATAACCATAGAGACCTGCCGCCGAGTAACCATAGAGCGACTCTGCAAGCCAGGCATTAGGGTTAGAGTTATCGCAAGCTGAAAACAGCCCTTTTTGACAGTAACGGCAACGTCCACAGGAAATCGTAAAAGGAACTACTACACGGTCGCCCTTCTTCAAGTTTTCGACGCCCTTGCCAACTTCGACCACTTCGCCCATGAACTCATGTCCCAGAATATCGCCCTTTTCCATCGCAGGAATATAGCCATCGTACAAGTGCAAATCAGAGCCACAGATTGCCGTCGTTGTAATCTTCACAATCGCATCACGTGAGTTGATAATTTTGGGGTCCGGTACGTTTTCTACACGCACCTTATGCGTGCCGTACCAACATAATGCTTTCATTTATTGCTCTCTACTTTCTACTTTAGCCTAATTTTTTATACCTTCACCTGTAGTTTGTCCCTTAATCGTAGGGATTTCGCCTGCCTCCATCAATTCCTTGAAGTGGCGCAACGTCTCCAACGCTTGCTTTTCGGGAATATGCCCCACGATGTTGCCGATGCCTGTACCAAGTGCCCCCTGGAATTGCAGAAAGTCGAGTTCAAGCGTAACCACTGTGCCGCGTCCATCCGATGCCGAGTCGAAGCTGACTTTACCAGCGTTTGCAGTCGTTGGCTTGCCATGTACGTGCCAGGAAATTGACTTGTTCGGTACCACTTCTAGCAGTTCAGAGTTCCATTCAACCGTTTTGTTTCCTGGTCCCTGAGCAATCCAGTGCGACGTGCGCTCACCGGTCCTCAATACCGATTCGATATAATCCATATACAATGGAGCCTTCTCAATATCGTACCAGTAGTCGAACAAGTCTTCCGCTGAACGATTAACCGTCATCGAGCGTTGTACACGTACTCCACGCTTGCCCGGAACGCTCGATACCGTCTTCGGAATCCCCGGCGCAAAGTTCGGCTGTTGCTCAGCTGTGCTAATATTCATAGCTTGATAAAGAAAAGAATGACCGCTTGCGCCACGGTAGAACAATGCACTACCTAGCACTGCTATACCAGAGCCTAGCCAATCACGGCGATAAACTCCATACGCTGCTAACGCCCCTCCCACGATACCAGAAAGCCAACGTTCGACCTGTCCAACATTACGCGTAACAACATTTTGATCACCCTGTGTATGTGTATTCTGAAAATTTCTTATCGTTGATTGTGCTGATGCCATATATTTTTTCTCTTTCTCTTTTGCGTACAATAAAAATTTGCTATTCCTAACACGTTGCAGAGAACTCCCGCGTTTCGCTCCCCCCACTGCTCATGAATAGCTGAAGAATTGAACAATATTTAGTAGGGACCGATGTATCGCGTCATCGTAGCGATCGCCATGTAGTAAGGCTATGACCTGCATTCCAACCCCCTTGAACATTGTCTATTGCCACGAGGACGCGATACATCGGTCCCTACCAATCATCAATCAACAAATTTCACCAACGCATTGATATTTATCATCAAGAACATTGACATTTCTTGCATTTCCATGTTACTATTGACACATAGAAACAAAAAGCACCAATTCATTAACAAATATCACCAAATTAAAAACAGAAAATAGCAAAGTGACGAAAGGAAGCAAATTCATGGAAGGCAACATTTATGTACAAGAGAAGGAGCTTGAACAGCTACAACGTACACGAACACGCGAGATCGAGCAGATTCATTTGATTGCACAAGCAACGGGCGACTCCGCCGGTATTCGTCACATGATAGGGCAGTTTGGGACACTCCTTGTCACTCTAGGCAAGGTTTTGGAGAGGGTGGAGCGGCATAATGTGTCCTTGACAACAGCACCAACTCGTGCTTCTTTGTCTGGACACTTACGCTAGCTAACACATCATTTTAAGAATTATTGTAGAGGAGAACTTCCGTATGCATCCATTGATTACCAGAGACCCGGTGAGCGGGGGCGAGATGATCGCGACGCGTCTGGAATGTCCAGAGAGCGGCATTACTATCGAGGGCCAGTTCAGTCTCGGCTGGATCGGTCGCCTCACACGCGAGCAACTTGATTTCGTCGAACTGCTCGTCAAGTATCGCGGCAACATTCAAAAGCTCGCCGTCGAAATGAACGTCGCCTACAATACAGCACGCAGCCGTTTGGATGAGATAGTCACCGCTCTAGGTGGCGCACCAGAAAACGATGGACGCCAGGACCGTCGCGTCGTGCTGGACCGTCTCGCCGCCAAAGAAATCAGCGTAGAGGAGGCAATGCGCCTCCTGAAAAGCTAGGTAGATCATTATGGCAACATCAAAAGAGGAACGCGACCGCGTTCTGCATATGGTTGAGTCGGGGCAGGTCACGGCGAACGAAGCATCGCAAATTCTCGATACGCTCGAAGCCGACAGCGGCACCAACGTAGAACGCGAAAGCGAACACAGACACGACCGCCTCCTGCGTATTCGTGTCACCAGCGTCAATGCACGAACGCAAAAAGTCTACGTGACGGCGACTATTCCAGTACGTCTCATCAAAGTTGGTATGCGGCTCGGCCTACGTTTTGTGCCACAAATCAACAATATGGCACTCGAAGAATTGCTAAAAACTCTTGAAAGCGGTGCCACCGGGCGACTGCTAGACCTGCAAGACATGGAGAAAGGCGAGCGACTCGAAATCTTCGCCGAAGAACGATGAAATCTCAAGAATGGTTCTACATATGTACTACACGACCAAGTTTGATACAGCAGTTTTTCGTAGGGACCAGATTTATCGCGTCCGAGGCGTGATTTATCACGCGAGATCATGCCCGAGATGTCTGTAGAGAACACAAGCCAAGATTTCGCTCAATAAATTGAGCAACGGACGCGATAAATCTGGTCCCTACGAAAATGATCAAAAGACGATTGATGGTGTTATAAAATTTATCACACCTCGAAAGGAACAAGCACATGAATACATTTCCCGCGTCACAAAGAGTAGTTCTCGCGGACATCGAAGGCAACCTGACCGTTTCAGGTTGGGAGCAACCAAACATTCAAGTAGAAGCCGACGAAGACATCGAGCGTACACGCCAACAGGGAGATTCGTTACTGGTAAGTGGGACGGAAGGCGATGTCAGACTCTCGGTTCCACACGAGACAATTCTTGTTGTGAAAGACGTGAGCGGCAACGTCACTATTGAGAACGTGTGGCGCGTTGACCTGAAAGATGTCAATGGCGACACCTCATTTCATGAGATACACGGCGACGTACATGTCGTCGATGTCAGTGGTGACATAACGCTTGATGAGATACAGGGCACAATCACGATGAAGGATGTGAGCGGGGCCATTACATTTACGAGTATTCAAGGCAATGTCGCAGTAAGCGATGGAAGCGGCGAGTTAGAACTACGCGATATCGAGGGCGTGGTAAATGTGCGCGACATCACGGGCGAACTCACCATCGAGAACGTCAACGGGAGTGTGTCGTTAGAAGACCTCAGCACCGAACCAGTGCGCTTAAACAACATCAGCGGCTCAGTACAGGCGCAAGATATCAATGGCGAGGTCACGTTTAACAACGTACAGGGCGGCGTTGCCCTCTCTGATGTAGGCGAAAATGTCACGTTAAGCGAAATCAACGGTCCTACTAGTGTAAAAGATATTAGGGGCAGTGCGATTCTCAAAAGCATCGGTGGTAATGTATCGCTTGTCGATATTGGGGAAGACGCCTCAGTGATAGGAGTCAACGGCAATCTGTTGGCACAAGACATCGGCAATGACTTGTACGTAGAAAACATTCACGGAGCAGCTCAAATAAGCGACATTGGGAACGATCTCACCGTGAAAGAGGTAAGAGGAAACGTAACGCTGCATGATATCGGCGACGACCTCTTTCTTACAAACATAGAAGGCACAATTCAAGTATCAGACATTGGAGACGATGCCCAATGCACAGGACTACACGGCACAATAGATATGCGCGAGATTGGCGGCGATGTACAATTACTGGCAGACCTTATTCCCAGTCGCGCCCGTTTTCACGTTCACGGCGACGCAAGAGTAACGATACCCGACAATGCAAATTTGACGATTGCCGCAACAGTTGGAGGCAACATTGTAGGTCGTTCACTCGCCTCAACCGCGCAGGGTTCACGCAACAAGCAGCGGGTAAACCTGACCTACGGCGATGGTTCTGCATACCTCGAATTGCGCGTTGACGGCGACCTTATGCTACAAGGCAACGAAACTCCACGCAGTAGCAATAGTAGCACTGAAGAGGGAAACGCATTCGCCTTTATAGGCGACATGTCGGGTGATTTTGGCGTGAATTGGGACAGCGTGGGGGGTGATTTCTCTAAAGCCTTCTCTAAAGAGACCCGCAAGGCCGAAAAGCTAGGACGTAAGGCGGCGGAGGAGGGACGTAAAGCAGGCGAGCAAGCCCGAAAAGCGGCGGAGCAGGCGGCACGCATCAATGTTCGCATCAACGACCGTGAGTGGCGTCTGGACCCCGACCGCATCGAACGCATCGTTGAGCAGGCACAGAGAGCCGCCGCCGAGGGTGTACAGGGTGCCCTTGAAGCAGTGGAGCAAGCGTTACGCAATATACGCATGTCTGCACCCTCGGCACCATCAACGACACCAAAACCAACGACACCTCCTATGCCAAATACACCGCCAGTACCACCAACTCAATCAACAGAGGCAAGTGTGCAAGAGAATAGTAATGAGCAGCCGAACGCACAAATCCAAGAGCAAAGTCAGCAAAGCAATCCTACAGAGGAAACGCCCGTTGATCCAGCACAAGAACGCATAGCTATTCTACGCATGATCGCCGAGGGTCGTATCACCCCTGATGAAGGTGATTTGCTGTTAGAGGCATTAGGGAGTTAAATGTTCAAACGGACGATCACAAGGATCAACACAATTCAAATAAGAGAAACAATGGTGGAGGACGACGGACGCCCACAAGGGGCGAATCCCTACTATACTTCACGGGCTTTGCACGTGCAAACGGTCTATAGTAGGGTGCGACCCTTATGGTTGCCCGTCCACTGTAAAAATGCATATACAGATATAACGAGAGGATAATGTGAAACAACATACATTTTCTGTAGCAGACAAGCCGCGCGTTGTAGTGCGCCATGTCGAAGGAAACTTGATTGTCCATTCCTGGAACAACCGTAGCATAGAAGTTCGTGTTCAGGGAGAGAATGAAGACGGCTCAACCGCACAACCATATCAAGAGGGAAATACAGTTTTTATCAACGACTGTCGAGGCGACATTGAACTTTATGTGCCCTATGAAAAAACTTTTTCGGGACACCCAAAACTCAGGACAGATATTAGTGTAAGCGACCTGCATGGCACGATTACGATGGAGAATGTCGGCAACGTAGATTTGCAAGATATCAGCGATACCGTGACGCTTACAGGAGTCGAGGGTTCACTTCGTGCGACAAATGTACCAGCACTAAACGAAAACAAAGGTATCGGTGGAAGCGCAATGCTCACGAATGTCTCACGAGTAGAGATTGGCACAATAGGCGCGACGCTACAGGTTACAGACGCTGAAACGGTCAATGCCAGCACAGTAGGCGGTGCGGTACAAGCTCGACGAATTAGTTCAGCTTTTCACTGTAGCACAGTAGGTGGCAGTTGCGAACTCTATGAAAGTCCCGATGCCGATGTCGCGCTCAGCAACGTCGGCGGCAGCCTCTCTATCAGCGATACAGCTCGTCTGCCTTCGTGTACAGTGGGTGGTAGTCTCAGCACAAAACTGGCTCAACTTCCACCTAATAGTAGTACACAATTCACCGTCGGCGGCAGTGCTACTCTCGCTATACCGCGCGATGCTAACCTGAGAGTACGCATTATGGCAGGAGGCTCCATCGGCGGCAACGCCGTTCAGCAGAAGCGCAACAACATGGCGACGCTCACCTATGGCGATGGCTCTGCCTCCCTATCCATCATAGCTGGTGGAAGCGTCAAGCTCGATTGGGCAACTGAGTCGGCACATCCCAACATTGCTATACCCTATGATATCCCTGCTGGTGAACCAGTAAACACGACGCAAAAACGCGAGGCGATTCTGAAGATGGTCGAGCAAGGGCGTATCTCACCAGAAGAGGGTAATGTATTGCTTGATGCACTAGACTCATGAAAAAATAACATACATCTCTGCCGAACGCATGCGTTCGGCAGAGATGTATGTTATTTTTTCATTGTCTGTAACACCTGTACTAACTTTTCAATCTCACTCATTGTGTTGTAGTGCGTCAGCCCCACTCGCACCATGCCTCCTTGCTTTTCTAAACCAAGACGCTCCATCACAGCAAGCGCATAGTAGTTGCCATTCCAGACATTGATACGCTCCTGAGCAAGTTTCTCAGCTGCAGCAAGCGGGTTCCAACCATCCAGTGTAAACGAAAATGTTGGGACGCGTTGCCTCATCTGCTGCGGATCGGTGATGCCATAGATATGTATTCCTGGAACCGAACGCAGCCCCTCAAGCAGTACAGCGTTCAGCCGCAACTCATACGCATCAATAACCTCGATTCCCTTGCGTAGTGCCTCGTTCAAGTCCCCCGACGCATTACCAAACTGTCTCCCCAACCACGCGAAGTACTCCATCGCACCCAGCACCGCCGCGATTGACTCGAAGCTCTGTGTGCCCGTCTCGAATTTGTCGGGCGGCAAATTGCCAGCGGGGCGCACTTTGTACGCGATCATTTTATCGAGCAAGTCGTATTTTCCGTACAGAATACCCGTATGTGGACCAAAGAACTTATAAGCCGAGCAAGCCAGAAAGTCACAATCGAGTGCCTGCACATCGATCAGTTTATGAGGCGCATACTGCACAGCGTCGATAAAGCACAGCGCACCAACACTATGCGCCAACTCAACCGCTTGCTTCACATCGTTGATAGTGCCAACAGCGTTTGAGGCATAGCCAATCGCAACCAGTTTCGTGCGTGATGTAATCTGTCGTCGCATATCCTCCATATCCAGCGTGCAATCTTCGGGAGAAATATCGACCCAGCGCACTACACAGCCTCTATCTTCCGCAACCAGCAACCAGGGCGCGATATTGGCATCATGGTCCAATCGCGTAACAACAATCTCGTCGCCGGGGCCGAGTATGCGAGCAATACTACGGCTGATATGCAGCGTCAAGCTCGTCATGTTCTGCCCAAACACAATCTCCTCTGGTCGGCTCGCATGCAAAAATCCCGCTACCGCCCTTCTCGCCTCTGCCACTACCGCATCGGATGCAAGACTTGTGCGAAACGTGCCGCCGTGATTGGCGTTACTCTGCTCGAAATACTGCTGCATGCGCTCCATCGCCTCGCGTGCAACCTGCGTACCACCCGGATTATCAAAATAGATATCGTCCGAGGCAAGTGCAGGAAAGTGGCTGCGAACTTCGTCTACGTTGAACTGAGATTGTACGTTCTGTTGCTGTTGCATGGAAATATGTCCTTGTTCTTTGTGCTATATGTTTAATTATCGCATACCCATATTTCGTAGGGGCCACATTTATGGCGTCCGAGGCGTGATTCATCACGCGAGATTATATCTGAGGTGGCATGTAAACTGGATTCATCAAGACTTCGCTCAATGAATTGAGCAACGGACGCCATAAATGTGGTCCCTACGAAATATTACGGAATTTATGTTGTAATATGAATATATCTGGCAAGCTCTATTGTATCATTATTACAGCTTGCACATGTATGCTCAGGCATAAGATAATACGTGTTACAGAAATGAAACTACTGTAGCCACGTAGGAAAAGGATAGAGAACAATGCACACACGCCAACTAGGAAAGACAGATATACAGATTACGCCGATTGGTTTTGGAGCATGGGCAATTGGTGGTGGCGATTGGAGCTTTGGCTGGGGCAGCCAGGATGACAAAGACTCGATTGCCGCCATTCGGCACTCACTTGACATGGGCATCAACTGGATCGACACCGCCGCCGTCTATGGCCTGGGTCACTCCGAAGAGGTGGTCGGCGAGGCCATCAAAGAACGCAAACGCCCCTATATCTTCACCAAATGCTCTCTCGTGTGGGGCGAGGATCGCAAACAATATAGCAGCCTCAAGGCTGACTCCATTCAGCGCGAGTGTGAGGCCAGCCTGAAAAGACTCGGCGTAGACTATATTGACCTGTACCAGATTCACTGGCCTAATCCAGAATCAGAACTCGAAGAGGGCTGGGGCAAAATGGCTGATTTGAAGAAACAAGGCAAAGTTCGCGCAATCGGCGTCTCGAATTTCAACGTCGAGCAGATGAAGCGCATTCAGAAGATTGCGCCTATCGACTCACTACAACCGCCATACTCGCTTGTGCATCCCGATGTGCAAAACGAAATATTGCCGTTCTGCGAGCAGAATAACATCGGCGTCATCGTGTACTCTCCAATGCAATCTGGCCTCTTGACAGGTAGAATGACCAAGAAGCGCGTTCAGCAGATGCCCGACAACGACTGGCGCAAGAAGAGTCCAGACTTCGAGGGAGAACGCCTGGAACGCAATCTGAAGCTAGCCGACATGCTCACCGACATCGGCTACCCACACAATGTTACAGCAGGTGTCGTCGCCGTTGCATGGACCCTGAGCAATTCAGCCGTGACGGGTGCTATCGTCGGTGGTCGTAGCTCCTATCAAGTGAACGATAATCTACCCGCCGCCGAGTTTCGCCTACGCCCAAGCGAACTAGCCGATATTAACAAGTTCCTCGAAAAGAATCCGTAGTCTTTGAATAAAAAAAGAGACAGCATGACAGTCATGCTGTCTCTTTTTTTATTCAAAGACTACGCAAAGAAAATACTACAAGATTTCCCCTCTTTACCCTATCTTTGTCACAAAATAGCTCTTTCTACGATGCTCTAAGTAAGACCGCGCCAAATATGTTTGACGCTTGAAAGAGAGCAAAAGATTAGATGATTATAGCTAATTCGACAACGAACAATTTTTCAGTAAAAAACGAGAATCCCATAGGGGAAAATAAAATGCTTCACATTGGATGTGGAGCGCATAAAATACCAGGGGCTATAGGACTGGATATCACAGCGTTGCCAGGCGTTGATGTTGTATTAGACCTTGAGAAAGAGAAACTTCCTTTCGCAGACAATACATTTGACATTATCTATGCTCATCATGTCCTGGAACATTTGCACAATTTGACCGATGTCCTAACAGAGCTTCATCGCGTTTGTAAGCCAGGTGCGATTATTGATATTTTAGTTCCATACTATACCTGTGTAGGCGCATTCGGCGATCCGACACATGTACGTTTTTTCACGTACCGCACATTAGAACATTATGCCAATACAGAAGATAAAGAGCGGTATACGTGGTTTTCCTCAACTCGCTTTACAATGGGAAAACGGCATATTGGCTTTGGAAAGCTGTTCCGTTTGCTTTTTATAGAGTTTCTAGTGAACCGCTTTCCTAACATCTATGAGAACTTTTTTGCCTTTCTCTTTCAGGGAAGGACTCTCTCTAATCAACTCATCGTGGCAAAAGATGCTTCAATAGACTCAAATATATAACTAAGGCGATGTATTAGACGCCAACATTTGCTTATTACGCTCCACCTGCCGCGCAATCTCCGCGATCTCGTCCTCACCCAGCATCCCTTGCTCCGTAATCACCTTCGAGACAAGTTGATGAGGTGTACGATCAAAATAAAAATTGCGTACTGTGACGCCGTTTATTGGCGAGTCCAGTACCTCTGTTGCCTCTTTCTCCTCCAGTAAGGCCAGATTCGCTTGCCAAGAGTCTCGCCCATCTTGCCAGCGTTGCCACGAGATTTTTAGTGTTTCACAGAAAACATAGAATGGCACAGAATAGCCTTGTGCCGACCAACCAAGCAATGCGGTACCAGCCTTGTTCAGCACATCCCCGTTGGCTAGCACACTGTCCGCACCAACGACAACGCTATCACAAATTGGCACGAAGATATCGGCCTGTGCATCGGTAATCAAAGTAACAGCCACTCCTTGCTGGCTCAGTTCGCGTGCCATATCGCGTCCCTCATAGCGCGGACGCCCCTCAGTGACAATTACTTGCTGAATTGCTTGACGACAGGCTAGTAAGACATCTAGGACGGTACCAGAGACGCTACAGGTCATGAGCGTGCCGTGTAAAAGAGGTTTGGCGTGTTCAGAGATTCTCTCGGTTGCCGTATCATATTCCTGCAAAAGCCGTTCGGCCTCTTGTGCGATAGCATTGGAGCCACCTCGCGCAGTGAGAATCCGTCCAACAGCACTTGCAATAGCAGCCATTGAAGGTCGTGCTTGTGCAAGGCTCCGTCCAGCGTCATAAAGACGCTGCTTTTGCTCCTCCGACGAACCACTTGTATCGTGAGTGAGGTCACGCAGGATAAGCATTGTTTCGCGCACAAGCCAGCGTGAACCATGCTCGCGGTCATTATGTACCTGCTCGATGCGCTCTTCGATGGTTGCCATTCGTATTACTCCTTTCATATTGGCCTATAGTTCGATATACTATTGGCACTTGCACCGTTTTTCTCAATCACGTACACTGATTGGTATGAGCCAATCAGGAGGAAACGATGTTCCAGCATACAGCCAATTCCAAACTCTCTCTACCAACATTTACGACCCCCATTCATACGCTCGTGACATTAGAGCGTGGCAATGGTACTCCATTGTATCAGCAAATTTGTCAAGGGTTGCGCGAGGCTATTCTTTCTGGCGAACTAGCGGAGGGCACGCGCTTGCCTACTGAGCGTGCGTTTGCGCATGAATTGGGTGTGAATCGTACCACTGTGATGAATGCATACAATCAGCTTGCTAGCGAAGGCTTGATTGTGGGACATGTTGGACGTGGGACGTTGGTACGCCGTAACCATATCGCTGATATGGAAGAGCCTTTTGATAGCGATGTTCCCTCCTGGCTGCTTGGTCTTGCGGAGGGCGAAGATGCACTGCTTGGTCCAGATGCACGCGTGCTGAGCGAAATCACCGCGATGGGCGAGCATAAAGAGATGATTTCACTCGCCGCTGGCACGCCCGCCGTTGACATGTTGCCCACCGCACTGCTCAATACAGTCTTTGCAGAGAGTCTCTATGATGCGCGACAAACGGCTCTTGGCTACTGTCCTGTCGAAGGACTACAGAGTTTGCGGCGTGAGATAGCGGCTCGCATGCGCCAACACGGTGTCGCAATTGACCTGCAACACGTCCTGATTTTGTCGGGTTCCACGCAGGGTATTGGTCTCGTGAGTCGCTTCCTCCTCAAACAAGGTGACGAAGTAGTGGTAGAGGTGCCGACCTATCTCGGCGCAATCAACACCTTTCGCGCACTGGGGGCACGCGTGATTGGCGTGCCAATGGACAACGAGGGCATGCGTATCGACCTCTTAGAGTCCATTCTAAGAAGACGGCAACCACGTTTTATCTACACCTCGCCCACCTTTCACAATCCTACAGGTGTAGTGATGTCTTCCGAACGCCGGAAGCGGCTCCTCACGCTTGCCCGGCGCTATCAAATTCCTATACTTGAGGACGACGCCTATGGCGAGATTGTCTTCGACGGCAAGGAGGCACAGCCGCTTAAAGCAATGGATAAATATGAGCAAGTGCTATATCTCAGCACCTATTCCAAGGTCCTTGCCCCTGGTTTACGCGTTGCGTGGCTTGTGGCACCATCGACGATGATCGAACGTCTCTCGCTACATAAGCAGGTCTTCGACCTCAACACAAACGCCCTTGGACAATGGGCAGTGGCGGAAATACTACGGCGCGGCATGATGGATGAGCATGTACAGATGCTACGACAACACTATCAGCGCAAAAGAGATTGCATGCTTGATGCTATCGCAACGCACTGGCCTACAGATGTACGCGTCAATCATCCAGGTGGAGGCTTTCATCTCTGGTGTCGCCTACCACCGGACATGCGGGCACGGACACTCTTGCGTGAAGCAGCCTCCGAGCATGTCGCGTTCGTGATCGGCGAACCGTTTCACGTCGATGGCGGTGGACATCAACACATTCGCCTCAGCTTTGCCTCACCCGAAGAGGCACATATCGTAGAGGGTATTCGTCGCATCGGTAACGCCATGCAACGTATCCGGGATCGTCGTTCGGGACGTGACGAAGAAACGCATATCGAACATATTCCAATGGTATAGTAGGAAAGAACAATGGGAAACGACTCTATCGAGGAAGAGGCGGACTGGGAAATTACCGCTGATGGCCTGTACATAGCAACACGAGGCTTTTTGACGAAGCGCGGCTACTGTTGCGCCAACCAGTGCCGCAACTGCCCCTACATCAACTGGCGAGACAATCCAACATGGCGACCTGTGCCCCATCAATATGTTCGTTCAATCCGCGTCTCGCCCAAAGCAATAGCGGGAGCGCAAGCACTCTTGGCATACCATATTGAACACAGTAAAGAGGGAACTGCAGAAGAACAAGAACTGCACCAGGGAAGAATTGCGCATTATCGTTTCTTGCTAGAACATTGGAAACAGTGATAAGTAAAAAACACAATGGCACGAAAATGCTGTTTTCGTGCCATTGTGTTTTTCTGTTTAAAAGCCTAGAAGCCCGGATAGTATACGAATACAACACCAGGGCCTGGATAGAACGTAACGTAGGTCATGACACCAAAATTACCAGCCCAGTTAAAGTTCGAGGTCGTAAGACTGCCATTGGCATTGATACTTTCGACAATAGCGACGTGACCATAACCACCAGCACCCTGTACACCAGGAGCAAGTACGATGATGCTATGTAGATGCGGCGTACTCGATACAATCCACCCATAAGGTGCTGCGTTATAAGCCCAATCGCCAGCGTTACCAAGCCAAGGCGGATAATGACCCGTCAATTGATGATAGCGAAATGCTGCCCACCATGTGCATTGACCCCAGAAGAAGTGGTTGCCAACGCCATCACTAGCACCACCCCCACTTGTACCACCACCACCACCAGTCGTACCACCGCCACCACCATAGCTTGGTGGAGCAGTCGGAACTCCTGCGAAAGTCTTGCCTGCACCTGGATCATATCCATCTTGCGTCACCGCCGTTGCTGTCGCGGCCTGTTGCGCTAATAGAACCGTGTTGTTGCTTTTATTGGCAAAATATTTCACAAGAGGAGAAAATGGATTATAGTTTTTGCCTTCGGTACCTGTAGGAACCACTGCCAGCAAACTGCTAATTACAATCACTGCCAGCAAAATCGTCACGGCAACATGGACCACCATACGCCGCCCTTGCGGTGGGCGCATCGTTCCAGTACTCTTCTTACCTGTAGCACGAATGACCGTTGTTTGCCGTAGTGATGAGGTCGTACCTCGTGGAAGAGGCGTTGTATTTGTTTGAGTCTCTGGCAACATGCGCGTAACCTCTGGTAGGTGGCGCGTCGCAGCAGATGAAGGAAGCGGCGTTGTTGCGCCTGGAAGTTGACGTGTTGTCAATGGCAAAGCTTCAAAAATATTTGAGGTTGTTGATTTTGGCTCAATAACTGGTGAAGCCTGTGAAATAGTATCGGGTATCGGTGTGGAGTTTGGAAAAGGCAACTGATCAATGGGTGATAGTTCGCTTACTCCCCCAGGAACCTGGAATGATGCATTGTTCTTGGGTGGCTCTTTAAGTGCATTACCCTTACGCTTATCCATAAACGACATACGTGTTTCCTTCAATTTTGTTCTACAATTTACAACCCAGACACTTCGACGTAAGCACACACAACTCTCGCTATGAACTTTACTGTGCATGATGGAATAGGTCAAGTATATGCAGCTAAATGTAGGACTATAGGACTATCACAACCTAGACATTAACTTTTCTCAACCTCTTACACAATGATGCAGCACACAATAGACCTTCACCACAATCTTTCGTAGGGACCAGATGTATCGCGTCCGTTGCTCAATTTATTGAGCGAAATCTTGACAAACTCAATATACAAACTGGTTCAGCATGATCTCGCGTGATAAATCACACCTCGGACGCGATACATCTGGTCCCTACGAATTATTTATTTTTACTTCTAACAAACCTGGATTGCCTACCTGCTCCTCTTTGAACATATTTCTCACGATGACTGCCCAGTGTTGACCGCTCTTCCCTTGACCTGTTGTGCTAATAGCTGCTAGCGGTATGCGTAACTCGTTTTGACCGCGAAAGTCGAGGCTGAAACGTTTGACTTGACCACCGCCGACAATTCTCGCCAGTGCATCTGGCAGGCAAACATGAGCAAGTAGTCCCGGTTCATATTGACGCACTCTCATCACAAGGTCGAGTTCGTCACCAAGCGCAAACTGCTCCTGTTGTTGTCCTTGTTTTTCTAAACGTACCTCAACCGCTAATTGGCTGCTAAATGTACGCCAATCTTCAATCACCTCGGAGGTGATTTGCGCCGCGACAACGCCTTGCATACACTGAATAGACTCTACGTTGCCATGAAAGTTGAGTGCCTCGGCTAGCGACATTTCTTGACCATTCAAGGCAACACGCCCATTGCCATTATCGACGACAACGCCTGCATTTCGTAATGCAAGCATGAGAGCCAAACATGCCGCCGTATCTACTGTGCTATACAAACAGCCTGCCTCGTTCAACTGGCCCGTCACGGTGTTCGTAGCTGCAATGGCTAGTGGCATATCTTCGCCTGCTTGCAAGAGTACGGATGCAGCATAGGCCGTTTCTTGTCGGCTTGCCACACCGCTACCAAGAAATTGATAGAGAGAGTCTTGCTCTGCCACAGGTACAGAGACGACGCCGTTATATTCTCGTAGGCGAGAACGCACAAACGCAATAGCTTCATCCTTTGCGCTCTGAGATGTAGTCGATGCAGAAACAATACAATATGCGTCATGGCAATTAGAAAGTGTACGTTGTGGGTTTTCGATAGCATAATACTGTGCAGCGTCGCTTGCCATGCTCCGTATTTCACGTAGTATCTCAAGTAGGGCTGCTGATTTTACGCTTAATTGTTCTCCCTCAGGTAAGTCCAGCAGACGTTTGACGGCAAGCGGAGCGTAATGCATATCTGGTTTGCTATCGAATCCTTCTTGGGGCGGATAGAGACAAAAGCCATGCTGAGGCAGGTACATACTCGCCAAACGCTTGTACCATGCTTGTATAGCAGCCTCATACTCGCTTGCTCTCTGCTCATTATACTGGCTTGTAATATAGCCGACGTACATAGCAACCAATTTCGTAGATGTCTGCTCTACGCAGCCATAGGGATAGAGCGATGCAGCCTCAACCAGTACAGTAAAAGGTCGATCCAATCCAGGTAGCGGACGCAATTCAAGGGCATGCATATCTTCGAGCGTTACTCCTTCGCCTTGCGCCAACAGGCGCAAGCTTCGCACAATATGGCGCAACTGTCCAGGCTCAGTTACATAACGTTCGCTTACATCGCTCTTTCCCGTCTGGATATCACGCACGATAGCGGTAATCGTACCAGGACGAACAGGGAAACGCACAATTGAGCCAGATGCGACCTGTTCACCGACAGAAAGCGGAGTGTCATCATCGGCAAATAGCGGTAGAACTTCACCGTTATGTTGCACCTCGACGATAGCATAACCTGAACTTGCTCCAACATCCAAACGTCCTATGACAGAATCGCCCGAAAAGACAAAGGGTGAGACGGTTAGTTCACCATATACGTCCTGTATTGCCGTAAGCGTCGTCTCGGTACGTTGCCAATCCAGGGTTTCAGGCGAGAGGGCAAACGCCTCGATAGTATAGTTCGTCATGCCATCGCCCAGCTTCACCTCGACGCTTGCCTCACTCCGCACCTTCACAATATTGTTATACACCACCTCTGGAAACGATAAGCGGACAGGAGTAAGCTGTGCAGATGGTACAGCGTCTTCCAGTACAGGCATGTTCATAGCACCCATTGGTGCAACCATCGGCGATATTTCTTGTGTACCTGCCGCCATCATTGGCCTCATTACAGCCTGCGCGGTACCAAATGGCATCGCGCGTCTGTACAGAAGAGGACGAGGCTTGTTCACTTGCGATAATTGCTTGTCAACAATACCCGTTGTCGCTTGTGATGCCCATTCGCCACAGTTTGCCTTGATGCACGCGGCAAACTCTACCTGTGGATCGCTCTGGGCAATCAAGCGAGCATCTTTGACGATCAACTGCACAGGGACTACGCGATCCGCGACGTTCGTCTTCACTGTTACCGTAACGCGGCTTCCCGGCCTCGTCTCTTTGGGAACCTCACACGTTACCTGTAATGCAGAAGGACGCAACACAGTACACCAACCCTCCCACGCCTGCCCATCGATAAAGGCTCCAAGCAGAATAATGCCGTATGGTGGTGGCACAGGTACCTGAATACTCTGCTCTGGCTTGAGTTGCTCATAGTATTTCTCGCCGCTCGTGCCGCGTGTAGGATTGACCGTGACAACGCGAATCGCCTCAACAGCGACACGCGGCGTAATCTCTACAGCGTTACCTATCAAATTGCGCACCACAAACGGCTCAGTATTGCTACCTCCGCGTGCAACGTACAGACCTCGGCATTCCCTCGACCCAGCCGAAGGTAACAGGCTTAATGTGTATAATTCCCCTAGTTCGCTAATCGTCAAGCGTTCGCGTCGCTCTTGCTCCGAGCCTTTGAGCACAACCGTCGCGGTTCGCTCGCCCGCAATAACATTCAGAGTATACGGTCCAGTACCGGAAAGTTCAACGATACCACTACATCGTCCATCATCGCTACACTGCAAACGCGAGCGTGTGCCAATACGTTGTCCACGCTCCTGTAGCTCGACATCGACAGCTCCATGATAAGGTTGATTGAACGTGGTTAGCGCAAGCGTGTAGCGTAGGGTAGTGCCATCCATCTCTTGCATTATAAGTTCTGCGCTTAGAGGTGCAAGACGATATTCCGCCACCTCAAAACGACATTCGTGAGTAGGATGATTGACAAGCGTTGCTACATACTGACCCTCTGGAAGGTCTTGTAGAGGGTAGAGGCAAAGACCAAATTCGTCAAGCATCACAGGATATTCGCCATACACGGTATCACTAAGCGAAATGGTAAGCAACTTCTCTTGTCGCGCCTCAGTGGGACACGCAATCAGCAGGCGCACACGATCCCGATTGGCATGATACAGCGTTTTATCGCTCGTCAATGATACAAGCGCGGTATGTGGCATAGGTTTCGGCTGAATTTCCACTCCTGGCAGCGTGAGCTTCTCCCTCCCTCGAAACAGAATCTGCGACTCGGTTCTGTTCTCTACATCTGAGGTCGCCTTGAGAAAAACAAACCAGTTACCGAGAAACGCATCCTCACCAAATTGCTCAAATACGTCGCGCTGTTGTACAGAAACGAGGGGATCCGAATTTGTCATGGGAGTTGGAAATTGCATAGTATCTCGCCTTTCCATACTTTACACTCTTCGACTATAAGAAGTATGCAATAGAGTTGCGTGCCGTTGTGTACAGTACATCATTTAAGGTGAAAGTACAAGAGGAAAGTAATGGCACAAAAAATAGAGAGACCATGAATGTCTCCCTATTTTTTGTTATGGCTATGCAGCTACATATGAACGCACGTCAACCTGTACACCTAGCCGTGCCGCCTCTTCAACCACATGAAGTAGTTGTCTTGTTGTTGCCGCATCAAGATACGCCTCGCCACATGTATCACATACCTCAGCCGGAACGTTTTTGAAAACAACAGTTGTTACATTCCGCTCCAACGTCATTGTCGTAGTTCCTGGCTGCATTTCTCCCTGTTTGCAGACAACGCATTTCATGATTTTTTCCTCCACTCTTATTTTAGCAACAAGTTTACCATTTTTTAACATGACAGGTACAAGCCCGTTGTCCACGAGAGAAAGATTGTTGTAGAAGAACAATTTTATGGCATAAATCGGTCCCTACAGGCGTTCGTCTCGTTATGAGAACGGGCGTGGGGCTTGCCCTGTCATGCTGTATCAAAGGATGTTATAATCATCAACATGTCGTGCCAACATCTTTTTTACAATAGATACAGCCAATCCACCTCAACTATAGGAGTATTTATGACAAAAAACATCTCAGGACGTATTTTTTCTCTGGTCGCGTTATGCCTGCTATTGCTCTCGGCCTGTGCTACTACGGGCACGGGTGGGACAGAAAACTCGACCCCTACAACAGTTGCGACTCATCCCTCCGGTTCGAGTACAGGCACACCGGTTAATAAATTTGCCGATACCTGTCCCGCCCCCTTGAATAACGACTCAGGCTGTTTCACGCCACATGCTATGCGCGTTGCCTATGGTGTCGAGCCATTGATTCAGAAAGGCTTCACGGGCAAGGGACAGACCGTTATTGATATCGTGTCCTTTGGTAGCCCCACACTGCAAACGGATGTTGACGCGTTCAGCCGCCAATTCGGACTACCACATGTCAATATTCAGGTGATCGCGCCATTAAATGAGAAGGAATATGATCCGAATGGTGATAAGTCCGGCTGGGTGGGTGAGACGACGCTAGATGTTGAGATGATTCACGCGATGGCGCCGGACGCAGGTATCGTTGTGCTGGTCAGCCCCGTTGCCGAGACGGAGGGTACTGTTGGTCTACCAGAGTTTCGCCAGTTAACACAGTACGCTATTGACCATCATCTAGGTACCATCGTTTCGCAAAGTTGGGGTGCCTCCGAGTACACACTGCAGGATCAGGCGGGACAGCAAGAGATACAGAAGTGGGATACACTCTACCAGGCGGCAACGACTCAGCAAGGCTTCACTTTCTTAGCAGCCTCCGGCGATCATGGTGCTACTGATGCTACAGACCAAGCGGGTAAAGTATATGCGAAGACGCCGACAACGAGCTTTGCCAACGATGATCCGTGGGTAACGAGCGTGGGTGGAACAAGACTGACGCGCACAGACACGGGCATCAGTGAGAGTGTATGGAGTGGCGATGGTGCAGGTGGTGGAGGTTTTAGTCAGTTCTTTAAGGAGCCGAGCTATCAAAAAACGTTGCCATCTTCTCTCCAGAGCCAGTTCAACAATCGACGCGGTATCCCTGATGTCGCGGCGGCGGCAGACCCACGTACCGCCCTCGCCTACTACGTCTCCGACCAGTGGCAACTCATCGGCGGTACCAGTGCCAGTACGCCATTGTGGGCAGGCATTATAGCCGATGCGAACCAGATGGCAGGTCATCCCCTAGGCTTTATCAATCCTGGCCTATATAAAGTGGCAATGTCGAGCAAATACAATCAGGACTTCAACGACATCACGGTTGGCGACAATTCGTTTAATGGTGTACAGGGCTATCAAGCCGCACGGGGCTGGGATGCAGCTTCCGGCCTCGGCTCACCCAATGCCCAAAATTTAATCCCCGATCTGATTGCTGCATTGAAATAATCGTGTGTAGCCAAATACAATTGTGCCACCGGACGGGTTTAGCGTTACG
>CAXUHG010000005.1:36029-79954 GCA_964250805.1 uncultured Ktedonobacteraceae bacterium | reverse complement strand
CCTTTCTTATTGCTGAATTTAAAAATGCGGGTTTACCAAAAAAAATTTGGGCGTCGTACGTGTTTGGGGGTTCGGTGGCACAATTGTATTTGGCTACATTTCTCGATAAGTACTTTGGGAATTTTTTCAAATGTCTTGTCACGATCTAAAGAATGCAACAATTTTATCTATGGAAGCGTTGGTAGGGGAAGTGCTACTACTTTGTTAAGTAGGATAGCCTCTGTTTCCTTCTCTAAATCTTTATGAACGAAACAACCGTATAAAACTTCTGGCTTGTAAAAGGTAGAAAAAGGAGATGTCTACATGACCGCTTGGCCTGTTTCCCGTAAGAGTTTAATTGGAGTTATTCTCACTCTTACACTTGTACTTAGTCTCGTGGGAGTTCTCAGCACTACACACGCTCGGACCACACACGCAGCAGGAACAAAAATCACATTCGATAGACATAACGTTTTACCCATTCGTCTTCTCAGCAAATATGCTCGTAAGTTGAATGTAACCGCAAACGACACTACTATCACAAATACGGCAACAATTCCCCCTTGTTTGACCAGCACCGTCCCACCGCGTTGCTACAGCCCACAACAAATTCGCAATGCCTATAGCATTCAACCTTTACTCAATAGTGGTATTACAGGTAAAGGGCAAACCATTGTCCTCATCGACTTTGCGACCAGCTCAACGCTACAGAATGACGTACACCTGTACGACCAACTCTACGGATTGAAAGATCCGAAAATCAACGTTATCTCGCCATTCAGCACGCCTTCTACCGATTCTTTTGCTTATCAAGAAACGGCACTGGATGTCGAGATTGCTCATGCTCTTGCTCCAGATGCCACTATCGACCTTGTACTGGCAAACGTTGACGCTGCTACCACGTACAACCAACTCTTGACGATTGCGTTGCAGTCAACGAAATACGCCGTTGATAACAACCTTGGTGATGTGATTTCACAGAGCTTCGGCGTGGGCGAAAGCTGCGTCACGCCCACCTATGTTCAGGCTGAGCAGCAGGTCTTCACGGAGGCACGCGCGAAGAACATCACCGTTCTGGCGTCAACTGGCGATGCTGGTTCAAGCGTTATCACTTGCACCAGTGCTGGCATCGCTCAATTGCGCGGTGTCAACCTTCCCGCCGCTGATCCACTGGTGACAGCGGTTGGTGGTACGACATTGAGCGCAACAGTGAAGACAGGCCAGTATGATGGCGAGGTTGTCTGGAACGAGGAAAGCAATGGTAACAATGCAGCTACTGGTGGTGGTATCAGTGCCCTCTTCCCCGTCCCCGACTATCAGAAGAACCTTGATGGATTGACCCAGCGTGCTGTGCCTGACGTTGCCTTCGATGCCGACCCCTTCACAGGTGTTCCCATTGTTTTCAGTCAACTTGGATCAACTCTCATTATCCCTACTGGTGGAACGAGTGTTGGTTCGCCCGCATGGGCTGCCGTCGTTGTGCTGCTCAATCAGAAGGTTGGTCATCGCCTCGGTTTCCTCAATCCATCCATCTACGCCCTCAGCGCAAGTGCATCCTATGACACAGCCTTCCACGACATTCGGATTGGCGGCAATGCTGTGACTGGCTTCGACGTTAAGGGTAATCCTGTTCCAGTAGTAGGCTTCGACGCTAGCCCTGGCTGGGATGCAGTGACAGGCGTTGGGACGCCAATAGTGAGTGGATTGGCGGCAACCCTCGCAAAGTAGGGCGCAACACTATTCCATAGTCAGGAACATAGTATAGCAAGGAAACAAGCTATGATAGAGGTTGATTGGTGTATGAACAGTACATCAATCAACCTCCTTTTCTATTCATTCGCCATTCAAATCAAGTATTCCCCCTTTGGGAAACTCCACTCCGAGTCCTTTTGAGAGATTGTAGACATTCTGTCCCCGTTTTGAAATTACCTCGATATTACCATCGAAGCAATTTCAATATGAATTTCCTGCTTCTCATGAGGCAGGAGAAGGAGTGTTTACATGACTCACAGGTCAATCTTTCGTAAGAGTTTGGTAGGGATTATTCTCACTCTTACCCTTGTTCTTAGTCTGGTCACAGTGCTAAGTAGTACACACGCTCAAAACTCCCATGCAGCAGGAACAAAACTTACGTTTGACAGACACGCTATCTTACCTATTCGCCCCTTAAACCAGTACGCTCACAAGTTAAATGTGACCGCCAAAGGGATAATAGCAGATGGGGCTGCAACAACTCCCCCTTGCCTGAATAGTGCCATTCCACCACGTTGCTATAGCCCACAACAAATTCGCAATGCCTACAGCATTCAACCTTTACTCAATAGCGGTATTACAGGTAAAGGACAGACCATTGTCCTGATCGACTTTGCGACTAGCCCATTCTTACAACATGATGTACACTTGTACGACCAATTCTATGGTTTGAAAGATCCTAAGATCAACGTTATCTCGCCATTCAGTACTCCCTCGACCGACATACAATTTTACGTGGAGACAGCGTTGGACGTAGAGACCGCGCATGCGCTTGCTCCTGATGCCACGATTGACCTTGTGCTAGCGAACATCGACGCCGCCACTACGTATAACCAGGACTTGACTCTTGCGCTGCAGTCTACACAGTACGCAGTTCAAAACAATCTGGGGAGCGTCATTTCGCAGAGCTTCGGCGCGGGTGAGAGTTGCGTCACTCCTGACTATATTCAGGCAGAGCAGCAAGTCTTCACAGCGGCGCGAGCAAAAGGTATCACAGTTCTCGCCTCCTCTGGCGATAATGGGGCAGCAGTTTTTACTTGCACGGGAACACAATTTTCTCTACAAAAAGGAGTTAATGTTCCTGCTGCCGATCCATTAGTAACAGCCGTTGGTGGTACAACCCTCAATGCAACATTAAAGACAGGTCAGTATGCTGGTGAGACCGTATGGAACGAAGTCAATGGCGATGGTGGCTCAACCGGTGGTGGAATTAGCACCCTCTTCCCAGTCCCTGATTATCAGAAGAACATCGCAGGTCTGACTCATCGGGGTGTGCCTGACGTTGCATTCAATGCCGACCCCCTTACCGGTGTTCCTGTCATCTTTAGTGTAGGTGGCTCGACCGTCATCGAACCACTTGGTGGTACAAGTCTTGGTTCACCAGCATGGGCAGCCATCGTGACACTACTTAATCAGAAGGTCGGTCATCGTCTCGGCTTCCTCAACCCCACGCTGTATAGCATTAGTGAGAGTGCATCCTATAGCACCGCCTTCCACGACATTCAGCTTGGCAACAACTCCGTGATCGGTTTCGACGTGAAGGGCAATCCTATTCCTGTGACTGGCTACTCCGCAGACATCGGCTGGGACCCGACAACAGGTGTTGGTTCGCCGATTGTGAAGGGTCTGGCGGCAACCCTCGCAAAGTAGGACACAGCAATTCGATATGTTCAAAAATGTGACATAGCCGGAAACAAATCAAGGGGAGCTGATTGATGTACTTTTCGTACATCAATCAGCTCCTTTTCTATTCGTTCGCCACTCAAATCAAGTATTCTCCATTTGGGAAACTCCACTCCGAGTCCTTTTAAGAGAAGCCAAATCTCCTATCACAATTTGAAGAACGCAACGATGTTATATTCAGGAGCGTTGGTACAAGAAGAAATACTTCTCCTGAGTAGGACAAAAGAAGGTAGTTATCTCACAAAACTTTTGTGAACTATTTCACAATTTTATTCCATTTGAGCGCAAAATAAACACATATCGCACAAGCTTCTCAAATGACTTACTTGACAAAAAACTGCCTCTTGTGTACTCTTCCTCGTAGGAAGACATTACATCCACTCTTCCAAAAATGTTTCTGGATTACAAGGCTTCTGTTTCCTTCGCTGTGTCGTTATGAATGAAATGGCTATATTAAGGCTTCTGTCTTATAAAGGACAGAAGAAGGAGATGTATACATGACCAACCAGCCTATCCTTCGTAAGAGTCTGGTCGGGGTTATCCTGACTCTTACACTTGTACTTAGTCTTGTAGGGGTGATTAGCAGCGCACGCGCTCAAGCTCCACAGACGGTTACGAAACACACGTTCGATAAACACGATGTATACCCGTACCGTGTCCTTTCGCAATATGCACACAAACTAAATGTGAACGCAAATGGAACACTTTCAGCAAATGCAGCAGCACCAGTTCCCCCTTGTCTGACCAGTACCGTTCCACCTCGCTGCTACAGCCCACAACAAATCCGCAATGCCTATGGCATTCAACCACTACTCAATGCGGGTGATACAGGCAAGGGGCATACAGTGGTCCTAATAGACGGTGCTACCAGCCCAAGCTTGCAGAGCGATGTACACCTGTATGACCAACTGTACGGACTGAAAGACCCCAAGATTAACGTCATCTCACCATTCAGCACCCCTTCCGTTGATCCAGGTGCCTACACTGAGACCGCGTTGGATATCGAGACCGTGCATTCGCTTGCGCCTGATGCAACTATCGATCTTGTTCTTTTCAATGTAGATAATGCCAGTATTACGCAGTTCTTGCCACGCGCTTTACAAGTCACACAATACGCTATTCAGAACAATCTGGGCGATGTGATTTCGCAGAGCTTCGGCGTTGGCGAAAGCTGTGTCACTCCTGCTTATGTCCAAGCCGAGCAACAAGTGTTTGCACAGGCACGCGCAAAGGGTATCACCGTTCTTGCCTCCTCTGGCGACAGTGGTGCGACCGCTATCACCTGTAGCAGTGCTGGCATTTCTGAAGAGAAAGGCGTTAGTCTTCCTTCCGCTGATCCTCTGGTGACAGCAGTTGGTGGTACAACACTCAACGCCACGGTAAAGACAGGTCAGTATGCTGGCGAGGTCGTCTGGAACGAAGATAGCAATTTTGCTGGCGCAACGGGCGGCGGCATCAGCACCCTCTTCCCCGTCCCTGATTACCAGAAGAACATCGTTGGACTGACCAATCGTGGCGTGCCTGACGTTGCCTTCGATGCCGACCCACTTACTGGTGTACCAGTCGTTGTCAGCGAAGGTGGAGCAACCATCATTGAACCAGTTGGCGGAACTAGCGTTGGCTCACCAGCATGGGCCGCCATCGTTGTCCTGCTCAATCAGAAAGCTGGTCATCGTCTCGGCTTCCTGAATCCGGCGATCTATGCCCTTAGCGCGAGTGCCTCATATGGCACAGCCTTCCACGACATCTTAGTTGGCAACAACTCCGTGACCGGCTTCGATGTCAAAGGCAATCCTATTCCTGTGACTGGCTACTACGCAGGTCCTGGTTGGGACCCAGTGACAGGCGTTGGCTCGCCAATCGTGAAGGGATTGGCGGCAACCCTCGCAAAGTAGGACGCACCAACCCGATATGTTCAAGAACGTGATATAGCAAGGAAATAAAGCAAAGGGAGTTGATTGATGTACAAAAATACATCAATCAACTCCCTTTGACTTTATTTACCACAAGCGAAGAAAGAGCAGGAATCTTCCTGCCAAATTGCTTCCATTCCTACATTGATAATTGTTCAGAAAATTGTTATACTTTTTGTGCTCTATGCTGATATACAGTTACTTTTTGATGTTCTGGGATTTTTCTGTCATGAAAGCGAGACACACTCATGCAACAGAGTACGATATATTGCACAACCTGTGGGGCGGGAAACAGAGCAGGTGCAGGGTATTGCTTTAGCTGTGGTCAGGCGATACACGTTGGTACTGCCCCTGGTATAGCGGGTACAGGTCGCCTCGCATCACAACAGACCCTCAAGCAACGCTATAAGATCGTGACGATGGTTGGCAAAGGTGGTATGGGTGCCGTCTATAAGGCCGAGGATATCCAATTCGGCAATCGGCTTGTTGCGCTCAAAGAGATGAGCCAGAGCAACCTTGACCAGCAGGAGGCAAAGAATGTAGCCGAACAATTCAAGCAAGAGGCATACATGCTGGCTCACCTTAAACACCCCAACCTACCCAGTATCTACGACTATTTCGGCGAACATGGTCGCTGGTATCTCGTGATGGATTTTATTGAGGGTACCACGCTCGATGCTCGCCTCGATAAAATGCCAGGACACGCTCTATCGGTTGCCGAAACCATTGAGATTGGTATTCAACTCGCCAAAGTGCTTGGCTATCTACATAGTCGTCCCAGCCCGATTATCTTCCGTGACCTCAAACCGCTTAACATCATGGTCACGCCCGAAGACAATATCTATCTCATCGACTTCGGCATTGCGCGTCTCTTCAAAACGGGCAAGGCTAAAGACACCATTGCCTACGTCTCCCCCGGCTACGCTGCCCCCGAACAATTCGGACGTACCCAGACCTCGCCCCAATCCGACATCTACAGCCTCGGCGCAACCCTACATCAACTTCTCTCAGGCCACGAACCCAATTCAAACGTACCTCTCTTCGCCTTCAGACCGCTCACGTCCTACAGCCCCAACATCCCTCCCGCTCTCTCCAACCTCATAGATAGAATGGTTGATATCGATCCTGACAAACGCCCTGCTAGCATGAATGATATTCGCAAGGAACTAGAAAGCGTTCAGACACAGGCAAAACAAGGAGTCACATCAACGCCACCAATACACTATGCTCCTTCGCCACCGCAAGCATACACCTATCCTCCACCAACACAGCTATTACCTTACGTACCACCTCCTGCTCAAAAGCAAGCGCAAATGTATCATGCTCCATCTGGACAAACGCCCGCGAAACCAGCATTGCCAAAGAGGAGGGTGCGGAAGACGCTGTTGATTGGGGTGGTAGCAGGGGGATTGTTCTATTTGTTATCTTTCTCTTTAGATCCAGGCTTAATAGGTTTTATTGTTGTTGGTATTATTCTCTTCTTGATAGCAGGTCTAATTACGGGAAGAGTTGCAGTGCAACGTAGAGCAGGATTTTTTATGGGATGTGTAGCTACCTTGACAGTACCCATAATCGAAGCAATCCACAATCCATACTTCATTCGATATGCTCCTCTCTCATTGCTTATCGAATTACTGGTATTGACATTAGTAGCAGGTTTCATAGGTCTTTTTGGAGCATGGTTGGCGACAATCAGGCATCCCTACTATAAGAAGCCATAGGAGTGTTGTTTGTGGGTTAGGAGAGTGAGAGAGTGATTATACTATTTGTTGTCAACTGTGCCCAATTTGGGCACGGTTGACAATGCCCAATTGAGCGATTGTAGTACTTCACCAATGTTGATGCGGCGGTTTTCGTAGGGACCAGATGTATCGCGTCCGTCGGCGTGATTTATCACACGAGATCATTCCTAGAGCGTCTTGTATACTTGATCTGCAAGAAGCTCGCTCAATAAATTGAGCCATCGGACGCGATACACCTGGTCCCTACGAAATATCATCATAGGTACCTACAAAAGAACGAACATTGCTTCGCTCGTCCGAGGGCCTCATAAATGAGGCCCCTACATGGCTCTGGTACATATAAACAAGCTTTGAAAACCTATTGAGACTAGCGGAGAAGCAGTTTCGGATCATCTTCCTGGACTCAGGAAGATGATAAAAATAGGAAGAAGCGTAATACGCGCTCTAAGCAATAAAATAATTTTGTGAGAGTGGATGTTAATGTTATGTCAAGCGTGCCCGAATTGGGCACACTTGACATAACTTCAACAAAAAAATTACACGCATACCTCCAAATCACGGCATTATCCCACAAATTTTTTGTGAGCTACTTCACAAAATTCTCTATTTCGAGCATAAAAGATGCTTTTCATTGCTCTCACATTACTACAAGCTTGCTTGACAATTACTTATCTCTTGTGTATTCTTTCTCGTATGGAAGGCACTCCATAAAGTCTTCCAAGGGGGTTCCTGAACAACAAGGCTTATCGTTTCCTTCGCTTTAGCTTTGTACTACATGACGTTTGCGCGTAATCTCTCGTTGCACATTCGTTCGCGCTGACTCATGCAGTATTTCTCGACCGACAGCGGCTCTGTCGGCCTATTCCTGGCTCTGTATAATGACTATATGAGCCTCTTGCCTTTCATCAAGCAGGAGAAGAGAAAACTCAGGAGATGTATATATGATGTATCGTTCCATCCTCCGTAAGAGTCTGGTAGGGATTATCGTGGCTCTTACGCTTATCACTGGTCTGATGGGAACTGCTAGCGCACATACTACTCAGACCACACAAACAGCCACAAAACACAAGTTCGATAAACACGCTGTATTACCGGTCAAGCTACTCACGCAGTACGCTCGCAAACTGAACGTGACGGCGAATGGGACTATCGCAAACACGGCAGCAGCCACTATCCCCCCATGTCTCACCAGTGCTGTTCCACCGCGCTGCTATAGTCCACAACAAATTCGCAATGCCTATAGCATTCAACCTTTACTCAATGCAGGTATCACTGGCAAGGGTCACACCATCGTTTTGATCGACTTTGCAACCAGCCCAAGCCTGCAGAGCGATGTTCACCTGTACGATCAGCTTTACGGATTGAAAGACCCCAAGATCAACGTCATCTCGCCATTCGGCACCCCCTCCGTTGACCCTGGTTACTACGTAGAGACGGCGTTGGACATAGAGATCGCTCATGCTATTGCCCCTGATGCCACTATCGACCTCGTACTGGCGAATGTCGATACCATCACTGATTTTACGCAGTTCTTACCTATTGCACTGCAGTCAACGAAGTACGCCGTTGATAACAATCTAGGCGATGTGATTTCGCAGAGCTTCGGCGTTGGTGAAAGCTGTGCCACTGCTGCCTACGTGCAGGCCGAGCAACAGGTCTTCACAGCAGCTCGTGCGAAGGGTATCACCGTTCTTGCCTCTACAGGTGACAGTGGTGCGACCGCTATCACATGCAGTAGTGCTGGCATTTCTGAAGAGTTAGGCATTAGTCTTCCTTCTGCCGATCCATTGGTGACAGCGGTCGGTGGTACGACATTGAGCGCGACTTTGAAGAAAGGCCAGTATGCTGGCGAGGTCGTCTGGAACGAAGATAGCAATGGTGCAGGCGCAACCGGCGGCGGCATCAGCACCCTCTTCCCCGTCCCTGATTACCAGAAGAACATCGTTGGCTTGACCAATCGTGGCGTGCCTGACGTTGCCTTCGATGCCGACCCCCTGACTGGCGTACCAATCGTTGTCAGCCAAGGTGGAGAAACCATCATCGCCCCTGTTGGTGGAACCAGCGTTGGCTCGCCTGCATGGGCAGCCATCGTCGTGCTACTCAATCAGAAGGCGGGTCATCGTTTGGGCTTCCTGAATCCAGCGATCTATGCTCTCAGCGCGAGTGCATCGTATGGCAAAGCCTTCCATGACATCCAGGTTGGCAACAACACCGTGACGGGCTTCGATGTCAATGGCAATCCTATCACCGTCTACGGCTACTACGCTGGTCCTGGTTGGGACCCGGTGACAGGCGTTGGCTCGCCAATCGTGAAGGGGTTGGCGGCAACCCTCGCGTAGGAGGACACACTCTCAATTCATGTTCAGGAACAGAATAGCGTAAGGAAACAAGCCGCGAAATAGAGGATTCGGTGTATGAAGAGTACATCGATTCCTCTATTTTTTGTTGCGTTCTTGCTAATAAGAGAAAATCTCTAGGAGATTTGGTATACTCTGAAAGTTCGTATTTTCTCACAAAAATTGTGTGAACTACTTCACAAATCGCTCCCTTTTGAGCGTGAAAAAGTACTTGTATCAGTTCTCCCCTCCCAATAGTCCCGTTGACAGCAAATTATTTCTTATGTAATCTCTCTTCTATGGAAGACCTTTTATCGGGTCTTCTAAGGGGGTTCCTGAACGACAAAGATTGCTGCTTTCTTCGTTGCAGCTTTGTACTACATGAAATGCGCTCATGCGGTACTCCTTATGACTGACAGAAACGTCGGTCTATTCCTGGCTCTATATAACAACTATATGAGCCTCCTGTTCTTTATTTAGGGAATAGGAGAAGGAGATGTATACATGGTTCATCAGTCCATCCTCCGTAAGAGTCTAGTTGGGGTTATCCTAGCTCTTACACTTGTTCTTAGTCTCGTAGGGGTGTTGAGTAACATACATGCTCAGACCTCACATGCAGCAGGAACGAATACTGTATTGAATAGCCACAGCATTTTACCACATCGCTTTATGAGCAAATACGCACGTAAGATGAAAGCAGTAGCACCAGGAGTAGCAGCGGCTGTTCCTGCTCCTGCTTGTCTAACCGCGAGTTCCTCTGGGGTTTGCTATAGTCCGCAACAAATCCGCAGTGCCTATAACATCCAACCCCTCCTGGATGCTGGCGACACGGGCGCAGGACATACTATCGTCATTATCGACCAAGCGACAAGCTCCACGTTACGTAGTGACCTTCATCAGTATGACCAGTTGTTCGGTCTTAACGATCCTACACTTAATGTCTTCTCGCCATTCAGCAGAGCCTCCACCAACCAGGACGCTTATACGGAGACTGCTTTAGACGTAGAGATATCACATGCTCTTGCTCCCAATGCCACTATCGACCTTGTGCTAGCGAACGTCGATAACGACACCACGTTCAATCAGGTCGTAACAGACTTGCTTCAGGCAACAAACTACGCTGTTCAGAACAATCTGGGCGATGTCATTTCGCAAAGCTTTGGAGTGGGAGAAAGCTGTGTTTCTTCTAACTACATACAGCAAGAGCAGCAAGTCTTCGCAGCAGCGCAGGCAAAGGGCATTACCGTTCTCGCCTCCTCTGGTGACCAGGGAGCAACAGTCCTTACTTGTGCGAATGCAAACACTCCCTTTCAAGACGTTACTTTCCAAAAAGGTGTTAATGTTCCTGCCGCTGATCCGCTGGTGACATCAGTTGGCGGCACGACGCTTACCTTGACGGGGGATGGACAATATGGAAGTGAGACGACCTGGAACGAAGACAACAACGGTGACGGGGCGACTGGTGGCGGCATCAGCACTCTCTTCTCCGTACCCAGCTATCAGCAAGGCATTGCAGGACTCACTAATCGTGGCGTTCCTGATGTCGCCTTCGACGCGGATCCACTAACCGGTGTTGCTATTGTTCTCACTCAGAATGGCACGACGGAGAGCGGTTCTGTCGGTGGCACTAGCGTTGGCTCACCTGCCTGGGCTGGTATTGTCGCTCTGCTCAATCAGAAGGCGGGTCATCGTCTGGGTTTCCTTAACCCCGCAATTTATGCCATTAGTGCGGGTGCATCGTATGGCTCAGCCTTTCACGACATCACAACTGGCAACAATAGTGTGAATGGAAAAGATGCTAACGGAAATCCTACTGGTCCCGTGACTGGCTTCTCTGCTGGTCCCGGTTACGACCTAGTGACGGGTGTTGGTTCGCCAATAGCTGATGGCTTAGCAACAGCCCTCACTCAGTAGGACGCACTAACCCTTTGTATTCAGGAACAGAGTAGAACCAGGAAATAACCTTTCAAGAAAGTAGCACAGAGCCATGATGGGACTTGTCCTGTCATGGCTCTGTGCTACTTTCTTGAAAGGTCCTACAACAGCCCTTTTGCGACACAGAGTTCAGCGTTGAGGATAGAGCCACCCGCAGCCCCACGAATAGTATTATGAGCAAGCATGACGAATTTGTAGCTCAAGATGGGGCACGGTCTCAATCTGCCAAGTGTTGTCGTCATGCCGTTGCCAGCGTCACGGTCTCGCAGTGTTTGCGGTCGGTCGATCTCAGTGAGGTAGAGTAAGGCATGCTCTGGTGCTGAGGGAAGTTTGAGGCGTTGTGGTTCCGGTTCGTAACTGTTCCATGCATCAATAATCTCTTCGGGGGACGCGTCGCGTTCTAGTTCGATACTGGCACATTCAAGGTGTCCCTCACGCGTTGGCACACGGTTACAATGGGCACTCACTACGAGTTGTGCATCCTGAAAGCCCTGACCCTCTTGCCACGTTCCTAGCATCTTGAGCGTCTCACTCTCCATCTTCTCTTCCTCGCCACCAATATAGGGCACAACGTTATCAAGCATGTCGTAGGCTGAGAGGCCAGGATAGCCCGCACCCGAAATCGCTTGCATCGTTGTCACAAGCACCTTGCTCACACCAAACTGCATTTGTAGCGGCTTGAGTGCCATTACCAGCGGCGTTGCAGAACAATTCGCGTTGGTGACAATATAACCAGACCAACTCCGTCGTTTGCGTTGCTGCTGAATAGCGGCGATGTGATCAGCGTTCACCTCTGGAATGAGCAGAGGCACGTCGGGTGCCATACGATAGTTTTTCGCGTTACTAAACACAGCCACGCCAGCCTGTGCAAAAGCTGCCTCTGCCTGTTCCGCCACATCGCCCCCTGGCAACGCTGAAAATACAACCCTGACATTAGGGATAGCATCAGGTTTGCAGGATACAACAGGGAGAGAGGCAACTGAAGCAGGCATCTCACTACCAGGAAGTCGCCACCGCGTTGACTCGGCATAGCTTCGGCCTCCATGTTGCTCTGAGGCTGCTACCGCAACCAACTCGAACCACGGATGCTCCTGTAACAACTCTATAAAGCGTTGTCCCACCATACCCGTCGCGCCAAGCACGGCTACCGGGATACGTGTAGAGCGTTCATTTTGCCGCTGTATAGCCATCATACCTCCCCTGATTTAACACTACCGAATCGTGATATTTGCCATCTGTGCGTAATGCTCTTCCTCGTGTTCGATCCATCCTCTCACCATCTCCAGGAGCGAAATAGGACCTCGCTCTTCGTGAAGACCAATACGTTGCCAATCGTCATACGTGAGTTGACGCAACACATCAACCAATTCAGCACGCCGTAGCGTGAACAGCATCAGCGAAGGGTGAAAATCTGCCTCTGCATAGCCAGCAACCTCAGCCCAATAGCGTTCGTCATATGCAGGAAGCGGTGATTGGTCGCGTACAAGAATCGCGTAGACGCGGGGCATAAGCATATCATCGGACGCCCGTAGGTGTGCGAATATTTCCGCGATAGACCATTGACCCTGCTTTGGCGGCGTGTGAATATCTTCCTCACTCACCGCATCGGTGATGCGTGTAATCAAAATTGGTATAGTAGCTAGGCGATTGATAAGGTCCTCAACTGACGAGTCGCTTGTTGTCATGACCTTCTCTTTCCATGCTATTAAGAACGCGCACCCTCGCGCCGTTTTTCCTGTGCTGTTGTGGCATGCCTCACCAGAGGTATGACAGGGGCAATCAGGTCACGATGGAGACAACGTAACGCGCTCTGGCTATCCTTATCTTCTACAATCAGAGTGATACCTAGTTCGGAGGCTCCCTGTGTGATAACAGGAATGCGTTCGCGTGCAAGGGCGGTAATGGCACGTGCGGGACTCATGGGGTCAACGGTAAAGCCAGAGCCGATACAGGCGCATGCAGCCAATCCGCGACGACTGCGCACGCGCCAGTCGCCCGTTTTCATTTCATGTTGTAACAAGGCAACAACTGACTCAACGGATTTTTCCTCAACCATGAAGGAGAGATGATGACCCGACGACGAGCAGATGGCAACAGGCGCGGCATCCGCGCGCGCAGCAAGCTCGAAGACTTCACCAGCACTTTCAGGTGCCCCGAACAGGTCGGTACTCTCAACAGTCACCAGCGCGAGATTGCGGCGAATGGTGATCGCCGATGCTCCACTTTGTGCGTTCCCCACAGGACCAACCACCGTGCCCTTGATGTGAGGACGAAAGGTATTGCGTACTCGCACTGGAATATTGCGCGGCGCGATGGGAATAAGCGTGCGTGGATGCAGCACCTTCGCACCAAACCAAGAGAGACGCGCAGCCTCGGCATACGAAAGATTTGGAAGTAGACGTGCGTTAGCAACGAGACGTGGGTCTGCCGTCAATACGCCGTCAACATCGGTGTAGATCGTCACCTCCACACAGTCCAGGGCGGCACCTATCACCGTAGCAGAATAATCGGAGCCATTGCGTCCAAGCGTGGTCACGAAACCCGTGATGGTACGTCCCAGGAAACCAGCTACGATTGGGACGACGTTACGTTCGACTAAAGGACAGATTAAGGCATGGGCGTTGGTACGGGTCTCTTCCGTAAGAGGGTCGGCCCCAACAACAACGCCAAAAGGTTGTGAGCTATCAGCTTTAGGATGACTTGTGATAATAACTTCGCGGCGAACCGCTTCGGCGGCTATCCCGTAGTCGTTTACGGCGGCGGCGACAAGTAGAATCGAGAGACGCTCACCCCACGAGGCAACGGCAGCCGTTCGTAGGAACGCCTCCTGTCCAGACTCGACAGCCTCGCGCAAGAGTGCTACATCATGTGTTAGTGCAGTCAATGCCTCTTCAAGTTCGTGCTGTAGTTGAAGCAGATGCTCGCTATGACGCACGACTTTTTCTGCCGCCTCGAAATGCTTTTGACGCAGAGTTGCGAGTTCATTCTCGCTCTCCTCGTATGCACCGAGGCAAACACACCGTGCAATACGTAGCAGTTGATCGGTAATGCCTGACATGGCGGACACCACCACAACCGGAAACACCTCATCGGCATTATGCACGGTTTTCGTGATAATCTTCGCCACCTGACGAATACGCTCACCGCTACCAACCGATGTTCCCCCGAACTTCAAGACGCTGACTTTCTTATCCATAATGCACCACCACTGTATTTGCTCTACAATATTCCACAAATTTTCATACAATCACATCAACGTGTCGGATTATCATGGAATAATCCGACACGTTTTTACATTATGCGTTCGCTGGCTGACTTGCGTCCGCAACCGCAGCCTTCAACGCTTGATCGAGGTCGTCGATTAGGTCTTCGACCGTTTCGAGGCCGACGGAGAGGCGGATGAAGTCGGGCGTAACGCCTGTCTCGAACTGCTCTTCTGGCACCAACTGTGAGTGCGTGGTGCTGGCGGGATGAATGATAAGCGACTTTGCATCGCCGACATTTGCAAGGTGCGAGAAGAGTTCGATATGACGAATCAACTGCTTACCTGCTTCGAGGCCGCCCTTGATACCAAAGCCGATGATGGCTCCGTAGTGCCCATGCGAGAAGTATTTCGTAGCAATTTCGTGCTGTGGATGACTCTTGAGACCAGGATACTGTACCCACTCGACGGAGGGATGGCCCTCGAGGAACTCAGCGACCTTCTGCGCGTTCTGGCTATGACGCTCCATACGCAAGGGTAGCGTCTCCAAGCCTTGCAGGAAGAGCCATGAGTTGAACGGCGTGATGGCGGCACCGAGGTCGCGCAGAAGTTGTACGCGTGCCTTGATGATGTACGCGATAGGACCGAGTGCATCGACATAGCGAATGCCATGATACGATGGGTCTGGCTCCGTAAGTGTATTGAAGCGACCACTCGCGCCCCAATCGAACTTACCACCATCGACGATCACACCACCAATTGAAGTACCATGTCCACCAATAAACTTGGTTGCCGAATGTACCACGATATCGGCACCATGCTTCAATGGCTGCACGAGATAAGGCGAGGGCAATGTATTGTCGAGAATGAGCGGCAAACCATACTCATGAGCTACATCGGCAACAGCCTGGATATCGAGCGTATCGAGGCGTGGATTGCCCAGCGTCTCAGCATAAACGGCTCTGGTTTTCTCATTGACAAGTGGACGGATATTTTCAGGGTTGCGGCTATCCACAAAGTGAACCTTTATGCCCAGCTTAGGTAGCGTATAGTGGAACAGGTTGTAGGTGCCACCATACAAACTGGCGGATGAAATGATCTCGTCGCCCGCCTCAGCAATATTCAGGATTGCTAACGTCTCCGCCGCCTGTCCCGACGCGGTTGCCAGCGCACCTACACCACCTTCAAGGGCGGCGATACGACGCTCGAATGCATCTTGCGTCGGGTTCATGATACGCGTGTAAATATTGCCAAATTGCTTGAGAGCAAAGAGGTTGGCGGCATGCTCAGGACTATCAAAAACGTATGAGGTTGTCTGATAAATCGGCACCGCACGCGCGCCTGTTGCGCTATCTGGCGTCTCCTGACCAGCGTGTAAAGAAAGCGTTTCAAAACCGTAACTGCGATTGCTATTAAGAGCCATGTGTCTGTTCTCCTCTTTGCTATAAGAAATTCTAAATGTGATAGATTTTCGTAGGGACCAGATGTATCGCGTCCGCAAGCGTGATTTATCACGCGAGATCATGCCCAAAGCGGCTTGTATACCTGATCTACAAGAATCTCGCTCAATAAATTGAGCGGACGGACGCGATACATCTAGTCCCTACGAAAAACCGTCGAATCAACATTGGCGGATACCTACACCGAAAACGCTGGAAAACGCTTCAGCCATCTGCCCCCACTCTTTAAGGAAGGCATCATGACCATGTGGCGAATCCAGTTCAATGTAGGTCGAGTCCTTGCCAAGTGCCTGACACTTCTCGGCGAGCCAGCGCACCTGTGCCGCTGGGAACAAGAAATCCGAACGAATGCCCACAAAGAGTGCTTTACCTGAAATGCGACTCAATGCGGACTCTAACGAGGAATGGCCCTCGCTGACATCATACAGGTCCATTGCGCGACTGATGTACAGGTAGCTGTTAGCATCGAAGCGTTGTGCAAGCGACGCGCCTTGATAGTACAGGTAGCCTTCAACATCGAAGCGACTCCCCATATCCGGTGTATGGCTTGGTGAGGCAACATCAGGGCGACGTGCGGGCTGACGCGCAAAACGTAGCTCCATCGACTCCTCACTCTGATAAGTAATCATCGCCAACATTCGCGCAATCGCAAGGCCAGTTGTTGGTCCCTGCCCTGGCAGATAGTCGCCACCTTGCCATTGTGGGTCTGCCAGAATCGCCTGTCGCTCAACCTCACTGAACGCGATTGCCTGCGCGGTAAGAGCAGGTGTCGCTGCGACCACGAACACGTCCTTCACTCTATCAGGATAGGTCACAGCCCATTCCAACGCCTGCAACCCACCTATAGAGCCGCCTGCCACCATCGCCAGTTGCTGAATACCCAGATGCTCCAACAAGCGTCGTTGCGCATTCACCATATCCCGAATAGTAATCACTGGGAAGCGCATACCATAGGGCTTACTCGTGCTGGGATCGAGCGACGAGGGACCAGTGCTACCATAGCAACTGCCCAGTATGTTTGAGCAAATCACAAAGTAGCGCGAAGTATCGAACGTGCGACCTGGACCAATCAATGGATTCCACCATGCAACTTTCGGGTTGTCGGGCTGCTCCACATCATGAGCGTGTGCGTTGCCTGTTAGAGCATGCGTGATCAAAATCGCGTTATTCCCTTGTGCGTTGAGCGTACCCCATGTCTCATATGCAAGCGTCACTGGACTCAACTCACCGCCTCGTTGTAGAGGTAAACGATCAAACGTAAACGAAGAGACGTTATATGCCTCGTCCACAGAAAGAGCAGGAGCTGAGCGCGAACCACTGACCTGACAACCGCTGTTGTATACCGTCACGAATTCCTCCTTTCTAACTGCAAAAGGTACAAAAAAACCCTCACCCTGACAGGGGCGAGGGGTAAACGTCTTCGCGGTACCACCCTGAATTTGTCAACGCCTCACAGCATCGACCTTTGTGAGTAACCAGGGCGCCCGCAAGGGGACGCCCCTCCCATACACGAACCGTCTCCCAACGTGGCAATGCGTCATATGGGAGGGGCGTCCCCTTGCGGGCGCCCTGGTTCGATTTGTAGGTTACTCGTAGCTGTAACGAAGCTACACGGCATGGTCTACTTGCCTATAGAGGCGTTCAACCTGCAACTCAGAGGTCATATTCAACGCTGGTATGAGGTCGATATCTCATCATCATCGGCTCTCTGGACTCACCCGTTGCGCTTACTCGTCCTCGTCAATGTTCTTGTTTGCTCAAATTGTAATGTGCATACTACCGTCATATGTGCAGTTCTGACAAGTTTCAGGCCAATAAAAAACCCCTTATGATAAGGGGTAGCAAAGTTGCTTATTCCCCTCATCTTGTGAAATATCGCTGTACTTCACCGGAATTTGCACCCTGCTTGCTACGCTGCATGCGGGTTGCCGGGTTTCATCGGGCCGTTTCCCTCCACCTCTCTTGATGAGAGCAGTTGTTACTGCATATATTCGGTTGTTAAGTAGCCTTCGTGTATACTTCCAAAATTATACCCAACGAAGGAAATAAAAGTCAAGGGCAATTTTATGTACAAAGTATCTATAATGGGAAGTTATCAATGCAACTTCATAGTAGTGCTATACGTGTCTTTCTTACGAGGAGGTTACGGCGATGCAGACATTTCTTCCCTATCCATCGTTTTATGATACGGCGCATACGCTTGACGATAAACGTCTAGGAAAACAACGGGTCGAGGCACTACAAATCCTTAACGTCATTGGACGTGGAGAGACTGCGGGCGGATGGGTCAATCATCCGGCGGTCAACATGTGGCGCGGCTATGAGGACGCTCTAAAGATATATACAAACTGTATGATTATAGAATGGGAGCGCAGAGGCTATCACAATACAATGCAATATTATGACGTTCATGGCATCATTCCGTTTCCCTGGTGGCTTGGTGACACACGCATCCATGACTCGCATAAAGCAAATCTGCTACGTAAATTTCCAGAATACTACAAAGCGTTCGACTGGCATGTACCCGACGATCTGCCCTATTATTGGCCTGTAGAGGGTCGCCCTGTTGTGAAAGCGACAAAGGCAAAAAGCAAGACGTATGCATCTGTATAAGACTCTGATATAATAGTCTCGCACTTTCAGATGGAAGAGGGAGATTTACACATTATGCCAGAACCAATTCGCGCGTTGCAGGGATTTAAAGATATTCTGCCAGAGGAGCAACCCTACTGGCGTTTCATAGAAGAGACGGCAACCTACGTAGCACAACTGTACGGCTATCGACGCATCGAGACTCCATTGATAGAAGAGACCACCGTTTTTCGTAAGACGGTGGGTGAGGGAACCGATATCGTCGATAGAGAGATGTATAACTTTGACGACAAGCCAGATAAGGACGGTCACAGCCTGAATCTCACAGTGCGACCAGAAGGTACAGCGGGCGTCGTGCGTGCCTACCTAGAACACGGCATGTTTCGCCAGCAACTTCCTGTCAAACTCTACTATCTGAGTGCGCCCATGTTTCGCCATGAGAAGCCACAGGCCGGACGCTACCGCGAACATCACCAGTTCGGGTGTGAGGCACTCGGCGAGAGCGATCCAGCCGTCGATGCCGAAATGATTGCTCTACTCTATCAAATATATACACAGCTTGGACTCAAACATATCCGCGTCAATATCAACAGCATTGGCGATAGTGCCTCGCGTCCTGCGTACATAGAATTGCTTCAGGCGTATTATGAGCCGTTACTCGACACTTGCTGTAGCGATTGCAAGGTACGCTTCTACAAGAATCCCTTGCGTCTGCTCGACTGTAAGCAGCCACAGGACCAGCCCAAGATTGCTAACGCGCCCAAGATTGTCGATCACCTCGACGAGGCATCAAAGGAACACTTTGCAGCAGTTAAACGCTACCTGGACATCTACGGCGTTCCCTACGCGCTCGACCCGCTTCTGGTGCGTGGACTCGACTACTACACGCGCACCGTCTTCGAGTTCACGAATGAACGCGACAAGACCGCCCTCAATGGAGGTGGACGCTACGATGGCCTCGCAGAGATTCTCGGTGGTGAGCCAACTCCTGGTATTGGCTTTGGCGCGGGCATGGAGCGCATTATCCTTGAACTAAAACGACAGGGTATCAATCCACCTGCAGAGCCAGCAACGCAGGTGTTTGTTGCTTACCTGACACGCACACCAGAACTCAAAGACGCGACGATACAACTGGTGGCGGAACTACGTCATGCTGGCATCAAGGCAGAGATGGCCTACGGAGACCGCAGTTTCAAAGCGCAGATGAAACGCGCCAGTTCCTCGAATGCCGAATATGCCATTATTCTCGGTGAGAACGAACTCGCCAATGGTACTGTGACTATCCGCCGTGCCGACGTAGACTCGGTAGAAATTCCACGCGGCGAAGCCATCGCCTACATAACCGGAGAAGATGAGAAATAAAAAATTATGGAAATACTCAGGAAACGGCTAGCCGTTTCCTGAGTATTTCCATAATTTTTTACCCCCACCAGAAAGACACAGCGATGATGCAATATAGCCCAATCAAAGCCAGCCCTTCGAGCCATGTTGACTCACCATCATAGATGATAACGGTGGTCAAGATGGCGGTTAAGCCCAATGCAGCAACAAGCAATGGTGGTAAGACTAGCGTGAGATGCGCTCCTCCCAACACAAAGCTGAGCAACACTAGGACAGGAATGAGACCGAGCGCAATCTGCAACGAGCTATTGAGAATGACGCTGATGGCATAGTCTTGCTGATTGCGAGCCGCCAGTTGGACGCCAACCACGTTTTCGACCGCATTGCCAGCAAGGGCGACAATGACAAGACCAGTAAACGCTTGTGAGATGTGGAGAGTGGTAATCGCCGGTGTTAAGGCAGCAATAAACCAGTCGGAGACGAAAGCCGCGCCTACGCCAGCAGCTATCAAGACGACTATCGTCACTACAAGAGGCCACACATGAGCCGCCTCCGACTCGTCTTTTTCGAGGTTTGGACCGCCACCTTGTAGCGAAACAGGAATACTTGCAATAAAGACAATTAGTAAGACGATAGCAGCCACAACGCTTAACCCTTCTTCGTGTCCCGCCGCCGACGTGTGTAGTCCATACACAAGCGTTGGTACGATAAGAGCAGAGACCGCAAGCAGGGTTAGTGTAACAATCACCTTTGGCGCGTTCGTCGAGAAACGTTGCGTGCCGTGACGCAATCCTCCAACAAAGAAGGCAATGCCAAGCACAAATAAACTATTGCCCAGGATAGAGCCAACAAGTGCCGCCTGGACTACCTCTATCAAGCCAGCACGAAGTGCAAAAATGCCGACAAAAAGTTCTGGCAGATTCCCTAATGCGGATTGTAGTACGCCTGTCGCACCAGAGCCCAAACGCGAGCCAAGCTGATCTGTTGCCAGCCCGACCAGTTCCGCTAACAAAGCAAGCGCGATGCCCGATACTACAAAGGTCAAGACAGCATTTGCTTGAAGCACAGTGAGCAGAAAAGCAAGAATGCTTGCAACCAGCGAGCCACCAATAAAAAACCATTCTACACGATTAAAGACAGTCGCTCTATTCTTTTTCGTCCCTACAGTTGACACATCTATTCTCCTCGGATAGTAAATACCCTCGTAGTATAGCAGGTATACAACAAAAAAACACAGGTTGCAGGTGACGCCTTCGCGTCACCTGCAACCTGTGTTTTTTATAGATTTTACGCGTCAGCTTTCATGACAAGAGCTGCCTCCGGCTCTACATCCGTCTCGGCAAGATGCACGGAGTCGAGACGGCCAGGCCACCAGTTCCACTTGCCCAGCAACAGGACAAGTCCAGGCACAAGAAGACCACGTACAACAAAGGTGTCGAGCAGGATACCAACCGCAACACAGACGCCAAATTGGTACAGAATCGTGAGCGGTAGAGTTGTCAGTACTGCAAAGGTACCTGCCAGAATGAGACCAGCCGAAGTGATTACGCCTCCTGTGCGTGACACAGCGAAGGGTACTCCTTGTTCAAGACCGTGCCGTTGCGCCTCCTCACGCACACGCGACATCAGGAAAATGGTGTAGTCGGCACCAAGGGCAACGAGAAAGATGAAGGTGTACAGAGGCACGACGTAGTTGAAACCATCCTGCCCCTGAATACGCTGAAAGAAAAAACCACATAGGCCAATCGCCGCATAGTAGTTGAGCGTAACCGCACCAAGCAGGTAGAGCGGTGCCACAAGGCTACGCAACAACAACGCCAGGATGATGCCAACCAGTATCAGTACCGCTGGCACAATCAGCAGTGTATCATGCTGGTTGTAGCCTGCTGTATCAGCTAGTAGCGACGTTTGTCCCCCAATGTATACATCGCCCTTTGTGGCGTCGCTACTACCTAGCTGATTATTCCGTAGTGCGCTGTTGAGCGCATCTTGCAACGGCGCAATGCGGTTGATAGCAGCAACGGAGTAAGGATCGTCTTTCAGGATAACCGAGAATTGGACGGTGCTATTATCGGGCGAGACATCTTGTGTACTTGCGGCATACGCACCAATAATCGTAATCAATTGTGGATTTGCAGGTGGACAGCGCAGTCCTTCGCATAGCGTAGGAGCCTTGCCGGAACGAATGCCAGTGCGAACGCTTTCAGGTAGCGCGGCAATCGCGGCTTGTAGCGTTGCGGGATTCACGATTGGCGTGTTACCATCAGGGCGCGTTGGTCCCTGCACCTGTGCCACCCCCGATACTTTTTGCAGTGCCACGTTGATCGCATCAATCTGCGTCAAATGTTGATAAGCATCGGGTAACGTACCATGTAATTTTACCAGTACGGTTGTAGGTGCGAGCGTACCAGGAGCAAAATGAGCTTGTAGAGTAGCAAAACCTGAGCCGGAATCTGTTGGTTTTCTAAATGCAGTTAGGAAGTTATAGCTTGGCAATGAACCAATGTTACCTAGCGCAAAGATACCGAGCAAGACAACGCTTGAGACAACCGCCACAATACGATGCTTCGCGGTCCATGAACCCAGGCGTCCCCAGAAACCGCGCAGCGATGTCACTTCCTGCTTTGTTACGCCCTCTGGACTATATCGTGGTACAAAAGGCCAGTACGCTACACGCCCTAACCAGACGAGTAGAGCAGGAACAAGCGTCAAACCAGCAATGAGCATAACGGCAATGGCAAGTGCTAGCGTTGGGCCGAGGGAATTGTAGAGGCCGATGAAGGTAAAGACGAGCGTGAGCAGTGCAAGAATAACAGTACCCGCGCTAGAGGTGATGGCCTCACCTACAGCACGCATAGTGATACGCATCGCCGTGTATTTGTTCTGCGTCACCAGCAACTCTTCACGAAAACGTGAGGCCACAAAGATGCTGTAATCAGCACCCGCGCCGAAGAGTAGCACCGTCATAATAGACGTTGCCTGTTGACTGATACTAAAAAAACCAGCTTTACCAGCGAAACCAAGTAAAGCATCGACAATCTGCAACGCCCAGCCAACACCAAGCAGAGGCAAAAACGCAAGAATTGGTGAACGATAAAGCAGGATAAGTAGCACAAGCACAAGGCCAACGGTACCAAGGAGCAGGGGCAGATCGGTACCTGCGAAGATTAAACCAGCATCGACAACTATACCAGCGGGTCCTGTGACATTTGCTTGTAGCAGCGTACCCTTCGTAGCGTTGGCGAGATAATCGCGCATCGCCTTGACGTTACTCGTCACGACATCATTCGTCGCGGTGTCTTTAATTGTTGCCACGAGCGTCATTGTTGTGTTGTCTTTTGATGTGAGCTGTTTTGCAGCCTGTGGAACCGTATAGCTCGACAGCACAGTTGTTACTGCACTCGGTTTCTGCGAAGAGGTCAGCCAATTGCTAACCTGTTTCACCTTCACTAGATCATCGCTGGTCAGTCCTGAGCGATCATAAAATACAATAATTGCTGGTGTACCACGATTGCCTGGAAACTCCTTACTTTGGAGATTGCTAGCGATAGTGGATGGAGCATCAGCCGGAATACTCCCAGTGCCAGTGTTATTGTAAATGTCGGCGAGCTTTGGCGCGATCAATACCAACATTACTGCTATAACTAACCAGAGACCAATCGTGACAAATTTGCCGCGACGCGAGGAAGCGGCATCAGTGATAGCATGTAGAATACGCGTAACCATGAATATCATTTCTCCATTTCCAATTCCAAAAACGTTACCGACTAGTCGGTAAGTTTGTTTGCTAAAAAATAAACGGTACGCTGAGTACCGTCAGACTACTCCTTGTTCAAACCCTCCAATAACACATTCAGCAACTCGTGAATGTATTCATCACGCCCCAGTTGTTTCATTTCGATGCCCTCTATAATCGGAGAGGCTGTGTTTGGAAGTAAAAGACACATGCTAAGAAAAAGATACGCCGACAAAGTTGTGTCATGTGTACGTAAAGCACCTTGCTCGATGCCTTCTTTGAAAACTCCTTGTATGATGTCAAACATATCCGTATGCCACTGCGCGTTCACTTCGCGCTGTTGAGCAGGTTCCAGTAGTCCATACTCTTCACGCCGGAAGCGCGTCATGTCAAACATCTCTTCTTTTGCTAATCGCTGCATAACAAGGTACAGCTTCTCGCGTATGGTAAGCCCTTCTTTAGCGATACTTGACTCAAGCATCTCACGCATATGTTTCAGAATCAGCAGTAGCATTTCAAAAAACAATTCACGTTTATTCTTGAAATGATGAAAGAGGGCAGCCTTACTGATCTCCAGGTGGTCTGCGATTACCTGTAGGCTAATACGCTCGTACCCTCCTGCATAATACAGCTTCTCCGCCTCTTTGAGGATAAGTTGGCGTGTATCTGTTGTGCGCCCGTCCCGATGCTGTCGCATGTATACCTATATCTCTAACATTTCTTGTTACCTACCGATAGGTAAGTTATAACATAGAAAATTGGTCATGTCAAGTGCCTTATATAGCTGGGATAAAGAGTTGAACAGGTAAAGACGCATGTGTTGAAGAGAAAGTCCATAGTATCAAACGTGTAACAGCTTGCATCGAAGCCGCAATTTTGGTATGCTTAGTAGCAAGGAATATTATACTACTAATAAGCGTTCTCACAAATTTTCTATCACTCTCGGAGGAGAACTCATGGATACTTCTCTTCAACGTGCAAATCTCACTGCGGAAGAGGTCAATACTTCCCTCACAGCTCGTCACGAGGAGCCTGCGGAGGAGGAGCATCATATACACCTGCCCAATCCAAGTTTGTGGCCTCTGCTCTTGAGTGCCTCGATTCTGCTTGCGGTTATCGGCATTCTATTTTTCCCTGAAAATCCGTGGCTCACTATTGTTGCCGCGCCACTGGTTATCATTGGTATTCTCGGTTGGGCACTAGAAGACCCGATGGGTGGCTCGCCACAACCAGAGCTTTCCGAGCGCGAGGCTTCCCTCAGCCCACAAGCAATCCTCGACATGGCACGCAACATCGTCGAGAATGTGGTTACGGTCAGCAGCACCGCATATAGCACTCATCCTGTGCGCGTCGAACTCGACGACATTAAGGGCGATGGTATTGTGCTGGCACTCTACGGCAAAGTTGAACTAGAGGCGCAACGCGATGCGTTAGAGGCTGCTATGTGGGAGCTGCCAAAGGTTATCAATGTACTCAACTTCATTATTGCCGAAGATTCGATCTTGCGAGCCGCCAACACCCGCCTTGAAGAGCTACGCGAGAAGGGCAAGCTCAATGGTGCGAACAATATCTCGGTCTTGATTGAGAACTACATCCTCAATCTTTATGGCGATGTGCCAACAAGCGATATGAAGGTCATGCTTGAGCGCGAGTTGATTGGTATCAGCGGCGTCAGGGTCGTTGTCAATCACATTGGCCTTAACGAGGATATCCCTGGCAACCTCGGCAAGACCCGCAATAAGATTTAATAAAGGAGACAAGAAAATGCAGGGCGCACGCTGTGCGCCCTGCATTTTCTTGTCTCCTCTCATAAAGAGGCTCTAGCGTTTACGCAAGAATGCAGGAATGTCGATTACGTCGCCGGAGGGTGCGCTACGTCCGCCGCGCGATACGTCGCGGTCAAGGCGACGAATAGGACGTTGCTGCGTTGTTGGTGGTCGTTGCGAAGGTTGAGCCTCCGGTTCTGGCACAGGTAAGCGATTCGACATACCCATCGGTTCTCCAGTTGGGTCTCCATCTAGCGCGGCATCGTCCAACTCGAAAGCATCGTTGTCGATGTCTTGCAAATCGTCAGAGGCAAGCGGCATCGCATCACGCATCGGCATTGATGGCATAGCTGCGCGTTGCCGTCCCATATCTCCCTGTTGCATCATAGGAGATGGGGGCGTCACCGCACGCTGTCGCCCTGAGTCTTGCGACATTGGAGGGCGTACCGCTTGCTGTCGCCCTGTATCGCCCATTGATTGTCCAGATTGAACGCGTTGCTGTTGTGCTTGCCGTTCGGCTTGCAATGGACCTGTTGGATGATTCGAGACATTCATCGGTGGCGGTGTGATAGGTAACGATCCATACCCCTGAGACTGTGGTGAACGCTGCGCCATATTACCATTGTTGCCATTGCCATTATTGCTTACTGACCCCTGCGATGCCTGATAGATTTTGCTGCGATCATACTCCTGGCGTGGCTGCTGTACATACTGTGGTGCCACAATCGGTGGACGACCAGTTGTCGTCATACCATCAAAGCCAGTAGCAATCACGGTAATCTTGACTCTGCCATCGAAGTTCGGGTCTTGCACCGCACCGAAGATGATATTGGCCTCCGGGTGTGCCGCATGATAGATGACATCCGCCGCCTCGTTCACCTCGAACAGTGTCAGGTCTGTACCACCCGTGATGTTGAAGAGAACGCCGCGTGCCCCACTGATATCGATGTCCAGCAGTGGGCTAGCAATCGCAATCTGCGCCGCTTCGGTGGCGCGGTTATCGCTATCAGACTCGCCAATCGCCATAAGTGCGGAGCCTGCCGCCGACATAATCGTCTTCACATCGGCAAAGTCGAGGTTAATCAGCCCCGGCACTGTGATGAGGTCGCTGATGCCCTGAATACCTTGACGCAACACATCGTCGGCAAGTCGAAACGCCTCCGACAGAGGTGTGCGTTTGTCAGCGACCTGTAAGAGACGGTCGTTGGGCACCGTGATGAGCGTATCGACATGCTGTTTGAGATTTGCGATACCCTCTTCAGCGGAGAGCAAGCGTTTCTTGCCTTCAAAGGCGAATGGCTTGGTCACAACGCCAACGGTGAGTGCGCCAACCTCGCGTGCGATTTGGGCAACGATTGGGCTAGCTCCCGTACCAGTACCACCACCCATGCCAGCAGTGATGAATACCATATCTGAGCCTTTGAGTGCCTCATAGATTTCTTCGGCGTTCTCCTCAGCCGCTTTACCACCAACGCTAGGATTACCGCCCGCTCCGAGGCCACGCGTCAGCTTATCGCCGATGCGAATGTGACGTGGTGCCTCGTTCAGCAGTAAGGCTTGAGCATCGGTGTTGATGGCGATGAACTCAATGCCCGTCATGTTGGCTTGAATCATGCGGTTCACGGCATTGCTGCCGCCGCCTCCGACGCCGATCACGCGGATTTGGGCGAAGCCTTCCAGTTGATGATTTCCCATTGGTAACATATTCGTGGCCCCTTTCGGGCGCGGCAATCGCGCCCATAGATGTGTCTTACGGAATGAATGCTCGCAGCCAGCGGCCTAGGCGAGCCATAACGTCGCTTGTTGCGCCTTCCTCTTCTGGCTCCTCCTCGTCGATAAAGAGCGAGGTGTGGCGTAAGCCCCACAAGAGTAGGCCAACCGAAGTGGCATAGGCAGGACGGCTAATCGAATCAGCTAATCCTAGTAATCCTATCGGTGTGCCAATGCGCGCCGGTAGATCAAGCGTCTGTCCCGCGACATCAAGGATGCCGGGGAGTTCCGCCGTACCACCAGTGATAACCAAGCCAGCCGGAAGCATACCGTCATAGCCGGATTTTTTGATTTCCTCATGCACCATACTGAAAAGTTCTTCGACACGCGCCTGAATAATCTCCGCCAACAGTTTGCGTGGCACAAGATCATTGCAGTCCGGCATGAATTGCGCCAGATCAATCATGTCGTCTTCGGCGATGGTTGCCGGGTCGCAATGCCCATATGTGACCTTTAATTCTTCCGCGACGGCAAAGGGCAATCGTAGGCCAATTGCGATATCGCTTGTAATTAAGTTGCCACCAATTGGCAAGACAACGGTATGCCAGATAGCTCCGTCGGAGAAGACGGCGACATCGGTGGTGCCGCCACCAATGTCGATTAAGGCAACACCTAGATCGGTCTCACCATCGTCCAGCACGGCCTCGCTTGAGGCGAGCGGCTCTAACACGAGGTCTTCGATCTCCACTTGCGACTTATGCACACACTTGATCAAATTGTGAATGGAAGACACCGAGCCTGTGATAATGTGCGTCTCCACCTCCAGACGGAAACCCGACATACCAATGGGGTTCTTGATGCCCTCTTGCCCATCGACGACGTAGCCGCGTGGAATTACATGAATGACCTCACGATTCGTCGTCAATGGAATAGCGCGTGCGACCTCTATAGCACGGCTGATATCGTTTTGAATAATGTCGCGGTGGCTCGGCGAGATCGCCACAAAGCCCTTACTGTTTTCGGACTCGATGTGGCTACCCGCGATACCAACGTATGCGGTGGTCAGCTTCTTCCCTGATAGCCGTTCGGCACGGTCTAATGCGGCAGCGATGGAAGTGACGGTCTCTTCAATGTTCACCACCACACCTCGGCGCAGACCCTGCGAAGGACAGGTGCCAACGCCAACAATATTCAGTTTCCCGTCGCGGTCCAACTCGCCAACAAGGACACAGATTTTTGTTGTTCCAACGTCGATTCCGACGATCACCCGTTCTTGCACCTTGACGCTCCTTTGGGCGGTTCAGTTGTGAGACACACTACATGGCCTTGCGAGACCTTCTCTCGCAATTTCATCAGGACGTGATAAATCAGTCCCTACTGATTCTCATGGCAACTCAACTAGTGCCATTTGGCAGGATTGCTCCCGCCGTTATGCATTCTTCAATGTATAGACTGGACGCAGACCGTAGCGTAAATCAATGGTTGCAAGGTTCATCTGCTGCTGCTGCGCCATCCGAACTATTTGCTGTAACTCAGTCAGCCGATTATCAAGCGGATTGGTGTCATGTATACTCCCAAGATACGCCAACCAACCACTAGGACTTTCGACAACATATGTTCCACCCGAAGCGGTAGCATCATAGCGCAGTTTGAATGTTGTGATACCTGTAACACTTGGGAGGCGATGAAACACGTCTGCGGCAAATGCAATATCGTCCTTATTCAAGCGTACACCGGGGTTCAATACTTGACCATTCCCACTATTACGTACATCAACCACCGTCATAAGCGCATTGGCATTTGCGGTGTCGCTCAAAGGCGCGATGACCACGCCTGAATTGTCAACGCTGTAGGTCCCGTGCTTCGTCTGCCAGAGCAACACAGGGATACGCTCGACCACCGTTACCGTGAGACGATTAGGCCAGTCCTTGCTCAGACTCGACGAAGCTACCAGTGGAGAGGCATCGACTCTCGATGTTATGCCAGTCGCGTTCACGGTAAAGATATTCTGTCCCTGCATGCCCATACGCTGAATTGTGCCGATTAACGCGCTATTATGTGTCCCTACCACATTGACCTGTTCGATACGAAAAGCACTACTGGTAAAAGCGAAGTTTATTCCTAATACCACAACAATCGCAATCGCAAAGAAGCTAAGAATGCGCCAGATAAATCCCTTACGAACCTCTCTACGTCCACTACGTGCTGGCACAGGCTTTGACTGCGCCTCTTGCTCTCGACGTATAGCTCTGATACGTCCGCTTGACGCATGTACCCCTGTTTGCGCATAGGTACGGGCAGCAATTGGATGCTTCTCCTCTACATAGCTGTATGGTCGAGAGTTAGCGCGGCGCATCTGCTTTTGTCGCTGCTCGAAACTATTCCATGCCGTTGTGGGGTCTTCCTGTGGAATAGTGACCACGCGCTGCAATTTGACCGACTCTAGTACTGGCTCTGGACGCGCATTTTTCTGAACTTTTCGTGTATTGTTATCATAAGATCGTTGTGTATTGAGATTTTGACTATAAGAATGATTGGCTCGTTGCTCTCGTAAAGGTTTCTTTTCTGTCATGTCATCACCTTCTTCCATTCGCCACGCAATTCAACTTCTAACTCCATATCCACACCAAATTGTTCGCGCACGCGAGTATGGGCCATCCGAATCAGTGCCGCGATATCCGCCGCACTTGCACCTCCTACATTGACAATAAAGTTGGCGTGACGCTCAGAAATTTGCGCCCCACCGTAGGTCAGCCCCTTCATACCAGCCGCTTCAATTAGACGACCAGCAGAGTCCCCTGCTGGATTTTTGAAGACAGAGCCAGCACTTTGCTGTGGTGGCTGCGTCCTCTTACGGTGTTGTTTATATTCATTCATAGTCGCGCGTAGCGTTGTCGGTTCCGCACGATGCAAACGTATTCCCAATTGGACAATAATTTCAGATGGTTCAATTAATTTTCTCGGTGCCGCTACCGGATACCCCTGCTCATCGAACTGCACTCGACGCAAGGCGCGAAAGCGACTATGCCTATAGCTCAACTCAATTTCGTCATGTGTATAGCGCACCATTTTTGGCTGTTGCTCGGCCTCGTTCGCGTCACACACCTCAATCCATTCCAGCACCTCACCAAGTTCGCCACCATGTGCTCCTGCGTTACTGATTACTCCACCGCCAAGCGTACCAGGAATACCAGGACCAAATTCCAATCCGCCCCATCCAAGTCCCGCAAGCTCGTTCAACAAACGAGGCCAGCTTACGCCCGCTCCTGCTACTAATAAAGCAGTATTCTCGCCGCGATCCTCAATTGTGTAGCTATTTAAGGCTACACGAGCAACCCCGCCGCGTACTCCTGCATCGCCATAGAGGACGTTTGTGCCATTGCCCATCATCAGCAAAGGCCAGTGTCGCTCAGCACAAAGCGTTACGACGTTCAGCAGGTCTTCGCGTGTGGTAAGCGGAATCCACACGTCGGCGGGACCACCCACGCCAAAGGTACAATGACGTGCGAGCGGCTCATTGCGACGAATCCGCTCTCCTACAAGAGTGCGTAGCTCGTTATATGCTGTCTCAATCTCAAACGCCATGTCGGTTTCCTCTAGGCTCTCGCTTGTACGTCTTGTTCCAATAATCGCTCGGTCACGGTATAAATATCGCCTGCTCCCATTATCAATAAAATGTCGCCCGAACGTAGTGTCATTTGTACTCTTCTTAGCGTTTCTTGCGCACTTCCACCGTGCAATACAACCGCCCCATTCTTGAAATGTGGCTCTCGCTCCATTGTCTGCACTAATTCGTGCGCAGAGACAAGCCCCGTATCGCGCTCTCGTGCGGGAAAGATATCGGTAATAATCGCCACATCTGCATCATTAAATGCGGACAAGAACTGCCCAAAAAAGGTTTTCGTTCTGCTATACATGTGCGGCTGATAGACCGCGACGATGCGCCGATTCGGATAGCGTTGCTTCGTTGCCTCTAACGTCGCGGCAATCGCCGTTGGATGATGGGCGTAGTCATCGACAATCATCACGTCGAGCGTCTGTCCATTGACCTGCAGCGGTCCTTGATGACGTATCTCGAAGCGACGGCGAATTCCGCCAAAGCCCTCGATTGTCTTGACCAGCGTTGCCGCATCCGCGCCTACCATCTGTGCCGCCACGAACGCCGCCAGCGCATTCTCGACATTGTGTACTCCTGGTAGCTGTAGCTGTATCGGCTCGTCTACTACAGAAGCATCGCCGCTTCTTATCTTGAAGCTCGTTTCACCATCCAAGCGCACATCAAACGCCTCGAACGTCGCCGTTTTTTGCTCTCCTACTGGCACCTCGATGTAGCCAGCTTCACTTGCATCTGGAACAAGATTGCTCTCCATCGTTCCCATATCGGGCTGTAAGCCTTCAACCGAGTAGGTGATAACGCGTCCAGTCCAATCGCTCAGACGTGTCAGCAGGTCGAGACAACCTGGGCTGTCGATATTTACAATTAGCGTTGGCGGTAGCGACCACTGACCCTGCATATCCATGCCACGTACAAAGTGTTCAAAGGCGGCTAGAAACGCTTCGTAGTCGGCGAAGAATTCTGGATGCTCAAATTCCAGTGCCTTGACCATAACGAGACGTGGATGATAATGCCAGAAATTATGGTTGAATTCGTCAGCCTCATTCACTACATACTCGCTCTTGCCGAGACGATAGTTTGCACCGAAGCGTGGCACCACCGCGCCAATCTCACATGTCGGGTCGAAGCCAGCATCAGTGAGCATCAACGAAAGCAGAGCAGTTGTCGTACCTTTACCATGCACGCCACAGACCGACAACAATAATTTCCCCTGGAACAACTCTCCCAATAGCTCTTGCCATGTCACAATCCGTAGACCGCGCTCTCGTGCCGCTAACAACTCTGGATTGTTTGGATTGAGTGCAGGTACGGCTGGACTAATCACGAGCGCATCAGCATCGTTGAGATGCTCGGCACTATGTCCAATCTGTACTGGAATGCCAACCTTCTCTAAAGCACGCGTCGTCGCGGATACATTTTGATCGCAGCCCGTCACAATTTGACCCGCCTGTAGTGCCATCTGCGCTACAGCCGAGATACCTTGACCGCCTATACCCATGAAATGTAAACGTAACTGGCTCAAATGCTTGTTACCTCATATGTACTGGGCGTTTTCGCTACAGTTCCCTTCGCCATCGTAACGATAGCTTCTACAATTGCCTGTGTCGCATTCGGCTTTGCCAGCGTTGTAGCCGCTTCAGACATCACCCGCAAGCGAGCAGGCTGTGATAGTATAGATGTTACACGATTTAGCAATAATTCAGGTTTCAATAAATTATCGACGATTACTTCTGCCGCCCCTTCGCGTTGAAACATTGCCGCGTTCGCCTCCTGTGGCGAACTGCCTATCGCTGGAGGCAATGGTACCAGGATACTCGGCTTGCCCAACACTGCCAGTTCGCTTAACACAGAGGCACCAGAGCGACATAGCACAATTCCTGCGGCTTGCAATGCCAACGGCATCTCCGCATCCATATACGGTTCCAGGCGATATCTTTGGCGCGTCTCTTCATCAATCCCGGCTAACTTCTCGTCTGCAAGAGCCTTCGTCTCTTCGTATAGGTTGCTACCACTAATCTGTAGCACTTGACACTGTTGCAGCAGTTCTGGTAGGGCATGACAGACGGTCTGGTTCAGGTGTCGCGCTCCCTGACTACCACCAGTTACCAGTACAAGTGGCAAGTCTGGTGTAAGTCCCAAGTTTGTGCAAGCTTGTTGTGGAGAAACAGCGCGGACATCGAGAATAGCCTGTCGGATTGGATTGCCGAGATGGAGCGTCTTTCGCGCTGGAAAGAAGCGTTGTGAGTCGGCAAACGCCACCGAGATACGGGTTGCCAGTGGTGCAAGTAGTTTGTTCGACAGGTTGGGTGGTACGTCCTGCTGGTGCATCAAGAAAGGTACGCCATGAATGCGAGCCGCCAGACCTGCAGGAACCGCGACATAGCCGCCACTAGTAAACGCTACATCTGGTCGAAAAGCACGTACAATGCCGATTGCTTGCGTCATGCCAACAGGAATCCGCGCAACCCCTGTCATAGTGCGCCACGAGACGTAGCGTTGTAACTTGCCTGCTTGAATCGTTTTGAGAGGCAAACCAGTAGCGGGAACGAGGCGTGTCTCTAAGCCATCGTCGCTACCGAGATAGAGAATTTCCGCATTATAATGTTGTTGTAGCTGCATTGCCACCGCGAGAGCTGGATAGACATGCCCTCCGGTGCCGCCGCCAGAGATAAGAACGCGCATAAAAGTCCTATAATGGCACGCATTACTGTGCCTGTTGTTTTTTAATCGTCATAGTCACCGTGCGCTTCAACGCAGAAGTTTCTGGCTTCTGAATGTAGCGCGAGATGTTGAGTAGCACTCCCACAGCCGCCATCGAGATGACGAAGGAGGAGCCGCCATAGCTAATAAACGGTAAAGGAACGCCTGTGTAGGGAATAGAACCTGTTGTCGAACCAATATTGATCATTGCCTGTAGCACCAGCCATGTCGTAATGCCTGCTGCTAACAGCGAACCATACATATCCTGTGTGCGACGCGCTAAGCGGAAGCCGCGAAACGCGAGAAAGAGAAACAATACAACGATGGCTGCACATGCGATAAATCCCAGTTCCTCACCTATAATGGCGAAGATCGAGTCTATCTGTGGCAGTGGCAGGTAGCCAGTCTTTTGCCGACTTGCTCCCAGCCCAACACCCAGCCAACCGCCTGAACCAAGTGCTAGAAGTGATTGATATAATTGCAAATTTATTCCAGTTATGTCCTTGAATGGGTTCATAAATCCAGTCAAGCGTAACGCACGATAGCCATGAAATGCCTGCGTTGCGAAGATAAGACCACCACAGCCCATCGCTAGCAGGAACTGCACAATATTGGCACCCGCCGAAAAGAACATTACGGTGGTAAGCCCAGCTATAATAATTGCCGTTCCCATATCGTTTTCGAGCAGAACCAACCCAAGAATCACACCAACCAGAATTACGAATGGTGCCAATCCATACAGGAATGTGCCAACTTGACTTCCCTTACGAGCTAGCCAGTCAGCTATATACAGTGCCAGCACTAGCTTGATAAGCTCGCTAGGCTGAAACGAGAAAAACGAGCCAAAGCCAATCCAACGCGACGCACCATAGGCACTTGTACCAAACTTCAAGACGTAGACCAGCATCGGAAAGGTAATCACAAGTCCGATTAACGAAACCCGACGCCAGAAGCGATAGTCGATACGCATGGTCACGAACAACACGACCACGCCCAGCGACGCCCATAGTAGTTGCCTCTGAAAGAAGTAGGACGGATCACCATAGTCGTGTGCCCCGATAAACGAACCAGCACTATAGACTGCCACCAGGCCAATGCAGACCAGCGCAAGCACGATAATGAGCAGTGCCGAGTCAATTTTTCCTGCTACACGCGGTAGGTTCATTTCTAAGGCGGCTAGCTTTTTCTGCTCATCGGTACTGACCGCCTTGACAGGAGCAACAGGTCCCTGCTCCTGCACCTCTGGACGCTCCGCCACCTGCGCCATACGCGCACGCCAGCTAGGAGTGACGCCCATATATGGCTCAGGTTCTTTTACCGCACCTACCTTCGAGAAGCTGCGCACCTGTTTCGGCAACTTCTTCTTGAGGGCTGTGTTCGGGCGTACTAATGTATCCTGTGCCGCGAAACTCATGCGCTGTGCGGAACGTGAGCTGTATGAGCTGCCTTTCACTTTTGATGCCTGCTCTTCCTTGCGTTTCGCACGCCCCTGATCAGCCGCAGCCAACGCAGGAGAGCGTAAAACCGGAGGAGACTGTTCGTTACGTCCCCTAGCTTGCATCTCGCTGTTTTTTTGCTTGTCACGTAGCATGAGTTTTACCTATTTCTAATTCCTTAGAACATTCGCACTAAAAAGGCTTGACATAGAACATTTTTTCTAGTATAGTTTCTCTATAGAGATTTTGATATCGACCTGGCAGTTCGAGCCATGTAATGCTCAATTCTGCCTGGGTAGGTGCTATATTTTTATCTTCTTGCATAAAAAACCTCTCTATGAACATGTCCTATCAGATGCGTAACGTAACCTGTACGGGCCTGATTTATCACGCCCTCGTCCCCATCGACTCCGTTTCCCATCGTTGTGTACACGCCTCAACCCCTGTTAACATGCTATATTGCTCACAGGGCGTGATAAATCAGGCCCCTACCGCCTCAATTTCCTACGGGCATGTCTGATGGCACGTTATAATGCCACATCAATTGTTCCGCGATAGACTTCCATAATGGTGCCGCCGCCGTTCCACCGAAGATCGCTGTTCCACCCGCAATCGTTGCGGATGGACGGTCTATCTTGACCAGAATGACGAATTGTGGATTCGACGCAGGCAAGAAGCCAGCCATCGACGCCTCAGTCTGGTCATCACTTAGTCCTTGCGTTGTCGCCGTACCTGTTTTTACGGCAACGCTATAGCCAGGAAATGTTGCCTGTTGATTATAGTTGGCGGCACTTACCAACATGCCATTCAGCATTTTGGCGGTATTCGCGCTAACCACACGCCGCATCGACTTAGGTTGCGCCGTCGTGATATGTCCATTGTTATTGATAGACTGCACCAGATAGGGCTGCATCATCACGCCGCCATTGGCAATCGCCTCGTAGACCATCGCCATCTGAAACGGTGATGTCGAGATGCTCTGCCCGAATGCTTGTCGCGTCAAATCGCTTGGAGACCAGCCGCTCGATGTATTCGTGCGATATGTTCCCGCTTGCTCTGGGCCGTCAATGTTGTATTTTTGTCCAAAGCCAAAGCGTTGCACATATGGATAGTAGTGGTTCACGCCGAGAATATTGTGTGCAACATATGCAGTGCCCACGTTCGCGGAATGCTCCAACACCTGTGTCATCGTCTCGACTCCATACGCTCTATAATCCCAGTTCGATACGGCATCTGCATCGGGAAACGTAATGGTGCCGTTATCTGTAAATGATGTGTCAGGCGTAATCAATCCTTGGTCGAGACCAGCTGCCATCGTTACAGATTTCATCGTTGACCCCGGCTCGTAAGTGCAGTACAACGTCGGATTAAAGAAAACCGAGGCACTATCGACACAGCCCGTTTGCGTCGCATAATCGCTATAATGATTCGGGTCGAAGCTCGGTGCCCCAGCCATCGCTACTACAGCCCCAGTGCGAGCGTTAAGTACCACAACCGAGCCGCTCTTCGCTTGCAACTTCTTTATAGTATCTACTAACGCTGTTTGCGCGACATATTGCATAGTGCTATCAATCGTCAACGTGATGTCCGCCCCCGGCACTGGTGCCTGTCCAGAGCTAGCTCCAACCGTAAGCGGATGCCCATTCAGGTCGGTCTCTGCTGTGAGACTACCATCTTTACCAGCAAGCAGAGTGTTGTACTGCCCCTCGATACCATATTGTCCCGTCGCGTTAGCATCGACATAACCCAACACCTGAGCTGCCAAGTCACCACCTGGATACGAGCGGAGCGGATTCGGCTGTAAGAACACATCAGGCAAACTGCTTGAGAGCTGACGTAACTGCTCGCTCTGCTCTGGCGTGATTGGTTGACGATTGACGCGCAAAGTCCACACTTCTAAGTCGTAGTCGTTAATCAGCTTGTCTTCCGAGAGATCGGGCAAGACCTGATGCAACGCGTGAACCATCGCTACCCACTTATCGTGTGCATTGTCGTCATGCTCAAAATCTACGCGGAACTGGCGTGGCTCGATGTATACATCGTCGCGCATCACATTGGTTGCCAGTAGATGCCCTTGCGCATCAAAAATCAAGCCGCGCGGTGCCTTCAAAGGCAGATTATGCGTATGCTCATCGCTCGCAAGTTGCGCCAGACGTGGCCCGTTCAACACCTGCCAATAGTACAAGCGACCAAGAAGGAGCAACATGCCACCACAAACAAGCACAAAGACCAGCATCTGCCGCCTTCGTGCCCTTTGTAGTTCTACATTCATGCATGCCTCCTTGCCTCAATGGTTTGCAGTTTTCAGGGAGACCGCAGGGGTCTTCCCTACACATTGGGAAAGATGTATGGGAGACCCTTGCGGTCCCCCTGCACCCTCAGCCCCCAATTACGGTTGTATGTTCTGGTTGTCCTTTTGCAGCGGTTTTAAATTTTTTACCGTGATAACCTGCACATTCTTGGGATCAGATGGTATCAATCCCATCTTTTTTGCTTTGTCCGCGATATATGCGGGCGATTGCTCTTGCGAAACATTGTTCACAAGGTCTTGATTCTGGCGTTGTAGTTTGTCTTGCTGCGCCTGCATGGTCTGAATTTGCTGGTTAGCTGCAACCGCTTGCCCTACTTGGCTTAGATAGAGAACCGCCATTAGTCCGATTAGCAGAACGCTGGTCATACACAGTGCGACTGGTCCCATGCGGAAGAAAAATGGGTAGAGTTGCCGTCGGCGTTTTGCCGCTACGATGGGTTGCGCCACTACCTCGATAGGTGAGCTTATTTTCTCTTTCAAGCTATACATAGTGTTGCGTTCCTTCCAACTATCAGGACTGCTCCCCGTACATATTGACCTACGTCACTGGATTCTCCACGTCCCCATCTCTGCTCTATATTATTGGGAGTTGCTTATTGCCTCTGCGACCCGCAATTTAGCACTGCGAGCGCGTGGGTTATATTCGATTTCTTGTATTCCTGGTGTTATGGGCTTCGATGTAAGAATATGCAATCTTGCTTTATGTCCACAGATGCAGACCGGTACATGTGGTGGACAGATGCAATCAGTGGCCTCGCGCCGCATAAACTCTTTGACTATTCGGTCTTCCAATGAGTGAAAGGCGATAATCGCCATTCTGCCGCCGCTCTGCTTCTCGCCTTCGGATATCGCTTGCTCGTTCGGTATCGCTAATAGGTCTTCTATCTGTGGGAGGACGGTTTCCAGTCGCTCCAGTTCTTGATTGACCGCTATACGTAACGCTTGAAAAACACGCGTCGCTGGATGAATAGTACCAGCCTTAAACGGAACTCCAGCTGCCGCAATTCTCGCAAGTTGCGAGGTTCGTGTAATCGCGCCTTGCTCACGGTTCCGCACGATGCGACGTGCAATCTGGCGTGAACGCTTCTCCTCACCATACTTCCAGAAGATATCGGCTAACTCTTGCTCACTTGCACCATTCACCAGATCGGCGGCAGATGTTTCAAGTGTTCGGTCAAGACGCATGTCCAGTGGACCGTCCACTCCAAATGAGAAACCACGTTGTGGGTCGTCCATCTGATCCGAGGAAAATCCTAGATCGAGTAGTACGCCCTGTACCGACGAAAATCCGTTTTCCTGTGCGATACTGCTCATATCAGCGAAGTTACCGTGTGCCAACACTAGGCGTCCGTTAGCTACAAACTCTGGGAGACGCGCCCGTACCCGTTGTAAAGCCTGTTCATCGGCATCAATGCCAAGCACACGCCCATCGGGTGCCGAACGCTCTAAAATTGCTGATGTATGTCCACCACCGCCGAGTGTACCATCTATATAGAGTCCACCCGACCTTGGCTGCAGATACTTCAGCACTTCCTCAAGCATGACAGGTATATGTTGTGAATGTTCCATTGGTTAATCCTGCGTATGCAGGGTGTGATAAATCAGACCCATACATGTTCGTTTCCTTAGAAAGGAACAGTGTTTCCCTCGGCATCAAGGCGATCCTGGTAGGCTTGCCATGTGGCTCGATCCCAGATTTCAAAGTGGTCGCGCACACCGACAATTGTTGCTTCATTTTCTAACTTCGCGTAGGTACGTAACTTCGCGGGAATAACCATACGCCCTTGGGCGTCTAGCTCTATCTCGCTCGCGCTAGGATAGATACGCCGCTCGAAGTCGCGTAACTCCTCGCTTGTCCGACCTGCCACCAGTTCATTCGACTTCTCTTCCCAGCGATCAAGCAGATACACGGCAAGACATGTACCCATGCCTTTGCTTAGAACGGCACCTCGACCCGCCTGGATTTGTGCGCGAAACTTCGCGGGCACCGCCATGCGTGCTTTTGTGTCGATTGTATGCTCGTATTCGCCGAGAAACATCATTCTCTTTTCTTCCCTGATGCATTGTCGAGTGTTCTACGATGGCCTTCATAGAAGGTTTCCCAAGACTCTCCCGTGTCTCGAAATTCCCCCGACTTCCCCACCCATCGCACACTCGCTGCACATAACTGGTATATGCCCTTCCCTTCCCACCATTTCTCCCCACTTCTCCCCACTTCATTGTACCATTAGTTTTCCATTTTAGGGAAGAGGGTTATCCACCAATTTCTGGTATCGGAGTGGATAACTTGTGGATAACTTGTGTACAAGAGGAAAAGGACAAAAGCAATGACCGATGTGACTTTTGTGGAGCAATGGCGTCTAACAGCACAAAGCAAATCGACCAAGTGTGATATAGCGGTCGATACGTAACAAACAACTCTATCTCATTTCAGGTAAGAGGAGAATAAAATACAAGTGGTTACAATGATGTCTTACAAGAAAAAATATGCAATGTACAATCCTATAGCGATGATGAAGGGTGTCAGTCCAGAGCTACAGGAAAAGTTCGCGCAAATCGGTATCAAGTATACACAGCAACTACTCGAACGTGGCAAAACAGCCTTCCAGCGTGAAGAACTGGCGCAATACCTGTGTATTTCTCAGAAAACACTGACAGAATTAGTGGGGCGTGCGGACATGATGCGCTTACACGGCATTGGTGGCGATTTATCTCTCCTCTTAAAAGAGGCAGGCGTTCTCAGTTGCAAGGCTCTGAGTCAACAGAGCGTGGAATCCCTCCACAAGCGGCTCGGCGAACTACACATCGGGCAGCGTATCGCCTACCACGCCCCCTCACGGGCGCAAGTGCGTTCCTGGATCAACGAGGCTCAAGAACTAGCCGAGACCTCACCCGAACTCTAAATACAGCAGCAAAACAAGCCCTCGGAAGGATGTGTGTCGCCCACCGTTCTGTGAGGGCTCGTTTTGTCTTTTCGATTAAAACATCGAAAGCTGTTCAGCTTCTCTCTTCGGAGGATAAAAAACGCCAATAATCACAAATGGATTAGGCGCAATATTATGATATTGCTTTGTTGTGCCTAGAAAAAGATAGACATCCTTCTGCTCCACAAACTCATGAAGATACTTTTGTTTTACTAACTTATTCGCTTGAATCTCATCACCACGATTTTGACGAAGGCAATTCCAAAAAAGTGCGCCCAGTTCCCAATCCTCTATCATCAAGGTTCTAGGGTTGGAGTCACCTTCCGTAAGAAATTTGTATGAGTACTTATATGGTAGCTTTGCCACAACACGACGTTTCTGGCCTTGCCCTTTTTCATCTAGCTCAAACAAACTCAACTGTTGAAGTTGTGCAAGCCATTCAGGTTTCCAATCTCGTTCATCTGGCTCAATTATAAAGTCAATGATTCTTACAGGCTTGAGAGTAGCCAAAGACCTTTTTTCTAGCCCTTTTGCAAGTTGTATAAGCTCATTCATGGAAGTAAAAACTTCTCCCAACACATAGCTTTTACGCTCTGCCCAATCATTTCGCGTACCTAAGTCTCCTGTAATCCGAATATTTTCATCTGAACCTTGCTTGGGACGATAGCTTTCTGGTCGAAAGTCGGAAGTGTTACGAACTAGATTTAGTGTTACCCACTCGTATTTCTTGTACTGATCTTTGTAAGCTAGAGCGCGAAATGGAACCGGATAGATTCTTATCCATTTTCCATCATCAAGCAGACCTGCTGTACATACTAACTCTTCATACTTGCTAGAGGGGAGGGGGTACGTTTTGACAGTAATAAGGACACGTGCATCAGGAATTTCTTGAGGCAGATACACAAAGCACCTCCAACCAGCTATGGTTAGTCACCTGCTACTACTGTTAATGACCGTTCTGAGGATAGAGGAACAGCATTCGTAACAGTAGTATACACGGAAGATGCATTGCATGTACAGGTCTTATCAAGGTGAATTATAGGCAAAGCAAAACTTTCGTCTCTTTCAAGGTAATCGGTGATTTCATGACGATGACAGCATTGTGGATTAGCTTCAAAGCAAGTAAGCACTATTCGCTCTTGAGTGTTAGCAATACACTTTAGCTGCTCGATTGCTTCATTTCGCTCTGGAAGGATATGAGAACGATAATAGGCAAATAATGCCTCATACGCACTTACACTATTCAACTCTTGTCTTAATGCTGAGGGGATACCAAGTTCGGACAGGTGAAAATAGGAGATACCAACTTGTTTGAGATAGTTACTCAGTTTCGTTTTAGAAAAGCCATACTTCATCGAGAGCGGATTTTTGCGTACATCTACCAGAGCAGAGATATTGTTGGCAAGCAAGATGTTTATGTAGGCATCTACCGATAACCCCTCATAACCCAAAGTGAAAAGTGCATGAGTTGTGTCTTCATGCCATGTACGTTGAACCTCTATGTATTCTGAACTAGACAAAATAGACAACGCATTCTCACTGCGAGAAGCCATAGTAGGATACTCTAAATACACTTTGCGCGTAAGCTGTTCGCCACGTACCTCTCCTATTTCACGAAGTAAAGAGTGCAAAAAAAGTATATCTTCTTTGAGTAGCTGTGGAAAGAAAGAATCTTGACTAGTACGACAAAAAATACTTGAGTTCGTCAAAAAACCCAAAGCAATGAGTCTCGCTTTATCCTGCTCCAACAAAAAGCTGTACTGTCCAGAGGTATAAGGGAAAAAGTCATAAAAGTTCTTTCCTCTACGCTGGCAAAAGAGCAACAACAAATTACAGCAATCTTCCATCATGAGGAAGTCACCAAAGGTTTCGAGTAGTGCAAGTAAAATTTTTCTACGATAAAGCATTGGAAGCAATCCCTTTATTATCATGTTACTTATAAGACGCATAAGTGACATGTTTGGTCTAGTTTGTTTCTTTCTAAAAGAGGATTGGACAAGCGAAAGCAAGTTCAAATGGAACCACCCTCTTATTTGACACTCCCCCACCCGAAACCATACAATCAATTCATAAACACATTCTTAATTGAGTTGAGCCATGCCTCACTCACGTACTATACAAAGGACACCCCATCATGCAGCAAGCGTCATCAGAGCGACCCAAACGTCCCGAAGAGTTATTGCCAGAGGCTCGCGAGGTTGCGGAAAATATCTGGAAAATTACTGTACCTATCCCATTTCCCTTACGCACGGTGAATATGCACGCGCTTGTTGGGCAGAATGGCGAGTGGGCGATTGTCGATACAGGAATGGGGACGCCTGATGCACGCGCTGCTTTTACCGCTGGTCTACAACGGGCTGGGTTGAGCATCGACAAACTGCAGGCCATTGTGTTGACGCACCACCATCCTGATCATATCGGGCTATCGGGCGAACTGCATGAGCAGAGCGGCGCGAAAGTCTATATGCATCCCATCGACGAGGAGAGCGTGCAACGTATCTGGTCGGGAACGATGCCCGAACGTTTCGGCATGGTCTCGAATTTCTTCACGAAGCATGGCCTTCCACAAACGTCGCTGTGGCTGAACAAGGTAGACCAGAAGGAGTCGCGCCGCATTCTTAGTGTGCCACCGCACGAGGCATTTACGATGGTCGAGGATGGCGAGTATCTCGACCTCATGGGCGAACGCTACTATGTGATTTGGACACCGGGGCATGCCGATGGACAAATTTGTCTCTTCCGTGAACGCGATGGCGTCTTCCTTGCGGCGGATCACGTCCTACCACGCATCACGCCCAATATTGGTCTCTATTCTGAGCATGACCGCCCAAATCCGCTCGGTGATTATCTTGCCTCACTAGAAAAAGTCTCTTCGCTTCCTGCAACTATTGTGCTACCGGGACATAACGAACCGTTTCCGGGACTAAAAGAACGCACGCAAGAAATTATCGAGCACCATCATCAGAGAGTGCAGCAGTTGCTAGCGATGATTAAGGAACGCCCACAGCATGCCTATAGTTTGACGGAACAACTTTTCCACAATCGACGCCTGAATAACGACGAAACAAAGCGTATGGCGGTCGCCGAAGTGCTAGCGCACCTTGAGTATATGCGCTACAACGGGCTATTAGAGCAGCAAATCACGCCCGAAGGCACCATTTTGTATGCAGTAATGTAAATCACACCGCCCACAGAGCCAAATCACTTGTATTTCTGAAAAGTGCATGCTATACTCTCTTACGGCAGTGAGGTTGTAAAGTCGCTCCACAGGCTTGCTAATACTCTATTGAAGGAGGAAGGTTGGTGGAAGCGACGAGTGTCAGCGTTGTAAGGAGGATATCAAACCTATGGCTGAAAGTAAAGCTGCAAATAAAACCGAAAGTAAAACCGAATCTACAGCAAATACTGTTGGTCGGCAGGAACTGGTCAAACGCATTGCTAAACAGGCAAATCTCACCCAAAAGCAAGCTGCTGACGTACTGGAAGTAACCCTCAACTCCATCCGCGAGGCTCTTCAGGACGGCAGCGATGTACAACTTGTGGGCTTCGGCTCCTTCAAGGTGCGTCAGAGCGCAGCCCGTAAAGGCGTCAACCCACGAAACCGCGAAGTCATCGAGGTGCCCGCGAAAGACCGCGTGCGCTTCACCCCCGGCAAAGAACTCTCGGACGCAATCACCAAAAAGTAGTTGTATTGTTGCTCACTGCCACAACAACCTATCCGTCTCTACGGAAGAGACAACAACAAAAGGGGTGGCAATCCAGTTTAGCTGGATTGCCCCCCCTCATGTATT
>CAXUHG010000005.1:0-36019 GCA_964250805.1 uncultured Ktedonobacteraceae bacterium | reverse complement strand
CCCCTCCAATCAACACACAAAACACCCCGTGTGTGCCCACCCCCCTCGCCCCCCCCCCCCCACCCCTCTTGTCTACTGACGTATATACACTATACAGAAAGTTAACAGCACTTCAAAGGACACCTATATGTCGCCGCGCCTCACTGATTGGAGTATTGCTCTCGCCACTGCTCTTGCCTTCATACTCGGTCTCGTGAGCCTGATAAGTGGCCTCCCGCAAGAATGGATTATCTTTGCGTTGCACGGTATAGTGGGTCTCTGGCTTGTACTACTCCTGTGGGGCAAACTACGACGTGTTTTGCCACGCTTGCTTCATCCTAAAAACTGGCATCGTCGCACTGTCTTTGGGCTATTAGCATTGCTATTTGTCTCATTGACACTGGGTTCAGGCATCTGGTGGGTTGGCGGTGGTGAATGGTATGTGGCGGGCTTCAATTTACTGAATTGGCATATTATCTTAGGTTTCATATTGACAATCGCCGTCACATCTCACATGCTTGCACGCTTCAAATGGTTACGCAAACGCGATATCGTTGGGAGGCGACGCGTCTTGCATTTTAGCACGCTACTCCTCGGCGGAAGTGTTCTCTGGCCCACACAACAAATTGCTGAACGCGCCCTTCGTTTATCAGGCGCGGAACGTCGCTTCACAGGTTCGCGTGAAAGTGGAAGTTATGCAGGTAATGCCTTCCCCACCTCAAGCTGGGTAGCCGACCAACCTCATTCCATTGACGTGCAAATGTGGCAACTCGTCGTGAAAGGTGCCGTAAGCAAGCCTCACAACTTTTCTTACGACGAACTAACAGTAGGTGACATGTTGGAGGCAACGCTAGATTGTACAGGCGGCTTTTACAGCACGCAACACTGGTACGGCATCTCTATTGACCGTCTGCTCGATACTGTAAGTGTCACTAAAGACGCGCAGTATGTAAGTTTTGTCTCAATAACCGGCTACCGTTGGAGCCTTCCATTAGACGAGGCACGTCGCGCATTGCTAGCTACTCATTCTGGCGATGAGCCACTTTCGCATGAACACGGTTTTCCCTTACGTTTAGTCGCTCCTGGTCGGCGCGGCTTTGAATGGGTCAAATGGATTACACAGGTAGAGGTGCTTACAGCACTCGATCCAACTCAAGTTATCAGTATTTTTACCAGTAGCTTCACCGATGCAGGACGTGGAAAATAAAAACTGTCATTGATAAGAAGAATCCCCTATAGCATCCCACCGACGAATAATGTAAAATAGGGAGAGACATAAAGAGAACACAATGGGGTGTGACACGAAGGCTTTCTCGCATACAATGCCGTATGGCAGGGAAGAGGTATATACGCTCGCAACAATTTCATATTTGTTTGATAGAAGATAAGGGGGGCTTATGGCGATCAGTAACGCGACGCTAGCTGGCTTGACTCGCACCCAACTCCTGGAAATGCACTACAAAATGGCTCTCTTACGCCGCTTTGAGGAGAAGAGCGCGGAAGAATATACACGCGGCAAAATCGGTGGTTTCATGCATCTATACATAGGGCAAGAGGCCATTGGCGTCGGCAGTATTGGCACGCTACGTCCCGACGACAAAATTCTTTGTAGTTACCGCGAACATGGACATGCTATCGTCAAAGGCATGGAGCCACGCGCAGTCATGGCTGAACTGTTCGGCAAGATTACCGGATGCAGCAAGGGCAAAGGCGGCTCCATGCATATGTGGAGCAACGAGCTAGGCATACTCGGTGGCAACGGCATCGTCGCTGCTCAAATGCCTATCGCGGCTGGCGTTGCATTCGCGGCACAATATCAAAATCAAGATATCGTCTCGCTCTGCTTCTTTGGCGACGGAGCCGTTGACGAAGGTGCCTTCCACGAGGCACTCAATCTTGCAGCACTGTGGAAATTGCCCGTTGTCTATATCTGTGAGAATAATCAATATTCGATGGGTATGGCAGTCGAAAAAGCGTGGTCGATTAGCAATCTGTTACCACGCGCTGCCGCCTACGGTATCCCTGGCGAGCAGGTGGATGGTATGAACGTTCTCGCGGTTCGTGAGGCAACTCAAAGAGCGGTCGAGTATGCACGTAGTGGTCAGGGACCAACGCTGCTTGAAGTGAAAACCTATCGCTTCCGTGGGCACTCGATGACCGATCCGGCCTACTACCGCACACGCGAAGAGGAACACGACTGGCGCACTTCACGCGACCCCATCGGCATCTTCGAGAAATTGCTGCTCGACAACGGCCTCGCTACACAAGTTGAGTTCGACGCCAACGACGAAAAGGCCACGCAGGTATCCGAAGACGCCGCCGAATTCGCGGAAAACAGTGCCGATCCATCGCTCGAAGAACTTTACGCTGATGTGCTGGTCGATAACTCCACCGCCGTTGTTCATCGCAAATAAACATCGTTCGTCCGGTTTGCTAACTGGGACAGAAGAAAGAAACAACTCTCATGCGTACACTAACGTATCGTGACGCGCTACGCGAAGCTATCCGTGAGGAAATGCGGCGCGACGAGCGTGTCTTTATCCTCGGCGAGGATATCGCTGGTTATGGTGGCACCTATGCCGTAACCAAAGGCTTATTTGAGGAATTTGGCGAGAAGCGAGTACGCGATACTCCACTCGCGGAAGAGGTCATCACAGGTGCCGCAATTGGTGCCGCCCTCGGTGGTCTACGTCCTATCCTTGAAATCATGACCGTCAATTTCAGCTTGCTCGCCAGCGACATGCTCATTAACAATGCCGCGAAGTTCCGCTACATGTTCGGCGGTCAACCCAGCATTCCGCTTGTCGTGCGTATGCCCGGCGGCGGTGGCGCACAGCGTGGAGCGCAACACTCGCAGATGTTCGAGTCGCTCTACGCCCATGTTCCTGGCTTGAAAGTCGTGATGCCAGCAACGCCCTATGACGCCAAGGGCATGCTCAAATCTGCCGTGCGCGACCCCGATCCAGTCCTGTTCATCGAACACGAACTGCTCTACAACGTCAAAGGCGAAGTACCCGACGAGGGAGTAGAATATACTGTCCCCCTCAACGAAGCCGATATCAAACGCGAGGGGCGCGACGTGACTATTATCACCTTCTCACGCATGCTCCACGTCACGCTACAGGCGGCGGAAGACCTTGCGAAAGAGGGTATCGAGGCCGAAGTAATCGACTTACGTAGCGTGCGCCCCATCGACATCGACCTGATTGTCGATTCCGTAAAGAAGACCAATCGCGTCGTCATCGCCGAAGAGGGCTGGAAATACTACGGCACGGGACAGGGGCTTGCCGCCCTTATCTACGAACACGCCTTTGACTACATGGATGCACCCATACAGCACGTCACAGGTGCCGACGTGCCCATGCCCTACTCGAAGGTGCTGGAACGCGCCGCCCTTCCCAACAAAGCCGACGTTATCACCGCCGTAAAAGCCATCGTGCCAGCAGCGGTCGCACACAGATAACGCAACGGTAGGGACTGATTTATCACGTCCGATGCGCGATTTATCGCGCGAGTACTAAGGCAGGAACTAATTATAACCGTTGATACAATAATTGGTGGATGTAGGGGTCTAATTCATTACACCCTCGTCCCCATCAACCATTTGGCGAGGATTGGGGAATGTGTTCAATAGTTGTGGACGGAATCAATGGGAACGAGGGTGTAATGAGTTAGACCCCTACACTGAATCCACGCCCATGATACATCAGTACCCATAAAATCGACAACACAGCAATACAAGAGAAAAAAATATGAAGACAGTAGAAATGCCCAAGATGGGCGACACAATGGAAGAGGGAAAAATCCTACGCTGGCTCAAACAGGTAGGCGATTCCGTGAAAAAGGGCGAACCTCTCGCGGAAATCGAGACCGATAAGGTCAATATCGAAGTCGAGGCATTCGCTAGCGGCGTGCTACGTAAAATTCTGGTGCCCGAAGGCGATTCTGCTCCGATTGGTGCCAGCATCGCCCTTGTTGGCAACGCCGACGAAGCCCTCCCTGGCGAGAGCAACGTACCTGCTCCTGTTAGCAATACAGGAGTCGAGAAAGCCACTGATGCTCAGAAGTCTGTACCCACAAACGGCAACTACTCGGTCAAAGAAGCCTCGGCCTCAGTTGTTGGTAATGGACAAACACAGGTTGCATATCGTGAGGCGAGTACAACAGCACAACAGGCGACGAGTCAGGGTGGAACAAATCAGGGCGTGATAAATCAGGCTCGTACAGGAGTGGGTGAGCAGGGTCGGGTGTTTATCTCACCATTGGCGCGTCGCCTTGCGGAAGAACATGAACTAGACTATACGAAAATTCATGGTACAGGACCTAATGGACGCATCATTAAGATAGATGTCGAGGCTGCACTTGCCTCGCCTGCTGTTTCGGCTCCTGCCCAGCAAGCGGTAAGCACTCCAACACTGCCTTATGCTGAAACATATGTTGAACCGCAAGCGGAGCCAGAGGTTGCTATACCTGCACCCGTTGCAAACGTTGGTGGCGATGTTGTCGAGATACCGCTAACAGCTATGCGGCGCACCATCGCTAAACGGCTCTCGCAAAGCATGCAAACGGCACCACACTTCTATGTTACAAGCGTAATTGATACGGGTAAACTAGCAGAGCTACGTAAGCAGATTAACGAGTTCGCGGCGAAAGAGCCAACACCAATCAAGGTCAGTTTCAATGACCTGATCGTCAAAGCTGTCGCTCGCACGCTTGTTCGCATGCCAGAGGTGAATGTTTCCTTTGCGGAAGATCGCTTGCTACAAAAGAAACAGGTCAACGTCGGCGTCGCGGTTGCGTTGGAACAGGGTTTGATTGTGCCAGTTGTGCGTAATGCCGACCAGCGTAGTATGCTCGATCTTGCACGCGAGACACGCCGCTTGGCGGAGGCAGCACGCCAGGGCAAGCTACGACCAGAAGATTTCAGCGGTGGAACCTTCACCGTCAGCAATCTAGGCATGTTTGATGTTGATAGCTTTACCGCCGTCATCAATCCGCCCGAATCAGCGATTCTTGCCGTTGGCTCGATCACGCCCACACCCGTTGTTGTCGATGGACAGGTAGTAGTACGAGACCGCATGAAGGTCACGCTCTCCTCCGATCATCGCGCCATCGATGGTGCTATCGCTGCTCGCTTCCTACAAGAGGTGAAACGCTTGCTAGAGGAGCCATTCGGCTTATTGGTGTAAAAGATATGGAAGATTTCATGTCAACTCAGGTTATTCACGGCGTAACGCTTGTACTGCTACATAGCAATATCGTAGAGGTACAGGCGGACGCCATTGTCAACGCAGCAAATTCGGCTCTTGCTGGTGGCGGAGGCGTCGATGGTGCCATTCATCGCGCAGGCGGACCGAGCATTATGGCGGAATGCAACAAATACGATGGTTGTCCTACTGGTAGCGCAGTAGCAACGACGGCGGGTCGGCTCAAAGCACAATACGTCTTTCACGCCGTCGGTCCCATCTATCACGGACGCGAGGATGACGCTCGCCTACTTGCCAGTGCATATCAAACATGCCTACAATTAGCGGAGGAACGGCAACTGAAAAGCATTGCCTTCCCCTCGATCAGCACAGGTGTCTACGGCTATCCCATTAGCGAAGCAGCACCTATAGCACTGAGAACCGTCATTGAACACATTCAACAACCGACGAGTCTGCAACAGGTAATGTTTGTTCTCTTTGATGGTGATTCGTATACAGTATATAAGAATACGCTTGCACAGTTGGTTCCGTGAGGTCTAATAAACCCAAAGAATGTCTATGGTGGAGCAAGGGCGCCCTGGTTCTCATTGATTCCTCACATTAAGGCGTGGGAAACTCGATTTTGGCGTTATATACACATTGACAATAAGAAACAAGGGCACATATGTCTTCCATTCGCCTTTTGATTCTAGGCGTTTTATCAAAAAAGCAACCAATACACGGCTACGACATTCGGCGTGAACTAGAGTTGCTACACGCCGACCGCTGGGCGAATATCGCCTATGGTTCGATCTATTCGGCACTGAGCAAGATGGCAGAAGAGGGTCTTGTCGCTCAAACAAACAAAGGTGAAAAGCAGACAGCGAAAACGGAATACGTCATCACGCCACAGGGCAAAGCTGAGTTTGACTGCTTACTTCACGAATACTGGTGGGAGATGAAACCCACCGTTGACCCGTTCCAGATCGCCCTTGCCTTTATGGACAACCTCCCTCCACATGAGTTACAAGAGGCATTGCGCCACCGTGCCATTGCCCTGCACGACTCGTTAGACGCCCTGAACTCCACACACAATACTAGCGATGGAAACTCTCCTATCAGCATACGGCTTATGAGGGCACACATCGAAACAGAGTTACGATGGATTGAGGAGACACTACGAACTGTAGAGTGCAATACACTCTTATAGCCCTTCTGGTTTTGACGGTTGACAAGCATACAAATTTGAATAATAATGATAGCAATATACAAATTTGAATAGTAAGGATAGACGTTATGAAGAATGATATTAAGTCGGTGGAAGAGATCGCGCTGATGCGGCAAGCCGGTCTACTCGTGTGGGGAGCGCATCAGGTCGCAGCTGAACTGGTACAATCGGGGATTACGACGGGCGAAATCAACGCAGCGGTCGAAAAGTTCATCGCGGAGCATTCTGCTGAGGCACTCTTCAAAGGCGTCCCTGGACCAAAGGCACCGTTTCCTGCTGCTGCATGCATCTCCGTCAATGAGCAGATTGTGCATGGTATTCCAGGTGCGCGGCGTCTTGTGGAAGGCGATATTGTGAGCATCGACATCGGGTGTCGCTTGAATGGCTGGTGCGGTGATGCCGCCGTGACGCGTCCCGTAGGCAAGATCGATACACGCAAGCAAAAATTGCTGGATGTAACGGAGACAACGCTACACCGCGCGATAGAACTCATTCCTCAACGTTCCAGATGGAGTCAGGTTGCTAAAGAGATCGAGACATACGTCAAACGCTCCGGCTTCTCGGTTGTCGAAGGTCTGGTGGGGCATAGCATCGGACGCGAAATGCACGGATCCGTGCAGGTACCCAACTACTATACGCGCCAGTACGAGGTCTATGGCGACTTCGAGCTAGTACCAGGAGTAGTCATCGCGGTCGAACCTATGGTCAATACAGGCGTCAAAAACTTCAAGATGCTCGACGATGGTTGGACGATTGTTACTCAGGACAACAAGCCCAGTGCCCACTTCGAGCATACGCTCGCCATCACGCCCGAAGGTGTTCAACTGCTAACCGCAGGACCCGATGGCAAGGCATGGGCTGCATAATTGATGCATTCCAACAAAGCGTTAAACACTTATTATTCGTATCATGTAGGGAAAAAAATATACAGAGAAAAGAACCATGAAAACTACTCAGCGAGCGCGACAAAGAAAAAAATCATCCTCATCCACAAATAAGCAAGCGACACCTCCCCAAACTAAACAGAGGTACCGGGCAGCACCCCGCCGCAACCGCTTATGGCTTTGGGGAGGTAGTGGCCTCATCCTTGTTCTGCTCATTATACTCGTCGTCACCTTGGTTATGCGTTCTCAAGCAAGCAGTACAGCGGATGGTACGGGAAATATTCCAGGAGTTGTCACCTTTCAAAATCTGACCCGCAACCATGTATCAGGTAAAGTTGCTTATCCACAGGTTCCTCCTGTCGGAGGAGACCACAATCCCGTTTGGTTGAACTGTGGCATATACAGCCAGTCCGTTATTAACGAAAACGCGGTTCACTCTATGGAGCATGGGGCGGTCTGGATCACCTACCAGCCTTCGCTTGCACAGCAGGATATTGATCAATTAAAGAGCCTTGTGCGTGGACATTCCTATGTACTTCTCTCTCCTTACCCCGGCTTGCCATCACCAGTTGTCATTTCGGCGTGGGGACTGCAATTGCAGGTGAAAAGTGCAAGTGATTCTCGACTCGCTCAGTTCATATCTCGTTATGAGCAAGGTCCACAAACCCCAGAGCAAGGGGCAGCATGTAGCGGCGGCATCGGAACACCCGACGCACAGTAGCAGCAAGTCATGACGCACACCTTGATGGTGTGCGTCATGACGTTTCTCATCTACACTTCGCACGAAGTCTTCCCACTAGTGCTATGTTGTCGTTTTTTTCTTGCAACTTCCACTATACACAATAACAACGTGTTTCGTGAGACGACTGTATCCTCTTTTTCGGCGCACATACAGCACTCGATCCCCTTAATCCACAGTGCCAACAAGGAATGTATCCCTTTTCTCTATCGTTAGAAGCTAGAATTGGAACGCCAAGCAATGTTGCTCCTGCTTGAGATCGAGCGTCTGAGGTCAGAGGAACAAGACCGACACCACCTTCAACAAGGAAAAAGAGGTCATCAACGGGTTGGAACCCTGCCTTGCGAATCCCAGCTTCTGATGCACGGTTTTCAGGGGCATGCAAAATCCAGAACATATCCCTCTCACGCACCTCTCGGTGAAGAATACCTTGTAAGAGATGAGGGTACACAGCACGTCCTCGCCACTGTGGAAGGGTTGCAAAGTCCCAGAGATAGAGACTTTCTGAGGGCAAGGAGAAGGTCAGTCCAAGTTCACCAATAGAGGCAGTACGAGTTGCGACCCACCCATATCCAACAGGTATCTCATCAAGCCATGCGATATAGGGGCGATGACCCTCGTCGAGACGTGTCTGAACAACGTGTTCATCCAAGTCAGCAAGCGATGCCAGCAGAAGGACATCTTTTGAAGGACCAGTAGACCACCCCGAAAGCTGCGGTAACTGTGGTAGCGAATTCCCTCTCTCCCACATTGCAAGTGCCATGATATGCTCCTATACCTTCATTACCCATACCCTGTGGGTACGGGTAATGAGATGATAAAAAAAGAGAGACTTTCTTAGGAGATGAAAGACTTTCTTTTATGGATTTTCTCTACAAAAGGTTGAGCGGCTTGCCACTGGTGCGCGGTGTTGGTTGTGCTTCTTTCACAACAGTATATCCAGCGTCGTCCAGAGTCGTTTCAATCTGCTCCATTGAAAGCTTACTCGGATCGTAGCGCAAGGAAACGCTCTTCGTCGGTATATCCGTCGAGACAGCTTCCACACCAGGAAGAGTGCCTAACGCACCATTGACCGTCTTGACACAGTGTTCACAACTTACATCAGGAACAGAAAGCGTAATTTCTTGAACAGTTGCCATACGTAGTATCCTCTTTCTTGAATTAACTTAGCGATTGCCGGCTAGGTTATAGAGTTGAACCAGCTCCTCAATCACTGCTTCACCTCGTCCCTCGGCAATCCCTTCTGGAACACAAGTATGCAGATGGCTTTCGACCAACAGTCCTTCCAACTTCTCAATTGCCTTGCGTACGGCGTAGGTTTGCCGCAAGATATCCACACAGTACTTGTCCTCTTCAATCATCTTGCGTATACCGCCGAGGTGTCCCTCGATATAATTCATCCGTTTGAGGACCTCTTGTTTATCAGCATGCATCTGCATACTCCTTTCTTCCCCTACCCATTGGGGAGGGGTGTATCACTAATATAACATAAAATGATGTCGAATGCAATCAAAACAGAGTTACTTTGTCATATATCATCCTCAATTTGACATCCTTGACAAGACAGGCTATACTTTCTATATACCCCCTAGCGGGGGGTACGGGTTACAAGAGTCAGTAAAGGAAAACTTCCATGACGATAGAAGCGCACAATGCAAACATATCACAGCAAGAGAATGTCCAGCAACAGGACAATACCCCAAGCCTTGCAACCTTCGCTATTGAGGGTATGACCTGTGCCTCGTGTTCCATGCGTGTTGAAAAGGGCCTCAAAAAGGTATCCGGTGTCATTGATGCTCAAGTCAATCTTGCGACTGAAAAGGCAACGGTGACGTATGATCCAGCACTTACGGGAATGGAACCAATGATGCAAAAGGTGGAAGCAGTTGGATACAAAGCACTTCCCCTCATTGCTCCTGCCCCACAACCTGCTGCACCCAAGCCACAACACGAGTCACAGACCGTTCTTGCGCTGGAAGGAATGACCTGTGCGTCCTGTGCGATGCGGATTGAAAAAGGACTCAAAAAGGTACCTGGAGTTCTCGATGCTCAGGTGAATCTCGCTACAGAGCGCGGAACTGTTACGTACAATCCCGAACAGACAGGGATAGAGCAGATGGTACAAAAAGTGGAGGCGGTTGGGTATAAGGCAACGCCAATAGAGCAACCTGTACAACAGGTAATACCTACTGCCACGCCGAGCAACACAATCACAAGTGCCCCTGCTGTGTCTTTGAACACACAACAAGAGGATGAGCGGAATCAGCGGAAGGCGGCGGAAATTGTACGAAAGCGAAACCTCCTAATTCTTGGTGTCGTTCTCTCAATTCCCGTTGTGCTTCTCAGTATGTTCTTTATGAACCGCTTTCCAGGTGAAAACGTGTTGCTACTGGCTTTAACAACCCCCGTCTGGGCGGTTGTCGGTTGGGAGTTTCATCGCGGTGCTATCAAAACGCTACGCCATGCAAGTGCGAACATGGACACATTAGTCTCGCTTGGCTCAACAGCGGCCTATGTATTAAGTGTTGTGGCAACCTTCTTTCCAAATATCGTTGGTGGGGTCACGTTTTACGATACAACGGCCTTGATCGTGACACTGATTTTCCTGGGGAAATACTTGGAGGCGCGTGCCAAAGGGCAAACCAACGATGCCATCAAAAAACTGATGGGTTTGCAAGCTCGTACTGCCCATGTGCTACGGGCAGGGCACGAGGTCGAACTGCCAATTGAACAGGTACAGGTGGGCGATGAACTGATCGTGCGCCCTGGCGAAAAGATTCCTGTTGACGGTCTAGTTGTTGCTGGTCACTCCTCGGTCGATGAGTCGATGATTACCGGAGAAAGCATTCCTGTTGACAAAGGCGAGGGTGAGACACTGATTGGTGCAACCGTCAATCAGCGTGGGCTGCTCTCCATGCAGGCAACAAAGGTGGGAGCGGATACAGTTTTGGCAAGCATTGTGCGCATGGTCGAGCAGGCGCAAGGCTCGAAGGCACCCATTCAGCGTCTCGCCGACACCATCTCCAGCATCTTTGTACCAACTGTGTTAGTCATAGCGTCCCTGACCTTTATCGCGTGGGCTATCCTCACCAATCTCTTCGGAGTAGGCATCCATACTAGTAGCATGATGGGAGCCGCAGCAAATAATCCGTGGATTATCGCAATTGTCGCGGCTGTCGCGGTGCTAGTTGTTGCGTGTCCCTGTGCGCTTGGTCTTGCAACACCGACTGCAATTATGGTCGGTACAGGCAAAGGCGCGGAGCAAGGAATATTGATCAAAGGCGGTGAGAGCTTAGAACGTATTCAGGTTGTGAATGCAGTTCTCCTTGACAAAACAGGGACAATTACCAAAGGCAAACCCGAACTGACCGATGTGATTGCTCTCGACGAGAAAAAGACTGACGAGATGCTGCGCCTGACAGCGGAGGCAGAGCAGGGTTCTGAACATCCGCTCGCCTCGGCGATTGTTGAGGGTGCAAAAGCGCGAGGTCTAGCACTTCCAACCTACCCCGAACGTTTTACTGCACTTGCCGGACGTGGCTTGGAGGCTGTGGTAGAAGGTCACGATGTGCTGATAGGGACGAGAGTACTCTTGCGTGAACACTCCATCGACCCGTCTCCTTTAGAGGAGCACCTCACAATGCTGGAAGAGCAGGGCAAGACCGCGATGCTCGTTGCTCTTGATGGCAATGTTGTAGGTGTGGTTGCCGTTGCCGATACCGTCAAAGCAGGGTCACGAGAAGCAATTCAACAGTTACATGCTCAGGGATTGAGCGTGTGGATGATGACAGGGGATAATCGTCGGACAGCTCAAGCTATCGCACAGCAGGTTGGCATCACACCAGAGTATGTGCTTGCAGAAGTTCTTCCTGAAGACAAGGCAAATCAAGTCAAACGTCTACAGAAGCAAGGGCTGGTTGTAGCGTTTGCGGGTGATGGCATCAACGATGCCCCTGCACTGGTACAAGCTGATGCAGGTATCGCAATGGGAACAGGAACCGACGTAGCGATGGAGGCATCGGACATCACCCTAGTCAAGGGCAATCTCAAGAGTATCGTAACAGCATTGGCACTCTCAAAAGCGACGATGCGTACCATTAGACAAAATCTCTTCTGGGCATTCGCCTACAACGTCATCCTGATTCCGTTGGCGATTCTCTCACCGCTCATTCCATTCTTGAAAGAACAAGCACCAATTTTTGCGGCTGGGGCGATGGCACTCTCTTCTGTGACTGTTGTGAGCAACTCGTTACGGTTGAGGCGTTTTGGACGCTCTTCCTAGTTCGCCAATGTTGATTGAACGGTATTTCGTAGGGACCAGATTTATCGCGTCCGAGGCCAATTTATTGCCTATAATTCGTGTGCTGTATCGACCTATACCCGATAAATCTGGTCCCTACGAAATACCATCAAAGATTGATGCACACAAAAGGATGAATACAGATATGCAAATTCTCCAAAGTATCGGACAGGCGTTGTTTACGGCATTCAGCATGGCGTGGGAAATTCTCTGGCCGCTCATTCTTGGCTTTACGCTCTCAGGAGTCGTCCAGGCAGTGGTGTCACATCAAGCACTGGCAAAAACGCTAGGCAGCAATGGTCCAAAGAGCCTCACTCTCGCCACGCTCTTTGGTATTGCTTCAAGCTCATGCTCCTATGCCGCCGTTGCGCTCGCTCGCTCCATCTTTCAGAAAGGAGCCAGCTTTACCGCTTCGATGGCCTTTGAACTGGCCTCCACCAATCTCGTCATCGAGCTAGGCATTATACTCATTGTGCTGCTGGGTTGGCAGTTTACCGCCGCCGAATTTGTCGGTGGCATCCTGATGGTGGTCTTCATCGCACTCATCTTCCGATTGACCTTAACGCCAAAGCTGGTGCAGATGGCAAAAGACCAAGCGGAAAAAGGGCTAATGGGCAGAATGGAGGGGCATGCGGCGATGGATATGAGTGTGGAGGGTCGTTCCTTCTTCTCAAAACTGTTTAGTAGCAAAGGTTTCACCTCCGTCAGTCAGTACTTTGTAATGGATTGGGCTTCGGTCTGGGTGGATATCGTACTTGGGCTACTGATTGCTGGAGCAATCGCGGCATGGGTTCCTGACTCTTTCTGGCGTGTGTTTTTCTTCGCCAACAATCCTACACTTGCCAAAATCGAGGGGCCGCTTGTAGGGCCTCTGGTCGCCATCGTCAGCTTTGTTTGCTCGGTGGGTAATGTCCCTTTGGCAGCAGTATTGTGGCGCGGTGGCATCAGCTTCGGTGGTGTGGTCAGCTTCATCTTTGCCGACCTCATCATCCTGCCCATTCTGGACATCTACCGCAAATATTACGGCTGGAAGGTCATGAGCTTTATCCTGGTCACGTTCTATATCACAATGGCTGCGGCTGGCTACATCGTCGAGTTTCTCTTTGAGGCTCTCGGCATTATTCCACAGAACCGCAATATCGTGGCGATAACTGAGGGCATTCAGTGGAATTACACCACAATCCTCAACATCTTGTTCCTTATTCTAGCTGCAATCCTGGTGATCCGCTTTTTTCGCACGGGTGGAGCGGCGATGCTGCGGATGATGGGGACACCAGAACATGACATGCATCATGAACGCGCTACTCAGCACAATATTGCTGACTAGCAGAGGCAGCAAAAACATTTGTAGAGTCGGGACGAGGTGTGATTTCCTCGCATCTCTACCCTATTTTTTAGGAGGAATAAATAGCGATGAAACGCTACATTCTCATTGGATTCGTTCTTACACTGTTTGTACTAGCATTTTCTGCTTGTGAGGGAGTGGCAGGAAGTGGAATCTCTTCAGGAACACAACAGGTGCAGGTGAGTGAAACAGACTTCAAAATTGCATCGCCAGTCACACATTTTACCCCTGGCACTCCATATCACTTCGTTGTAACAAACAACGGTCAAGCGACACATGAATTTATGATTATGCCTTCTGGAATGAGCATGAGTAGTATGCCAATGGGCGATATGGATAAGCAAGCTCTTGCCAAAGTAGAGGATATTGCACCAGGGCAAACAGTGACACTAGATTACACGTTTCCTTCGCACTCCAAAGGGTCGCATCCACAATTTGCCTGTTACTACCCTGGACATTATGAAGCTGGTATGAAGCTTAATGTAAACGTGCAATAAGACGCTCTACATAGTCGGCGCAGAATTACGGCTCCAAGAAATTTCTTGGAGCCGTAATTTGTATTCCTACTCCTCGCGTAATGCCTTCCTGAGTTCGCGCACAAAGCCGAACGCCCCCTGCACCCACGTCATTTTCGGCTCCTCGGCCTTCTTGCGCTTCGCCGTCTCTTGCTGCCGCCGAATCGCATCAGCGATAACGGTGGCGCGTTGCTCCTCGGTACGTAAGTTATCATAGGCGGCGCGACGTACTGGGCTACTCAAGACACCATAGGCTTCGTTGAGCTTTTTGATATGTGTGTCTTTGCTCTGTTTGTTCAGGTCGGGATGATGCAAACGCACAAGGCGACGGTACGCAACCTTGATTTGTTCGCGTGTTGCGTTGGGAGCCACTTCTAAGCGTGCATAATAATCTGGTAGCATCTCACCTTCTCTCAGCTTCCCGTACTGCCAAAGCCGCCACGTCCCTTACCAACGGCATCGACCTCATTCCATTCAACGTGTAGTACAGGTACAAACATCCCTTGCGCGATTCGTTCACCGCGTTGTACCGTGACCGCCTCATCACGAAAATTGTAGACTTGTATCGTCAGTTCGTCGCCCTCGCCACAATAATCCTGATCGATGATGCCAACGCCGTGTGGAACCAGCAAGCCTTTACGACGTGGCGTACTGCTTCGCATCGTCAATAGCAGCATATATCCTGGTGGCGTCTGCACAATCACATTCCCCGGCACATAGCCAAGTTTGCGTGGCGCAATCTCCGTCTCTTCGCGACACACAAGATCGAATGCGACAGAACCTCCCGTCGCATAGGTAGGTAGGGGCAGTGCTGTGTCGATGCGTTTAATTTTCACCTGCAAATGCTGTGCGTTCATACTCATAGCTAGTATTTTACCACAGCAAAGCCTACAATGCGCCCTCATTTTCTATTACGCGTAGCTCATCCTAGCAGATCACTTACTTAACACAATCTTGATAATTTCTTCGTGTATAGCACATAAGAATCTGGTATGATACTGTACATACAAACAACGAACGAACGTAGCTAGAGGTAAATTTTTGAAATCGCGTACAGCAACCATCATCATTATAAGTGTGCTGCTGGTAGCAGCCATCGTTGCGGTGATCTTCACCGCAATAGGCACTGTTCGTGCTGTACAGAGCTTACAAAAGCAACATACATTAGCGCGGGCCGGAGATGTAAGCACAATTCGTCCCTGGATGACCATTCCCTATGTTGCACACAATTATCATGTGCCCGAAGGCTATCTCTACAGCTCTTTGCATATTGCCGACACACACACCTCGCGCCATATGCCCTTACAGGCACTCGCAAGCCATTACAATCGACCTGTTGCCTCGGTTGTACATGACGTACAAAATGCGGTGATGCTCTACCGTAAACAGCATCCATATCATTCCAGCAACAAGCCGCTGCAGAAAGGATTGCCTACAACTCTAATTTGGCATGATGTAGCAGGAGGGCAAGTGGATTGAGTACATTTCTACCTACCCTGCTCATCTGGTTACAACAGTATGGTTATCCAGTATTATGGCTTCTTGTCTGTGTCGCTGCCGCTGGTGTTCCACTTCCAATGATGCTTGTCCTGTTAGCAGCTGCTGCCTTCGCCGCACTTGGCGATTTCAATATTATTGTGCTTGCACTTGTTGCAGTAACTGCCTCATGTTGTGGTGACGGATTGGGTTATCTGTTCGGGAGACGCATTGGTCCACCTCTTTTCGGCTGGCTCGGACGCCAGAAGCGCATACCTTTTCTTTCGGCGCAAACCCTGACGCAATCGCAGGAATACTTCAAGAAGCATGGTGCATGGGCAATATTTCTCACACGCTTTCTCCTTTCGGGTTTGGGCGGCCCTACCAACTGGCTAGCGGGAGCGGAACGCTATCCCTATCGTCGTTTCCTGTGGGTTGATGTCTGTGGACAAATTATAAGCGCAGCAATCTCGCTCGGCCTCGGTTACATCTTTGGAGCTAGTTGGGAGGCAGTTGGTGACATTATGGGCGCGATTTCTAGTGTCGCCATTGCGGTGCTTATCACCATCTTCCTGGCAAATCGACTGATTAAAACTCTCCGAGCTAACCAAACAACCAAAAAGGCCGAAAGTGCGAAAAAGATGGCCTTATTGAGAGATATTCCTCCGCAAATGCCATTTTTATCACAGCAACAATTTTTACAAAGCGATACACCCCCTGAACGATTGTTGCCATAAGAGAGTGCAGGATACGTCATACTGCTACTTTTGGACTACTTCAAACGTATTAAAGGGAAGAAGAATTTTGTTTCTCGTAGAAATTGGGACAAAAGTACATGCGGGGGACTAGAATCCTCGGCAATTATAGGGTATAATGAGGGCATGGAATATTTTCCGGTCTCATTCTGTTTTATTATGTGTATTTACATACGATAAAACAGTCGTATACCTTTGATTTCCTCCCTGGTAGACATTTGGTCAAGACAGACCGTGGAAACGGTGTGTTTTTTCCATATGCAGGCCGGACAGATTGACGAATGATGTATCTTGCTGTTTAGGATACTACTTTTCATGGAGGGCGCACAATGATTGACTTAGAGCGTGCCATGACGGGAACAACGCTTGCTTTAAATGAAACCGCGAAAGGTCATGAGAAGCCGTTCGACCTTGTTGAACAGATGCTGAACAAAGACCTTGATTATACTCAAGACGATGTAGAAGAGGAGGAAAAGGACGAGCCTGAACTCGAAGAAGATATCGCCAGTGTAGACACTGGACCTCTCGAACTGGAAGACCTGCCTGATATGCAGGAAGACAGTTCACTGGAAATACCAGAACAGGAAAAACGACCTCTCCTCGCACCCATTCCCGCCGTGTCAGCACAAGAGACGGAATCGCCTGCACGTCGCACAATGATGCGCCGTCGCCGCTCGGAAGAGCAGGATGAGAACGCCGTCAATGCTACCGATGCAGGCGAATCCGATGCGGTGATGACCTATCTGCGCGAAATTGGGCGCGTCCCAATGATTACGCATGATCGAGAAATAGACCTTGCCAAACGCATTGAGGGTGGCGACCGTGATGCAAGAAAGCAATTCGTCCTGGCGAACTTGCGTCTCGTAGTCAGCATCGCAAAACGCTACGTCGGGCGTGGCCTCTCGCTCCTGGATTTGATTCAGGAAGGAAACATTGGCCTGATTCGCGCAGTTCAACGCTACGATTGGCGTCGTGGTCATCGCTTCTCTACTCATGCAACATGGTGGATTCGTCAGGCTATCAGTCGCGCCGTCGCCGATAAAGGCCGTACTATTCGTCTCCCTGTCTATGTGAATACCGCTCTCAATCGCATTCGCCGTGAGCGACAACGCCTCCTACAAGAGCTTGGTCGTGAACCAACCGAGATCGAGTTGGCAGAAGCGACCGGACTGGACCCCATTCGCATGGTCGAGCTACAATCCGCCCCTGGTGCCCCCGTCTCGCTAGAACTTCCCGTCGGCGAGGACGAAGAGCAGGAGTTGGGCGATGTCTTAGCCGACACCGAATCAGCCTCACCAGAGGATATCGCAACCACCCAGACGTTGAAAGACGAGGTACAGCGTGTGCTTGAGTCCGTTCTGACTCCACGCGAACAGCTTGTGCTACAACTCCGCTTTGGTCTTGGCAATGGGCAGGCACATCCCCTCGAACAGGTAGGACGCGAACTCGGCATTACCCGTGAGCGCGTGCGCCAGATTGAGGCCGGAGCATTGGCAAAGCTTCGCCAGCCACCTGTGCTTGATCGTTTGCGTGGCTAAATTCGATATACAAAGATAACAAAAAGGCAACCACTCTGAGTGGTTGCCTTTTTGTTATCTTTGTATATCAGTGCTTGCCTAAATCACGTTCGACGTGGCTGACATCCTTGATTTTTTCCAGCCGTGGAAAGAGGCGTTGCATCTGCTCCATATTCGTGAGTTCCAGCGTTGCGTTGACCACCACCAATCCGCGATTTCCCCCTTTACTGGCGGCACTGGTGCGCGAACTGACCGAGGTCATGTTCACTCCTGCATCGGAGACAGCGGCGGCGATATCGCGAATCAAGCCAGAGCGGTCATGAGCGTGAATGACGACTGGCACGAGGTAGCGCGTCAGGCTCATGCCCGACCAACTCACGTTGATAAGACGCTCTTGCTCCTGCTCACGAAAACGCTTGAGATTGCGACAATCGGCACGATGCACAATCACACCCTTCCCGCGACTGATAAAACCAACAATCTCGTCATCGGGCAAAGGGCAACAGCAATTCGCAAGCTTTGTGAGCAAGCCACTGACACCGCCAATCTCCAGTTGCGCCGCTCCCTCTTGCTTGGGCGTTGTCGTAGGTAGTTCCAACGTCTCTTCTTGCGTCTCTTTACCTTCGCGCAATTGCCAACGCTCAATGACCTTAACCGCCGCGGGATGTGGACGAACATCATCGGCACCAATAGCGGCTAACAAATCGTCGAACTCCGCCATGCGATATTCCTCACACAGCCATTTCGTGGCCTCTTCGGTCAGAGTCTCGATACCACGCATCCCCAGCACCTTGAATTCACGATCCAGTCGCTCACGCCCAATTTGTATGTTGATCGGTCGCTCGTGTATTTTGAGATAACGACGTATCTTGCTCCTAGCTGCGGCAGTGCGTGCGAAATGAAGCCAATCGCGTGTCGGATGCGCGGTGCGACTGGTGATAATATCCACAATCTCGCCGCTTTTGAGTTCATAGTCGAGCGGCACCATACGCGTCACCAACCGATCACCATCCCCACCATCAGAGTTGGTAATGATACGCGCACCCGCGCAGGTATCGCCTATTTTCGAGTGAACGCGATAGGCAAAGTCAAGCGGAGTCGAGCCTACGGGCAGGTCCTTGACCTCACCTCGCGGTGTGAAGATGAATATCTGCTCCTGAAAGATGTCATCCTTGACCGCCTCAACGAAATCGGTATCGCTGGTGGCAACTGCATTCATCTCTCGCTGCCACTCCGTCAATTGGCGCACCCACGTCAATAGTTCTTTCGCGGAGGACGAGGCGTTATCACCCACCTCCTTGTAATGCCAGTGCATTGCAACGCCGTATTCTGCAAGTTCATGCATCTCGTGCGTGCGTATCTGCACCTCTACAAGATGATCGCCTTGACAAAAAACAGTAGTATGCAGACCACGATAGCCATTGGGCTTAGGATTAGCGATAAAATCCTTAATACGTCCCTCTTTGGGCTTCCACATGCTATGGACATGCCCAAGCGCGACATAACAATCCTGTGTCGTATCAACAAGAATGCGGAAGGCTATCAAGTCGTGTATCTGCGTAATATCAACGACTTTTTTGAGATCGTCAAGGCTCTCGACATTGCCCGCACTCCGATAGAGCTTTTTGTAAAAGCTATACAGGTGCTTCACGCGCCCCGATACATCCGCCTTAACGCCAATGAGCTTCATTTCGTTGCGTAAAGTGTTGCAAATCGTCTCGACATAGGAACTCCATTGCTTGCTCTCTTCCTCGACTTCATCGCGCACCCATGCGTAGCGTTCTGGCTCCAACACACGAAAGGCAAGGTCTTCTAGCTCACTCTCGACACGCGACATACCTAAACGACCCGCTAGAGGTGCATAGATTTCTTGCGTCTCCGAAGCCATCGTCAACATTTCCTGACGGTCCCCCTCATAATGCGGAACATTAACAAGGCGCATCGCATGCAAGCGATAGGCGAGTTTCAGCAGCACAACTCTTGGGTCGTCTGCCATTGCGATAAACATTTTACGCACGGTCTCAGCCTGTTGGCGGCGCATAGCCTCGCGCACACGACGTTTTTTATTTTCTACAGGCATGTTTTGCCCAGACTCGTCGCGTTCGTCGCCCGCCTTAGATGCGCTGGCACCTGCGACGCTCTGCTTCTTGCGCTCAAGAATATTGAGGCGCGACATACTATCAACGACACGCGCTGTAGCGGCACCAAGTTCGCGCTCCACCTCTTCGAGCGACAGGAGTTCGGCGTCTACCGCCTCAAAGATGAGACCAGAAGCGATGCCTACATAGTCAACGTGCATTAGTTGCGCTAGAATGGTTGCAATGGCAAGGGCGTGTTCCAGAGGTGGAATAGGACGTGTTCCAACTATACCTTTGCATTTCTTCTGTGCAAGGTGCAGAGCTTCAATCACACGTCCAACATCCGTTGGACTCATGTAGCGCCGGACAAGTGTCAGCAGTCGCTCAGTTGCTTCTAAAGAATCGGGTTGTATTGGCGGGTGTTCTATAAATCTATCAACCATACGCATCTATTTATGTTCTTACTGAAAGGGTATCTATGTTTTCATTATTTCGCTGCAGCGGCACGCTCTACACTGACCACATTCTTGACTTGACGTAGACGGCGGAAGATGCGCTCGATCTGATCGATCACACCGTTGACCGCCCCTATTTCTAGTGTAGCCGTAATGACAGCTTTCTGCAATGCTGCATTCGTTGATGATGTCACCATCGTCATATTTACACCCGCATCGGCGACAACCGCAGCAACATCGCGCAGTAGGCCAGAACGGTCACGAGCAACAATGGTTACAGGTGTCAGGTAGGTGTCTGGCTCGATCTGTAGCCAGTTCACCTCGACTAACCCATTTTTACTCCCACGTCGCCTTTTCAACACGCGACAATCGTTGCGATGAATCTGCATTCCCTTCGTGGAACTGAGCGCACCAACAATTGTGTCTCCTGGTAACGGACAACAGCACGGTGCAAGATGTACTCCTTGTACAAACGGAACTTCTTTGTTGTGTCCATTTTTCTTGTCCTGTGCTTTTGCACCATCGAAAAGCGGCAGATCGTACTGCTGAAGAAACGGCAACAGATGCGCCATCACCTGCTCTACCAACAAGTCCTCGCGTCCAAGTGCAACATAAATGTCGTCCAATGTTGCATACTGTTTCAGTGTATCACTTGCCGCGACATCATCAGTACGTATACGTTGTAGCAGAGCCTCGGTTTCAGCATTCAGGCCAGGAGTGCGTGCGGCTTTCAATGCCATGTCCAAGCGTTCCTGTCCCAGTTGCAGGTTGATCTCACGCTCATAGGTTTTCAGGTAACGGCGAATCTTGGTGCGAGCCGCCGCTGTACGTGCGAATGAGAGCCAGTCGCGCGTCGGATGAATAGTACGGTTGACCATGATATCAACAATCTCGCCGCCCTTTAACTCGTAGTCAAGCGGAACGAGACGCGTCACCAAACGCCCGCTATCATCCATATTGGTAATAATGCGTGCCCCCGCACAATGATCGCCCAGATCAGTATGAATTCTATAAGCCATGTCGAGCGGAGTTGAGCCACGCGGCAGGTCCTTGACCTCGCCTTTAGGTGTAAAGACAAAAATCTGCTCTTGAAAGATATCGCCTTTGACTGCTTCAACAAATTCATCAGCACCCTGCGGTAAGGCACGCTGCCATTCACGTAACTGCTCAATCCATGTCACCATCTCATGATACGAGAGCCGCCAGCTACTCAGAGAGTCGCTCGCACCACCCGCAACACGCTCACGTAGATACCAGTAACTGGCAATACCATAGTCGGCGGTACGCTGCATATCATAGGTACGAATCTGAATTTCCGCAAGCTGGTTATCCAGGCAAAAGACGGTCGTATGCAACGACTGATAGCCGTTGAGCTTGGGGGTCGCGATGAAGTCTTTGATACGCCCGTCTTTAGGGCGCCAAAGGGCATGAATGTGACCAAGCGCAAGGTAGCAGTCGTGATCGGTATCGACAAGAATGCGGAAGGAGACAATATCGTGTATCTGGCTGATAATGCTGTGCTGCTCGCTATCAGGCTGTTGACGCGGCATATCTTCCAACTTACGATGAATGCTCGCCACATTCTTCCAACGCACTATCACCTCGGCATGAATGCCCGCACGCGCCATCTCGTCACGCAGCGTCTTACATACCTCATCGAGATATGGCTGACGACGTATCTTCTCCATCTCGACCTCGTGTACCAGCCACGTATATGTTTCTGGGTCGCGATAGCGCAAAACAAGGTCTTCCAACTCACGCTGCACAATCGCCATGCCAAGACGACGGGCAAGCGGAGCGAAAATCTCGCGTGTCTCGCTTGTGGTACGCTCCTGCTGCACGGGCTTCATCACGCTCAGTGTTCGCATATTATGTAAACGGTCAGCAAGTTTCAGCACAACAACGCGTGGGTCTTCCGCCATTGCCAGCAACATCTTACGCACCGTCTCGGTACGCTGGTGGCGTTTGTCGATTAGCAAAGGGGCAGGGCTATCCAGTGGAGTATCAGAGGCGTGTTCTTTGCCCTGTTTCTCAGCGATGGCATCGAACTTGGTCACACCATCTACGATATTAGCGACGGCGGGACCGAATAGCTCGCTCAACTCCTCAAGCGAGTAGGAAGTATCCTCGACCACATCATGCAATAAAGCCGCGATAATGCCATCGGCGTCGATACGCATACGTGCAACGAGAAGAGCGACTTCGAGAGGATGCTGAATGTATGGCTCACCAGAACGCCGCACCACTCCCCCATGCGCCTTCTGTGCAAGGTCGTAGGCACGTGAAATCCCCTCCATGTCTTGCGGTGCTAGATACAGACGTGCCTCCGCAAGCAAGGTTTCAAGCGTGATTTGAGATGGGATCAATTTCGTCTCCCGCGACACCGTTTTCATAGTAAAAGTCCAATTATATAATATACGACAACACAGATAAAATATTTGCAAACACAATGAATAACAAATGTTGTTTCCCCTATTATAAAGAGGAATACTAACCTGTCAAGCAGAAAGCCTCTTGTCCTAGTATGTAGAGAGACTAAATTGGATAAAGCAAAGCTATATATGTTCTTTACTATAAGAAACAGTCGTACCAATGGGGCTTATTCCAGAATTTGTAGGGACCGATTTATCGTGTCCAATGCGTGATTTATCACGCGAGTCATGTCCGAGATGGCTTGTATCGTGGATGTGCCAGATTTCGCTCAATGAATTGAGCCTCAGACGTGATAAATCTAGTCCCTACCAGCCTCCCAATCTTGATTTGAGAAGGGAAATGTAGGGGTCTAATTGAAGATTGAAGAGAAGAAAAAGAGGCAATAAAAATGAGGCACCGCCAGGAACACCCCCTGACTTTGCCTCTCCGTTCTGAAAAGCCTCTACACCCATCCTTATGCAAAGGACGGTGCAGACTCCTTTCCAACAAAGCTAACATATAGCAGACGCGCTATTAGTTGCGAGCTACACGAACCTTGTCGTAGCAAGTGCTACAGTAGACAGGGCGATCATTCTTGGGCAAGAATGGGACCTGTGTTTCGGAACCGCACTCAGCACAAATAACTGTGTGCATCTCGCGTGGAGCGCGTTCCGCTCTGCCACCACCGCCGGATGAATTGCGGCGTGCGGCGCGGCAAGAAGCACAACGACTGGGCTGATTCATAAGACCTTTTTGCTGGTAGAACTCTTGTTCACCGGCAGTGAACACGAAATCGTTTCCGCACTCACGGCATTTTAGGGTTTTGTCTGCGAAGTTCAACTAGGGACCTCCTTGTGATATGTTGGTAGTCCTCCGGGTCCATATCCTTGCAGAAGTTCACCAGTTGTTCTACCCCCTACCAGCGTGGGAAGGAATACTTGGACGACCACTGTATTGCGAGACCGAGACGGGATACCGAAAAAAGCATACACTATTCATGTTCAATTTACAAGACATTTTGGGCGTATTGTAAGCTAGCTAACACTTTCTTTATGAGATTTTTATGTAACCTATATATGACTAGCACAAATCTCTCACAAACTGATTTTGTGTTATAGTTACAACAACTCTTTTGTATATGAAGGCATCATGAAACTTATCACTGAATTATACACAAAACAAGTTAACGATTGGCCTCAAACAGGAAAACATATTCTTGGGTACTACGACGACTCCTCATTTGTCGTCTATCAAGCCTATAATACAGAGATTGGGCATTACGCGGCCTCGCATAACGTCTTCGGCGGCTCGTTCAAGTTTGAACGAATGAGCTGGATTAAGCCTAATTTTCTATGGATGATGTACCGGTGCGGTTGGGGAACCAAGAACGATCAAGAGATTGTGCTTGCCATATCTCTACATCGTTCAGCTTTCGAGTCCATCTTAGCACAGGCCGTCCACTCAACATTTATACCTGAACTATACTCTAGTGAGACTGCATGGAAACAGGCCCTTGCCTCATCCGAGGTACGCTTGCAATGGGACCCCGACCACGATCCCTCTGGTGCAAAAGTCGAGCGTCGCGCCCTCCAACTCGGAATGAGAGGTGAAACACTGGTAAACTACGCCAAAGACTGGATTATGAATATTGAAGATATCTCAGCCTTTGTCAGGCAACAACGAGAACATGCCTCCACATCCCCATATACACAACTGGTCATGCCAAGAGAAGTAGTGTATCCTATTCGTGATGTTGAGCTTGCGATGAGGCTAGGATTAACACAGTAGTAAGTACAAGACATCTCGAAGATAACTATACTAAAGGTATGAGACGTATCCAGTGCCATCATCTTGACCAATAATCTCAAAGTTGAAGGCGTTGATAAGTGCTTTCATACAACCAGTATTCCTACTCTATCTGATACAGCGCAAGATGGTTCTCACTATCAACCCCTGTTACAATCAGTGTTTTCCCGCATAGCAACAGTCCTACAGGCATATGCCAATCGAGCGTGCCTCCATACGATTCTTGTGCCAACAACGTCACATGAGGGATACTGACATCAGGCAAAACCCTCTCTAGCGTCTCAGCAAAACGGCATGAGATGCGGACTTCATCAGGATGTTGCTCGATCAGCCACAATGTCGCTTCTTGCCCTTCTTCCTGCTCTTTCGCAACGACATAGGCTCGTTGCACACTTGCCTCAAGAGGAAGTGTTGTATGCAACCTGTTTTCGGTTTGTGGCAACCAGTTCCACACGCTCCACTGTTCGTTTATCTGATCGACCCCAACCACCGTCGTCCCCGAAACACACAGATGGACACGAAGAGAGACCGTATCAAGACAGCGTTGCAACATCTCTCCATCACTGCGAATCCAGACCAGATGACTGACTTGCTTCACTACAGGTGCTGCCTGCTCTCCGTTTGGGTATGGTCGCATTGCGGCGATGCCAGTAATCCACGTTGCCTGTCCTGTTGCAGCAAACACAGGCCCAGCGACGAGCATTGCTGTTGCCTCGAAGTGCATTAAATCGTAGGCTTCCAGCCAGGAAGCAAGCGGAAATCCTTCCTCGAACGTGTATTCCCAGAGCAACGTCTGGAGCGGTTTGTCGTAGCATGCCAAAGAAAAACGCCGGGTGATAGGCGACTCATAGTTGTCCGGTGACGTAGATTTTAGCAACAGCAAAACCGTTGTTTCTTTTTCAGTAGCGACCAGAAATGCATCAGCATAACCTATAGACTCCATCTGAAATCGCTGTTCTTGAACAAAAATGCTACTTCGTATCAAATCTGGACCGTCGCACTCATCCATACGATTTAAGTATAATAGAGTAGCAATATCCGCACTCACGGCTAGAAACTGACTAGAGAACAAAGTAAAATGAGATATATTTCTAACTAAGACGGTGTGAGTTAACGGGCGTTCCTTTTCAGGAAAAGAAATCTGGAAGACTTTGACATTATCCCCGAACGGATCATTCAGAAGATACCATTGTGACGTAGAGGCATTGTATGCTATACGAAGTGCTTCAATGCCTTCTTCATTAGGATAGTTAAGAGTATCACTAACCATCTTTTCTTGTATATGAAAGGTGACAAAAAAGACAGTCCTCTTCTTTTCGTCAAAATAAGCGAGTGCCAGGAGAGGATGAGCCTCTTCCTGGAAAGAGATTATTGCTGCAAAAGGAACCTTTGGTGTCACTGAGATATCACCAAAGGCATGGAGCATTTGAATGTTCATATTTTACTTATTCATACTTGCATGCCAATTCATTTTTGCTGTTGATCCTGTCTTCTTGTCAAAAACGCTTCATAGGAATGCTCTTCTAACAAACGAATAAACTCAGCGAATCCGGCTTCAACGAACGTTACCGTACTGACTCCAAAGGTGTACAGTGGGCAAAACTTTGGATTTGACAATTCTGCCTCCTTGAAGGTGACACACTTTAGCCCTGCAACTTGGTTACTTCCAACACGAGGCAACCAATCTGGAAATTGAAAGAGACACCTCTCTTGTTGAGCATTCTGCTCCTCAGAATGTCGATATTCGTAGACATACCCTTCCAGACCATGAATCCATTGTTCCGGTGCATGAATAGCTCTCAGTTCCTCAAGACTAAGAGGATAGAAGTACCTACCTTTATCATCAGTTCCTCGATTTTTGAGAAGCAAGGGCGTAAAAAATTGCAGCACGAGGCGAAATTGGGCCGGACCTAAGCTGAGACGACTTTGTGCGCTTGTTAAAGCAGAATAGTTGTCCCACTCGAACATATCCATGTCGATATGCATAAGTCGTAAAGTGATCGCCGAAGCCATTTCTTGTGGTCGCGCCACGCCGATGATTTCCCAGACATCCAGCAATTCTGGTCGAGCCGTGCCTCCAAAGGTATAATACTGAAAGTGTTGACCATCTTTTTGAGGGGAACCTAGCTGAAAGAATTCAAGGCTATATCCCATTTCCTCAATTGTTTTGATTGATGTCGTTGCCATATCTCCTCTCTGTTTCTTAACAGATTGCATTTGAGACATGCATGTCTCAAATGCAACAACTTGTATTACACTACCTCCACTGTTGCGGTAAAGCTTTCACAGTAGAAAGATAGCTCACCATTCTCTGTTTCCTTGACACGGTACTTGAGATGTTCCCATTGAAAGTCTTGTATTGAAAAAATCTCTAGCAATGGGAATACTACGAAGCCTGTTCCGCTCAACTCGAGGTCAGTTACACCGAAAAACACAAGGCGCAGACGCTCACGGTCATCGCTTTCCTGTTCAAACGCTCGCAACACTAACTCTAATTCAAGACGTACAGGAGCATCTTCGTCTAGCTTCCGTTGATGTAACCTCATCACATCAAGAACATTGAAGAGTGTAGGGCGCAATGACCAATAATGGTCAATTAGCTCATCTTTATCTGTCATCATAAAAAGGCAAGTTTATAGTCCTTTCTACACTCACAGCCGCGCACGTAGATACGCGAGAACGGCGTCTCTTCCCTGTTTCGCAACAGAAAGCGGCGGATCAGTCAGCGAGTCATTGTTTTCCAGAGTGAGTACCGTCAACTGAGGGATGAGACCTAATTCAGGAGGAAGGTCCTCCAGTTCGTTGTTAGCCAACTCAAGATACCCCAGATTTTCTAACAACCCCATTTCCTTAGGCAGGTGCCTGAGCCTATTGCCGTCGAGATCCAACACTTCTAACTCACGCAACAACCCAATCTCCTTGGGCACCGAAGGAAGCTGGTTGCCTGAAAGCGAAAGCGACCCTAGATGAGTGAGATTGCCAATCGCAGGAGGGACGCTCTGCAAACGGTTGAACGCTACGCTGAGAGATCCTAAATGCGGTAACTGCCACAACGTCTCGGGTAACTCCTGCAAGCGATGACGAGCAACATTTAAGTCTTGCAGGTTGTGCAAGTTCCCAATCTCATCAGGCAGCATCTGCAACTCTCCAGACATGATATCGAGTCTCTCAAGCAACTGTAATGAGCCAATGGCTGTGGAGAGTTCGCGGATGTGACTGCCGCGCAACGACAGCGAGCGTAGTTGAGAACACGCCGCAATGGTATCGGGAATTACTGCAATCGAATTGCCAGATAGTTTGAGGCGTTGAAGGGATGGTAAAGCACCCAGCACCTCGGGGAATGTCTGCAAGCGATTAGAACTCACATCCAGCTCCTGTAGCTGCCGTAGCTGCATTAGTTGCTCTGGAATCTCACTGAGGTGATTATCAGACAGCCCAAGTGTTTCGAGCGACTCAAGAGCAAACAGGACAAGAGGGAGCTGCTGGAAGTGACTATTAGTGAGATTGAGTTCCTGCAATGAGTTTAGTTCCTTGAGTTCCTCAGGTAGCGTCGTCAGCTTGCTTCCTCCCAGGTCCAACGAGCGGACGTGTCCCTGATCATCGTATCTCACCCCCCTGGGGCGATATCCGAGTTTTCGGGTGATGAGGGCAAGAATATCCTGCTCATCCTGTGGCGACGTAAGGGCGTCAGGAAGTCCTGCAATCGGATTGCCAATCAGCTTGAGGCGTTGAAGTGATGGTAAAGCACTCAACGCATCGGGAAATGCTTGGAAGCGATTGTAGCTCAAATCCAAGTCCCGTAGCTGTCGAAGCTTTACAATCTGCTCTGGAATCTCGCCGAGGTGATTATCAGACAATTTGAGCGTTTCGAGCGATTCAAGAGCAAAGAGAACAGAAGGCAGGTGCTGGAAGTGATTGTTGGTAAGATCGAGTTCCTGCAACGAGGTCAGCTCTTTCAGTTCCTCGGGCAGCGTCGTCAGTTTGCGTCCTCCCAGATCTAACGAGCGAACGTGTCCCTCGTCGTCGAAGCTCACCCCTCTAGGCCATCTTCCGAACTTTGGGGTGATGAGAGTCAGAAAGCTCTGCTCATCCTGTGGCATGGTTTCTCCTTGTACACTTTGGCTTGTAAGCATGGGAAAGGTTCTGTACCACCCGCGTTGTGAGGGATATCTTTGAGTCCTTCCTGACATTCCTCCCTGGAGAAATATATCACACAAGATACCTTGCGAGCTACGTTGCTCCAGGAAGGAATGTCTATAAACTACTAAAAAAGCGACATCATCGAAAGTTCTTCACTTCCCATACGAAATCAACTATCCTTGTCTTACGGGTAGAAGAGCAACGGCTCTCGAAGCATATTCTCTTCGACCGTATACAAAAGAACGTCTTGCCCTAGGAATGTTGCAAGTGCCTGGGCGTTGGCTTGACATTGCGGACAAGCCGCCAGACCGTTCTGCTGTTCTTCGACTATATTAATAGGACCATCAGGAAATTGCCCTGTACCATTGACTTTTGCTTGAGCTATACTCTGACACATCATTGATCCTGCACAAGTCCCCCGATACGGTTGACCATTATCAGGTGTCCAGGTTTTTTGGACACCATCAACTTGTCCTTCAACTGATTGTGCCCCTGGACCTCCTTTCACGTCGTGATTCACCGTCATTGGTTGCCCATTAGAATCCAGGACATTGGTAGCCGCGCCTGATACTTGTTCAGACCTAGTGTCTCCTCTAAGGCGTGTGTCTTGAGCAAGAGTCTTTAAACTTCCTGGGTCTGTTGTCGTCGTTGGCTCAGTACTCGTCGTTGGCTCTGTCGGTGTCACACTCGGCTCTGTATTCGTCGTTGACGGTTCTGTCGGTGTCACTCCTGGCTCGGTTGTCGTTGAGGGTTCGCCTCTTGGCGTCAACGAATTAACCGCTTCAGGTCCACTACCAGAACTATCAACCGAGTTGATAGCATTATCATAGCCTGGGTCGCCAGGATTCAACTCGGTTGTTGTACTAGAACCATCAGGATTCGTGACGGTTTCAGTAATAGAGTCTGACGAAGGATTATACGTGTCCGATGTTCCACCAGAAGTTACCGTGACATCAGACGAACCTCCAACACCACCGCCACTATCGCCTCCAGCATAATTGCCAACTCCCCCTTCTTCTCCAGGAAGTTCAAAGAGAGAACCAGTTGGATCGTTATACGTTTCAGGATTGCCCCCTACATACGCGTATGGGTCCATCCCTTGTATGTTGCCTTGCACAATGTCTACAGAGAGGAACCGTCCCACCACCGGATCATAGTATCGCGCATTGTAGTAGTTCAACCCCGTGAGCGAGTCGTTATACTGCCCTGTATAGCCCTTGCTGGTGCCGAGACTGCCTGCCACATAGCGTTGGTTGCCATACGGTCCATAGGCTTGATTACCCAACACCGCCGCACTGCCCGCTGTGTTGCTCAGACTTGCCACGACACTGCCTAATGTGTCACTGAGCATAAAGGTGGTCGAGAGCGTTCCCGTTCCACTCAGCGTACCCAGCAGTTTTCCATCAAGCGTGTAGTAGTAGGTGTTGCCTGTGTTGGTGGCGGTACTACCGGAGCCGCTGTACTGGTATTGATGCTCCTCCATGCCAAAGGCGTACACCGTGATCGTCGTGTTCGTGCCATCGAACGAGCGACGCAACACGCGACTGCCGCTCCCATCGTACATGTACCACTCGGCCTGATTATTCGCCGAGCCGTTCCACCTGACCAACAGGTCTTGTGGATCGTAGGTAAGAGTGCCTGTTGCGCCTGTGGTAGTACGTGTGGTCATGTTACCCCAACTGTCGTAGCTGGCTCCATAACTCTGCGTCTTACCACTGGTGTTCGCACAATTGGTGTTGGTGGGATACACGGCGGTCAGTTGGTGCGGCTGGCTCGTGTTGCAGTAGAGGTACTGGTAGGCACCTTTGCCGTTGTACGGTCCTTGCCACAGTTGCCCAAGATGGGTGTAGACATAGCTACTGGTATAGGTGCCTCCCAAACGTTGTTGATATGCTGCCGTACCACAGGTCCCATTGCCTGCCGGGGGCGTAGCGGTACTGTTACTGCCATAGACCAAACGATTTTGCTCGTCGTAACAGAAGTTTTGCGTCTCGGTCCCACCCGATCCCGTTTGCCCTGGCACTGCCGCTTGCGTCATCGTTTGTGTCTGCACATTGCCAGCAGGGTCATAGCCCACACCTTGACTGAAAATGGTGCCTGTCGAACCACTGCCACTTTGCCATGTCGCCGTACTCCCAGCAGGTCTCAGATCGCCATCATAACTGGAGGCGTCAGTAGCAAGCGGTGAGCCAATCCCCGATGACGTGAGGTAGTTGACGTTACTCACGAGTGCTTGCGCATTGTACGAGAGCGTGGCAAGGTTCGCCGTGCCTGTCGCGTTGTTGCTCAGGCCAACCGAGACGCCAGTGGTGCTATCGTAGGCTTGCGAGAAGGTGTAGCCGGGCTGTCCTCCAACGGTGGTCGCGGTCGTCATGACCTGATTGGCGTCGTTGTAGCTCGTGTTCATCTGATTGAGCGGCAGGTTGGGCAGTGTCAACGTGCCATCCTGAACGGTTTCCTGTTGTTGCTCGGTGATCGTGCGTCCACGCGAATCGTACTGGAAATTCTCCTTGACCTCACCCTTACTACCATCGGGGGCAGGGTAGTAGGTGATGGCATACGTCTGGGTCAAGCGACCAACGGCATAGTTGGTGCTGCCCCAGCTGGTCCCTACCGGATCGGCATCATACGTATTCTTTACATAGGGGTTGGTACTCGCTGAACATGCACCTAATGGGTCAGGCGTCGGCACCGTGCTTTGCGAACAGCCCAAGCGTCCTAATAAGTCGAAACTGTAGCCAAGTGTGCGCGTACCAGAGACATCACTGATGACACGCCCATCGGCATCATAGCTATAGGTGTGATTACCACGATCAGGATCGTTGAGGCTCGTCATGCGCCCTAGATCGTCGTAGCCTGCTGTTGTAGTCACGCTGGTCACGGTTTGCCCTGTTTTCGGAGGAAGGTCCGTCACCTGCATTGAGGTCAGTTCGTTGAGCACGTTGTACTGCATGCTCTTCTGCTCGTTGACCGAGAGTGTGCCACTGTTGACGCCACTGTCATATTGCACGTAGCGCACACGTCCCAATCCGTCGCTATAGCTCACAGTGACGTGATTGTTGGCGTCGATGCCTGCGGTAATGCTATAGGTGGCACTATCGCCGCTCACCGTGCCCAGTCCAAAGGTATTACAGGTTGTAGCATTACTTCCTAGCGAAGCACAGGCAATGCCTGGAACCGTTGGTGGGTTGAAGAGGGCATCTTTAGTAGCAATCGTGCGTCCTAACGCATCCATGAAGGTTGAGGTGCCACCAGGAGTCGCGCCTGTATCATCAGTCGCTCCATTGGGGTCAAGCCACGTGGTACGACTGTTGACGACAAAGGGCAGACTCTGGAACGTCGAGTGGTGCAGATCATCATACACAATGAAGGAGACGGTGGTATGTGTACCATCAGGTCCTGGTACCAGTATTTCGACCTTACGCCCCAGACTATCGTAGAAGGTTTGCGTCACCGCGCTACTGTATTGCGAGGTGTTGCTGTCCATCTCGAAGCAGGGCTGTGTGGTGGCACCAGGAATGCTCGCGGCACAGGTCGAGTTGGTCGAGGATTGACTGGTATAGGCTCCCGTCTCTCCTGGCTGGCTCACCTGCACGGTATGCTTGCCGTTGCTGCCGCTATTGCCATCGTAGCTATAGGCCAGTTTGGTCTGCTGCCCATTGACATCTTGCTGAAGCGTCGGCAACAGGCCCTGAGTTGAGTCGTAGGTTATGCTACTCTGCTGTGCAAGTGCATTGGTACTCATCAGCGGAACAGCTTCGGTGCTATCATATGTTGTACACGCAGTATATGTACTCGCAGTCCATGCCGCCGTAAAGATCGTTGGTTTCGTCGCTAACGCACAACCCTTACTTGCATAGAGCGAAGGCGTCGCCTGTGCAACACCATCCACCGTTGCAACAGCGTTGCCATAGGCATCATAGCCTGTGTAAGCCGTGATGGTCGGATTGGTTTGCGCGGCACAATTGCTATTGCTATACGTTTGCGCCGTCGTCAGCCATCCAGCAGAAGGTGTTGGATTGCCAGCGGGCGCACCTTCATCGTAGGCTTGATACATGCATTGCCAGATGTGCCCACTACTATCATCAACCTCGCTGTGCTTCAGTTTATTGACCGTGTAGTAGACCCAGCCTGCAACCGTTGTATCATTGGTATAGTAGCTCATCTGCTTCGTGAGCGTTGGAGCATTCGAGCTAGTTGTCACATCCTTGAGAAGATTGTGATATCCGCCTGTAATTCCTCCACCTGTATTTGGGTTGAAGTCGTCGTAGGTATAGTCGTGCTGCGTCCAGGGAGCGTTGGCGTTAGCGCTGCCCGTCCCGTTGTACTGTGTCGTGCGCGTCTTGAGAATCATCACCTCGCACGGATTGTAGACTGGAGTAAGCGCACCAATGCACGAGTTGGGGTTAAGCGTGTAGGTGTTGACCGTCTTGCTCAACAGCGCACTATCAACAGCGGCATTCCCTTCATAGACATCTTCCTCAAAGAGGTGTCCAGAGTTGTAGTTGCCACTATTGGAGTTGGGCGTGCCCCAGCCCTCGGTGCTAAAGTAGCTATCAACGGTCAGGTCTTTGGAGGGGCTGGTGATGGCAACCACATTGAAGCCGTGAAACTCCGAGTGATAGTAGTCTTGCCAGTCGCTATCTGGTCCGCCATTCGCAGGAACCCAGCTATCGGTGACACAATCGGTCTGTCCCGGCGGTGCCGTGCCCGTACCTGTACCTTGCGGACAGGTCGTGCCACTCACGACAGCGAGTCGATAGGCATAGGTTGTGGTGGAAGGTTGTAGAGCCGTTGCGCTACTATCAGTCCCCCATGTACGCGTCTGCGTCACCACTTGCTGGCTCCACGCACGCTCTTCGGGATGCAGGAAGGCACCTACGCACTGATTTGCAGAAGCATCGTGGCGATGTGTCCAACAATAGAGCGGATCGTGGCGATCATCGACGGTTGAGCCATTGACGACGTAGGGCGTCCCATGTGTATTGCTAAAAGCCGTTCCGTAGTCAACATGTCCACCGACACCCGTATTGGTATCGATGTAGTCGCTCAGATACTGCCAGAAGGTCTGCCCACCATATGGAGTGTTTTGCAGGGTTTGGTGCGAGCTATCATAATAGACATCCTGCGAGGGACCAGTGTAGTTGAACAGCAGAGGTTTGAGATCGTGTGCCGCGCCATTCTGGTAGACATGCGGAACAACTTTGGTCAGCAGATGCCCACCCGCACAGTCGAGGCTAAAGATAGTATAGGCATCTTTACACGGTGTCGAGGGACCGTCTTTCGTATAAGGCTTATCTTGATAGCTCATGCTATAGCCATACGCTTTGCTGCCCGTGCTATCGCTACCCACATAGCTCGTGACACTTTGGAGCGACAGCGTGCTCATCACCGTTGGTGCAGGAACGCTTTCATTCGCATTATCGGCAGGATTAGGGTCGTCACAGCGCAACATAGTCGTTGTCGGCGGCGCACTACTACAGTTGTAGTTATTGCCATACGCTGTTGACCAGGGTGCGTTCGTCATTGGCGCACGATACGAGAAGTCCACAGTGCCGTTGAGCGTGTCAATTTTATTGGAGTCACTCCCTGAGCTGAAGCCATAGGTGATTTGCTTCATGGCGGCATCGCGCACGCTGGTATAACTGTTTGTCGTCACGATATCTTGCAGGTACGAGACCAGGATGAGCTTGTAGTTGGCACTAATACCTTCATTAGAGGACGCGATACGGTCCAGGTCCCAGCGATAGTTATGTCGCCCCGTCGAGTCGGTGCGATACTGCAACGAATCAGCAGTACAGCCAAATTCGTAGGACGAACCCGACGGCTCCCACACATGAAAACAGATTTGTCCAGTAGCACTACTCGTGACTTGCTGAATTTTGAGCCGTGAGACATGTTCAGTCTGATAAAAGGTTCCACCACTGATAGTTGTGTCTTGAATCAGTCGATCACTAGTGTTGTCCACACCGCTCAGAAAGTACCACGTTCCAGGCGCGGCACCAGAAGGATAAACGTCAGCGGTGATAGCACCAAGCGAGAGCGACCAACCATCGCCAGCACTGTCAGCCGGAGAAGTCTTACTATAACGTTGGTTCGTGTTACTGCTAGAATAGCCCAGAGCGAGTTGAGGTGAGAAGCCACCAGGACCCGGCGGCAATTGTAAGGGATAGCTATAGGTGAGTTGTCCCGCGTTACCACCTACAGAAGCGAGATGTGGTGTGGGTGGACTCTGGTTGTCGGGATCGCCACCACCCGTATCGAGCGGGCCAGGACCAAGGATATTACTCTGTGCCGTGAGCGTATGCGCTTTGGCATCATTGATCATGGGTAGCACATAGTCACTGGTTGACTGATTAGTTTGCTCTGCTGAGGCCAGCAAGGTAGGCCAGACCGCGACAAGATGATCGGGATTCAGGTCAAGCCCGGTCACTTCCCCTACTTGATAGTGATAAATGAAGGTGGCAGGCGCAAGCATCTTGACGCCCGACACAACACGTTGCTGAGCATCACGTACTTCGACTTGATACGAGCCGAGCAGATTGATTTGCCCCACGTAGTGACCGTGTAGTTGCGTGATATGTAGCGAGAGTGTGCCAGTAGCCGCCGTTGTGCCTTTTCCAGAAGCAATGATTGCTTGTGAGAGGTCGAGTGCCCCCGCTTGAATCTGTACCTCTAAGCGTCCATCGTTGCTCTTGAGGTCGAGCATACCACTGCCAGCAACACGCCCACTCCTCTTCGCACTCGCTACGATATTGGAATCGAGCGTCTGTACGATGGGAGTCATCGTTGCTGGCTCGGCACTCGGCGGCAGCTTCGTATAATTTGCGGGCGTGTCATGCGTAGAACGTGGTGCTGCAATACCTTGTGGAACCTGTGCGACGGCTCCGCGATAAACCTTATCAGGTCGTCCCTGCTGCAAAAATTGTTTCATCGTCAGCGATGCAGGAACAACAGGCGTTTTTTTGAGTGCTGCCGCTAGAACTTGCGGCACGCCAACTGTTAGATTGGCAAAGATACCCGAAAATAATATGTAGATTTGCACACGGACGCCAAGAGGCGAGTCCCCATTCATAACTCCACCTCCCCTTGACACCAATGAGACAATACCCCTAGCAACAACCCACAATTGAAAGACACAAGAAGACTCATGCCACCATTCTCATTTACCATCGACGCCGAATGCCCCGATACGTGGGCGCGT